>NZ_JBQKUN010000002.1:0-574471 GCF_052156615.1 Nitrospina sp. P1_D6 | reverse complement strand
CATCGGGTTCAACCGGAAGGGTAAGGAGATCATCCGTGTCACGGTTGAAGAACCTTTCTATGTCCGGCCCGAAGAGCATCCTGGTGCGTTCTAAGTCGGGTATCATCTGCCGCTCCGGAACAGGGCAACAAGCCCTGTTCCGGGAGGCGGTTTGAACCTGGTTTGGAACGGGAGGGGATGCGCTTTCAAACCCGGAAACTGCTTAACAGGAGGAAAACCGTGAAAATGAAAAAAAGCGTAGTATTCGCATTGATTGCCGCATTCGTTCTGGGTGGTGCGATGGTGTCTTCTGCGGCAACCATCGAAGCCCTGAATGTCGGCAAGCGGGCCATTCCGGTAGATCCGACCGATCCTTTTTGGTCCAACTACGGACCGACCAAGGGCCGGCACGTGGTTGTCGATATGGACCCGCAGATGATCACCAACCCGATGTGGCCGAACCCGGCTACGAAGTGGGTGAACGTCAAGGCGGCACGCAATGACAAGGAAATCGCCGTTCGCCTTCAGTGGAGCGATGGTGTTCGCGACGATATCATGGTCCGGTCCCAGCAGTACAAGGACCAGGCCGCGCTGATGTTCCCGGTGAAGACAGGCAGTGAGCCTCCTTTCACCATGGGTGCGGATGGCGAGCGTGTCAACATCTGGCAGTGGAAAGCGACTTGGGATAAAGAAGCCGCTGGACGAGCCGGAAACGAAGGCATGCAGGATATGGAAGATCATTATTCCAACATGGCTATGGGTTCCGCTGGTTACTACATGTACGAGCCGGATGGAAACCTGTTGCTGAAAGGTGCCTTGAAACCGGATATGACCGGTAGCAAGGACGAGCGCGGCAAAAGTGGCGTTCACACCGGCGGCGCTGGTGAGATCGCTCAGCGTTCCACCTTTGTGGACTTTGGCATGGGTAAAAACGAAGGTGTTTACAACCCGGGCCGGGCTACCCACAACATCCTGTCCGACGCATCCATGCGGCGGTCTCCGGTTGAAGACCTCAACGCCGAGGGTTTCAGCACGCTGACCACGCAGGCCAACCAGGACGTGGATGGTAAAGGCAACTGGTCGAACGATCGTTGGGCGGTGGTTTTCAAACGCGCTTTGAAAACCGACGATGCCAATGACGCTCAATTCACTGGCAACAGCATCCCGATGGCAATCGCCATCTGGAACGGTTCCAACAAGGAACGCAATGGCCAGAAAGCCATTACGGCCTGGAATACCCTGAAGTACTGACTGACGGGCATTCTAAAAATACAAACCGGGAATGGGGTTCGCCCCATTCCCGGTTTTTTTTATCAGCCAATAAATTGGCAGCAGACAAAATTTAATTAAACGTCCTCAGTTCACTCCGCTTCCCAGCCCATATCCATCCACCGCTGCATGCCACCCTGGCTGACACAGATAATATTGGTGAGACCCGCGCCTTCCAGGGTCTCCGCGGCCTTTTGCGCCCGTCCCCCCATTTTGCAATGAACGTACACGTTCTTGTATTTTTTCAGTTCATCGGCAATATCTTCCACATCCTCGTGGTTTTGGTTGCGAGCTCCTTTGATATGAGCTTCTTCGAATTCTTCTTCCGTCCGCACATCCAGAATCAAGTCGTCGGGCCCCATGTTGGGCAACAAATCGTGCAGTTTGTCCACGCTAATATGTTCCATGAAGAGTTTTCTCCTCCTTTAATGAACTAAAAAACTCTGTTCGCTGTTTTCAGGATTCCAAACCCGGCAAATTTGACGGGGCAACCGGGCTGACCGGAAAATTCTGCCAAAAACCCAACGCTCCCATCCGATTTTTCCCATCTTGTTTCTCGACGGGACCGGGTTCTAACTTCAATCATCCAAAGGGTTAATGAGTTTTTTAGAACCAATAAAACAAACAATTACCCTTTGGCATCGATATTGCTCAAATCCCTGCATCGGATAAAAAGGAGTCAAGAATGCTTGAAGGTTTATATATAGCATCCTCAGCCGGGGTGAAGCAACATCGAAAGCTGGAAGTCATCAGCAACAACATGGCGAATCTGAACACGCCCGGATTTAAAAAGGACGACCTCGTTTTCAAGGAGATCGAGCCTCCCTTTCAGGGACCCAAAAGCCTGGAGGGGAATCGAAATACTCTTTTGCCCACGGGATTATCCAACATGGGCGTGAGCTATGTGGATGTGGATGGCCAGACCACGGATTTTCGCCAGGGAACTCTGGTGAACACCGGCAACCCTTTTGATCTTGCCATGCAGGAGGAGGGTTTCTTCGTGGTTGAAACGCCCGAGGGGCCCCGCTACACGCGAACGGGAAGTTTCCAGGTGGATGAACAAAGGCGCTTGGTAGATAAGGATGGCAATGTCCTTCAGGGCGTTGGTGAAACGAATATTTTGTTGCCACTTGATAATCCGGTGATCAGTGTGGACAAGGTGGGTACCGTCTCCGCCAGGTCCAGTCAGGAAACGCAAAACCTGGGGCAATTGAAAGTAGTCCGTTTTGACAACCCGGAGCTCCTGAAAAAGGAAGGGGATAACCTCTATTCCATGAGTGACCCGAATCAATTGCCTATTCCTGTTGAGGCACCGAACATTCAGCAAGGGTTTATCGAGAACAGCAATGTCAACGCCGTTGAAGAAATGACCAAAATGATTCAAACCGTTCGAACGTTCGAGGCGTACCAGCGGATCATCCAATCCATAGATGAGGCCGACCAGCAATCGGTGAACAGCATAGCCCGTCTGGCGTAAAGACAAGGGAATAGAGTGGGCCAAGTAGAGTCCCGAAACCCAAGTGATAAAGGAACAACACCATGATGCGATCGTTATACACCGCCGCCACAGGCATGAATGCCCAGGACCTGAATGTGAGCGTGATTTCCAACAACCTGGCCAACGTGAATACTTCAGGCTTTAAAAGAAGCCGGGCGGATTTTCAGGACCTGCTTTACCAGACGTTGAAATTGCAGGGAACCCTTTCAAACACGGGTAACCAGGTACCGACGGGTATCCAACTGGGGCTGGGTGTGAAACCGGCCGCGGTCCAAAAAATATTCTTGCAGGGGGATTTTGCCCAGACTCAAAACCCGCTGGACATCGCCATCGAAGGCGATGGTTTTTTCCAGATCACGACGCCCACCGGTAACATCGCGTACACCCGTGCCGGTACTTTCAAACTGAATCAGACGGGACAGATCGTCACGTCGGACGGCTTGCTCCTGCAACCGGCCGTCACCATCCCGCAGAACGCATTGAACATCTCCATCGACCCCTCCGGCGTTGTATCGGTCACCCAGCCCAATTCCCCGGTGCCTTCGGTTGTCGGCAACCTGCAGATCGCCACTTTTCAGAACCCGGCCGGTCTTCAGGCTTTGGGCGACAACCTGTTTTTGCAGACCGGATCATCGGGAACACCCATCGTCGGAACGCCGGCGCTGGATAACCGGGGCGCCATCAAGCAGGGTTTTCTGGAATTGTCCAATGTGAGCGTGGTGGAGGAACTGGTGAACCTGATCACCGCGCAACGAGCCTACGAGGTCAACTCCCGGACGGTTCAAACCGCAGACGAGATGCTTCAGATTGCGAGCAATTTGAAACGCTGATAGGGGGCTACGATGAATAACAAATTCAGAAAAAAATTCCAGAACCACCTGCTCCTGGTAACCGGTCTGTTGGTCTTCCTTATGGGAATTTGGAGCCTCCCGGCCTGGGCGGCCCCCACCCAGGTGATCGAGGCAAAAGCCATTCAGGAAATGGCCCGCCAGTTTCTAACACGTCAATTGACGTGGGCCCCCGATCGAATGAGGATGGATATTTTTTACAAGGGAGGGGATGTAACCCTGCCCGAAGGCGAGGTGGATTTTGATTTCCGCCTCCCGGGACATAAAAACAGGACGGGAACCATTCCCTTCAACCTCACCTTCCGTGTCGATAACTTGATCAAGCATCGCGTCACCCTGCTGGCCAAAGTCGAGGTTATGTTCGATGTGGTTCAGGCGACGAGAAACTTGCGAAGGGGAGATGTCATTTCCAGCGAGGATGTGAAGCTGGTTCAAGTGGCTTCCGCCAATCCCATCTTGAATAACGTCATGACAAACGTCGATGATGTGATTGGCCAGGAAGTGGTGAGTAATCTCGGATCAGGAGACATGATTTCCAATTATATGATTCGCCGGGTGCCTGTCGTCAAACGCGGGGATCGAATTTTACTGGTTGCCGAGAAAGGCCCTCTGCGAATCACCGCTCCGGGACTGGTCGAGGAAAACGGTTTCCAGGATGCCATCGTAAGGGTGAAAAACCTCCAAACCCAGAAAACCGTTTACGGAACCGTAAAGAATTCCAAAACGGTCACAGTGGATTTTTGAATGAATATGAAAACGTTTTCCACATTTGGACGAATCTTTTTGCTGGCCCTGGCACTTCCCGCATTGGGCCTGGGTGGGTGTGCGGCGTTGAAAGAAAAGAAACCGGACCCGGCTGAGGAGATCCTCAAGCATGCCATTTTTGAGGTCAAGAAGGACCCGTATCAGCGTTTGGAGGGGTCCCTCTGGCCGGGGGAGACGTCTGAAAACCTGTTGTTTGCGGACACCAAGGCAAAGCAGATCGGTGATGTGGTGACCATCGAGTTGGAGGAAAATTTCACTTCAACAAACTCAGCCACGACAGCCACATCACGCGATTCCAGCATAGACATCGAAACGGGGAGCGTGCTGGGCCTGCCTACAAACCTGGGCGTGTCCAATTTTCTGGGGAGCACCCAGTCGTTCAATCCGAATTTGAACACCAGCGTCAGCCGGTCGCATGATGGAGAGGGCACCACCACTCGAGCGGGAACCATGACCGGCACCATGGCGGCTATAATCACCGAGGTATTGCCCAACGGAATTTTTAAAATCGAAGGACGCCGTACAGTGATGGTGAACGACGAGGACCAGACCATGATTCTTGGAGGTTTGATCCGCCGTGTGGACATCGGTTTCGACAACACCATTTCGTCGCAGAACATTGCCAATGCATCTATCACCTATTCAGGAAAAGGTGTGGTCTCGGAAGAACAGAATCCGGGCTGGCTTTCCCGGTTCCTGGCATACGTCTGGCCGTTCTGATGAGCCGACAAGGAAATTTTATGGGAGAGAAATTGATGTTTCGTAAGTTGAGGTGGGTTCAGGTATTTGCGTTTCTCTTGTGCTTTTTGATGCTGACGGAAAACGCCAGCGCCATCCGCATCAAGGAACTGGCGAATGTGAACGGAGTGCGCGCCAACCAATTGATCGGGTTCGGGCTGGTGATCGGTTTGGCAAACACCGGTGACCGCGCCACCAACGTGTTCTTCTCAATCCAGACGATGGTCAACATGCTGCAGAAGCTGGGCGTGACGGTTCCACAGGACCGCGTCAACCAGTTGCAGTTCAAAAATGCCGCCACCGTCATGGTGACCGCCGAACTGCCGCCCTTCGCACATCAGGGTGACCGCATCGACGTGACTGTCTCCTCGCTTGGTGACTCGAGCAGTCTTCAGGGTGGGACCTTGCTCATGACTCCCTTGAAAGGTCCGGACTCCGTCACTTACGCCGTGGCGCAGGGCCCGGTATCCATTGGCGGCTTTGCCGTTCAGGGTCAGGGGCAGGGAGTGCAGGCGAATCATCTGAATGTCGGCAGGATAACCGGTGGCGGGATGGTGGAAAAAGAACTGCCCAATACGTTCCATACCAAGGAAAGCATCATCCTGTCTCTCAAACAAACCGATTTCACCACCGGCGACCGCATTGCAAAAAAAATAAATTCCGTATTGAAAGACGAGTTCGCGACGAACCTGGATGGTCGCACCATTCATATCAAAGTGCCTCAATTTTACAGGAACAATGTCGCCGAATTCGTGACACAAATCGAGGTACTGGATGTCCAACCGGATTCCGTCGCGAGAGTGATCATAGACGAAAGAACCGGCACGGTGGTCATGGGGGACAATGTAAAGATATCGAGGGTGGCCGTGGCCCACGGAAACCTGTTTGTCCAGGTCACGGAGGAACCCGTTGTTGCCCAGCCGGAACCCTTATCTGAGGGACAAACGGTGATCCTCCCAAGAACCCGGATTGCCGTAGGGCAGGATGAGGACCGCCTGATAGTCGTGCCCGAGGGCATTGACCTCGGTCAGGTGGTCAACGGGCTGAACGCCATCGGCGTGACGCCGCGCGACCTGATTTCAATACTTCAGGCGATCAAGGCGGCGGGGTCCCTGCACGCGGATCTGGATGTCATTTAAGCAAGCAAACTAGGAGAGGGGTGCACGACCATGAACGGCATCGAGCATTTAAACAAAACTTTTTTGCGGATCAAAAACTGGGGTTTTGATTTCATCGCCATCCACGTGAAGGCCATTTGCATGGTCCTCATCCTGGTGTTTCTGTCCGCGTGTGAGGTGAAGATGGCGCCTTCCCAGTTCTGGGAAACGGTCTTCACGCCGGATACCGATTCCGAGTATTACAAAAAGAAATCGGAAAACCTGGTGACCGACCTCACGCACGGAGTGCAGGAATACGAGATCAATAAAGTGGTGGTGCTCGACCTGGTAGATGACGACAATCGCGTGCCCATTTTAGGCGAGTACATGGCGTCGCGCGTGGTGGAAGCCATCACCCGCGGCCGCTTCTTCCGCGTATCGCAGAAGGGAGAGGTGCTGGCCACGCTGGAGCGTCTGGAACTCAAACCCTCCGTGCGCTATACCAGGGAAGAAATTCAGCGAATCGGTCACGAGTTGAAAGCACAGGCCATCATCAATGGCAAGGTCCGTGACATCGGCGCCAATATCGACGTTCATGTATCCATGGTGGACATTGCAAGCGGCGAGGTCATCGCCTCGGCCACCGAACAATTGAACCGGACCCGGTTTGCGGTAGAACTTCTGCGCCATTACTGACTCGCCCTCGGTAATGGAATTCCAGCCCGGATGAGCGGCTTCCCCGTTTGCCCGGGAAAACAAAACCACCCTGTCTTCAAAGACAGGGTGGTTTTTTGTATTGCAGCAGGTCGTCCCCCGGGCCCTCTTGAAAGCAGCAGCCCGTTGTCCCGGACTCAGTCCGGACTTCAGGTTGCGTCGGGTGCCCGGCGTTGAGGTACGGTGCCGTGATCGAGCACATGGCGGTAGCGCGCCAGCGCCATCAACGGGAAAAACTGCCGGTACATGTGGTAGCGGATATAGAAGTGTTCGGGGAATCCGGTACCGGTGAACTCGTCCTCGTACCACGAGCCGTCATCCTGTTGCGTGGTGATGAGGTACTCCACACCGCGGCGCACCACCTCGCTTTGCGCTTCTCCCGCTTCCACCAGCGCCATCAGCGCCCACGCGGTCTGCGACTTGGTGCTGTCGCCTTTGCCGGCATACTCGTAGTCGGAGTAGCTGTAGCAGGTCTCGCCCCAGCCGCCGTCTGCGTTCTGCCGTGAATTCAACCAGTCCACTGCCCTGCGTACCATCGAGGACTGCATGTCCTCGCCGATGGAACTGAGCCCCATCAAAACCAGCCACGTGCCGTAGATGTAGTTCACGCCCCAGCGGCCGAACCAGCACCCTTCCCGCTCCTGGCTGTCGCGGATGAACGTGAGTGCGTGCTCCACCCGCGGGTCCTTGGGGTCGTGGCCGATGCGCCCGAGCATCCACAAAATGCGTCCGGTCACATCCACCGTGGGTGGATCCAGCATGGCTCCGTGGTCGGCGAACGGGATTTCATTGAACAGTTCGTGATCGTTGTCGCGGTCGAACGCGCCCCAGCCACCGTTACTGCTTTGCATGCTCATCAGCCAGGTCAGCGCGCGCTGGAACTCGCGTTCTTTCCACTCGGTGTCGGAGATGGCGGTGCGGTGAATCGACATCAGAATCTCGGCGGTGTCGTCGGTGTCCGGGTAGGCTTCGTTGTAAAACTCGAACGCCCAGCCGCCCGGCGGTGTGTGCGGATTCTTGATCTGCCAGTCGCCGCCGCGTGTCACCTGTTTTTTCACCATCCATTCCACCGCTTTCACGATGCGCGGATCATCGCCCGGCACGCCCGCGTCCATCAAGGCGTTGCAGGAGATCGCCGTGTCCCACAAAGGCGAGACGCAGGCCTGCATCCATTCCTGCTCACCCTGCCGGATGAAGAAGCGGTCGATGCTTTCCATGCCTTTGACGATCGCCGGGTGGTCCATCGGGTAGCCCATCAGGTTCAGCGCGAGGACCGAGTTGAACATGGCGGGCTGGATGCCGCTGAAATCGCCTTCCGGTTCCTGGTGTTTGAGGATCCATTTCTCGGCGCGGCGCATGGCGATTTTGCGGAACGGTTTCCACGAGGATTTGCCCAGCAGTTTCAGCACACGGTCGGCCAGCATGAACGCCGAAGACCAGTTGAGCCCCGGGTTGCGGTTCTTCACGCCCATGTCGCGGTCGGCCCCGGTGAAGATTTCCGGGACGGATTGTTCCGTCGGCAGGGGCCACACCGGTTTCAGCGAGCACACGACGGAAAGCGGCACCACCGTGCCGCGCGACCAGCTCGACATCTCGTAGATGTTGAAGTAAAACCACGTCGGCAACAGGACCGCTTCCACCGGCGTGGCGGGGGTCCATTTCCAGTCGATCTGCCCCAGCATGGCGAGGAAGATTTTGGTGAACACCCGTGCCTTCCTCACCCCGCCCAGACCGAAAATGCACTGCCGCGCTTTCGCCATTTCGGGCGCATCCAGAGGAAGGCCGCACATCTTGAGCGCGGTGTACGCTTCCACCGTGGTGCCGATGTCCGGCGGTCCGCCGTAGTACAGCGTCCAGCCGCCGTGCTCCTGCTGTTGCGCCAGCAGGTAGTTTTTGATGCGTTCTTTTCTCTCAGGCTGGTTCAGGCCGAGGAAGTGCATCAGGAACACGTATTCGGCGGTGATGGTGACGTTCGACTCCAGCTCTTCCACCCAGTACCCTTCCGGGTATTGCGTGGAGAAATGGTGTTCGCACGAGCGGGAAATGGCCGTGTCCAGCCGGGCGCGGTCGTTTTCAACCTGCGCAGGGGCTTCTGGATTTGTGGGGTCGTTTTGCAAATTTTTTAGATTTGAATTCTGCATGATCGCGAAAAAATGGTAAACTTGGGGTTCTCCACCGGCAACGCCGATTTCCAGCCAGTCTTAAGGAAACGCTAAAATACCGCAAACCGTTTCCAAAGGGAAGCCCGGATCGGGCCCGGAAGCGATTATTTTTCAAAACCTTTCGCTTTCCTGTTGACACCGGGACCGGAGTTATCTAGTATAACCCGTTTACATATCCAGAAGAAATCTCCAGGTTATTGAAATGAAAACGTTTTCCGCGAAACAAAGCGATGTGGAAAAAAAGTGGGTCGTGGTGGATGCCGCGGACCAGCCGCTCGGCCGCGTGGCCAGCAAAGTGGCGGCCATCGTCCGGGGTAAAACCAAACCCATTTTCACCCCCCATGTGGACACCGGCGACAACGTCATCGTCATCAACGCCGCCAAGGTGAAACTCACCGGCCGCAAATGGGAAGACAAGATTTATTACCATCACACCGGTTGGCCCGGCGGCATCAAGTCGGCAACGGCACGGCAGGTGATGGAGAAACAGCCGAAGGAATTGCTGAAGAACGCCATCAACGGCATGCTTCCGAAGAACCGGCTGGGACGGACCCTGAAAAACAATTACCGGATTTACGACAACGACAATCATCCGCATGAAGGCCAGAAACCGGAAGCGGTGACGCTTTAGAGCGATTGGGAGTTTTTTGAATGGAAGATCGATATTACGCAACCGGACGGCGAAAAGAATCCATCGCCAAAGTGTGGATCACTCCGGGTGAAGGCCAGATCACGGTCAACAACAAGAATCTCGACGCCTACTTCGGTCGGCCGACGGCGGAGATGATCGTGCGCCAGCCGCTGGTTCTCACCGAGACGCTCGGCAACTTCGACATCCGGGCGACGGTACTGGGCGGCGGTTTGTCCGGCCAGGCCGGTGCCCTGCGGCTTGCGGTTTCGAAAGCGCTCCTGGGATCCGATCCCGAACTGCGCCTCCCTCTCAAAAAAGCCGGCTTCCTCACCCGCGACCCCCGCGAGGTTGAGCGTAAAAAATACGGCCGTCGTGGCGCCCGCAAACGTTTTCAGTTCTCCAAGCGCTAAAAACTCTTTTGCGGACTTTCTTTCCGCACGTTTCCTGAATTATCATGTGGAAGGTTCGGTCCCCGAACCTTCCATTTTTTTTGTGATCCCGTTATGAACCGAGTCAGCATCGCAGGGGCCACGGGGTACACCGGCATCGAACTGCTTCGCCTGCTGGTGCGTCACCCCAGTGTGCGCATCGTATCCCTGACCGCCGAATCCCACGTCGGCAGGAACATCGCCGAAGTTGCGCCCTCGCTCGCCGGTTACCTCGACCACACGCTGGTGCCGCTGGATGCCTCGATCGGCAGGGACTGCGACATCCTGTTCCTCGCCCTGCCGCACACCGCGTCGATGGCGCACGTGCCGGAATTGTTGCAGGGCGGGTGCCGCATTGTGGACTTGAGCGCCGACTACCGCCTGCACGACAGCCAGGTGTACGGCGAATGGTACAAAACGGAACACCAGAATCCCGAACTGCTGAAAGAATCGGTGTACGGCCTGCCCGAGTTGCACCGGTCTTCCATCGGCTCCGCGCGGCTCGTCGCCAACCCCGGCTGTTACCCGACGGGCGTCATCCTCGCTGCCGCACCGCTGATCCAGACCGGATGGGGCGATGCGGATTCCATCGTTGCCGACTGCAAGTCCGGCGTCTCCGGCGCCGGGCGGAAGTTGAGCCAGACCACCCAGTTCTGTGAAGCGAATGAAGGCGTCTCCGCCTACGGACTCGCCGAGCACCGCCACGCGCCGGAGATCGAGCAGGAGATCAGCCGCCTCGCCGCGCGGGACGTCACCATCACGTTCTCGCCGCACCTCATGCCCATGACGCGCGGCCTGCTGTCCACGGTGTACGTGAACCTGAAACAGGAGATCGACCGCGACCGTCTGCACGAGCATTACGAAGCGTTCTACGAGAAAGAACCCTTCGTGCGTGTTCTGCCTCCGGGCCGTTTTGCCAACACGCATTTTGTCGCCGGGTCCAACTTCTGCGACATCGGCGTGCAGGTGGACACGCGGAACCGTCGCGCCATCATCACCAGCGCCATCGACAACCTGATGAAAGGCGCATCCAGCCAGGCGGTGCAGAACATGAACCTGATGCTGGGCCTCGAAGAAACCGTGGGGCTCGACACACCGCCCCTGTTTCCATAAAGATCTTATTGGAAAACTTTTCGCAGTCCTTGACCTGGCAAGGGGTGCCTGGCAGGGATTCCTGGAAGTGACACATAGTTTCTTCGCTTCGCTCAGAATGACCCGGCTGAGCCGGGAGTCAACAGAGTGATGTCCGGTGGGCGAACCATGGGCTCTCGTTCGTTTGCCGCGGGCCACCCCCGCTGTCATGCTGAGGAGCCGGCGGCGACGAAGAATCCATGTTTTTCTTTTCCAAATATTGCGAATCAGTCCTTTTGCCTGGATACACACATGAAACTGAAAACGAAAAAAACTCTGTCGGTGCCGGGCTTTCAAGCCGGAGGCGTGGCCTGCGGCATCAAGAAAAACGGCAGGCCGGATCTCGCGCTGATCGTCTCCGACACTCCCGCCACCGCCGCCGGACTGTTCACCACCAACCGCGTGGTCAGCCCCACGGTCACGGTGACGCAACAACACATCCAAAGCGCCAAAAGCGTGCGCGCCATCGTCGCCAACAGCGGCAACGCCAACGCCTGCACCGGAACGGACGGTGACCAAACCTGCCGCGACATGGTGGCGCTCACCGCAAAGCAACTGGGTGTCGAGGATAAGGAAGTGCTGGTCGCTTCCACCGGTGTGATCGGAGTGAAACTGCCGATGGCTCCGCTGAAGAAAGGCCTGCCGCAACTGACCGCGCAACTTTCACCGAAAGGCTGGAATGATGCGGCGCAGGCGATCCTCACCACCGACCTCGTCATCAAGACCGCCTGTGTGGAGTCCAACGGCATCACCGTTGGCGGAATCGCCAAGGGATCGGGCATGATCCATCCCAACATGGCGACCATGCTGGCGTTTGTCGCCACCGATGCGAGGATCGGCAAAACCGACCTCAAGGCCGCACTCAAGATCGCCAACGAACACACCTTCAACCGCATCAACGTCGATGGCGACACCAGCACCAACGACATGGTGCTGGTTTTGGCAAACGGGCAGGCGGGAAACGCCCCGGTCAAAAAAGGCACGAAAGCGTTTCGGGATTTTGTTGAGGCGTTGACCGCAGTGTGCAAGTCGCTGGCGTTCGCCATCGTGAAAGACGGCGAAGGGGCGACCAAGTTCGTGACCGTGTCGGTGAAAGGGGCGAAGACGGAGAAAGACGCGCTCACCGTGAGCCGTGCCGTGGCGGATTCCAAGCTGGTGCAGACGGCACTGTTCGGCGAGGACCCGAACTGGGGCCGCATCATCGCCGCCGTCGGCTACGCGGGCGTGCGGGTGAAACCGGAGAAGATCGACATCGCGTTCAACGGCACGCCGCTGGTGAAAAACGGCGCGCCGGTGGCGGGGCTGTCCGTGACCGCGCTGCACAAACAGATGAAGGCGAAGGACCTGAGGATCGACATCGGCCTCGGCATGGGCAGGGCGTCGGCCGAAACCTACACCTGCGACCTGTCCTACGACTACGTCCGCATCAACGCCGAGTACACGACTTAAAAATTTTTACCACAGATAAACACCGATGAACACAGATGCCAGTGACAAGGCATCTCTTTTTTGATCTGTGTCAATCTGTGGCTGAATAAATTATTTTATTCCGTAGGCGTGGGCTGTTTCGGCCGTTTGAAGGTCGTACCGCAGGTGTGGCATTTCATGGTTTCGCGGAGGAAAAACAGCGGTGCGCCCAGAAGGGCGAACGTTAAAAGGAGCATCAGCGGATCGCCCAGCACCATGGTCGCATGGGTCCCGCCGCAACGGGGGCAGGTGAGCGGCGGTTCGGTATCGATCTCCGCGATCTCGTCCTGGTGGTCGGTGGTGAGGATGTCCTTCGCCGCGTCCACCCAGTCTTCCGGCACCTGCACCTTGATGCCGCCCACCGCCGGCGTGTACAGCCAGTTGATGCTGAGCAGGTGTTCGTCGGCGATGAACACGGGAATGCCCTCCGCCTCCAGCCGCGCCTTCGCCAGGTGCGCCTCGTAGGGCATCGAGTAGCGGGCAATGGTGACCAGTTCTGTCATGCCGTCTCCCGATCCGGTGAATGAAGAATCAATCGCCGAGTCCATAGTATTCCGTGTCGAACGGGTAAGGCGTGGGCGCGGTTCCGTGCACGCCGAACCCGCCCTGCCCTTCGGTTTTCCATTCGCGGCCGTCCACCGTTTGCAACGAGTGTCCCGCCAACAGGCCCCAGTGGTAGCGCAGTTGCACTTCCAGCGGCACTTCCATTTTACCCGAATGCGCGAGGTGACGGGTGAGCGGCTCCGAATACATGTAGAAAAAATAACCCGGCGCGTCTTTCAGGTGCAGTTCGACGTAGTGGCGTCCGTATTCCGCACCCGGACCGGCGGCAGAGGGCGTTGACTTGTACGTTGCCGCAAGGGTGCGGGTGACGGTGACGTGGGTGAACAGGGACACGGCAACCAGGTGCAGGACGAACGCCACACACAAAGCGAGGAACACCTGCAGCGCTGTGCGGAAAAAACTGAACGCCAGCACCACCACCGCGATCCCCGTGTTCGTCACGAGCAACCACAAGGGCAGGCCCTCGCCAAACGCCATCTGCAATCCCACCTTCACCAGCCCCACCCCCAGCACCGCCGCGCTCAACATCCACAACGTGACGCGGGTGATGGTTTCCGGCGACCTGCGATCCCCGGGAATCAGCAGGACACCGGGAATGGTGAGCAGGACGAACAGGCACAACTCCGCTCCAAAGGGAACGAAATTGAGTGCCGACAGAATTCCGTAAATCGCCTCCATAACTCTCCTCATTTAAGTAAGAGTAACGGAATGAAACGCTATTGGAACCCGTTCCGGTCCCAAGGTCAATGCCGTGCAACCCGGCGGCCCATCCCGATTTTGGGCTTTTATACTTTTTAGGAACTCCTAACTTTTCCAAAATTGGGACAAGCTTCAGACCGGATGGCGCGAAAGCCCCTCGCTTTCATTGTGCCACCGGAATTGATTCCGGGGGAGGCCCTTGATCTCAAAAAATAGGGCAATTATGCGTTACCCTCTTGAAATTTCTATACTTCTTGCTATGCTTGAACCAGTTTTCCCGGCGATTTTTCGACTGAAACGACCATTTGGATGGTTCTGGGCTGCGTGGAATTTTCAACCAAGGAATCCCCCGATACGGGTTCTCAGGAGCTTGATAATACAGCGGTTTTGTTTTTAACCGACCCTCCCGATACGGCTGAGCTTTCCGGCTGGTATGCGCGCAAAATCGTCGGTGTGCCATTTTTGCTGTTGAATCTGTTGCACTTGCAGAAAGCCGGGGTGCAATCGGTGACGGTGTACCACCGCGGCCTTCTGGGAGGTCAGAAGGGGCGCATGATCCCGCTCACGGAAGACTCCCGCCTGCGGATTCCGGTTGAGTGGGAATCGGATCCGGCGCGGCTGGCCGACCGCTTGAACGAGAATGCCTGTCGGCTGGTGGTGAACGGTTCCGCGCTGCACTGGCATACGGACCTGGCCGGAGTGTTGAAGGAGCCCAGCGACACCGATCTGCTGGCCCGCACCCAGGTGTATGAAGTCCCGAAGGACACCGCCCCGGAGGCGCTGGCGGCGTGCCTGAACGAATTCAGCCTGGCGGAGACGAGGAAGATCGGCCGCGTGCCGGGACCCCAGAATCTTGATACCGTGCGGCTGGTGGCGGGGGACCACAACCGCTGGGTACAGACAAAAGACGATTTCCACCGCCTGCACGAACAACTGTTGAAGCTGGGCGGCATGAGCAATGACAGCCCGATGGACCGTCTGGTCACGCGGCACATGTCGCGCCATCTGACCCGGCTGTTCATCCGGACACCGGTGACGCCGAACCAGATCACCTGGGCGCATCTGGTGCTGGGCCTGATCTCCGGCTGGTATTTTTATCTCGGCGGATACGGCAACCAGTTGACCGGTGCGGTGTTGTTGATGCTGTCGGCGTGGCTGGACAGCACGGATGGAGAGATCGCGCGGTTGCGTTTTCAGCAATCGCCCTTTGGCGGAATGCTGGACATCGTCGCGGACAACGTGGTTCACTTCGCGGTGTTTCTGGGCATCGGCCTTGGGTTGTACCGGATGACGGGCAATGCGGCGTACAGTTACATGGGCGTGGTCGCTGTGGCGGGGTCGCTGACCTGCTTTCTGCTGCTGCAGTCGGACATTTTCAGTCAGCGCACCACCGGGTCGTCGGACGCGCCGGTGGAAGAGACGGAAAGCCTGGTGGACCAGATCGCCAACCGCGATTTCATATATTTTCTGTTCGCCATGGCGGTGGTCAACCTGCTGGAAATTTTTATCGTTGTCACCGCAATCGGTTCGGTGGTGTTTGCGGGGTACGTGGCTTACAGCCGGTTTAAACCGCAAAGCCGGACTCAGGGCCAGGAATTGCAATTGAAATAAACGTTCGTTTCGGATCACATGAACCTTTACCAGGCCATCAAGGAATACGTCCCGCAGCTCAAAGCGGGCGAAGGCGACGAGCGCGGCGGCACCCTGCTCATCGGTGAAGGTTGTACCTTCCGGTCCGGCATTCCCAGAGGCGATGCGGTGGTGAAACTGATTCAGGAACGGTTTCCCGATGCCGCGCAGGGGGAAGGTAAAAGCCCGGACGAATGCCTCGACCGGCTTTCGCCCAGCCAGAAAATGAGCCTGCGCAGTGCCATGCTGGAGCAGGCCAGCATCAACTGGGCATACATCTGCATTGCCCTTTTGATGCGGGACGGTTACATCCGGCGTGTCCTCACCACTACTCCGCTTCCCCTTTTGCAGCGCGCCTGTTCCCTGGTGAACGTGTTCCCTGCGGTGTACGACTGCTCCGCCACAACGGCTCTGGACCCGGCGAAAGTGGCGGGCACGGCCATTTTTCATCTGAACGGGCAAATTCCCGGAGGGACCCCCGGCGACCTCGCTCCCGTTTATGCCGCCGCCAACGAGTTCGGCCCGTGGTTTGTCGTGGGCTACGACGACCGGGACGACGATCCCGTCTTCCAGCAACTCACGAAAGTGGAGCAGTTCAAAAACGGCCTCCTGTGGGTGCTTCCCAAAAACATTTCGCCCTCCCGTTCCGTTCACGAAAAAATCCTCACCAAGGGCAAGGAAGTGGAATACACCAATGCCAAGGATGCGGATGCGTTTCTGATTCTCATGATGCAGGAGTTGCAGGTGGAAGTGCCGGAGTTGATCGCCTTCCCGTTCAGCCACCTGGGTGATGTCCTGCGCAAGATCGCCTATTTTCCGGCGCCGGGCATGGTGGAGGAGATGCACGTGGTGGACATCGCCCTGCAGCAGATCAAGCTGGCGATCAAGGATTACGAGGGCGGGGAATGGGGCGACCTGGTGGAAGGCGAGCTGGACATGGACGTGCTCAACGAGCCTGCCCTGTTGAGCGCCCTGCAGGCGGCGCAGGCGGGACTCGTCAAGGGGGCCGCACAGGAAATCATTGCGCAACGGGCGCAGTACGATAAAACGCCGAACCCGCAGTTGGGGGACCTCCTTATCTGGGCCTACCTCAAGGAAGGCGACGATGCGTATTACAAGGCGCAGGGTGGGGATGAAAGCGCCGCGGCCATGCGCGAAAAGGCCCGCGAAAACTACGAGCAGGCCCTGAACCTGCAACCGGATGGATCGGAGATCGTGTTCAAACTGGGCAAACTGCTTGCCCAGCAGGGGCATCAGGTCCCGGGAGAGGAATCCAAATCCCTGCTTGGCCAGGCGGCGGACAAGTTCAAGCAGACCCTCGACCTCAATCCGGATTTTCTGCCGGCGCGCCTGCAACTTGGCAATGCGCTGGTGGACCTGGCCGCGCAATCGGGCAATGGAGAAGCGGACCAGTTTTTCGGCGAAGCCATTGATCAGTACCAGACCCTGCTTGAACTGGATCCGGAAAATGTGGAAGCGGCTTTCGGTTGCGGCCTGGCGCTTTACGCCCAGGCGCGAAAGAAAAAGGGTGCGGAGGCGTTGCGTCTCTATGGGCAGGCTGCGGAAAAACTGAAAATCGGCCTCAAGTACCAGCCCAACCGGCTGGATGCGTTGTTGCCAATGGGCCATTCCCTGCTGGTGTTCTCCCGCTCGAAGAAAGGGGAGGAAGCCGACCGCATGCTGGCGTTGGCCTGCGAGAAATTCCAGTACGCCTGCCAGGTGAAACCGGAGATGCCGGAAGCCCACTTCGGCTGGGCGGACGCGCTGTTCGAGCGGGCGTCGGCACGAAACGACATCAAGGCCAACGACTTTTTCGAACTGGCGCTGGATCAATACAAGACCACGGCGCGGCTGAAGCCCGATCTGCCCCGCGTGCATTTTCGCTGGGGGTTGGCGCTGTTTTACATGGCCCAGCGCAAGGACGGCAACGACTCGGCAAAACTCTATCAGCTCGCTTCGGAAAAATTCCAGACCGCGGTCAAGCTGAATCCGCAAAACGTCGACGCGTACCTGCGCCTGGGACGCATCCACGTCGAGCTGGCGCAACACGCAAAAGGTCCGGATGCGGGCAAGCTGTATAACCGCGCCATCGAGTTCTTTGAAGCGGTGCTCAAACTGCAACCCAAAAACGCCGACGCGCTGGCACAGGTGGGAACGGTGTTCCTGCACAAGGGACGGCTCAAGAATGAAGCGGATGCCGAAAGCGACCTGCGCGACGCCATGGAAAAATGCAAGACCGCGTTGGAACTCAAGCCCGGTCATTTTCAGGGAACCCTGATCTGGGGGCAGGCCCTGCTGGAAATGGGGCTCAATCGCGTCGATCCGGATGCGTGGGTGTTCGAGGAGGCGGAGGAGAAACTGAAGGCCGCTCTCGAACAGCAACCGAACCATCCGGACGCGCTGGTGGGCCTGGCGAACTGCCTGCTGAACAAGACACGGACCATGAATGCGGACAAGGCCGCGGACGCGCTGGAAGAAGGACTCAACCACGTACAGACGGTGCTGGAAGATCATGACCAGTCCGCCCCGGCGCGCAACGTCATGGCCGCCATCCTGATGGAACAGGCGCGGAACAAACGCGGCATCAATGCGCATCCTCTGCTGGCGGAGGCCAAGGGTCACCTGCAGCGGGCCGAAGACCTGCAACCGGGTTCGGCCACCTACAACATGGCACGGCTCATGGCGCAACTCAACAACGAGTCGGGGTGCCGCGAATGGCTGGAGAAGTGCAAGGCCAACGGCGTCCTGCCGTCGTCGCTCATGCTCACCAAGGACCCCTTCCTGGAGCCGATGCGCGAGTCCAAATGGTTCAAGAAACTCGCCGGTTCCGGCAGTGAACCGAAGGAAGAAAAAGCGCAGGCTTCCTGATCCCGCCGCGCGCTCCCCCTTGATTTCAATTTCCGTTTAAATATTTTCCGAAAGGTCGACCGGGTCGGTCTTCAGCGCGGGACTTTGCTCGAGGAAGCGGGCAATGTCTTCCACCTTGCCCGTCGTCCGGCAGGGCGGCAGGGAGGCGAGGAATTGCTTGCCGTAACCGCGACTGCTCATGCGCGCATCGAGGATGCTCACCACGCCGCGGTCGGTGGCTTTACGGATGAGCCGCCCGAACCCCTGGCGCAACTGAATGATGGCGCGCGGGATCTGGTAATGGCGGAAGGGATTGATCGACCGCTTCTTCAAATCCTCGATGCGGGCTTCCACCAGCGGTTCGGTCGGCACGTCGAACGGAAGCTTGGTGATGATGACGCTGGACAGCGCATCGCCGGGAATGTCCACCCCCTGCCAGAACGAGCTGGTGCCGAAGATCACCGACGGCGATTCTTTAAAACGTTGAATCATGCGTGTCGGCGAGAGCTCGCCCTGTTTGAGCAGCTGGTATTTCTGAAGCTGGGGATCGAGGATGCGGTGCACGCGGTTCAGCGTGTCATAGCTGGTGAACAGCACGAACGTCTTGCCGCCTGTGGCGTGGATCAGCTCCATGCACCTTGCGGCGATGGCCTGCACGTACTTGTCGGTGTCGCCGCCGGGATCGGGCAGGTCCTTCGGCAGATACAACAACGCCTGCGTTGCGTAGTCGAATGGCGAGTCCAGAATGCGTTCGTCGCCGGGGTCGCATCCCAGCCGCTCCTTCACGTAATTGAACGTGCGGTTGGTGGTGAGTGTCGCCGAGGTCATCACGATGCGGTCGGTCTTGCCGAACACCTGCTCGCGCAGTTCGCCGTCGATGTGGATCGGCACGCCGCGCAGGGTGGCGCGCACGAAACGTTTCTTGTTCACCACCTCCAGCCAGTAAACGTACTCCTTCATGTTCTGGTTCAGCAGGGCAGAGAGGGAATTGTTCACTTCAAAGAAGCGCACCGCCGCGGCGTGCATCTCCAGGTATTCTTCTTCATTGTCGAGGCGGGAGGCCAGCGACTTCACCGCCTCGTACAGGTTCTGCAGTGGAATGTAGATGCTGTTGTTCAGAGCCGGCGGCTGGTAGAAGCGCAGCGTGCGGTCACTGCGTCCGTACTGGTCGAGCACGTTGGTGAAGAATCCCTCCACCGCCACCCGCACCCGCGCCACCTGCTGCTTGATCTCCAGCGTCCACTCGTCGCGGATGCGCGTCAGCGAGCCGCGTTTGGTGCGCGGATTATAAAAGCGGTCGAGAAAATAAATGAGGCCCGAGTTCGACATCTCGAGGCCGAGGAACGACGTCGCCGCTTCTTCCAGGTTCTGCGCCTCGTCGAAGATCACCGCGTCGAAGCGCGGCAGCACGGCGCCGTTGTTGGCGACGTTGGCGAAGAACAGGTGGTGGTTGACGATGAGCAGGTGCGCGCCGAACCAGCGCCGCCGTTCCTTGAAGTAGAAACACGAGTCGTAGGTCTCGCAGTTTTTGCCGAGACACAAATCCTTCTGCCGCCCCACTTCCTCCCACACCGCAGGCGACGGCTCGAACGGCAGGTCGCTTTTGAAACCGGTCTTCGTCTGGCGCGCCCAGCCGAAGATGTTGGTCAGTTGTTCCTCCTCGTCCACGTTGTTGAACAGCCCCGCCTGCCCGGCGCGTTTCATGCGGCGAAGCGAAAGGTAGTTTTCGTTGCCCAGGCACAGCGCGTAACGGAACTGGAGACCCAACTGCTCCTGCAGGATGGGAATGTCGTGGTTCAGGATCTGCTCCTGCAACGTCTTCGTGTAGGTGGAGATGACGACGCGTTTCTCGTTGGCCACCGCCCACTGGATGGCGGGCACCAGGTAGGCGAGGCTCTTGCCCGTGCCGGTACCTGCTTCGACCAGCAGGTGGCCGCTGTCCGACAGGGCCGACTCCACAGCCTCGGCCATCTCCAGCTGCTGGGAGCGGAACTCGAAGCCGGGAAACCGCGTGGACAGCACGCCCTCGCGGTCGAAATAGTCACGCATGGGGGGAAACGTCATGATTCAGGTCAGGAGCCCTCAGGCAAGAGGGGGTTTTTTAAAAAATGATATTGTTTTAAATTGTTGATTTTTTGTCGTTTATTAAATATAATAAATTCACTTAAATCATAAAACCTAAAGTAATTTCTTGGTTTTTTCGGGCAGCGCCGCCCGGCTGGGCCGGGCCGTTTACCATTCCGCTTTTATTTGGAGACCGCACCATGAAATCCCTTGTTGCCGCTTTGACGGCGATCGTCACCCTGTCGGGCCTGCTGGTCACCGGGGCGCAGGCCGGACTCTCCGCACAACAGCAGATCCTGCAGGATTCCCAGTTTGTGCTGGAAGAGATTATATCGGCTCCGGACGAAGGAATCCCGTCCAATCTGATGGCGAAGGCCAAAGCCATCGTCATCATGCCCACCATGGTGAAGGGCGGCTTCTTTGTCGGCGCGCGCTACGGCACCGGCGTGGTGGCGGTACGCGACGCCAAAACGGGCCGCTGGGGTCCGCCGGCCTTCATCAGCACCTATGGCGGCAGTTTCGGCTTCCAGTTCGGCGCGCAGGCGGTGGACCTGGTCCTGCTGGTGATGAGCGAGCGCGGCGTCAACGCGTTGTTGGACAACAAATTCACGCTGGGCGGCGACCTCGCGGTGTCAGTAGGACCCGTCGGCCGCTACGCCGAGGCGGGAACGGACATCGCCTTCCAGGGCGAGGTGTATTCGTACTCGCGGAGCAAAGGTGCGTTCGCCGGGGTGTCGGTGAAGGGCGCCCTGTTCCAGCCGAACGAAACCTACACCCAGCAGTACTACCACACGCATTTGTCCTCGCGGCAGATCATGTTCTACGGGGGCATGAACCAGGTGCCGAGGTCCAGCGCCATTTTCATGCGCAACCTCAACCGGTTGGCGCCCGCATCGCCCTCGGTGTTGACCAAGCTCCAGCGCGCGATCCCGCAAACCACCGCCCAGCACAAACCGAAAATGCAGTCGCAGACGAAAATCCCGGAACCCGCACCGCAGGAAATGAAAAAGAAAGTTCCGGGCCAGGGGGAGCTCATCCAGAAATCCGAAGCTCCCCGGCAGACCGAGCGGCCCCTCCAGCTACCGAAACCTCAACCGCTCTGGTGACTTCAGGCAGGCAGGGAGGGGGTCACGACGCCAGCGTGATCCTCTCCCGCACTTTCGCGCTCACCATATCGAGGGCGATCACCACCACCGCGATCGCCAGCAACGCCGTCCCTGCCTGGTTGTACTGAAGCAGGTTGATCCACTGCTGTAACAGGAACCCGATCCCCCCACCCCCGACAAACCCGATGATCGTCGACATGCGCACGTTGATGTCCCAGCGGTAAAACCCCAGCGCCAGGAACTGCGGCAGGACCTGCGGCAGGACACCGTACAGCACCACCTGCAACGGCCGCGCTCCCGTGGCGGTGATGGCCTCCACCGGACCCGGGTCGATGCTCTCGATCTGCTCGGAGAACAGCTTGCCGAGCGCCGCGGTCGAGTGCAGGGCCAAAGCCAGTACCCCGGCAAACGGACCGATCCCCACCCACACGGCAAACAGGATCGCCATGATGAGCGGTTCGATGGCGCGCAGCACGTTGAACCCCGTGCGCACCAGGTAGTAAACGGTGGTGCCCGTTGCGCGGCGCGTCATCAGGTTGCGTGCGCCGAGGAAACTCAACGGCGCGGCGAACAGAAGGGCGAAGGTCGTCGCCATCAACCCGAGAAACAACGTCTCGACGATTTTGTCGGCGGTGAGTTTCAACGTCTCACTCAGGTGCCACTCCCCCGTTTCCCACGTCAGCACCACGCGCACGTATTGCGGGTTGCCGCGCGCTGTCGGCGGCACGGTGATCTGTTTTTCAAACCCGCCTCCGGCGTCGGTCGTCACCTCGCCCAGCGGGTACTCCTGTTCGATGGCGTTCACCCAGTACAGCTTGCCCGTGCGTTCGGGCGCGAGATGAAACCCCCGCGCCGTCAGCGTGTCGCCGATCTGCCCGCGCGTGCGCGTGATTTTTAAAACAGGGTCTTCCGTGCCGGGCGGGGTGATGGCGGATTCACTGACCGTCGCTTCCTGCAGGAAGAACCCGGCTTCGGTGGTCTGGCGATCGGTTTCGAAGGTGACGAGGTCGGGTTGCAGCAGTGCTGTGACCAGCGGTTTGACGAGATGAAAGTCCTTGACCAGAGAGGAGGGATGGATCTCCGTCACCCGCCAGCCGTAGGCATAGACAACGACTGCAAAGAACAGGTAAACGAAAAACTTCGTGCGCGTGTAGAAGGGCCGGTGTGGAGGCGATGTGGGCATGGAAGCCATTATATATCCTTCCCCACCCTATCCGGCTAAAGCCTCAACCCCATTGCCGTGATCCACAGGAGGCCGAGGCCGAACATGAGCACCGTCGCGTTCAGCCGCACCGACCAGCCGTGCAGCGAGCGGAACCTGTTCTGCAGCGCCTCGTCCTCGCCGCCCGCCTCGCGCATCTGGTGTTTCAACTGCCGCGCCTGCGGATTGATCACCATGCCCGCGTAAAACGTGCACGCCGCCATGATGGCGATGAACGGCAGGCGCAGGCCTCCGGCGCCGCCGGGCGTGGCCAGGGCGGTTCCCGCCGTCAGCACGGCGCAGGTGTAGCCGACCCCGTAGTACTTGGGAAAGATGGCGCCGATGACGTCGCCCGCCTGCTGGCGGTCGAGCACCTTGAAGATCGACGGCGCGGTGAAAAAGGAAAAGAAGATGACACTGCCG
The DNA here is from genome assembly GCF_052156615.1 of Nitrospina sp. P1_D6. Classification (NCBI taxonomy): domain Bacteria; kingdom Pseudomonadati; phylum Nitrospinota; class Nitrospinia; order Nitrospinales; family Nitrospinaceae; genus Nitrospina; species Nitrospina sp. P1_D6. The sequence continues at coordinate 551,211 of NZ_JBQKUN010000002.1, read as the reverse complement.
AGCCACACCACCAGCCCCAGCAGGTGCACGAAAGCGAGAAAGGTGTTCATGAGGTCATGCCTTCAAAGCGTGTGCGATTTCGTTGACGATGCGTTGCGCCGCGTCTTTCGGGTCTTTCGCGTCGCGGATGGGCCGGCCCACCACCAGGTAATCCGCGCCCCGTTCGATGGCCCGGGCGGGGGTGGCCACGCGGCCCTGGTCGTCCTGCAGTACCGTCTTGTCCGCCGGACGGATGCCCGGCACCACGGTCAGGATGGGTCCGCCGGACTGTTTCTTGATGTCCTTCACCTCTTCGGCGGAACAGACAAACCCGGTCAGTCCCACGTCGCGGCTCATCAGCATGCGGTCCATCACCAGTTCGTTCACGGTGATCCCGTCCGAATAACCCAGCGCCGGGTCGAGGTCGTGCGACGTCATGCTGGTGAGCACGGTGACGCCGAGCAGTTGCAGGCCGGGCTTCGCCGCCTTGAGCGCCGCTTCCAGCATGGGTTCGCCGCCACTGCAATGCACGGTGAGGAATTTCACCCTGTGCTCGCAGGCGGCGGTGACGGCGCGCTGGACCGTCGCCGGGATGTCGTGCAGTTTGAGGTCGAGGAACACCTCCGCGCCGCTGTGGTCGTGGACGGCGCGGATGGCCTCCGGCCCGGCGCGGGTGAACAGCTCCAGCCCGACCTTGAAGCACCCCACGGAATCGCCCAGCGTCTGGATGTAACGGACGGCGGTGGGAAGATCGGGTACGTCCAGCGCAAAGATCAGGCGGTCCTGCGGAGTGGGGTCAGCGGCCAATGCGGTCTTTTCCGGGTTCAGGTTTTATTGAGAGCGTTCAGGTTGTTCCGTGCCTCGGCCAGGGCGGGGTTTTTCTCCAGCGCCTGATTGTACATCTCGATGGCTTCCTGGTGGCGCCCGGTGTTCTGGTACACCGCTCCCATGTTGTAGTACGCCGGGGCGAAACCCGGTTGCTCCTCCACGCACTTGTTGAAGTTTTGAAGCGCTTTATCGAATTGCTTCAGGTGCGCGTAAGCCAGCCCCAGATTGTAATACCTTTGGTACGGAAAGGGAAACCCGGAAACCGCGCGCTCGAGGTAATCGACGGCCTTTTCATAGTGACCCTGCCGCAGGTGGATCTCGCCCAGCTTGTACATGGAAGCTTCGTCGTGCGGGTTCCACGTCACCGCCTGGGTGAGGGCGTTGATGGCTTTGGCGTCGTTGCCCAGCTGAAAATACGCCCGGCCCAGTTTGGCGTGATAAATGGCTTTTTGCGGCTGGGCGCGGGAAAGCGTCTCCAGCGGCTCGATCATGCCGCGCCAGTCTTCAAGGGTTTCGCAGGCGGCGACCAGGTTCTCCAGCGCCTCGGTGTGGCCCGGTTTCAGTTGCAGGGCGCGGGTGGAGGCGCGGAAAGCGTCATGGTAACGACCCAGGTTGGTGTACACCAGCCCGAGGTAGTTCTGGTATTCGGCATTTGCGGGGTCCTGCGAGGTGGCGGATTCGAGCTTCGGCAGGGCCTGTTCGTATTTTCCTTTTTTGGCCAGCTCGACGCCCTGCCGGTAGAGCGTCGCTGCGTCGTCCGCTGCATGAATGACGGGGACGGCAACCCCGACCAGCAGGATCGCCAGAAGGGTGAGGAGCAATCCTTTTTTACAATGTTTGTATGGCATTTTGCACCTCCAAGTGCAATGAGGGTCCAAGGCGGGTTCTTGTATTGGGGTCTCAATATTAAAAGTATGTTCAGGCAGGCGTTTTGTAAAGCCACCCCAGGCGCGGACTGCGTCCGGGGCAACGGGCTGATGCGTTGCAGGGCGAACGGGGGTCCGTGGGCGCGGACTGCGTCCGGGGCAACGGGCGGATGCGTGGAGGGCGAACGGGGGTCCATGGGCGCGAATCGATGAACTCCCCCTTCTCCGAAGGGGGTTGGGGGGCTTTTTCCTTTTCGGTGGGTCATCCTGAACAAAGTGAAGGATGGCATTTCCAATGAAACGAGATGGGTGAGGCGTTTCATTACTTTTGCGCCACTTCGCTCAGGTGCCGCAGGATGCGCGCCGTGGCGCCCCAGATGCGGTGGGGTCCAAACCAGTAGGCGAAATCGGAAGGCGGGTGTTCCACCGCCTCCTTGCGGAAGCTCTGCCACAGCGGCAGCAGCGGCGGTTGCAGAACGATTTCCACTTCCTCCGGGTTGGGGGTGCACAGGGGTGGCGGGTCGTGCAGGGCGACGAAGGGGGTGACGTCGATGCCTGTCAGGGTCCGCACTCCCGGCAGGCGTGCGAACACATCCTCCGGCGACACGGCGAGGTCCAGTTCCTCGCCGGTTTCGCGCAGGGCGGTGGTGAGCAGGTCGCCGTCGCCTTCCTCGAACAGCCCGCCGGGAAACGCGATCTCGCCCGGATGACTGCGCAGGGCCTCGGAGCGTTTCATCAAAACGACGTGGGGTGTGGACTCCTGCCGGTACAGGATCACCAGCACCGCCGCCTGCCCGGCGCCCGTCTCCACCCGCCCCGGCTGTACCGGGTAATCCGTCTGCAGACGCTCGATCCATCCATCCCAGTTCATCCCACACTCCCGGCCGGGTCCGGCCCTTTCATTTCTTCGCCCAGGTCTGTTTGTATTCGTCCTCGTTGAAGCCGACGGTCACCGTGTCGCCGTCCACCGCCACCGGACGTTTCACCAGCCGTCCGTTGGTGGCCAGAAGGTCCACCGCCTCGGCCTCGGTCATGGATTTCAGCCGGTCTTTCATGTTGAGTTCCTTGTACTGCACGCCGCTGGTGTTGAACAGTTTTTTCAGGCCGTAACGGGCGATGGCCTGTTTGAGCACTTTTTTCGGCGGCGGGGTTTCGGTGATGTCGATCGACTGGTAGGCGACGCCCTTGCCGTCGAGGAACTTCTCCGCTTTTTTGCACGTGCCGCATTTGTTGTAACCGTAAAACTTCATGTCCGCTGGACTCCTTTTGTGATGGATGAAACAGTGGCTCTGTGCCGTGCCATTTATAGCATGACCGGGAATTATCGGAAGGGCAAACCCGGCAGCCGGGAACACCCCGCACGGGTCGCCCCCACCTCATCGTAAACCACAATATATGGGGGCTTTAGGTCATTCTTGCCACCAAGGATAGTATATTTTGCTTTACTTCCACAGGGGCGTGGTATAATGTGGCCTGACACGTCGAGGCACCTTAACACCATTATTTTTTAAGGGTTTATTCCGCTTATGATCCTCAAGCAGCTCGAACTTTCCGGATTCAAATCCTTCGCCGACCCCACGCATCTGGATTTCACCCGCGGTTTCACCGCCGTGGTGGGCCCCAACGGCTGTGGTAAGAGCAACGTGTCCGACGCCATCCGCTGGGTCATCGGCGAGCAGAGCTCCAAGCACCTGCGCGGCACCCGCATCGCCGACCTCATTTTCAACGGCAGTGACAGCCGCAAACCCGTGAACCGTGCCGAGGTCTCCATGACCCTGTCGGACGTGCCGCCGGGCCTGCGCATCGCCAACATCCCCAACCTGTCGGAAGAGATCAAGGTGACGCGCTGTTACCACCGCTCCGGCGAAAGTGAATTTTACATCAACCAGGTGCCCTGCCGCCTGAAAGACATCACCGACCTGTTCCTCGACATCGGCATCAGCCCCAAGGTGCTCACCGTCATCGAGCAGGGCAACATCCAGGACATCGTCACTTCCAAACCCGACGACCGCCGGATGTGGATCGAGGAGGCCGCAGGCGTCCTCAAGTTCAAGGCGCGCAAGAACGAAGCGCTGAGGAAGCTCGACGCCGCCGGGCAGAACCTCGACCGCATCTCCGACATCGTGCAGGAGTTGTCCAGGCAGGTGGAATCGCTGAAACGGCAGGCGGCGAAAGCCGAACGCTACAAGCAGTACCAGGCGGAGATCAAGGAATTGAGCCTCGACCTGTTCAGCCGCCGCATCCGCCGCGCCGAGCGCGACTTGGAAGAAATCGACCAGCGTCACAAGACGCGCACCGGGCAGAAAGCCGAATGGAGCGCACAGGCTTCCACCCTGGAGACGGACATTGAGACGCTCAAGTTCGAAATCGACGAGCTCGCCACCGCACTCAACCACAAGAAAGAAACGGTCCACAGCCTCAACACCGCCATCGGCAAGAACGAGCACAACATCGAACTCAAGCAGGGCGAAATGCAACGCGCCCGGCAGGACATCGAGGCCGCGGTGGGCGAAGTGGAATCCATGAATGCCGAGATCGCCGGGAACCAGACGCAGTGCGAAGAACAAAGAGCCGAAGGCGACCGGCTGACGGCCGTCCTCGCGGAAAAAGAACAATCGCGGCAGGCCCTGCAACAGCAGTACGAACAGACCCGCAACCGCCTGAACGAGCTCGACGGCCAGGTGAAACAGCTCGACCGCCAGATCATGGAACGCGTGCACCACATCTCGCGCAAGAAAAACGAACTGACCGCGCTGGAGACACGCAAGCAGGGACTGGCCGACCGCGATCAACGGCTGGAGACCGAACTGAACGAAGTGACCGCACAGATCACCGCGCTCCAGACCGCACTCACCGAAGCCGATGCGAGTTATCGCGAGAAGGCCGAAGTATTCGAGCGCATGCAACGCGAACAGGAACAACTCACCCAGCGCGCCGCGGAATTGAAGCAGCGCCTCGACCAGCAGGAAGAAGCCGCCCATGCTGCGCGCGAGCGCTACCTCGCGCAGAACTCGCTGTTGCAGTCGATGCAGGAGTTACGCCGCAAGTTCGAGGGATTCGGCGACGGCGTCCGCGCCCTCATGGCCAACGGCGCCGGCGAGCACGTACACGGCCTGCGCGATGTGCTGGTGGACGTGGTGAAAGCCCCGGCGGAGTTCGAGGCGGCGGTCGAAGCCGTCATGGGCGAGAAACTGCAGAGCATGATCGTCGATTCCTACACCGATTCGGTGGAAGCCATCCGCTACCTCGACCAGAACAAGTCCGGGCGCGGCAGCTTCATTCCATTGCGGCCCAAATCCGCGGTGCGTCCGCCGCTGTTCATGAACGGCAACCAGGGCGTCATCGGCAGACTGTCCGACCTCATTCAAACGCGCGAGGAGTACCGCCCCATCCTCAACCACCTTCTGGGGCACGTGGTGCTGGTGCGCGACCTGGAAACGGCGATTCAGTTGCACGGCCACAGCGAGTTCCAGGGAAGCGTGGTGACGCTCAAGGGCGAGGTGATCGACGACGAAGGCCTCGTCACCGGCGGCGCGCAGGATGACAACGACGCGGGGCTGTTGTCGCGCAACCGCGAGATGGAGGAGTTGACGGCCACCGTGGACGATCTCAAGCAGGAGATGGATGCCCTGCAGGGCGAGGCGGTGCGCATGGAAACGGATCTCGCTGCATTGCAGGAGCAGGTGCAGGCGGGAAGCAAAGCCGTGCACGCGGCGGACATCGAACGCACCCACCGCTACAACGAACTCGAGCAGATGAAAAAGGAAGCCGACCGCCTGTCGCAGAAGCGATCGACCATCGAGTACGAACGCACCAGCGGGCAACAGCAATTTCAGGAACTCGCCCGCGAGCAGGAGGCGTTGCAGGAGACGGTGACGACGGCGGAAGCCGACCAGCAGGCGGCCGAGACGATGCGCGAATCGCAGAGCCGCGAACTGGCGCTGCAACGGGAGGAACTCGACCGCAAGAGCCGGGAAGCGAACCAGCTCGACGTCGAGATCACCTCACTCAAAGGCAAGGCGGAAAACCTGTCATTGGAAGTCAAACGCCTCGAGCAGCAGACCGCGAACCTGGCCGAACGCATCGCGCGGCGGCAGGAAGACAGCCGCAGCAACACGCAGAAAATCGCCGAGTGCGAGGAAGCGATCAAAGGATACGAGCAGGCCATCATGGAGCAGGTGCGCGAGAAGGGCGAGCTCAGCCAGGTGATCGTCTCCGAGGAAGAAACGCTGAACGAAAAGGAAGAGACCCTCGACGGGCACGAAAAGCAGGCGCGCGAACTGGTGAAACAGATACAGGAGATCACCGAGGAGATTTCTCAGATCGAGTTGAAACGCTCCGAGACGCGCATCCAGATCGCCCACATTGAAGAAAAGGTGTGGGAGGATTTCCACGTGTCGGTCGATGAGATGAAAGGACGCGAGGAAAAGGAAATCGATGAAGACGCCGCGTCCGAACAACTGGCGGGACTGAAGGACAAGGTCGCCAAGATGGGCGAAGTGAACCTCGCCGCGCTGTCCGATTTCCAGAAAGCCAACGAGCGCTACCTGTTCCTGCAGAAGCAGGAGGAGGACCTCGCCGATTCCATCCTCAGCCTGCACCAGACGATCGAGAAGATCGACAAGACCACGCGGCAGTTGTTCGCCGACACCTTCGAGCTGGTGAACGAACACTTCAAGGCGAACTTCGAGCGCCTGTTCTCCGGCGGCCGCGCGGAACTCATCATGCTCGACCCCAGCGATCCCCTGGAGTCGGGCATCGACATCAAGGCCAGCCCTCCCGGCAAGACCATGCAGAACATCCAGCTGCTCTCCGGCGGCGAGAAGGCGATGACCGCCATTTCCCTGCTGTTCGCCATTTTGCAGGTGCGGCCCAGCCCGTTCTGCCTGCTCGACGAGGTGGACGCGCCGCTGGACGAAGCGAACGTGACGCGCTTTCAAGACATGCTGAGCGAGATGTCCGACAAGACGCAGTTCATCATGATCACCCACAATCAGAAGACCATGAGCTTCGCCGACACCCTGTACGGCGTCACCATGGAAGAACGCGGCGCCAGCAAGGTCGTCTCCGTCCATTTGAACAATTAGTTCCCGTTTCAGGTTGTCATTTAGAGCCAACCGGTGGGTGACACTCCAACCTGCAAGCCGGTTTCTTTCTCCCCGTTGCCTGGGGTATAATCCCTTCACCGCGATCCTTTTCATTTTTTGCAGACGGCATCATGGCGGAAGCGAAAGACATCGACGACAGTCTCGAGTTCCTGCGGTTCTTCGAGAAGTACACGGAGAAGGAAGACCTCCTGCAGGTCATCCAGCACCGCCTGGAAAAAGACCCGGCGCGCCTCGACCTCACCCGGCAGGTGATGAGCGAGAGTGATTTCCAAATGCTGGCGGAGCTGCAGCCGCTGGCGCGGGTGGTGTACCTCAACCTGTCCGAAACGGGACTCAAGACCGCGGGCATCCAGCAGCTGTGCACCTCGCCGCACCTCGGCCGTCTCGAAACCCTCGAACTCGGTAACAACAACGTCGATGACGACGGCCTGTTCTTCCTGTCGCGCATCTCCCTGTTCGAAAACCTGAAGACGCTGAATCTCGCCAGCAACGAGATCGGCCCGGTGGGCGCAAAAGCCCTGTCGTTGAGCAAGACGCTGGCGAACCTGGAGACGCTCGACCTCTCCTACAACCGTATCACCCCGCTCGGAATCAAGGCGCTCACCAACTCCGACCTCGGGCGCAGACTGCGTTGCCTGAAGCTGGCCGACATCGGCCTCGGCGACGACGGTGCGGAGCAGTTGTCGAAGTGCGGGCAGTTGGCGGGGCTGGAGACGCTCGACCTTTCGGACAACAACCTCACCGACCGCGGTGTGGAGTACTTCGCGCGCGCCAACGTGTTTCCCAACCTCAAGCGGCTGATCCTGAGCAACAATCCCGTCGGGGACGACGGTGTGTACGCGCTGGCGGAATCGGAGTTGTTCGAGAACATCGAGGAACTGGAGTTGCGCTGCGCCGGACTGACGGCGGACAGCGCCATCACCCTCGGCCAGTCCCGGCACTTCAAGAACATCCGCAGGCTCAACCTCAACAACAACGACATCCGCGCCGAGGGGACCGAAGCGCTGGTCGCCTCCGCCAACGTGAAGAACCTGGAAGCGATCGACCTGGGCGAGAACCAGTTGAACGCGGAAGGCGCCGTGGCGCTGGCGGAAAGCCCGAACGTGACCCAACTCAAGGAACTGCGGCTCAATAACAACAACATCGCCGACGAGGGCGTCGTTGCCCTGGCGCAGTCGCAGTACCTCACCGCGTTGGAAGAACTGTACCTCGAGCAGGACAACTGGATCCGTCCGCCCGGCGCCAGGGCCATCGCCGAGTCCACCACGTTTTCCAACCTGCGTGTGCTGGTGCTGGGATTGAACGTGATCGGCGACGAAGGCGCGCGCTACCTGGCCGAGTCCACCACCCTCAAGAGCCTCACCTTCCTCAACGTCATCGGCAACAAGCTGAGCAGTGCCGGCGAAGACACCCTGCGTTACTCCGAAACCCTGAAGCTCAAACAGCTCGAACTGGTGTGACCGCCCCCTGTGGGGACCCGCTCAGGAAATTTCTTTTGTTTTAGATTTAATATAAAAACAGAGATTCTCCTTCGCCCGCGTTTCCTCAGAACGACATGCTTATATTTAAATTGTCATTCTGAGCGTAGCGAAGAATCCCTGTTTTGATTTTCTGGATTCTTCAATCCAGAATGTCCTGATGCAAAAGGAAAGGGGTAGGGGGGATGGAATGGCTTACCGCCCGTACTTGTCCTGGTAGTAGGTGCTGTAGGCGGGGCTGTAGATGAAGGTGGCGAGGATCGACAGGTTGTTGCGGTCGATGGTGACCGGGAAGGGGTAATACGGCGCGGCGTTTTTCACCGCGTTCACCGCCGCTTCGTCCAGCAGGTTCGAGCCCGATGCGTCCACCAGCAGGACTTCCAGCAGGCGTCCGTCGCGGGAGATGCGGAAGCGCAGGGACAGGCGGCCGTTGATGCCGTGCCGCGCCGCTTCTTCCGGATACGTCCACACCCGTTCGATCTGCTGCTTGATGCGCTGGAAATACGACGCGTACTTGGCTTCCTTGGTGTTGAGCGAGATCACCTCGTCCTCGTCGTCCGGATCCTCCGATTTCATGGAGTCGGCGTCGATGGCGGCGTACTTCTCCGGATCGAATCCGTCCAGCAGCGCCAGGGTGCTCTCCGAATATTTCTTCGTCACTTTCTTTTCCTGTGTCTTTTCCGGTTCGGGTTTGTCAAAACCGGTTTTCGCTTCCTTAAACGTTTCGCGCGGCGTTTTCGGCGGCGGGATCAGGAACTCCTTGCTCAACTCCATCTTCTTCTCCGGCCGAGGCATGGTTTCCGGCTTGGGTTTGGGAATGAGCGATTTCTTGCTGGCGTAAAGATGCTTGTTTCTTTTTTCGATGTGCGACTTGGACTGGCTGTTGGCGTTGGAGATGAGTTCAGAAGTCTTAGGCGGTTCCTTTTCCTGCGGCTGGACCGGGTCCACCACCTGCGGCGGTTTTTCTTTTTTCTCTTCCGGTTCTTTCGGAACGTATTTCACCTTGACCGGCGGATGCTCCGGCGCTTCCGGCGGACCGGGCGGAATCATCTGGTACGCGGTGAACGCCGCCAGGTGAAGTCCGAGCGACAGCACCACGTACTGCTTGATCTTCGGTGGCGGTTTGATGGGAAATCGCATAGGTCCCTATTGTAAGCTCCCCCTGCCATGAAGGGGAAAATGAGTTCCCGCGCTGCAAACTCCTGTATAAAAAAATTCCGGGCCGGGTCCCCGGGAGGACGGACTTGCGGTGCGCAGTGGCTCTATAACTTTAAAATATTCAGTGTTTTATAGCAACACCAAAGCCCGCCGGCCCTTATTTCCCCACCGGGTTGAAGGTGGCGGCTTTTTCCTTGTACCAGCGGTACGCGTTGGGCACGAGCGGCGTGTGCAGATTGGGCGTGTCGTAGCGGTCCCCGTCGTGAAACGGCACGTGCGGCATTTCCAAAGCCCGGTAGAGGCCGTTCAGGTACGCCGGGAAATCGGCGTACATGGCAATGCGTTCTTTCAATGCCGGCATCGCTTCCCGTTTGAACTTCATCAGCTCGCGACCGAAGGGATGGATCGACGCCAGCCCGTTTTCCTCGCCTTCCTCCTGCACCGCGAAACGGACGAGCGATTCGAAATCCTCCCAGTCCTCCAGCGCATCGACGTCGGAGACGTACGCCGGGTCGTCGTGAAACTTGGCGACGAACGGCGTGTCGAGGAAGATCGAGGCGCCCTTGTTGAAATTCTTGAGGTGCATGCCGAACTTGTGTTCGTCATTCATGCGGTAGGTGCGCAGGTCCGAGTCGAAGTGACGGAAGTGCGACGCCAGCACCGGGAGCAGCCGCAACATGCGCGCGGGGGAGGTGAGCACCTTGTGAACGCCGGCGTTCAGGATCTTGCCGTCCTTGCGCGTCTCGTGCAGAAGCTCGATGATGTCCTCTTCAATCGCCGCGAGGTTGATCGGGTACACGTTCGGTTCCTTCACGTCGTGCAGGCGTCCCGCCTTTTCATCGATGACGCGGTAATGGTAGTTGCGCTGCACGAACTCGCTGGCCGGGTCTTCCTTGAAACGCGGAAACATCTGCTGCCGCGAGTTGAGCCACAATATCAGGTTGTGCGTTTTGAGGTCCTTGTCCCTGAGCACGCGGTCGAGGTCGAACAGGAACGGCAGGTCGCCGGGCTGGAACAGCACCAGTTCGTTCGGCGCGAGCGCCAGCGCGTTGCGTCCGAGCACCAGCGTGTGGATCAGCACCAGGTTGTCCGGGTCCTCGTGCACGAACTGGACGTTCTTGCCGCACGGTCCGATCACTTCCAGAAACGCATCGAGCACCGTCTTCACCTCTTTCGAGCCGACCACCACGATCTCTTTCAGGCCGGAGACCATCAGGTTGCCCAGCGCGTAGCACATGAGCGGGATGCCGTAGATGGGGAACAGGAACTTGAGGCGGTCGATCTCGTCGTCGCGGGCGCGCAGGATCAGGTGGCTGATGCCTTTCTTGCCCTGCGCGATCTCGCGGCGCGCTTTTTCGATGGCTTCCTTGTCGGCCAGCTTGCGCGACTCGTAGGCGTTGTGCGAAAAGCTGACGATGCACTTTTCAATGGTCGGGTGATTCATGCGGTACAACCGTGCGGAGGCAGAGACCCTTATTCCGGCGGCGTCCGACGCGGGAGGGCTTCCTTAAATTCAAAACAATGGGTTGATTTTAAAGGTCTAATTATACACAACCGGAAGCGGCGCACCAATCGCAAACCGGCCCGTTCGGAAGTGGAAACAGGCAAAGTTCCGGGTCGGCAAGAAAAACCTTGACCTTTTATATTTCCGTAAGTTGAGTCATTTGGGGGTGCGGGTAAATGGGCTTGTCTATCTGATTTTTTAATCATACAATTGAAGTATCATTCGTGGAAATAAGGATTTGTGAAATGGGCGACCCGACTCACATCATTGAATTGATTGACCGGATTCTGGAAGAGACCGAGGACCAGCCGGAGCTCCAGCAGAAGATCTTCGATCTGCGCGATGCGCTCCTGGCGGCCCAGCAGTCCGCCCAGCAATACAATCTCAAGATCAAGACGCTGGAGGAGACCATCCGCCAGCTCAAGTCGCCCGCGCACCGCATCGGCACGGTGCTCGGTCCGGGCAACGACGACCTCGTGCGCCTGAACGTCGGTGGCACGGAATACCAGGCGGCGGTCTCGCCGGAGATCCTGGAGAACGGTCCGTTGCTGGTGGGCGACCAGGTGGCGGTGAACGAAGGATTTGTCGCCATCATCAAACTGCCCCGGCCCCAGCAGGGCCCCATCGCCCGCGTCGTCACCCGCCTCAAGGACGGCCACTGGATGGTCAACGGCGGCACCGGCAATACCGAATTCATGGTCCAGGTTTGCGATGAACTGAAAGAGGAAAACTTCCGCGAAGGCGACGAGATCATCCTCGATCCCACGCAACGCGTCATCCTGAAAGCCCTGCCCAAGCGCGAACAGAAGCTGGTGGTGGAAGACGAATTCGTCACCGTCACCTGGGAGCAGGTCGGCGGGCAGGAAAACGTCATCAAGGAAGTGCGCAAGGTCATCGAGTACCCCATCCTGCACCAGGAAATTCTGGACAAGATGGAATACCGCATGCCCAAGGGGTTCCTGTTCTACGGTCCCCCCGGTTGCGGCAAGACGCTCATCGGCAAGGCCATCCTCTCCGACATCGTGAACAAGCTCAAGGAACAAAGCCACGACCTGAAGGATCTGGAAGGACGCTTCATTCATGTGAAAGGTCCGGAGATCCTCAACATGTGGCTGGGTGAGTCGGAACGCAAGGTGCGCGAGATTTTCAAGAAGGCGCGTGACTACCGCGAAAAGGGACAACTGCCCTTCATCTTCATCGACGAGGCCGAATCGGTACTCGGCACGCGTCAGGCGCTCCGCGTCAACAACATCTCAAACACGCTGGTGCCCATGTTCTGCGCCGAGATGGACGGCATCCAGTCGGTGCGCGACATGGTGGTGATCCTGGCGACGAACCGGCCGGACCTGATCGATCCCGCCATCCTGCGGCCGGGGCGCATCGACCGCAAGATCAAGGTATCGCGTCCAGACCGCGGTGACTGCGAGGACATCCTGAAGGTGTACCTCAAAAAGGACCTGCCCATCGAGGGCGATTCGATGAACGCGCTGATCGAGCCGTTTCTCGACACCCTGTTCGGCACCAAGGCGGAACAGGAAGCCCTGCTCCTCACCCTGCGCAACGGCGAATTCAAGAAACTGTACTGGAAGGATTTCATCTCCGGCGCGATCCTGGAAAGCATCGTGCTCCGTGCCAAGGAACGCGCCATCGAGCGTGCGATTGCCGGGGAACCCCTGATGATCAAAGTGGACGACCTGTTGAAGTCGCTGGAACACGAGTTCGTTGAGAACAACGTACTGCCTGCGGATTCCAATATGGAAGACTGGCTCCAGCTTCTCGATTTCGATCCGAAAAACGTCGTGCGGGTGCGTCGTCCGCGCGATTCGGATCAGGCCGCGCACCAAACCATGAGCCGGTCCATTATATGAGTGTTGCCGTTCCCCTGCTGGGACTGGAAACCGAATACGGAATCATCCGCGAAGACCTGGAGGATTCCGATCCCGTTGAAGAGTCGATGGCGCTTCTCCAGCAGTGTCCGCTGAAAAGCGTGTTTCGCGGCTGGGCTTACAGCCGGGAGCGCACGCACCTCGACATGCGCGGGTTCACGGTGAACCACCTGGCGCAGGATGAAGAGGAAGACGAATTCTGTGCGGAGGACCGCAAGCGGCCCTACAGCTACTGGGAAATGAAGTGCGACCGGGTGCTGGTCAACGGCGCGCGGTTTTACAACGACCACACGCATCCGGAATACAGCACGCCGGAGTGCAAAAGCGTGTTCGACCTGGTCACGCACGATCAGGCGGGCGACCGCATCCTGCTCGAATGCGTGCGCCGCCGGAACGAAGAACTGGGCGGTCCGCACGTGCAGGTGTTCAAGAACAACACCGATTACAGCGGTCACAGTTACGGCACGCATGACAATTACCTCATCCCGCGCCGGCTGGACTTCGATGTCTGGGTGCGGGGATTGGTGCCGTTTCTGGTCACGCGCCAGTTGTACGCGGGCTCGGGCAAGGTCGGCACCGACGGCAAAAAAGTCGAGCCGTTCACCGGTTTGCAGCTGGGACAGCGCTCGGATTTCATCGAGTGCCTGCTCAGCATCGAGACGATGACGCAACGCCCCATCGTCAACACGCGCGACGAACCGCACGCGGACACCGACCGGTACCGGCGGTTGCATTTGATTCTTGGGGATGCCAACATGTCGCCGTATGCGACGGCGCTCAAGGTGGGCACGACGCGGCTGGTGCTGGCGCTCATTGCCGATGAAAAACTGGAGATGCCGCCGGAACTGGCCGAGCCGGTAACCGATGTGCAGCGCACTTCCCGCGACCGCACCGGCACGGTGCTGTTGAAACGGGAAAACGGACGCACCGTCACCCCGCTCGACATCCAGGGCTGGTATCTGGAGCAGGCGAAAAAGAATCCGGGCCGCCTCGGTGACGAGAAAGAAGAGCAATGGATCGTTCAGGAATGGGAGCGCACGCTGAACGATTTGAAAGAAGGCTCCCACAAGCTGAGCGACCGCATCGACTGGGCCATCAAGGAAAGCCTGTTCAACCAGTTCATCGAAACCGAAGGGCTTTCGTGGGACGACCCGGTGATGCAGAGCCTCGATCTGGAGTATCATAATCTGGATCCGGAGCGCGGCCTGTACTACGGCCTCCTGGAAACCGGTGAGCTCGCTCCCTTCGTTCCGGAAGAGGACGTGGCCAGGGCGATGCACAATGCACCGGCGGGCACGCGGGCTCGCATCCGCGGCCTCATGGTCGATCAGGAGCAGGACAATATCCGTTCCATTCACTGGACGGGTATTGAGTTCAAGAACGGTGACTATCTGGACCTGACGGACATCATCCACCAGGAGGATGTCGAACAGGCCCTGGAAACCAATAAGGAGTTGTTCGCATGGAAATGACCGATCCCCTGCGCAGGGAAGAAAAAAAAGAGTCTTCTCCCGATCCCAAGGAAGAAAGCGGTCCGTCCCGGCCGGACGTGTCCCGTCCCGGGCGTGACAGCCTGCTGAAGCGCATGAAAAAAGTGGACCCGAAGCAGTCGGAGAAATACAAACAGCGAACCGGTCAATGAGCGATTCTATTCTTCATTCCCAGGGGCCGGGGGATTTCTACGAACTTCTCAAACGGTCGGGGTACCAGTGGGCCTCCGCACCGGAGAAGGGAAACCCGGTGGACGCGTCGCAGTTGGTGCACGGCACCACGGTGCTGGCGTTTCATTACAGAGACGGGGTGGTGGTCGCGGGAGACCGGCGCGCCACCGCCGGCAACGCCATCATGTATGACCGTTGCGACAAGGTCATCCCCATCGACGACTATTCCCTCATGGCCATCGCGGGCGTTCCCGCCACGGCTTTCGAGATGGCCCGCATCCTTTCCCACAACTTCGAGTACTACCGCCGTTCGCAATTGCAGTCGCTCAGCACCGAAGGCAAAATCCGCGCCTTGTCCAAACTGCTCAAGGACAACATGGGCATGGCCATCCAGGGTGTGGGCGCGGTGAGTCCGATCTTCGCCTCCTACGACCTCAAGGAAAAGAAACCCTACATTTATTTTTACGATCTCCTGGGCGCGAACTTCGAGATCCGCACGCACACCGCCACGGGTTCCGGCTCGCCGGTCATCCGCGGCGTCCTGGAACACGAAGACCTGTGGGGCGCGCGTCCGCTCGCCGAGCGCGACTTCAAGGAAGCATCGATGCTCGCCGTACGCCTGTTGCAGACCGCGGGCCAGTTCGATTCCGCCACAGGGCAGGGCCGGCCCGACGACAAGATCTATCCGGTTGTGGCCAGCATCACCGGGGAGGGTTACCACTTCCTCGAAGACAACGAAATGGAAATCCTGTTCCAGGAATCGATGAAGAGGAACGCCTGAATGTTCGAAGAACCGTTTCGCTGGATGGAGGCGATCTCCACCCGGCACAGCTACGTCCAGGAAAAACTGCGCAAGGGGCAGCCGGTCATCGCGGTTCCGTTTCAGGAAGGCGCATTGATGCTGAGCTTCACCCTCCAGCCCGGAAAAATATTTGAAGTGTACGATCGCATCGCGCTGGGCAGCCTGGGGCACCCGGCGGATGTGGAACGCCTGCGCATGACGCTGCTCGACATGGCGCACCTGGAGGGTTTCAACCGTTCGGAGAAAGACGTCACCATCGCCCGCCTGCTGCAGTTCGGCGTGGCCCCGTCGCTCAAGCAGAACTTTGAAGAAGTCATGCGGGCGCCGTACCTGGTGAAACTGTTGCTGATGGAGATGAACTTCGAGGACAAGCCCCTGTTCTTCCGCCTCAATTACGACGGGCACTGGGAGATGTTCAAAAAAGGCACGGTGATCGCGGGGGACGACAAGGAATCGGAGTTCATCGAAAAAGAAATTGGAAAACGTGATTTCGCTTCGCTACCCTTGGAACAGGCACTGGTGGAAGTCAGCCGTCTTTGGGAGGAGAGCAAAAAGCAGGGGACCGACGAAGAATCCGGCGCGGAAAAGGAATCAGTCTTGACGCTGGCCGAGGTCTTCGAGAATTGGACATTGGAAGCGGCGGTGTTGACCACAACCCGGAAGAAGTCCTTGTTCCGGTGGGTCACTTCCGGTGAATTGGAAACGCTCAAAAAAACCTGCGTGTGACTTATGAAACGGCGAATCTACGGCATTGAAACGGAATACGGCCTCCTCATCAAAGAGGAGGACTTCAAGTACGGCCCGATTGATGTGGCGGTCCGGGTCAAGAACCACATCTTCGATAAAAAGCAGGGCGTTCTGGACCTTCACTACCGCGCCAACGACGAGCCGCCGGGCAACGGCGGCTTTCTTGTTAATGGCGGCCGTGTGTACCTCGACATGGGTCACCTCGAATACGCTTCGCCGGAGTGTTCCAACCTCACCGACCTGGTCACCTTCGACCGCGCAGGCGACATGGTGGTGCAGGAGGCGCTGGAAGACCTGGGCTGGGGCGACCAGGTGGCGTTCATCAAGAACAACGTCGATCTGGAAACCAACGCCACCTTCGGCTGTCACGAGAACTACCTGGTCAGCCGCGCGTTCCAGTTCGACAACCGCGAAAACCTGCGCCTGCTCGCGTCGTTCCTGGTGACGCGCCAGATCTATGCCGGGGCCGGGCGCACCGGAGCCTGCAATCCGCAACCGTTCCGCGACTGGGACGACATCCACCAGGCGAAAAAGGACACGGAGGAAGTCAATTTCCAGCTGTCGCAACGCGCCGACCACATTCCCAACGAATTCTACCGCTGGGTGCAGTACAACCGCGCCATCGTCAACACGCGCGACGAACCGCTGTCCGATCCCAGCAAGTACCGCCGCATTCACCTGCTGGTCGGCGATTCGAACATGAGCGAGTTCGCCACCGCGCTCAAGATGGGCACGACGTCGCTCATGATGGAATTGATCGAGCTGGGCGTCGCCAACCCGGACTGGATCCTCGCGGATTCCGTCGCCGCCATGCGGTCGATCTCGCGCGACCAGGATTTCAAGTGGAGCATTCAAATGCGCGACGGCAACCAGAGCACCGCGCTCGAGTTGCAGTGGGAAATGTTGAAGACGGCGAAGGAATACCTCGCCGGGGCCAACGCCGACGCCGACTGGGTGATCGAGGCGTGGGAGTCCGTGCTCACCGACCTGCCGAAAGGGCCGGAGCATTTGATCGGGCGCGTGGACTGGGCAGCCAAGTACTGGCTCCTCAACGAGTTCATGGAAGCGGAAAACGTGGGCTGGAAAGACCCCTGGGTGAAGAGCCTCGACCTTGAATACCACAACCTCAACCGCAACGTCGGGCTGTACTGGGGACTGGAAGAAACCGGCGACGCCAACCGCAAAACCACCGATGCCGCCGTCGAGCACGCCAAGCACAATCCGCCGCGCGGCACGCGGGCGGACGGACGCGGCGAGCTGGTCAAGCGCCTGGTGGAAAGCCAGACCGGCTACCTCATTGACTGGATCGGCTTCCGTCTCAACAAGGAAGAACCGTTTCTGATGCTGGACCCGTTCGTGTCCTACAAAAAAGACATCAAAGCTTACCTGGAACGCATGGACCTGCAACAGCCATTCGACCGCGACAGCTTTTTCCGTTGATCCTCGTCGCCGCCGGCTCGGCGGCCTTTTCCTGCTTACTGCCATTTTGACGGCCGTCTCCCTTCCGGGAGGCGGTTGCTTTGTCTCGTCCCACGTTATAAGATGGATTTATAGCCAACATTTCTTTAATGGAGATGGTGTGAACGATTGCCTGTTCTGTAAGGTTTTGAAAGGGGATATCCCCGGTGACAAGGTTTATGAGGACGACAACGTTTTCGCGTTCAGGGACATCAATCCGCAGGCGCCGACGCACATCCTCATCTGCCCCAAAAAACACATGAGTACCATCATGGACATGGATTCCGAGGACGAACCGATGATCGGTTCCATCTTCTCCGTTGCCAATTCCATCGCAACCGAGATGAGCCTGGAGAAAGGCGGTTTCCGGCTGGTGCTCAACTGTGGTTCCGGCGCCGGGCAATCGGTCTTCCACGTCCATTTTCATCTACTGGCCGGACGGCCCATGAAATGGCCTCCGGGTTGAGATCATGATCACCCTCGACGAATTTTACGAAAAACTGAAACCCATCCGCGTCGGCAACCCGATCTGCGAGTTCACGCGCGAACACTGCGAGCGCATCTGGCCCACCATCGAGCGCATCCGCGAACTCAAAAGGGAAAAGAACGCCATCATCCTCGCCCACAACTACGTGGAGCCGGAAGTGCTTTACGGCGTGGCGGATTATTCGGGCGACTCTTACGGCCTGTCCAAGAAAGCCAAAGCGTCGGATGCGGATGTCATCGTGTTCGCGGCGGTGCGCTTCATGGTGGAGACGGCGAAGATCCTGAACCCGGAAAAAACGGTGCTCGACCCGAATCCCAACGGCGGCTGTTCGCTGGCCGACGGCATCATGCCCGCAGACGTGCGTAAACTGCGCAAGCAGTATCCGGATCACACCTTCGTCTGCTACATCAACACCACCGCGGAGGTGAAGGCGCTGTGCGATGTGTGCGTGACTTCGTCGAACGTGTACCGCATTGTGGAAGCCATCGACAACAACCGGATCTATTTTCTGCCGGACAAGCTGATGGCGCAGAACGTCATCGAGCACTGCCGCCGAAACGGCATCGACAAGACCATCGATTACTGGGACGGCACTTGCTACGTGCACGAGGAGTACCAGCCGGAGGCGGTGGACTTCGTCCGCAAGGCCAACCCCGGCGTCGATGTGCTGGTGCATCCGGAATGCGCGCCGGAAGTGGTGCAAAAGGCGGATTTCGTCGGCAGCACCACCAACATGCTCGACCACGTGCGCGGCTCGGACGCGGATACGTTTTTCCTGCTCACCGAGTGCGGCCTGACGGGCGTTCTGCAGTCCGAGTTCCCGCAGAAAAAATTCGTTGGCTCCTGCACCATGTGCCGCTACATGAAAGCCAACTCGCTCAGCGACGTGCTGGGTGTGCTGGAGGATCCCCAACCGCACCAGATCATCACCCTCACCCCGGAAGTCCGGCAGGGCGCACTGCGTTGCGTCGAGGCCATGTTCGAATACGCCGAACAACCCACCTCGAAGTAGCAAAACTTCGTCTTAGGCATCGAGATGCTTCACTGCGTTCAGGAATTCAGCGGAAGAATCCCCCTACCCTTCATTGCAAGGAGACCTTTGCATAAGTGGGGTAAAACCAAAACATAGATTCTTCGCTGACGCTCGGAATGACAATTCAGGCATCAGCATGTCATTCTGAGGAGCCGCAGGCGACGAAGAATCTATGTGTTCACCCATTAAAAACAGTTATGGAAAGCCCTCCTTTACAATGAGGGACCGATCACTCCATGTATCGGTGTTCATCTGTGGTTCATCGTTTTCACTCCGCAGGTGCGGAGGCCGGTTGCTTGCTTTCTACGGCGGGCAGGGGTTCCTTCATGAACATCCGGTAGAGCACGGGCAAAACCACCAGCGTGAGCAGGGTGGAGGAGACGATGCCGCCGATGACCACCGTCGCCAATGGCTGCTGCACTTCCGCGCCGGTGCCGGTGGCGGTCGCCATCGGCACGAATCCCAGGGACGCCACCAGCGCCGTCATCAGTACCGGACGCAGGCGCGTCAGGCATCCTTCATACACAGCCCGGTCCAGAGGCATTCCGTCCTGGCGCAGTGAATTGATATAGGATACCAGCACCACGCCGTTCAACACCGCCACCCCGGAGAGCGCGATAAATCCAACGGCAGCGGAGATGGAAAGCGGAATGCCGCGCGCCCAGATGGCGAACACACCGCCCGTCAACGCCAGGGGCACCCCGGAAAACACCAGCAGTGCCTGTCTGGACGAACCGAACGCCGCCATCAGTAGCAGGAAAATCAGCAGGAGCGCAACCGGCACCACCAGGTACAACCGTTGCGTTGCGGAAATCAGATGCTCGAATTGCCCGCCCCACGTCAGCCAGTAACCGGAGGGAACGGTCACGCGTTCGCGGATCAACGACTGCGCTTCCTCCACAAAGGTTCCCAGGTCGCGTCCGCGCACATTGGCGCTCACAAACACGCGGCGCTTGCCGTTCTCGCGACTGATCTGGTTGGGACCCTGCACCACTTCCAGGTCCGCCACCGCTTCCAGTGGAATGAAGGTGGGCAGGGATTTCACCTGCGGGCGCTGGGTGCCAACCGCGTGGGCGTGCCTGTCGTCCAGTTGTTTCGGAAACGGCAGGGGAATGCGGCGCAGGTGCGGAATTTTTTCGCGGATGTCTTCCGGCAGGCGCACGACGAGGTCGTACCGGTTGTCGCCTTCATACACTACGCCTGCCTTCCTGCCCCCGACCGCCGTCTGCACGATGGACTGGATTTCCGATACGTTGAACCCCAGCCGTGCCATCTCATCGCGTTTCAGTTTCACGGTGAGGATGGGCAGGCCCGTCACCTGTTCGACGCGCACGTCCGCGGCGCCGGGAATGGTTTCCAGTGCGTGGGCGATCTCTTCGGCTTTGGCCAGCAGGACTTCCAGGTCGTCACCGTGGACCTTCACCGCCACATCGCTGCGCACGCCGGAAATCAGTTCGTTGAACCGCATCTGGATGGGTTGCGTGAACTCGTACTTGTTTCCGGGAAGCGGTTTGAGCACCGACTCGAATTTTTTGATGATGGCGGCGCGGGTGAGCTTCGGGTCCGGCCACTCGCGTCGCGGTTTCATGATGACAAACACGTCGGCGACGCTGGGGGGCATGGGATCGGTGGCGATGTCGGGGGTCCCGATTTTGGAAAACACGTAATCCACTTCCGGGAACTGGTGGAGTTTGTTTTCCAGGTTGTGCTGCATGCTGACCGCCTGCGACAGGCTGGTTCCGGGAATGCGCAGGGCATGGATGGCGTGGTCTTCCTCGTTCAGCGTCGGCACGAACTCGCGCCCCAGTTGCGTGGCGAGCAAAAGGGTCAACACGAAGAGGACTCCCGCCAGCGTCAGCACCGCGACCGGCGCCTTCAACGACGCAGTGAGCACGGGGCGGTACATCCGTTGCGCCCACTGGAAGAACCGCGTTTTCTTTTCGGGCACGCGGCCGCTGATGAACTGTGCCACCATTGCCGGGATGAAGGTGAGCGACAGGATCAGCGCGCCGGTCAATGCCGCCAGCACGGTGAACGCCATGGGAATGAACATCTTGCCTTCGACGCCGGTGAGCGTGAGGATCGGAATGTAAACGATCATGATGATGATGACGCCGAAGATGCTGGGACGCGACACCTCCGCCGCGGCGGTGCTGGCCACATCGAGCCGTTCGACTTCAGACAATTGGCGTCCGGCTTCCCTTTGCCGCTCGGCCAGGCGGCGAATGCAGTTTTCCATGATGATGACGGTGCCGTCGACGATGATGCCGAAATCGAGCGCTCCCAGGCTGAGCAGGTTGCCGCTCACGCCATGCGTCACCATGCCGGTCACCGCAAAGAGCATGGACAGGGGAATGACCAGGGCGGTGATGAACGCGGCGCGGAAATTGCCAAGCAGTAAAAACAGGACCACGACCACCAGCAGGGCGCCTTCAGTGAGGTTGTTGCGCACGGTGGTCAGGGTTTTGTTGACCAGCTTGGTGCGGTCGTAGGTGGTGGTCACCTGCACCCCTTCGGGAAGCGTGCGGGCGATTTCCTGCATCTTGTCATCGACGGCGCGGGAGACGCGGCGGCTGTTGTCGCCTTTCAGCATGAACACGGTGCCCAGAACCACCTCCTTGCCGTTGCGCGTCGCGGCGCCGGTGCGCAGCTCCTTGCCGATCAACACGTCCGCCACGTCCCTGATGTAAATGGGCACCCCGCGGTGCGCACCGACCACGATGTTTCCAATGTCCTTGATGTTTTTCACCTGTCCGGGCGTACGCACCAAATACTGCTCGCCGCTTTGTTCAATGTACCCTGCGCCGACGTTGTCGTTATTCCGGCGCAGGGCGTCAACGATGTCATTGAAGGTCAGGTTGTAGGCAGTGAGGCGTTTCGGGTCGGGTGTCACGTGGTACTGCTTTTTGTAGCCGCCGATGCTGTTCACTTCCACCACACCGGGAATGGTCATCAACTGCGGCCGGATCGTCCACTCCTGAACCGTGCGCAGTTCGGCCATCTGTTCGACGTTGCTTTTGGTTTTGCCGTGGTCGTGGCCCTCCTTCCAGCTGAGCGCCCACATGTAGATTTCGCCCAGGCCCGTGGCGATGGGTCCCATGATCGGCTCCAGCCCGTCGGGCAGGGTGGTGCCCAGTTCGCGCAGGCGTGCGTTCACCAGCTGGCGCGCGAAATAGATGTCCGTGCCGTCCTCGAAAATGACCGTCACCTGCGACAGCCCGTAGCGCGAGATGGACCACGTCTCCTTCAATTGCGGCAGGCCGAACATGGCGGTTTCGACGTAATACGTGACGCGCTGTTCAACTTCGATGGGGGAGTAGCCGGGGGCTTCGGTGTTGATCTGCACCTGGATGTTGGTGATGTCGGGCATCGCGTCGATGGGCAGTTTCTGGAAGTTGTACACACCCAGCACCGCGAGGAAGAACGTAGCCAGTATGACGAACACCCTCTGGCGGATGGCGAAATCGATGAACCGTTTCAGCACGACAGGTCTCTCCCGATCAATGCGAATGGGTGGCGGCGGACTTCTGCAGCTCCGCCTTGATGATGAAACTGTTTTCCCTGACGTAGGTGTCGCCGGGGCGCAGGCCGTCGACGATCTCCACCCATGTGCCGTCGGAGTGGCCCAGCGTCACCGGTCGCGGCTCGTACTGGTCGCCCACCTTGATGAACACCACCGTCCAGTCGCGGAACGTCTGCACGGCATGGCGCGGCACGGCAACCGGTACGGATTGGGTGTCGCGGATGAGGTCCACCTTCACGTACATGCCCGGCCGCCACTTGAGGTCCTTGTTTGAGATGACGATGCGGCCTGTCACCGTGCGTGTTTTTTCATCCAGCACCGCACCAAGGAAAAAAAGTTTCCCCATCGCCTTCATATTTGCGTTTTCAGCGCGGACCTGGATGTTCTGCCCGAGTTCAACGAGATCCATATCGCGTGAAGGGATGGCGATGTTGACCCAGACCTCGGAAAGGTCGGCGACAACGAACACGGAAAAATCCTTTTTGATGGCCTCCCCGACGGCGATGTGTTTTTCAATGACGCGGCCGTCGATCTCCGAACGCAACTGGTAATGCGTGAATGGCGGCGGGTTCTTCGACGTTAATTGCCGGATGTCCCGGTCGGTCATGCCCAGCGTCTTCAGTTTCTGCGCCTGCGTTTTGATGTTGAGTTCGGCCACCTCCAGTGCCTGCTTTTTCTCCAGCAGGGACAGCTTGCCCTGGTAATGGACTTTTTCGCGCAAGGCCTCGTACTGGGCCTTGGCCGACTGGAATTCCTCAAGCGCCAACAGGTACTCGGCGCGTGAGGAAATTTTCTTTTCGTACAAAGTTTTTTCCCGTTCGTACACCGCCTGCGTCCGCACCACCTTTGCGAAAGCAGGTACGATTTCAGCGCGGGAATTGCCGAGGAACAGGGTGTCGATTTTCCGGTACAGCTCGTCCAGGCTGATGTCCCGGGTGAGCAGGTCCAGCATGACCAGCGTGTTGTCGTAAATCTGTTTCTGTCGCTGGTGATCCAGCCGCACCGGTTCGGCGCGTTTGATCGCGGCCAGGTATTCGTTTTTCGCGTCAGCCAGCTCGCGGCTTTGCAGGACGGCCAGCAGGTCGCCCACTTTCACCTGGTCGCCCATGTCCTTGTGCACGGCGACCACCAGCGATTCCACCCGAGGCACAATGTGGGCCACGCGTTTTTCATCGAGCCCGATTTCTCCGTCGAGCGTCACCACGTCGCCGATGGCGCGCGGCCCGGCTGTGGCCGATTCGATGCCTGCATTTTCCGCCTGCGTTTTGGAGATGGTGGCGCGGAACTCGATCTGCTCGTGCGTCCACTGGAATTTGTTTTTCTTCCATTCGGCGCGGATGTTCATGACGAACGAATGCGGTTCCACCACTTCACGGTCACCGAGCAGATAATTTCCGGCGGGTTGGAATCGAACCCGGTCCACGCGTTCCATGCGCTCGAGGTCGATCTGCACGGTGATGTCCGAAAGCGGAATGGGGGTGCCGTCGGCTTTTATCGGATACACCCGAAACTCCGGCGGCACGCCTTTCTCGTACAGCACCACTTCCAGTTGCAGTTCGTCCTGCTCGAACAGCATGCCGTTGTGCGGGCCGCGCGGCATTTCGGGTCCATGATCGTCGTGCCTGCCGCCGTCATGGCTGTCATCGCCGTCGTGCGTGTGGGTGTCTTTGCCGTGTTCGTGCGGCGTGAGGTGCAGGAACGGTATCGATCCCGGTTTCAGAATGGCCCATGCCAGAAGAGCGCCGACACAAAGTATGGTGACCACCGTTAAGAATTGTTTGCGCTTCATGGTTGCGTGTCCTCCGCAGTTGGCACGGCGCCGCCGAGTTTCTGGTTGAGGGGCGCTCCGATGAGCCGTTCCACATCCGCCACCGCCGAATGGTATTCGGCCAGCGCGTTCAGGTATTGCTTGCGCGCTTCAAACCAGGTTCGCTGGCTGTCGATCACTTCCAGGTAACCGAACTTGCCGAAGCGGTAGCCTTCCTGCACCGCGTCGAAGGCCATCCGCGCGCCGGGCAGGACCTGGCTTTTGAGCGACGTCACCTGGGTGTGCGCATTCACCAGGCGCGCGTAGTGATTGGACAGTACGGTCTGCAGTCGAACCTCCACGGCGCGTTGTTGTGCTTCGGCCTTGGACTTGCGGTAGTGCGCTTCGGCAATGGCACCCTGGTTGCGGTCGAACAGCTGGATCGGAAGCTGGATCTGGAACATCACCGTGTTGTCCCGGTTTTCCTGCAACCAGCGTGCGCCGACACCCAGCTGCAGGTTGGGAACAGCGCGTGATTCTTCCAGGTCGATCACCGCATCGCGCTGGATCATCTCCGTGGCCCAGCGGGCGAGGTCCGGGTTCCGGTTCAGCCGCCCTGCCAGTTCATCGAGTTCGGGAAGGGACTGAATGCCGTACAGGTTGCCCTGAAGGTGATCGAAGGCGGTGAGGGGCCGACCCCACAGCGCGGCGAGGCGGCGCCGTGCGGCCAGGAGTTCGTTTTTCGCCTGCTGTCTCTGCATGCGCGTGGTGGACAGGGTGACCGCCGCCTTGACTTCATCGATGGGTGGCACCTTGCCCGCTTTCACGCGTTCGGTCACGGCGGTGTGCAGTCGTTCGGACAACGCTTCCAGTTCGCGCACCAGTTTCAGCGCTTCCTGACGGGCGAGCACGTCGGCGTAGGCCTTGGCCGTGTCGGTCAGCACGTTCATGCGCACGGTTTCGTAATCCCATTCCGCCAGTTCCGTGTTCAGGTTGGCGGCGGTTTCCCGTTTCATGCGTTTGCCGCCCAACTCGATCCATTGCAGGAACAGAACCTGGTTTTCAGAATCCGAGGCACCTGTAAACTGGCCGGATCCCAGGACGTCCTGCACCAGCGCCTGCACCTGCGGGTTGGGGATCAATCCCTCCTGGAGGGCGCGCGCTTCGCGGGCCCGGATTTCCAGCTGGAACGCCTGCAGGTCGGGATTGTGCAGCAGGATGTGCGCCGCCACCTGGCGGAGCGTGAGCACGCCGGTGAGATCGCGTGTATCGCGGGCGGCATCCTTTTTGAGCAGGAGGCGTCCCTCCCCGTTTCCAGGGGAATTGGGTTTTGTGGTCTGGGCGAATGCCGGAGGTGCGAACAGAATTCCAATCATCGCGCCCACGGTCACCCGCCAATAAAAAGCGTTCATGGTTCCTTTCCCAATTGGATCCGGAACACTCTCCATGTCCAGGACCTGCAGGAACAGAAGAGCGTCCCCGTCACGCCGGTTTCATGAAAGCGAAACGGATGTTGTTTTCAACTGCTGATGAAAAAAAGGATCAGGAAAGGAAGGCGGGCGGCGCGCGGCCGGAAAGCGCAATGGGCAGGTGCCGAACCTCGGTGAGGGGCACATCGTGCTGGACAGGTTGCCAGCTGATGCGATGGTCCTGCTGCGGCAGAACGAGAAGAACTGCCGAGGGCGCGACGACCTTCAGCTTAACGGGTACCAGGCTGTGCTTGTTGAGCTCGAGCTGAACGGTTTCGGAATCACTGCCCGGAGCGGACTCGGAATGGTGGTGCGATTCCTCAGCTTCATGGTGGTCCCATCCGGAATGAATGGCGGCGGCGAAGCCTTCCACTTCATGCGAATGAAAATGGCCGGTGTGGTCATGCGGTTGTAGTTCGTCCGCATGGGCGTGTACATAATCCGGATGGTAGTGGAAGGTGAACCCGACGCAGAAGTAGAACGTCCACAACAGGATGAGCATGTGGACCACAAGCGATCTGGGTTTCCGGTTACGCGTTGGCATGAAACGCCCCAAAATCGGTGTGACGGGTTGAAAAATCGGATACCATGATTATAGCCACAACGAACCGGGTTCTCCAAATTTTTTGTAATTTCACGCCTTTTCCCAAGTGTGTCGGAATAAGGGAAAAGCGTTTCGAGGTCTTATGTTGCAAGTGCGGGAATTGAGCGTGGCGCGCGGCAGGCCGATTTTGAACGGCGTGTCGTTCGACGTCGAAAAGGGCGAGATGCTGGTGGTGCTGGGTCCGTCCGGATCCGGCAAATCCATGTTGCTGCGTTGCCTCAACCGCCTCGAACCGTTCGACTCGGGCACCGTGCGCCTGAACGGGGAAGACACCGCCAGGATGAACGTGCTGGATTTGCGGCGGCGCATGGGCATGGTGTTCCAGGCGCCGGGACTGTTGCCGTTTCGCGTGCGTGACAACATCGCGCTCGGACCCGGCCTGCGCGGCGAGGCGATGGAAGACGCGCAGTGCGAGCACCTGCTCAACCAGGTGGGGTTGTCGAAGTCTTATCTCACGCGGCAGGCGGAAACGTTGTCCGGCGGCGAACAGCAACGTGTGGCTCTGGCGCAGATGCTGGCCAACGGACCGGAACTCCTGCTGATGGACGAACCGACCTCGGCTCTCGATCCCACGGCGGCGCTCACCATCGAAAACCTGATCAAGCACATCAACCGGGACCTGGGTATCGCGGCCGTGTGGGTGACGCACGACGTGCCGCAGGCGCTGCGCTTCGACGCGATGACGATGGTCCTGATTGAGGGTCGTATTATTGCCCACGGCAACATCCAGGAACTGATGAACGACAGGAAGGACGAACGCCTGCGGCAATTTTTTGAAGGACGTCTGCACTCCAAAGAAGACGACAGGCAGGAAGGAGGCACCCATGCAGGTTGACGCCCTGTTGCTGTGTTACGGCCTGGTCATCGTGTCGCTTCTGGTTTCGTATTACAACCGGCTGGGCCTGGAAAAGGACGTGTTCTACGCGTCGGCCCGGGCGACGGTGCAGCTGGTCATCATGGGGTTTCTGCTGGAGGCGATCTTCACCCTCGACCAAATCTGGGCGTTGCTGTTGATCCTTCTTTTCATGTGCGGCGTGGCGGCGTCGATTTCCGGCAAACGCGGGCAGAGTGTTCCCCATTCCTACCTGCTGGCGTTCGCCGGCATCGTCACCGGCTCCGGCGTGACCTTCGGCATCCTCACCTTCGCGGGAGTGATCGAGCACGAGGCGAAATACATCATCCCGCTGGGCGGCATGATCATCGGCAATTCCATGAACACCGCGTCCCTGGCGCTGAACCGGTTGACCGCGGAACTGGGCCATCAGAGACGACGCATCGAGACCCTGCTCGCCCTCGGCGCGAACGGGTCGCAGGCGGCGCGCTGGGCGGTGCGCGATACCCTGCGCGCGGCAATGATCCCCACACTCGACTCGATGAAGGTGATCGGCCTGGTTCATCTGCCGGGCATCATGACGGGATTCATCATCGCCGGCGGTTCGCCCCTGGAAGCGGTGAAGTACCAGCTGGCGATCGTGTTCATGATCGCGGGCACCTCGAGTTTGACCGGCATGCTGGTCACCCTGCTCGCGGTGCGGCATTGTTTTTCCAGGGACGTGCGACTGCTCGACCGTTTCCGCCCGCAGGCGGAGATGGGGTGAGGGACGGGAACGGTTCCCTGTGTCCGGTTTGTTTGAAGAAAAAAATTATTTCCGGAACGGTTTGGGCAGGGCTTTGGTTTTGGAGACCGCCGAGGTTTTTTCGATTTTTTGGGGTTCCTTGCCGTTTTCCTTTTCCCCTTCTTTCTCCGGTCCGGCTTCTTCCTGCAGGGGAATCACCTCGCTTTGCTCCGTGGTGCGGAAGGGAAACAGCTTGATCTCCAGGAACCCGTCACAACTGCCCACCATATAGATGAGGCAGATGTGGTCCTTGATCCAGGCGAAGGTGGACTGGCACATCGGTTCGCCGCAGGCGTCGTCGGTCGGCGCGTAGCTGTCGCCGCATCCTCCCAGCCGTCCTGAAAAATCTTTCAGCTCCGCAATCTTGGCGATGTCCACCTTGTCGAACTTGAGGAACTTCGGTTCCGACATGTGGACGATGGGTTTTCCCGCGAGGCCTTTCATCAATTCCAGCAGGATGAGGTACACGTTGTCCACCGAGGCCAGCGTGAGCATGGGTTTGGGACGCTGGTTGTAAAGGCAGAAATAGGCGTGGTGGAGCAGGTCGTCCAGGGTGTCCGGCGGCTGGTAACTCCACAGGTCTTCGGAGAAGCCGTCGCTGTAAACGAAACAGTAGTCGTTGTCCTCGAGGTCCATCTCCGAGTGGGTGAAGTAGTCTTCCTCACCCAGGCGGAGGACCTTGTCGTTGATCAGTTTCAGGAACGCTTCGGTCTTGAGGTGCACGATGCGCCCGGTGCCGGTTTCCTTTTCCAGGAATTCCTTGAAGCCCTGCTTCAGGGCCTGGTTGACGAGAGTCTGTGCTTTCACGGATACCTCATAAGAGTTCGCATTGAACAGAGTCCCCGGTTTTTATTATATCACCGATCACTTCGGGCCGATCATGTTCCCCGGCTGAACCTTCTCGTCGAACTCCTCGGCGGTGAGCAGGTTCAGCGCCACGGCGGCCTCCTTTAAAGAGGTGTTTTCCTCGTACGCTTTTTTCGCCACCTTGGCTGCGTTGTCGTAGCCGATGTGCGGGTTGAGCGCCGTGACCAGCATCAGCGAATCGTTGAGGAAGTGCTGGATGCGGTCGTGGTTCGGCTTGATGCCGACCACACAGTGCTCGGTGAACGAGCGGCACGAGTCGGCGATCAGCCGGATCGACTGCAGCAGGTTGTAGATCATCATCGGCTTGAACACGTTCAGTTCGAAATGCCCGCTGGCGCCGCCGACGTTCACCGCTGTGTCGTTGCCGATCACCTGCGCCGCCACCATGGTCATCGCCTCCGACTGCGTCGGGTTCACCTTGCCCGGCATGATGGACGAGCCCGGCTCGTTGGCCGGCAGGATGAGCTCGCCCAGCCCGCAACGCGGCCCGGAGCCCAGCAGGCGGATGTCGTTGGCGATCTTCATCAAAGAGCAGGCGATGGTTTTCATCACGCCGCTGGCCTCGACCACCGCGTCGTGTGCCGCCAGCGACTCGAACTTGTTCGGCGCGGTGACGAACGGCAGGCCGGTGATGTCCGCAATGGCCTTCGCTACCTTAACGGGAAAATCCTTGTGAGTGTTTAGCCCCGTTCCCACCGCCGTGCCGCCGAGGGCGATTTCGTACAGCCGGGGCAGGCACCCCTCGATGCGTTTGACGGCGTTGTCCATCTGCTGGACGTAGCCCGAAAACTCCTGCCCGAGGGTCAGCGGCGTGGCGTCCATCAGGTGCGTGCGGCCGATCTTGATGATGTCGTGAAACTCGTCCCCCTTGGCCTTCAGGGCGTCGCGCAGGCCCTTGACCGCGGGGAGAAGGCGTTCGTGAATCTGTTCGACCGCCGCGATGTGCATGGCGGTGGGGAAGGTGTCGTTGGAGGACTGGCCCTTGTTGACGTCGTCGTTGGGGTGCACCGGGTCCTTGCTTCCCAGCGTGCCGCCCGCCATCTCGATGGCGCGGTTGGCGATGACTTCGTTCGAGTTCATGTTCGACTGCGTGCCGCTGCCCGTCTGCCACACGCGCAGGGGAAAATGGTCGTCCAGCTTGCCCTCGATCACCTCGTCCGCCGCCTTCACGATGAGGTCGCGCTTGTCCGCCGCAAGAACCCCGACGTCCGCATTCACCTGCGCCGCGGCTTTTTTGAGGATGCCCATGCCACGGATGATCTCGCGCGGCATGGTTTCCCAGCCGATGTCGAAGTGGATGAGCGACCGCGCCGTTTGTGCGCCGTAGTAGCGGTCCGCCGGGACGTCGATTGCGCCCATGCTGTCGGTTTCTTTGCGGATTTCCATTGTGGTGACCTCCCCTGCGGTGATGATGGAATGTTTGAGTGATGGGATTAATTAACGTATTTTGGCGGACCGGTCAATTGTTGAAATAATTCTCGACTTCGGGGAGTTGCTCGGCGAGGTACAACTTGAGCTTTTTCAACAGGCGCTGTTCCGCCTGACGCACGGCCTCGCGGGTGATGCCGTAGTTTTCTCCGATTTCCTTCAGCGATACCGGATCCTCCGACAGGATGCGCGTGGCGATCAGTTCGCGCTCGATGGGTTTGAGCTCGTCGAACATCTGTTCGATCTTTTCCCGCACCAGGCGGTGAAACTGCTCGACCTCCAGTTCCTCGTCCGGGGTCTTGCCGTCGGTGAGGGTTTTCATCGGCGTCATGGTGCTGTCCGGTTGCGACGGCGTTTCCATGGACACATCCGCCGCACCCAGGCTGGCCTCGACGTCGATCACATCCTGTTCGTCCACGCCGAAATGCTCGGCCAGCAGCTTGGGCGAGGGGTCGACGCCTTCGGCGATCAGTTTTTCCTTGGTCTTTCTGAGGTTGTACAGCAGTTTCCGCCTCGCGTTGGTGGTGCCCACTTTCACCAGCCGCCAGTTGTCGAGGATGAACTTCAGGATATAGGCCTTGATCCACCAGCTGGCGTAGGCGGGCAGGCGCACGCCGCGGAAGGGATCGAAATTCTGCACCGCTTTCATGAGGCCGACGTTGCCCTCCTGCACGAGGTCCATGGTGTGCTGCCATTCGCGGCGGAAGGTGAGGGCGATCTTCACCACCAGCATCAGGTTGTGCGTGATCAGCTTGTATGCCGCTTTCACGTCGCCCGTTTCCTGATACTTGAGGGCGAGCTCGTGTTCCTCTTCCGGGCTGAGTTCGCCGTACTGGCGGATTTCCTGAATGTAGGCGGCCAGGGGATCGAGCGGCGCGAGCGCACTGGAGCCGCCCACCATCGGCAGATGGCGTTCCTCCTCGTCCTCTGCCTGCCCGGCGTCCTCGTCTTCGGCGTCGAGCACGTCCGGTTCCAGCGGCATCGAATCGGAATCGTCCAATGCCTCGTCGTGCTCGCTGTCGTCTTCGTGTTTCCAGTCGTCGTTCATGATGTATCCAATTTGTGCCCGGAAACGTGCAGTCCCCGCGCAGGGCATTGCCCGTTTGCCGTGGACCTTGTCCACCGACCTGCTTTCATACCGACCCCCGTTTCGGCCACGGGGTGAATCACCACAACCCGCTCGGCCTGCCTGCGTTGGCTCCAGGCTGTGCCTGCCGTTGAATGGACGGGGGATTCCACGTACAATGCAGTCATGGCACGATTTGCGCTGATTGCGCTGGGCATCCTTATTTTGTTTTTCCTGTTCCGCTGGGCGTTCGCTTCGCCTTCCAGGAAGGCGGAAAACCCGGACGCGACGGATATGGTGAAAGACCCCAACTGCCGCATGTATGTCCCCAAACCGGAAGCCATCCGCAAAACCATCCAGGGCAACGAACTCTTCTTTTGCAGTGAGAAGTGCGCCGAGGAATACCGGAACAAACAGGCATCGGCCCGGTGAGGTGCCCGTTTTCAGGGCTTCCCGCCGTGAGGTCCTCAACGGGGCCTGGACGCCTTGTTAAGTAATTGATTTCAAAGGTGACCCAAGTTTAGCGTGTTTTCATTGTATCATACCCGCATCGGGTAAAAGAAAGCCCCCTTGCGGGGAGAACGTTTTTTGAAAGGAATCGATGTGTTGGATTTAAGGAAGTGGATCGGCCTTGCGGTCCTGTTGCTCGCGTGGCTGGTTACGCCGGCAGGAGCGGAGGAAGAAGGCAGGCCCTGCGAGCCGGTGGAAACGAAAAAAATCAAGGTGGAAGGGTACATCAACCGTGAACACACGCGGGAGAAGCGGCAGATCGTCAAGGAGTTTGTGGAGATCGGCCATACGCAGTCGCGCATCCGTCCGTTTCCTATGGGCAAGACCTCCAAGGTGGTGGCGGTGGGACGCTGCGTGCCCGCCTATATCGCGCGCCATGTGCTGAACACCAGTTTCAAATACACGGAAGGCATCGAGAGCCTCGTCAACCAGGCGTTTTTGCATTCACACTGGATCGGCATCGGCGTCACCATTTTCGATGAGCCGTCGCAACAGACGGTGACGAAAGAACAGGTGGAACAACTGCTCGATCCAAAGTTGAGCGATGAAGAGTTTCACGCCCTGTACCGCAAGTTTTCCATCCAGGACGACACAGTCACCTTCATGGGTCTTGAAAAACCCAACGTCAAAAAAGTCGACTAGGGGGCAGGGCCCCCGGCCAATGGGGCAAAATGAGCGGGGTGTTGTGATTCACCCCGTGGGCGAAACGATGGGCCGGTGGAAAACAGATCCGTTCCCCCTTGCAAGCGGGAACAAGAAGGACCCTCGGTGACCTCCCCTGCAACCCCTCCTTGAAAAGGAGGGGAAGGAAGAAGGCGGTTTTTTTGGGAAGCCGCATAAACTTAGCCCGCGCAGGCTGCGGCGACGCCGGGCACCGGAACATCCGGGTTCATGGCGGAAGTGATTTCCCCGTGGATCAGATAACGCACCAGCCCGATGGCCGACTCCTCCCGCACCAGCAGGCGTTTCATCTCTTCCCAGCCGCACTGGTTGCCTTTCTTGAAGGCGTCATTCCAATTCAGGTGCAGTGACTGGTTCAGGTAGTCCGCCCCTTCCATTTCGAACACGTGTTCGTACACATCGATCAGCACCTGGAACCGGTCCGACTGGTTGTGCACCTGGAAGGCGTCGAATCCGCCGCTGGTGAAACCGAAGATGTAGCCCAGCGCGTAGGGCGAGTGTGACCGCGTGGTCTGTTCCTGGCTTTGCGATAAAGCGATCAGAAATTGCATGTTCAGGTTGCGGGTCACGAACTGGCTCAATCCATTTATCGTTTTCATTTTTTTCTCCTTTTTTAGTCAGCGCCAGACTACTCACAGCCTGTTGGGATTCCGTTTGGTGGTTATGAGAAGTGCGCTTGGTTTTGCCTGCGGAATGGAGGAGAATGATCAAATAAGGATGTGCGAAGGAGGTGCGGGTTGAAAAGGTTGGGGTTTTTCAGGTGGATGGTGGTGGGGCTTGTGTTGCTGCCCGGGTGGACCGCCTTCCCCGCAATGGCTGCGGAAGAAGCCCCGTGTCCGTCCATCGAGGAGCGACCGGTGAAGATCGAGGCCTGGCTGGCGAAACGTCTGGAACCGCAGTTTCCCGCCATCCGCAAGGAAATGGCGCTGATGGGGTTCACGCGTGTGGCATTGTGGCCCTACCCGGCGGCGGAGAACCCGTCGAAAGTCGTCGCCATCGGTCGCTGTGTTCCGGCCTACATCGCCCGTCATGCCCTGCAGCAGGCCCTGTACCATTTCGGCGGTGTGCAGGCCCTGGTGCACCAGAAATTCGTTCACGACCACTGGATCGGGCTCGGAACTTCATTATTCGCGGAAAGCTCGTTTCAGCCCATCACGCTCAAACAACTGCAACGCCTGCTCGATCCGGGCCTGGGCACCGACGAATTCCAAAGTTTGTATCGTCAATACACCGTGCAGGATGTTAAAGTACCGGCTTTCGGACTGGACCTGCCCAACCCGAAGCTGATGAAGTGATTCCGCTTCAAACCTTCCCAAGATAACCTGTGCCCACTTTCGACCTCATCGCCATCCTGCTGTTCCTGACCGCGACGTTCGCGTACCTGAACCACCGGTTTTTGAAGATGCCGGCGAGCATCGGCCTCATGGCCATCGCCCTGATGTTTTCGCTGTTGCTGGTTGCGGTGGGCGAGCTGGCGCACATCCCGGCGCTGGAAGAAACCGCGCGGGTCATTCTGGAAGGGGTCGATTTCGAACGCCTCCTTTTGCACGGCATGCTGGGGGCGCTGCTGTTCGCCGGGGCGTTGCACATCGACCTCGGCGACCTGGCCAAACAGAAATGGATCATCACCCTGCTCGCCACGGTCGGTGTGGTGCTGTCGACCTTCCTCGTGGGTGGATTCATTTACGGTGTGGGGCGGGTGCTGGAACTCGACCTGCCGTTTATATACTGTCTCGTTTTTGGTGCGTTGATTTCGCCGACCGATCCCATCGCCGTGCTCGCGATTCTGAAATCCGCCAACGCGCCGAAAGAACTGGAGACGAAGATTGCCGGGGAATCCCTGTTCAACGACGGCGTCGCCGTGGTGGTGTTCCTGGTGATCGCGGGCATCGCCACCGGAGCCAATGAGCCGACGTTTGGATCGATCGCCCTGCTGTTTGTGGAAGAGGCGGTGGGGGGCGCGCTGTTCGGTCTGGCCACAGGTTATATCGCCTACCGGCTGATCCGCACCGTCGACAATTACCAGGTGGAAGTGCTGATCACCGTCGCGCTGGTCATCGCAGGCTATGCCGCGGCGGAGGCCATCCACGTGTCGGCGCCCATTGCGGCGGTGGCGTCGGGCCTCCTCATCGGCAACCACGGCCGCACGTTTGGCATGTCCGAGACCACCATCGTCCACGTGGACACGTTCTGGGAGTTGATCGATG
This sequence comes from Nitrospina sp. P1_D6, assembly GCF_052156615.1. NCBI lineage: Bacteria > Pseudomonadati > Nitrospinota > Nitrospinia > Nitrospinales > Nitrospinaceae > Nitrospina > Nitrospina sp. P1_D6. The sequence continues at coordinate 516,498 of NZ_JBQKUN010000002.1, read as the reverse complement.
AAATCCTGAATGCCGTGCTGTTCGTCCTGCTGGGTTTGGAGGTCCTGATCCTGGTGTTCGACGGCTCCAGCCTGCTGGCGGGCCTCCTGGCCATTCCGCTGGTTCTGCTGGCGCGGATCACCGGCGTGTCCATCCCGGTTTACCTGCTCAAATTCCGCCGCGAGTTCCCGCCGAAGACCATCCGCATCCTCACCTGGGGTGGATTGCGCGGCGGCATCTCCATCGCTCTGGCCCTGTCCTTACCGCCCTCGCCGCAACGCGACACCATCCTCATGATGACCTACGTGGTCGTCGTGTTCTCGGTGCTGGTTCAGGGACTGACCATCGGCAAACTGGTGCGTTCCAGCCTGAAACCGTAACTCATTTAAAATCAAATAGAGAAAAAATTATTTCCAAACGCGATTCAAATTCAAGTTTACCGGTCCGGGTTTGGTCGTTACCATGAATATAGCAGTGAGTTTTTCCACGCTCTACCCCGCAAGGAACCATGGATTACGATACCGTCATGGCATACAGTGCACGCCTGTTTCACCAGTATGCCAGCAGCAGGGCTTTAACCCACCAGCATGCCTTTGCCCGGGCTCTGCAGGAGAATTCCGAGTTCTATGACGACGTGCGCCGGGAATTTCTGGACACGTTGGGCCGCATCTGCGCCGGCAAGGATCATTACGCACAGAAGTGTGCGTTGAGGGAGGTGCTGATGGGGCATGCCCGCAACCGGGTGATGTGGGAGGAGTTCTTCCAGAAACGGTGGCTGGACACCGAGAGGCAGTTGATTTACGTGTATTTCAAGGACGCGTGGGGCAACGTGCCGTTTGGCGAGTTTAAGCAGAAAACCGCGTATTTCCAGCTGTATTCCGCGGCCCTGCAAACCCTGTTTCAGGCCGTCCTCGACCGCTATTATGACCAGGTCATCAAGAACAGTTACGCACCGCTTCTATTGAAAAGTTACCGGTCCTACTACCGCAAGCTGTTCGAGTCCATCCTCTGCCACAGCCGCGGCGAACCCTATCCGAACATGGACGACGTCCACCGGCTGAAAAATTTCATTTCCGGCATCGAAAAACCCGCTCTTTCCGGCGACGAACGCGCCTACGACCTGACCGAAAAGTAAATCCGGTTTGAAAACGGTGTCTTACCCGCGGCGCACCAGGCGGACGGCGTGGGAGATGGTCTTGTCGTTCTTCTCGTACCAGTAGGGACAGCCGTTGATGTAGAACAGGATCTGCGCTTCCTTGCCGCGCTCCTCCGTCGTCCAGGTGGTGTTGCCCGCACCCGGCGGGAAGATGGAGTCCATGCGGATGTCCCCGCCCTTGAAGTCCTTGTTCAGCTTTTCCTCGTCATACAACGACGCCGCTTCCTGAAAGCTGGGCAGGCGCCAGTCGTTGTGCCCGCCAAAGTTATCCGCGTTGACCTGTTTGGCGTATTCCTGCGCTTCGTCCCACGTCACTTCTTTTTCCAGATCGAGGTAGGAATCGGTGGCCTTCCAGGTGAGGCTGGTCTGCGAGTCGTAGATGGTGCCGTTGTCGCTTTTGATGAAACGGGATTTGGGCTTGTCCATGGGTCTCCCTGTGCAAATGAAAAACCGGGCCGTTCAGAGGTCCGGAGTCAGTTCGGTGATTGTCTGAATTCCAATCTATATAGCAGAATTCACGGGATTCTGTAAAGGTCCTCGCGGCGGTCGGCGATCAGGTCGTTGTGCGGGTTGATGCTTTTGTTGCGCGCGTTGGCGAGGTCGATTTCCACCACGTGGTCCTCTTCATTTTCTTCGGAGGCGCGCACGAGGACCTCGCCGTCCGGGTCCACCACCTGGCTCTGCCCGATGAACCGAAGGGTTTCGCCCTCGATGCGGGATTCGGAACCGACGCGGTCGGCGGTGACGGCGAACACGCGGTTTTCCAGGCAGCGCGTGATCATCGACTGCGGGCAGGTCAGAAGGACCAGGTTGGAAGGGTGGGCGATGACGTCCGCGCCCTTGAGCGCCAGCGTCCGCGCCGTTTCCGGAAACCGCCAGTCGAAACAGATCATGATGCCGACGCGCGCCTTGCCGATGTCGAATACCGGCAGGGGCAGGTTGCCCGCGGCAAAGATGTTTTTTTCCGTGTCGAAAATATGTGCCTTGCGGTATTTGCCGACGTAGCCTTCCGGACCCGTCAGCACGGCGGAGTTGTACACCGTGTCGCCTTCCACTTCCGCCAGCCCGGCCACGATGTGCATGCCCAGGTCGTGGGAGAGCTTCATCAGGGCCCGGGTGGTGGGTCCGTCGGGGACCGGCTCCGCGAGGTCGCGCGCTTCTTTCTGGTTGCGGAACTGGTAGCCGGTGGTGAACAGTTCCGGCAGGACGACGAGGTCGGCATCCATGCCGCTCAGGCGCTGTTCCACCTGTTTGAGATTGGTTGCGATGTCGCCGAACACCGGCAGGGTTTGCAGGAACCCGACTTTCAGGGGTTGTTTCATGATTTCAGTGTATCAGATGCCAGGACGCGGGCAAGGGGTCCGTGCGGGTGAATGGATCGGCTTTATAACTGGGCCTGTTTCTGCCGCAGGAGGTGGTCGATGAGCACCAGGGCGACCATCGCTTCGGCCATCGGAACGGCACGTGGCGCGACGCAGGGGTCGTGCCGGCCTTCCACGCGAATCTTGGCTTTCCTGCCTTTCTGCGTCACCGTGTCCTGCTCGCGGTTGATGGACGACGTCGGCTTGACCACCATGCGCAGAACGATGTCGTTGCCGTTGGAGATGCCGCCCAGCACGCCGCCGGCGTTGTTGGTCTTCGTCGTGATCTTGCCGTTTTTGGCGATGAACACGTCGTTGGCTTCGGATCCGCGCAGGCGGGCCGCTTCGAAGCCGATGCCCACCTCGACGCCCTTGACGGCGGGGAGGGACATGAGACCCTTGGCCAGGTCCGCATCCAGCCGGTCGAATACCGGCTCGCCCAGTCCCGCCGGGACGCCCTTGGCAACGACCTCGATGACGCCGCCCAGCGAGTCGCCGTCCTTGCGCGCCTGCAGGATGGCCTCGACCATCCGCTCGGCCATCTTTTTGTCGGGACAGCGCACGATGTTGTTCTCGATTTCCCTCTGGCTGAAGGACTGCATGGCCAGGTCCCCGATCTGCCGGGTGTAGGCGAACACTTTGATTTTGTGGCGGGCCAGCAGTTTTTTGGCGATGGCCCCGGCGGCGACGCGGCCTACCGTCTCACGCGCGCTGGAACGGCCGCCGCCCCGGTAGTCGCGGAAACCGTATTTTTTATCGTAAGTGAAATCCGCATGGCCGGGCCGGTACAGGTGCTTGATGAGTTCGTATTTGGAGGAGTCGGCGTCGGCGTTTTCCACCATCATGGCGAGCGGGGTGCCGGTGGTCTTGCCCTGGAACACGCCGGAGAGGATGCGGATCTGGTCCGGTTCCTTGCGCGTGGTGGTGACTTTGCTCTGCCCGGTGCGGCGGCGGTCGAGCTCTTTTTGAATCTCTTCGGCGGTGATGGGCAGTCCGGCCGGACAGCCGTCAATGACGACACCGATGGACTCGCCGTGAGACTCGCCCCACGTCGAAATACGAAACAGTTGTCCAAAGGTATTGCCGGGCATGGGGCGTGCGTTTCCGTTTCAATGCAAGTGAGTACAGGCGGGCTGGCGCAGGGATGCGAACGGCCCGGGGAAAACCTGGGTCCAAAACACAAAAAGCAGGGCAAACCCTGCTTGCTCCATCTGCCAAATACTTGAGGTCGGGGGAGAGAGAACTGTTAAATCAAGGGTTTAGGTGTCGTGGCCCGAAGAGTTGTCGTCGCCCAGGGCCTGGTCGTCCACCAGTTCCCGCAACTCCTTGCCTGCCTTGAAAAAAGGAACCCGTTTGGCCGGGACGTCCACCCGGTCTCCGGATTTCGGATTTCTGCCAATGCGGGCATTGCGGCTTCTTACACGAAAACTGCCGAAGCCTCTCAGTTCCACTTTTTTACCTTCCGCCAAAGATTCGGTGATGCTTTGAAAAACCGTGTTTACGACAACCTCAGTTTGCTTTTTGGTCAAATTGATTTGTGCCGAAACTTTTTCAACCAACTCCGCCTTGGTCATTCAAATCTCCCCATCAAAGATTGATTTTTGCCGAAAGTATATCACTAAGGTCAACGAAGTCAAGAGTTTTGCAGGCTTTACGGGATTTGATTCGAAAAAACGAAACTCCCCCGAATGGAGTGAAACGAGTGGAATTAAAAAGAAAAATATCGGATATACTAAATAGATGGGGGGAGGGAGGACTGCGTCCGGGGAAGCGGTGCTATTAGTTTAACTTATTGATTAATAAGGTTAGGGAAGCCACAGATAGAGCAGGCGGGGCAGTTGCGTGGGCCACAGGGAGGTTTCAAGGCTTTCGCTTACGTTGGCTCCCAGCAGTAGCTCCAGAAGGCTTTTTTCCGGCCGTTCCACCACAATTCGGGGGCGCCCTTCGATGCCGACCGCCTTTGCCAGCTGCTGGATGGTTTCTTCCAGCCCACCCATTTCGTCTACCAGTTTGTAGTCCTGGGCCTGCCTGCCGGTGAAGACGCGTCCGTCCGCAAATTTGCGGGCGGTTTTTTTATCGAGTCCGCGGCCCTCCGCCACGGCGGTGATGAACTGGTCGTGCACGTCGTCGGAAACCTTCTGCATGTAGCGCCGTTCGGACTTGGTCATGGGGCGCGTGGGCGACCCGATGTCCTTGTACTTGCCGCTTTTGATGACTTCCGGCTTGATGCCGATCTTGCCGATCAGTTCGGTGGCGTTGGTGAAGGCCATGATGACGCCGATGCTTCCCGTCAGGGTGCCGGGGTTGGCGTAAATGCGGTCGGTGGCGCAGGCGATGTAGTAGCCGCCGGACGCCGCCATGGAGCCCATGGAGGTGTAGATGGGTTTCTTGTCGGCGCGGATGCGCAGGACTTCCTCATAGATTTCCTGCGACGGCGCCACGCCGCCGCCGGGAGAATCCACACGCAGGACGATGGCCTTGATCTCGTCGTCGCGCCGGTAATTGGACAACTGCCGGACGATGTCGCCGGAGTCCATGATGACGCCGGTGACCTCGACCAGCGCGATCTGCTCGCGCCCGTTGAATTCGCCGCCGCCCAGGAAACGGCCCAGCACGGACGACCCGGCGAACAACGCCAGCAGGATGAACAGGAACCACCAGAATCCCTTGCTGAAACTCCTGCGTTCCTTCTTGCCGGATTCTTTCGCCGGATTGTCCATGTTTCGTTTCCTCTTTGAGCGAAAAAGGAACCCTCCGGTCAGGAGGATTCCCCTTCTTCTTTCGCCTCGTCATCGAGTTGCACGTCCTCGATTTCGGAAGGATCGAGGTTTTCCTCGTACGCCTTGATGCTGAGGCCGATCTTCTTGTTGGCCGTGTCCACCTTGATGACTTTGGCCTTGATCTCGTCACCCACCTTCACCACCTTCTCCGGGTGCGTGACTTTTTTCGAACTCAACTGCGACACGTGGATCAAGCCTTCCAGCCCGTCGTCGAACTCGGCGAACGCGCCGAAGCCCGTGACCTTCACGATGGTCCCCGCGACCTCCTTGCCCAGCGGGTACTGCCCGGGGATGTCGTCCCACGGGTCGGCTTCCAGCTGTTTCATGCCGAGGGAGATGCGGCAGTTGTCCTTGTCGATGTTCAGCACCACCGCCTGCACCTTGTCTTTTTTCTTGAGCAGTTCGGAAGGATGCTTGATCTTCTTGTTCCACGACATGTCGGAGATGTGGATCAACCCGTCGACGCCGTCCTCGAGTTCCACGAACGCGCCGAACTCGGTGAGGTTGCGCACGATGCCCTCGGCGGTGGAGCCGATCGGGTACTTCTCTTCGATGTTCTCCCAGGGGTTGGGCTCGGTCTGCTTCATGCCGAGGGAGATGCGTTTCTTTTCCTTGTCGAGCGTCAGCACCACCGCTTCCACGCCGTCGCCGATGCTCACCATCTTGCTCGGGTGTTTGACGTGACGGCTCCACGACATCTCGGAGACGTGCACCAGGCCTTCGATGCCTTTCTCCAGCTCGACGAACGCGCCGTAGTCGGTGATGGAAACCACCTTGCCGTTGATGCGGGTGTTGACCGGGTACTTCTGATCCACGTCCACCCACGGGTCCGGGGTGATCTGCTTGAGGCCCAGCGACACGCGTTCTTTTTCTTTATCGTACTTGAGCACCATGACGGTGACCTTGTCGCCGATGGAGAACATTTCCGAAGGATGGTTGACGCGGCCCCAGGACATGTCGGTGATGTGCAGCAGGCCGTCGATGCCGCCCAGGTCGATGAACACACCGTAGTCGGTGATGTTCTTGACGATGCCGTCCACCTGGTTGCCTTCCTCCATTTTCTGGAGGGTGTCGGCGCGCGCGTGCTTGCGTTCCTCTTCGAGCAGGACGCGGCGGGAGAGCACGATGTTGCCGCGCTTCTTGTTCATCTTGATGATCTTCATCTTGAACTTTTCGCCGATCAGCTTTTCCAGGTTGCGCACCGGCCGCAGGTCGATCTGCGAGCCCGGCAGGAAGGCTTTCAGGCCGATGTCCACGGTCAGGCCGCCCTTCGCCTTGGCGACCACGGTGCCCTCGATGATCTCTTCCGCTTCGAAGGCCTTGACGAGCTTCTCCCAGATTTTGATCTTGTTCGCCTTTTCCTTGGACAGGACGACGATGCCGTCCTGGTCCTCCACCCGCTCGAGGTACACCTCGACTTCGTCGCCGACGTTGAGCGGTTTCTCGCTTTCCGGGAATTCGTTGAGGTTGATGACGCCTTCGGATTTGAAGCCGACATCGACGGTCACCATGCCGTTGCCCACGTTGAGCACGCGGCCGTTGATGATTTCGCCTTCGCGGAATCCGGTCATGCTTTTTTCCAGGTAGGCTTCCATCTCCGCCCGGATCTGCTTGTCTTCTTCGGTCATTTCTTCGACGGTTTCGTCGAGATCAAAATCTGTGTTACTCACAATGTTGGTCCTCCAGGATGCACCAGGTACTGCGGTTAAAGGTTGATAATCCAGTTACGGTTTGCTTTTCATTTCTTCGGGTGCGGATTCAATGGCCCGCACCATCTGCTCCACCACCTCGTCTATGGAACGGGAAGTGGTGTCGATCAACATCGCGTCCTCCGCCCTGCGAAGCGGCGAAGCGGCGCGTGTTTTGTCTTCGTGGTCGCGTTGCCGCACCTGCTCGACGATCTGGTCGAAATCGAGGTCCGGGTCCGTGCCCTTCATCTCTTCGTAACGCCGCCGGGCGCGTTCCACCGGGTCGGCGTCGAGATAAAACTTTTTCTGCGCGTCGGGAAAAACGACGGTGCCGATGTCGCGTCCGTCCATCACCACGTCGTGGTTGCGTCCCATCTCGCGTTGCTTGGAAACGAGGATCTCCCGCACCTCCGGGTTGGCCGCCACCACCGCCGCCATGCGCCCGACGGTTTCGTTCTTCAGTTCGCGGGTGAGCTCCCGGCCCTCGACGAACACACGCTGGCTGCCGTCGTCCGCCGGTTTGAATTCGATGTTGAGGTTGCGCGCCACCTCGGCCACCTCGTCCGCGCCTTCCTCGCCGTCGGTGGGGTCGATCCCCACCTGGTCGGCTTTCCACGCCACGGCGCGGTACATGGAACCGGTCTCGATGTACCGGAATTTGAGCCGCCGCGCCACCATGCGCGCGACCGTGCTCTTGCCGCTTCCCGCGGGTCCGTCGATGGCTACGATCATGAATTCTGTCCTACCAGTTTGCCGCGGTGTCCGTTGGCGTTTTTAAAAGATTCTTTCAGGCCGGCGCCGTCGTCCTGTTCAATCTGTTTGCGGATGTCTTCCAGCGACCGGGAGAACCGGTCGATCATGTCCAGCACGTGTGTTTTGTTGGCGAGGCAGATGTCGCGCCACATGACGGGGTCGCTCGACGCGATGCGGGTAATGTCGCGCAGGCCGCCCGCCGACAGGTTCAGGATGTCCTCCTGGTCGGAGGTCTTGAGCTGGCCGACGGCGTTGATGAGGGCGAAGGCCACCACGTGCGGCAGGTGGCTGACCGCGCCGTAAATGAAATCGTGCTCGTCCGCGGTGAGAATCTGCACGCGCATGCCAACCGCTTCCCAGAATTGCTGAATCCGTTCGAGCGTGGCTTTATCGGTGTTGTCCGTCGGCGTCAGGATGCAACGCGCACCTTCGTACAGGTCGGCGGTCGAGGCGTCCAGGCCCGATTTTTCCGCCCCGGCGATCGGGTGTGCCGGCACGTAGTGCACGCCTTCAGGAAGCAGCGGTTCGATGTCTTTCACCAGCGGCTCCTTGACGGAACCGACATCGGTGACGATGCACCCCGCGTCCAGGTGCGGCGCCATTTCGCGAAACCGTTCGACGATGCTGGCCACCGGCGAGCACAGGACCACCAGGTCGGCCCCGGCGACGGCGTCTTTGAGATCGGTGGTGCCGTGGTCGATGACGCCCTGTTCCTCGGCGCGCTTCAGGTTGTCGGCGTTCCTGCCGAACCCGGCAATGCGCTCCGTGAGCTGGCGCTCCTTGCACACCTTGGCGAGCGAGGCCCCTAGCAGGCCCACGCCGATGATGGTCATTTTGGTAAAGGGTTGCATAACGTTCAGCCGTTCCACGGATACGAACCGAGCACGCGGAAATACATGCACCGCTTGCTGACGGTCCTGATGACTTTGTCGATGCCGGGGTCGTCGATGTGGCCTTCGAAATCGACGAAGAACAGGTACTCCCACGACCGGTTGCGCAAAGGCCGCGACTGGATCTTGGTCAGGTTGATTTCGTTTCGCCCGAACACCTGCAATATTTTGAGCAGGGACCCGGCCTCGTCCTGAATGGAAAACATGACCGAGGTCTTGTTGCGTTTCGCCTTCTTCGCGGGTTCCTTGCCGATCACCAGGAACCGCGTCGTGTTCTGCGCGCGGTCTTCGATTTTTTCCGCGATGATTTTAAGATCGTAAAATTCGGCGGCCAGCTTGCCCGCAATGGCGGCGGCGTGCTTGTGTTTGCTCGCCATCTCGGCGGCGACGGCGGTGCTGGAAGTCGGGATCTGCTCGATGCCGCCCGCGTGGCGGTTCAGCCAGCTCCGGCACTGCGCGAACGGCTGCGGGTGCGAATACATTTCCTTGATGTCGTCGAGGTTGCCGGTCTTCGACAGCAGGTACAGGTTGATGCCGAGAAGGACTTCGTCCGAGATGTGCAGGTTGGAATCGACGAAGCAGTCGAGCGTCAGGTTGACCACGCCTTCGGTCGAGTTTTCGATGGGCACGATGCCGTAATCGACGTGACCGCGTTCCACCATGGAGAAAATGGATTCGATGGACGACGCGGGTTCGAACACGGACGAATGGCCGAACGCCTTGATCGCCGCCTGGTGGGAAAACGTGGTCTCCGGACCGAGGTACGCGATGCGCAGGGGTTTTTCCAGCGCCAGCGTGGCCGAAAAAATTTCGCGGAAGATGGATTCGATGGAATGCGCAGGCAGGGGCCCCGCATTGAGGCGCTTCATGCGCTCGAAAATTTCGCGTTCCCGGTGCGGGACGTGAAAATGATTCGACTCGTTCCTTTTGCTTTTCTCTTTGCCGATTTTGATGGCCAGATCGGCGCGCCGATTGAAAAGCTCCAGAAGCTTTTCATCGATCTTGTCGATCCGGTCACGGATCTCGTCAATTTTGCCCAAACGTGTGTTACCGCCTTTTCTTGGAATTTCCCTGAGGGAGGCCTTGATGATTCCACACTTCCCGCCTAAAATGCAAGCACTATTTAGCGGGTTAATTCATTGTAATCAGGGAGAGAAACCATCATGATCCTTTTGGAATTCAGCATGTCGCCGATGGACAAGGGGGAGAGCCTGAGCCCCTACGTCAGCCGTTCTCTGGATATCGTTTCAAAAAGCGGCGTCCCATACCGCCTGACCCCCATGGGCACCTGCCTGGAGGGCGAATGGGACGAGGTGATGAGCGTCATCAAGCAGTGCTACGAGAAGATGAGCTCCGACTGCAGCCGCATCACCTGCTCGATCAAGATCGACTACCGGAAGGGCAAATCGGGGCGGCTGGACTCGAAGATCGCCTCGGTCGAAAAACAGCTCGGCCGCGAAGTGAACAAATAGAACGCCTGGACGGCTTTTTATTTCGAAGGAAAAACAGGTTTCCCCGCCTCAAAGGGGCCGGTTCCCTCCCTATCCCCACGCTTGGGAGGCGAGGGCGAACAGGTGATCGCGTTTGCCGGGGAGCGACGGCGCGTCTTTCACCATCACCGGCTGGGTGTCGAGTTCCTTGAAGCCCGCGTCCAGCAGGGTCTGCACCAGGTCTTCGCGCCGGCTGGAGACGTCGATGCGCACCGGTCCGCCGTTGTGGTCCGCCATCAGCGCGGAGAGCAGGTCGATTGCCGAGAAGCGGTTGAAGGCGATGAGTGGGCCGATGAGCAACTGCTTGTCCTGCTTCACGCCCATCGCGTACCCCAGCAGGGTTCCCTGCGGGTTGGTGATGCGGAGCGTCTTTTCCGTCTGCCGGTAGCGGATGCGGAGCAGTTGCGACCGGTCCGCGCCCACCACCTGCTGGTCCACCGAAAGCACGGGGACGAGATCCTGTTCCTTCAAAGGCTGGATGCTCTGCTGCAGGGAAAAGGTGGAAACGGGAGGCGAGGTTTTGGGCGGCGCTTCCAGTTTATGAATGCGTTCCATCTCGCGGAAGCCGAGTTTTTCGTAATATTCTTTCAGGCGGCTTCCGGCCACCAGCATGGCCGGTTTGTTTTTCGGTTCGCGCCGGTCGAGAAGGTGTTCGACGATTTTTCGGCCTACGCCTTTTTTCTGCCGGGACGGAGTGACCAGCAGCATGCCCAGGGTGCACAGGGCCGGGCCGTAGTCGAACAGCGCACCGCAGGCAGTGGGAGCGCCGGATTGGTCCCGCTCACCGCACACGTATCCGGACTCCAGGATGGCTTCCCAGTCGGCTTGCGTGTGCTCCCAGCCCGCTTCCTCAGAGAGGGTTTTCAGGCCGGGGAGATCGTCTTTGGAAAACGCCTCCATACAGGTCCGTCATTATATCCGGTTCAGGGAAGCTCCTCCAGTTTTTCCACCAGCAGGCTCTGGATGATCTGTTCCTTGATGCGCTGGATGAGCGGCTGGAACAGGATTTTGCCGCCGCGCAGCGACACGGAAAAAATGTCGATGCCGCGCCCGCCGCGGGTGGCGATCTTCGCCCGGTGCAGCTCAATGCCGAACTGCGCCAGCGTGTAGACGATCTTGTACAGCATGCCGGGGTGGTCGCGTGCATCGATTCGAACGCGGGTGAAGCGGTCTTCCGGGAAGTTTTCGATCTGGATTTTGGGCTCGATGCCCTCGTTTTCCCCGCTTCGTTTGTGGAAACGCGTGCGGGTTCGCAGGAGTTCGTTTAGCGTGACCTTGCGTTCCAGAATGCGGATCACGTTGTCTTCCACCTCGCGCCAGACGGCGGGCATGTCGTCGTATGCGTTCTGGATATTGCGCGCGCTGACCTGGATGATGAGGATGGTCAGGCCGCCGTTGCCGGCAAAAATCTGCGCCCCCAGAATATTCATTGCCTTGGCGGTGAGGGTACCGACCAGGTTTTTAAACAGGTGGATGTCGCTCGGCCCGGCCACCACCAGGTTGTAGAACCCCCCTTTTTCGTGATACGTCGCCTTCAGGCTGAACGGCCGCTCCCCCATGCCCTGGATGAGGCGGATGTGGTCGGCGATGTCCTCCGAGGACTCGGTCAGGAAATAATCTTCCGGCATCGTCCCCATATGGTCGCTGATGACGGTGCGGTCGAACTCGTCCGCCAGCAGGCTGTACACGGCGTTGCGCGTGGCCTTGGGTTTTTCGTCGATGGATTCCGGGCGCACCAGGTAGTTGCGGGTGCGGTGGTAAAGCTCGGTGAGCAGGATGTTTTTCCATTCCGTCCAGGTCTCTGGCGCCACCGCACGCAGGTCCGCGTAACTCATCAAGAGAAGGAGGTCCAGCCGTTCCGGCTGACCTGCCAGCCTGCCCAGCTCGCGGATGGTGGGGGGATGATGGATGTCGTGATGGAACGCGAGCTCGTTCATCATGTTCTTGTTCTTGACCAGAAAGTGCAGCGTGCCCTGTTGTTTCGGGGTCAATTGCAGGCGCTGGGCCACTTCCGTGAGCGGGCTTTTCTGGTCGACTCCATCCAGATCTTCCGGCCGGTTGCCGAAGGTCTGAAGCAGGCACGCCAGCTTCAGGATGCTGCGGTCGGGAAGCCCGGTATAAACCTGTTTGAGTTTTTCCAGGTTGGTCTCCTTTGAGGTGTTCAGTTCTTCCAGAAACCGCACCATGCGAAGGGCGTGTTCGTCGCTCGTGTAACGGTGATAGAAATCGTAATGGACCTCAAACAGCGACTCCTCGAATTCCGGAAGCAGTTGACCCAGCACCCCCGCCTCGTGCAGTTGCCTCAACTGGGGAAACGCCTGGTTGGACCGCAGCAGGTCGAACAGGAACGTGATGGCCTGCCGGCCGCGGATGAAGTCCTCGTCCAGAAAATGTTTGTTCAGGCGGACAAGGCGCTTGAGATGCGCTCCAGGTTCCAATTTATGGTCGCGGCACAGGGTGAACGCAGTGAGGAGAAGCGAGCGGTCTTTTTCGAAAATATCGTCGGCGTGGTCGGCCACGCGCAGTTGCGATTTGTAGGCGAAAAACCCGTGGCCCAGTTTTTTCTGCTGGAAGGTGGTGATCACTTTCTGGATGAGGGGACGCGACTCCAGGCACCGGTGGAACACCGCTTCGGAGATGGTGTGGATGTGGGTGGCGTGACGGAAGTAGTCGCGCATGAACCGCTCCACCGCCACCGTGCCGCCGCCCTCATACCCCAGGTGATGGGCGAGGTCCATCTGGATGGAACGCGTCAGCACGTCGGCTTTCTTGCCCGTCAGGTAATGCAGTTCGTTGCGCACCCGCAGGAGGAAGTTGACCGACTTCTTGAGCGTCTGCAACTCGTCCGCGTCGAGGATGTCGTCGCGGTTCATCTCGCTCAAAGACGCGCCGTCGAAGCACATCGCCACCGCCCACATGGCGACGTGGTAGTCGCGCAGGCCGCCGGGACCGTTTTTGATGTCGGGCTCCGGATGGCTGGTGACGCCTTCGCCGCCGTCCGGGCGGGAGAAGAATTTGCGGAGCGTGGTGTCCAGGTAGTCCTGGGCGTGCTTTTTGAGCACGTTTTTGTAAACAGTGTCCCACAGCCTGCCGTACAGGGCCCGGTCGCCGATGAGAAACCGCGTCTCGATCATGGAGGTGCGCACGGTGGAATCGTCCCGCGCCAGGGACTGGCATTCCTTGAGGGTACGGCAACTGTGGCCGATCTCCAGGCCGATGCCCCACAGAACGGAGATGACCTCCTGGATGAAGGCATCGAGCTTCCTGTCCATCTTCTTGTTGAGGAGGAACAGCAGGTCGATGTCCGAACGGGGGTTGAGCTCGCCGCGTCCGTATCCCCCTACCGCCACCAGAGCAAAGCGGTCGGCCAGGGTTTCGTCCCGGAACGGCCCCAGTCCGTCGATGGCCAGCACCACGTGCTTGATGGTTTCGTCGATCAGGCCACAGTGCGCCTGGATCACCTCGCGGCCGCCCGCGCCGGAGCGGTGCCAGGCTTTGATCTTGTCGCGGCTTTTATTGAGGAAGGCCTTGAATCGCTGAAAGTACGCCGAGCGCTGACGGGGGTCTTCGGGAATCGCCTCCAGTTGGGCGAAATCCGCTCCGAATTCAAATTGTATGGAAATCTCGTTCATGAAAGACCCGTGCGGTTCGGATGGGACGGCGCGGTCGTTGCCGCCCGGGGCGGCGGCGTCACGTACCAAAGGTTGGATTTATAAACGATTTGCATCATGGGGAAAAGGGAAAACCGTTGATTCCGAAAGAGCCGGCGAAGGGGGCCGGACGGGTTGCATGAAACGGGATTCGTTGTGCGTCATAAATCAAGAGGCCTTGCACGCCTTCCGGCGCGGTCATTTTCAGGGCTGCGGGGGCCCGCTGGAAGTGGTTGATTCTGCGTGCCGAGGGCCCGGCCGGAAGGCCAAATTTGCTTGACAAAGGGGGCCTTATAATTTAGTTTACCCCATTCATTCAAGCGTGTCAGGCTTACACGTCAGGTCTTGTCCGTTCATACCGTTCTTTCGTCCAGGGGCCGATTTGCAGAAGTTCGCTGGACCCTTCCCTCCGTTCAGATAACAAACCGGGTGTGTTTGTTGCCCAACGAAGCGAAGGAGGAGGCCGGGGGCGACGGAAACAGGACACGCGAAGTGTGGAATTGCCGGTTCCGGATTCAACGGATCGGCCTTTGGATTGGAAACGGGGACCGGGCAGCTTCCGGTTCCGGACCGTTTTACAGGTAAACAACAGCTGTGGGGCCCGCAGGAGTCGTCCCCACCTTATTGATTCCGTGGTTCCGTAGAATAAGGATTTCGGACGATGCGTAAAAAAATCACCGTTGTGGGCGCCGGGCAGGTGGGCACCACGGTCGCCCAGTTGACCGCTTTCAAAAATCTCGGCGATGTCGTTCTCATCGACATCGTGGAGGGCATGCCGCAGGGCAAGGCGCTGGACCTGCAACAGTCCGGCTGCCTGCAGGTATTCGACAGCCTCATCGTCGGCACCAACGACTACAAGGACACCGCCGACTCCGACATCGTGGTCATCACCGCCGGCGTGCCGCGCAAGCCGGGCCAGGACCGCGCCGACCTGCTCAAAATCAATGCCGGGATCGTCAAGAACGTGACCGAGCAGATCATGAAGTATTCCAAAAACCCCATCATCATCGTCGTTTCCAACCCGCTCGACGCCATGGTGTACCTGGCCAAGGAAATTTCCGGCCTGCCGCGGGAACGTGTCATGGGCATGGCGGGTGTGCTGGATTCGGCCCGCTTCCGCACGTTTGTGGCTTTGGAACTCAACTGCTCGATGGTGGACGTGGACGCCATGGTGCTGGGCGGGCATGGCGACTCCATGGTGCCGATGCCGCGCTACACCACCGTCTCCGGCATCTCCATCACCAACCTGATGAAACCCGACCAGATCGAGCGCCTGGTGAACCGCACCCGCAAGGGCGGCGCGGAGATCGTGGGCCTGCTTAAAAACGGCAGTGCGTTCCTCGCACCGGGGGCCTCGGTCGTGAAAATGGTGGAAGCCATCCTGCAGGACAAAAAACGCATCCTGCCCTGCACGGCCTACCTGGACGGGGAATACAACTGGAAGGGCATCTTCTTCGGCGTGCCGGTGGAACTGGGTTACAACGGCATCACCAAGATCATCGAGCTCGACCTCACGGCCGAAGAAAAGGAAATGCTGGACACCTCGGCGAGAGACGTGCAGGTCACCATCGACGAAGTGGACGCGTTCCTCGGCAAGAAAGTCTGATCGCTCCCGCTCACGGGTTGCGGATCGTCACCGTATCGTAAAGCGTCACCCCCGGCGGCTGTCCGTCGCATTCCAGGGGCACCGTCTTCCACACCTTCATATTGGGTCGCCAGCGGGGATTCCCCTTCGCCGACTCCGGCGTGCACACGCGGAAGGTGTGGACCGTCAACCGGTGGTCGTCCATTTCCACAGTCAGGTAATGGAACATGAGGGCCCGTTTGGCCAGGGCCTGCTTCACCTCCGGCGGGGCCGCGTTTTTGTCCCTGCCGGAAAGGTCGGCGAACGGCTTGAAGGTCGCCCCACCGCCTCCCGCCACAATGTGCGTCACCCCTTCGCCCTGCAGGTAATCCGACTTCTCCACAAACGGAAGGTTGCCGTAGTTATCCGGCACACCCAGAGGATAAAACCGCTCGTAGGAATGCTGGTTGCCGGCGAAGACGAGGTCGGGCGAAAGCGCGTTGATCTGTTTCAACACCGTCTGCCGCTTTTCCTCGTACCACGCGGTGGTGAGCGCCGGTTCGTGGAGCGCCACGATCACCCACTGGTGTTTCGACCGTGCTTTCTCGATCAGCGGCTTCAGCCACGGGGTCGGGTCCTTCCAGTCGTACGCATCGAGCACCACCATCAGGGCCAGTTCGAGATTCATGACGCCCTCGCGCGCACCGGGTCCGGGTTGGCCTTTAAAGGAATCGAAGGGCGTGGCCATCGGTACGATCTGGTCCCAGCAACCGGAAGCCTTCGGTTTCCATTTGACTGGCGGCAGGTCGTTGTCCCCGGCAACGAACACACGCACCGGAAACGGCGCGGCCAGCGTCTGCTTGATGGTGTGAATGTAACGGTCGGGGCAGGTATCGGGAAACAGTTGACCCTGGTAGACGAAGTCGCCCAGGTGCAATAGGACCATGGCGTCTTCATTTCGCATGGCGGAGACCACCGCATCGAAACCCGGACGGTAGGCGCGTTCGCCGATGCCGGTGTCGCCCACCACCACCATCTTGATCTGTTCTTCTTTATGCGCGGCAACGGGCTGGATGCCGGTGACACTGAAAACCAGCGCGAGAAGGTACGGGAGAAGGCAAGGTCGGTGCGGTTGGAATCGGCGGAGCATGGGGGCCTCCTCGATCTAAAAGCTTTGCGTCACTTCCATGTGCAGCCAGCGGACGATGGCGAGCAGGACCACCGATCCCCCCACCAGGGTACCCAGCACCAGGTTGGTGACGGGTTGCTCGCGCAGGCGTTCCTGCACGATCAGCACCACCCCCCAGCTCGACACCAGGAAGCTGAAGGCGATGGGCAGAATGAGCATCGGCGCCGCGGCCCACTGGCCCCAGCCCTCGAACTGGTTGACGTACCACCAGAACGTTCCGAACAACAGGAGCGGCAACGGGCACGTCCAGTAAAACACCTTGTGCGGGATTATGGGCAATGCAAACTCTCCGGCAGGGTTTCGATGCAGGCTTTGATCTCGTCGCGCACGCGGCGGTAATGCACCATCGCTTCCTCTTCGGTTTTCGCGTCGGCGGCCAGCTGCGGCGGGTCGTCGAAACCGCGGTGCACCACCTGTGCCTTGCCGGGAAACGACGGGCAGGTGGCGTCGGCATGACCGCACACGGTGACGACATAATCGAAGGGCACGGACATGACGTTATCGACGTGCTTGGAGGCGTGGCCGGAGATGTCCACCCCCGCCTCCCGCATGGCTTTGACGGCCAGCGGATTCAGGCCTTTGGGGTCCACTCCGGCGGAATGCGCCTCGATGGCGTCGCCCTTCAGGTGGCGCGCCCAGCCCTCCGCCATCTGGCTCCGGCACGAGTTTCCGGTGCACAAAAACAGGATTTTGCATTTCTGACCCATGGTGGCCCAAGTGTAGCACAGGCGGTCCGCCGGGAAAGCCTTAATCTTTGAATATATGGCGTTAATCAACGATCTTGATTTTCGATTTAGTTTCGCCTAGTATGGGTTTGATTCTAGTAAGGGGGTATTGCATGTATCTCACCCGGCGGCAGAAGGAAATCCATCAGTTCATCGAGCATCACATCCGCCAGCGCGGTTACGCGCCCAGTATCATGGAGATCGCCAAACAGTTCCAGTTGTCGTCGCCGGCGACGGTGCACAAGCACCTGAGTCACCTGGAGGCGAAAGGCCTCATCCGCCGCCAGCAGAACCAGAGCCGCGCCATCGAGCTGGTCGAGGACCTCACGCCGCGCGCGCCGGAGTATCCGTTGCTCGGCACCATCGCCGCGGGCCGTCCGCTGGAGGTGTTCGAGGCGAAGGAGATGATGCCGCTCCTGCCCAGCCCGGAGGGGAAGGACCTGTTTGTCCTGCAGGTACGGGGGCAGTCGATGATCGACGACCATATTCAGGACGGCGACTACGTCATTGTCGAACGTCGCAGTGAGGCGAAGAACGGCGAGACGGTGGTGGCGCTGGTGAACAACGACTCGGCGACGCTGAAACGGTTTTACCGGGAGCAGGATCACGTCCGCCTGCAACCGGCCAACGCCGCCATGCCGCCGATCCTCGTCAAGGACGGCGACTTCCAGATCCAGGGCGTGGTTGTCGGCGTCCTCCGCAAATTCTAGCGGGCGTGGCCCGCGGCAAATTAGCTAATGCCTTGGGAGCGGACGATGATCGAAAGGCCCGTTCCAAATTCAATCCGTTTCCTCCGGACGTGGTCCGCGGTAAATGAGTGATGACCCCCACCATCCTGCACATCGACATGGACGCCTTCTTCGTTTCCGTCGAAGAGGTGCTCGACCCGTCGCTCAAGGGCAAGGCGGTGGTCGTCGGCGGCAACCCGGAAGGCCGCGGCGTTGTCGCCGCCGCGTCGTACGAGGCGCGCAAGTTCGGCGTGCACTCGGCCATGCCCATCGCCCGTGCGCGCCGGCTGTGCCCGCACGCCATCTTCCTGCGCGGTGCGCACAAGCGCTACAGCGAGTTCTCGGCGCGCGTCTTCGACATCCTCGAACGCTACACGCCGCTCGTCGAACCCATGTCGCTCGATGAAGCGTACCTCGACCTCACCGGGTGCGAGCGGCTGCACGGCCCCGTCATGGTAACGGCCCAGCGCCTGCACGATGAAATCCGCGATACCGTCGGCATCAACGCCTCCATCGGCATCGCCGCCAACAAGCTGATGGCGAAGGTCGCCTCGGACTTCGCCAAGCCCAACGGCTGTTTCCGCATCCTGCCGGACCAGGCGGCGCGCTTCCTCGCGCCGTTCCCCGTCGGCACCCTGCCGGGCATCGGTCCCAAAAGCGTGCAGCAGTTCCGCCGCCTGGGCGTCCGCACCGTGCGCGACCTCGCAGCGCTGCCTCTTGAATTTTTAGAAGAGGTGTTCGGCGAATGGGGAGCGCAGTTGCACGACAAGGCGCGCGGCATCAGCCACTCGCCCGTCCAGCCGCGCGAGGAATCGAAATCGATCAGCCGCGAAACCACGTTGGAAGAGGACTCCACCGACCCGCGGCATCTGGAATCGATCCTGAGTTACCTGCTGGAAAAAGCCGCGGGGCAACTGCGCGCCGAGGGTCTGCGCGCCCGGTGCGTGACGCTCAAACTGCGTTACTCGGATTTCAAGACGGTGACGCGTTCGCGCACGCTCACCGCGCCCGCCTGCGAAGACCACATCCTGTTCGCGACCGTTGTCGACCTGTTCCGCAAACTGTTCACGCGGCGCACGCGCGTGCGGCTGATCGGCGTCGGGTTGACGTCGCTCACCCACGAAGCCCCTCAGCAGATGGACCTGTTCGACACGCCTGCGCGCAGTGCCGGACGCGAAACGTTGTATGCAGGCATCGACCGCATCCGCACCAAGTACGGCTTCCGCTCCATCCTCCGCGCCACCAGCCATGAAGAGGACTGACCGGGCCATGCCCGGAGGGAGCGGGTACTACTGCGTGGGGAGGAAACGGGCTACTGCGTTGCGGGCGGACGATGATCGGTGAGCGCAAGTCGATGGGCTCCCCCTTCTCCGAAGGGGGCTGGGAAGCTTTTTCCTTAAAGACGTCATCCTGAATAAAGTGAAGGATGACCCATTAAGAAAAAATAGAAGAGTCATTATGAGCTCCCCTGTATCCTCTCGAATATTCTGTTATCCTTAATGCCCGCTCCCGGCCTGGCCGGGTGTGTGCAACTGTTATTTAAATTTCTTTTATTGGTTTAACCAGTTTCAAGGATGGTTATGGATTGGGATCAATGGCGTGACGAGTTTCCGGTCACGCAGAACCGCATCTTCCTCGACCACGCAAAGGTCGCGCCCCTGCCGAAACGGGTGCAGGACCGCGTCGCCGCCTTCCTCAAAGACGCGAGCGAAAACGGCACCGCGTATTATCCGCAGTGGATGGTGGAAACCGACCGCGTGCGCGCCCGCTTTGCCGAGCTCATAAACGCCGACGAGGACGAAGTGGCGTTCGTCAAGAACACGTCGGAAGGCATCTCCATCGTCGCCAACGGCATCGACTGGAAGGAAGGCGACAACGTCGTCATCCCCAACATCGAGTTCCCCGCCAACGTCTATCCGTGGATGAACCTGAAACGCCTCGGCGTCGAGGTGCGCTGGGTGAAATCGGTGCGCGGCCGCGTGCCGTTCGAGCAGATCGCGGCGCAGGTGAACAACAGAACGCGCGTGGTGTCGGTGTCTTCCGTCGAGTGCAACAGCGGCTTTCGCAACGACCTCAATCAAATCGGCGCGTTCTGCAAAGAAAAGGGCATCTACTTCTGTGTCGACGCCATCCAGTCGCTGGGCGTTCTGCCGATGGACGTGAAACGCGACCACATCGACTTCCTCGCCGCCGACGGCCACAAGTGGCTGTTGAGCGTCGAGGGCCTCGGTGGCTTTTACATCTCGAAGCGTGTGCTGGAGAACGTTTATCCGGCGGTGGTGGGATGGGACAGCGTCGTCAATGCCAACGACTACCTGAATTACGACTTCACGTTCCGTCCCGGCGCGCGCCGGTTCGAGGAAGGCAGTTTCAACGTGATGAGCATTTTCGCGTTCGGCGCGGCGCTGGATGTTTTGCTGGAGGTGGGCATCGACAATGTCGAGCAACGGGTGAAGGGGTTGGGCGACGTCATCATGGAACGCGTCAAACAGCGGGGCGGCAAGATCGTCAACTCCACCGAACCCGGCGAACGTTCCGGCATCGTTTCGTTCACGCTCAATTGCGATCTCGAAAAACTGAAAACATTTCTTGCCGGCACCAACGTGTCGCTCACCATCCGCGACGGACTCATCCGCCTCTCTCCCCACTTCTACAACAATGAAACCGACATCGACCGCTGCTTCGAGCACATCGACCAGTTTTTGAAGAAGTAAAACTTTTGAACCACAGATGAACACGGATAAACGCGAGCGGAAGATCGATCGGTCCCCCCTTGTAAAGGGGGCTAGGGGGATTCTTCCGCCGTTATCCTGAGCGTCAGCGAAGGATTTCGATACGTCGACAAGAATCTTTGAAAGAGTCATCCTTCACTACGTTCAGGATGAGAACCTGAAGGAAAAAGCCCCCCAACCCCCTTCGGAGAAGGGGGAGCCCATCGACTTGCGCCCACAGGTCATCGTTTGCCCATCGGGTATCAGCACGTACCCTCCCCGCGTGGCGGGGCGCTCCCGGCCGGGTCGGTGTGCATCTGTGGCTAATCTGATTTTTCACTTCACGTAAAAAACCACCTGAAGCGTTTGCGGTGTGGGCTGGGCGGGTTTGTGGATGGTGGCGGTGAGGTGCTGCCGTCCGCGCTCAAGATTCCATAAATACTTGCCGCCTTCCGTGACCGCAAGCGGCGTGTTGTTCAACATCCATTCGACCGTGTCGGTGTCGTCCACGCCCTGGATGGCGAACTCGAACGCTTCGTGTTCGTCCGGGATGCGCGGATCCATCGCCATCCGCAGTCCCCACACCGGTTGAATCCATTTCACCTCGCGCTCGCGGTAGGGTCGCGCTTCCACATCCTCCGGTTCGGTTCCGGGCACGAACCATTCCGTCACCCAGCGGCAGGCGGATTGATCATCCAGAGAGACTTTCATGACCTCGCCCGCCGGTTCGCGGCACAGGTCGCGTGGCACCAGCTGCGGGTCCATCGCAAGCGGGCGCGTTTCTCTATGCCGGTTGAGCTCGGCGAACACGGAGCGCAGCAGGAGGGCCGGACCCGTCGAGCCTGTCACGTCTTCCATCGGGTTCTGGTCGAGGTTGCCCATCCACACGCCGACGGTAAAGCGGTCGTTGAAGCCCACCGCCCACGCGTCGCGGTAGTCGGTGGACGTCCCCGTCTTCACCGCCGTTTGCACCGGCAGGTTCAGCACGCTGCCCGCGCCGAACTCCAGCCGCCGCGCTTCGGGGTCGGACAAAATGTTTGCGATGACCGATGCCACCGGACCCGACACCACGCGCTTCTCTTCACGCGGCGCGGGATCGTCCATCCACGGCGTCAACGGACGCCACACCCCGCCATGGGCCAAAGCCGCATATGCCTGCACCATTACGTACAGCGTCACTTCACCGTTGCCCAGCGCCAGGCCGTCGCCGTAAAAATCCGGATGCTCGTCCAGGGTGGTGAACCCGAGCGTCTGCAGGAAGCGGTGGTAGTTGTCGACCCCGACGAACTTCGCCGCGCGCACGGCGGGGATGTTGAGCGAGTTGCCGAGGGCGTTGCGCAGGGTCACGGGTCCGTAAAAATTCCGGCTGTAATTGCGGTAAGAGTGAAGGCCCGTGCCCACCGATTCCGCCAGCGGCGCATCGAGAATCCGCGTGGCCGCCGTCCAGCCATTCTCCAGCGCCAGCGCGTACACAAAGGGTTTCAGCGACGACCCCGGCTGGCGCGGCGTGGTGACGGCATCGATGAAACTGCCGGGCACGATTTCATCCGGTTCGCCCGCCACGGCCCACGCAAGGATTTCGCCGGTGGTGTGGTCGGCCACCAGCACCGCGCCATGACGCACCGAGCGGCGTTTCAGTTGCACCAGCCGCTGGTCGAGCAGGGTCTGGATGGTCGATTGCAACGCGCCGTCCAGCGTGGTGCGCAGGCTGGGTTGCCATTGCTGTGCGGACTGCGTCGTGACGTGCCGCACGAAATGCGTCGCCTCCACCGGTAGTGACGGTGACTCCAGTTTGAAAGTCTCAGCGTGGATCTGTTTGATTTCCGCATCGGTCAGCACGCCCTGTTCGTGCAATGTGCGGGCGAGCCGCCCGATGGCGGCATTCACCGTCTGCGGGTCGCGGTAGAGATCGAATCGCGACGGCGCACGCACCAGCACCACCAGCGCCAGCATTTCTCTTTTGGTGAGGGTGTCGAGGTCGCGGTTGAAGTAATAATGCGCGGCCTGCGCCACGCCGCGCCGCTGCGAGGCGTACGGCACCTGGTTGAGATACAGTTCGAGGATGTCGGATTTGGTGAACGACTTCTCCAGCCGCCGGGCTTCAAATCCTTCCAGCCAGCGCGACCACACCGTGCGCGGGCGGGGATGGAGGATGCGCACCACCTGTTCGGTGAGGGTGCTGGCGCCGCGGACGGTGTCGAGCGCCTTCACGTTCTGCCATGCGGCATGCAACCGTGCCAGCCAGTCGATGCCGCCGTGCTGGTAAAACCGTTTGTCTTCGGAGACGACGAAGGCGCGTTTCAGAAATTCGGGAACGGCGTGGAGCGGTAAGGTGTCGTTCGCATTCCACCGCGTCTGGTAAGTGACGCGAAGCGGCGCGCCGAAGCGGTCGGTCACTTGCATCCGCTCCTGCGTTTTTGCCTGCACGGAACGGAAGGTTTTCTCAACGTAGGTGGTCGAAATTGCCGTGGCCGTTAACAGCGCGAGGGCGCCCGCGACCAGGACGGCCGCACCGCCGATCGTCCATCGAAACCGTCCGGATCGACCAGGCCAGCGCATCAGATCACTCCTCGACGATCAGGTGCGACGGGACGCCTTTGCCGTACACATCGGGATCGTACATCTCCTCCGCGTGCACCGGCATCTTGAGAAATTTCCCGGTGGCGATGGCCTGCGCCACGTAGGACAGGTGATAATTGCCGGGCATGAGGTAATCCGAGTAAAACCGCACCGCGTCGTGGCGCAGTTCCTTATGATAAAAACTCCAGCGCGAATAGTTGTACGAGCGCCAGTCGGAGTACTGAAGCCACCACGAACCGCCCGCCGCCTTGAATGTGCCTTTATCGGCATCGACGGTGGAGGCGGTGGCGAGCTGACGGTTCACCGGTTCCAGTCCGCCGGGCACCGGATCGTCCACCACCACGAAGTTGCGTGCCGCGGGGATCGACAGGAAAATATCGACGCGCACCAGTTCGCCGCGTTTGATTTTATCGCCATCGTTCAGCAGCACCCATTCGCCGTTCCGCTCCACCGCGTACTCCTTGCGGAGCTCGATGCCGGCGTTGATGTGCTCGGCGTGTTCCTCAAGAGGCGCGTACTGAAGGCGCGTGGAAATATAGAGCCGCCCCATGCCCTCCTTCTTGATGACGACTTGCGTCTTGCGGCCGGGGTCGCCCTGCTGTATGGGACGCGTCAGCGTCGCCGAGGGATCGCGTTTGTCCCTGAACTCATGCTCACCCAGCTTGTTGCCGTCCATCAGGGCGGTGACCAGGTATTTCGGGTCGGTCTGCTCGTAGGCACGGCTGTAGTCGATGAGCGCGTTCATGCAGAACATGTTCTCCTGCGTGTTCTCCCAGTGGTCGCGCTGGCCGCGCGTCTGCGTGATGTAGCGCACCAGCTTGAACGGCGCGTTGCCGAGCTTCTTGTTCAGGTTGGAATGCCCCGCCGTCTGCGTCAGCGTCGAGAGGATGGCGCAGTTGGTGCGGAGCGGTGAAGCCAGGATGCGCGCGTAGCTGTCGTCGAGCGTTTCCGAAAACACAAACTTGCCGCCGCTCTGCGTCGAATGCGCCAAGATGGCATCGAGAGCCTCCTCCACGACGGGCAGTGTCTTTTTCACATTCAATGCCGCCTGCAGGAAGTGGGCCTTGCCGAACAGGCTCATGAACGGCATGTGGGGCCGAAAGCGCTCGATGTCCTTCTTCCTCACCTTACGGTGTTTCGACAACGCCGCCAGCGCCACCGCACGCACCGTGGAGGCCATGCCCTTGCTGTAAAACGTGGGGAGCACGTCGCGCTTGAGCAGGCGTTTTAAATATTTATGCAGAGCTTCCTCGACGTGCGACGGAACTTCATAACCCGCCGACCGCATCCAGTTGAACGCCAGCGCCGTGTAGGCGCTCAGGTAGGGACTCACGTAGCGGTCCTGAGGAATGTAATACACCATACCGCCGTTCGGGGCCTGGTAGTTGACCGCCGACTTCAGCATGTCGCGCGCCACCGCGTCCGCTTCCTCCCATTTGAAATCGGCGGGCATGTAGTCTTTGAGGTTCAGGTAGTGCGACGCCATGACGCCCTTGCTCAACACCTGTTCCCAGCAGATGTAGGCGTAGTTGCGCATGTACTCGAAAGCCCCGGCCACGTTGCCGATGACGGTGGGTGAAAGCACCACGCCGACCGAACCCACATCCGGGTGGATGTTTTTCGGGAACGCGATCGATTCCTCCGTATGCGGCAGGATGGTGGAGACGTAGTTGGCGGCCGTTTCCAGCGAGCGCCGTTTGAGAACGGGTGTTTTGTAAATCAGGCCGTCGCGGTCGGTGTCATCCCCTGCGGTCACACGGAAACGAACCTCGCCTTTTTCGATATCGCGGGTCTGCGGCAGGTGGATCGTGGTGATGGGGAGAAACACCGTCTGCCGTTTGAACGGTTCGAGGCGCACCGTTTGTGTGGTCTGGGTTTCTTTTCCTGTGTCGATGTGACCTTCGGCCTGGATGGTCAACGTGAGGTCGCGTGCCTTGTCGGTGCGGTTCATCACGCTGAAGCCCGCGTTGAAGGCGTCGCCTTCGGTCACCTGGTTGGGCATGACGGGACGCAGTTCGGTTTCCTTATTGACTTTGAAGGTGCCTTCACCCAGGCCCATGAGGTCGTCCGGCGTCACCGCGAACGCCAGCACGCGCCATCCGGTCAGGTTGTCCGGCGCCTCGAACTCGATCGACACGTTGCCTTCGGCGTCGGGGGTGAGTGCCGGATTCCAGTAACTGACGAATTTGAACAGCGACCGCATGGCGAGGTCCGCGCCACCGTCGCCGCCGGGATTGGCTCCCTTCTTCTCAAACTTCTGCCGTCCGACGATGCGGGTCAGCAGGCTGAAGTTTTTGAGATCGAGCACCCCCAGGTGGTACAGCCCCTTGTAGGGATCGAAGTAATCGCGGCCGCCCTGCAACAGATCGAACACCGCTTCATCGAGCACGGCGACGGCGAGTTCATAAGGCCGGTCGCCTGCGTCGAATCGCGGTTTCACGTTGAGCGCGACTTTGATGGTGTCGCGCGGTTTGTACCGTTCTTTCTCTGTCCGTGCGGTGACCACCAGTTCCTTGTACGGATCCTTGACGGGAACGCGGCTGTAGCCGATGCGGAAGGTCGGCTTGCCGAGGTCGACGCCGGTCTCATCCAGAGGTTTCTCCACGCGCGGCGACACCACCAGGACCGACAGGTAGAATCCGGGCAGGAAATCCGGTTCCACTTCAAACTCGACCACCGGCGTCGCCGTGTCGAAGGTCGTCACCCATTGCTTGAGGACGCCGTAGCGTTCGACGGAGATCAACGCCTTCGCGCCGGGAAACGGGTTCTGCACGAGGAAGCGCGCCGTGTCGCCGATTTTGTATTCTTCTTTTTCGGGGATCAGCTGCAGGGCGTTGGTGTTGTCCTCCGCCCACACGACCCGGCCCTTGCCAGCCACCCAGGTGCGCAGGCTCGCCGTGTGCGTGCGGCCTTTGGTATCGGTGATGGTCGCCGTCAGCCGGTACGATCCCGGGTCCTGCGGCGTGAACGTGCAGATGTTCGCTTCTTTCGACGGGGTGCCTTCACACGTGCCGGCCTGTTCCCACGAATGTGTGTACTGCGTGAGGTAGGCGTTGCCCGCGCCTTTCACGCGGCTGGCCTTGGTGACGTGCCGCTCGATTTTGATCGAAACCGGCGTGCCGCTGACCGGCTCGCCGTGGCCATCGACCACGATGTACTGGATGTTGGCCGGTTCGTCTTCCTTATAGAGCCACTTCGGGCTGTGCAGGCCGACGAAGCGGTCGCGTCCATGAAACTTCGCCGAGGTCATCGACGCCACGAACTTGCCGCGGTCGTCTTTCACCGCGCTTTCCACGCTGAGCGTGCCGTAAAAAATAGTCTCCACGTTCTGGTCGGTGATTTTGAATGCACTCAGAAGATCGCCTTTGGCATCCACCGCGTCTTCTTTCTGATACAGGGTGAGTGTCTGATAATAATGGCCGCCTTCCGCAGTGAACCGGAATTCTTTAGCGCGCGGATGCCTGGAATAAAACGTCTGTTCTCGCAACGTGGCGGTCAGCCGTGCCGGGGCGTCGGCGTAGGGTCCGCCAGCGTGCATGCGCGCCAGCGTCGTGATTTCCACTTCACTTCCCGGTTCGAATGCTTCGCCGTTCAGGGAGTTGCTGACACGGAAGGGCGAGGGCGTGAAGTCGGTGACCAGCACCTCCAGCGGTGTCCACAGCGATTTGGAAAATTTGGCCTGCAGGCGGAACTCGTACCAGCCGACCGCACCGGATTTGGGTACGGTGAACTCGCCTGCATGCGTGCCGAATTTCGACAGTGTGATGTCCTTCTGCTCGTAAACCTTTTTGCCCATCGGGTCGCGCACTTCCAGCCGGTAGCCTTTGAGCGGCGGTGCGACCAGTTTCTTGTTGTCCTGGTCGCGTACGAACAGCTTGAACTGGATGGTGTCGCCCGCGCGGTACACGCCCTGCGCGGTGGTGCCCCAGGTCTGGATGTGACCGTACTGCCTCTGCATGCTGGGGTAGGCTTCGTAGTTGGACACCCGTCCGGAATCCACACCGAAACGCTGGTCGTCGAGCGGCACCAGTGCCATGTCCTCCCCGCGTTCGATGCGCACGAACAGGCGTTCCCGGTTGTCGTCGTACCAGCCGTAACCCATGGCTTTCAGTTTGGGATCGAGTTTGTGGGTGCCGTCGAGAAGAGCGAGTCCATCGTCCCCCGTCAACGCGTCGCTCAGAATTTGTTTGTCGGCGGAGAGGTCGGCGATCTTGTCCTTGTAAATCATGACGTGCGCGTCGGGCACCGGCTGGCCGGTGGCGAGATCCGTCACCCACACGGAAGAATTGTAATGACCCATCTTGACGTGCACGCCGAACGGCGTGACCTGCGCCAGCAGGGTGCGCTGGTAAGTCGGTTTGGAGACGTCGGGTTTTGTATCCAGGTGACCGTACAGCACGCCGCTCTTGCCGTTCAGCGCGCCACGTACGTCGAGCGGCAGGGCGTAGGCGATGTCTTCCGCATCGTCCGGTTTCACTTTATGAACCAGGTTGTCCTTGCGGTCGGTCGCGGTCAGCCGTTTGTATTTGAGCGTGATGTCTTTCAGGTTGGTGACCACCAGAGGCACTTCGGTCTGCTCCTGTTTTTCCAGTGTGGCGGTGGTGTGCTCGAGATGAAAATCCGGATTGCGGTGATCGGTGTAGAACGTCAGGTCGAATCCCTTCGGAAGAGCGCGTCCAAATTCGTCCTTCAGCGTGGCACCCTTCGAACTAATCCGGTACTCCTGCGCCGCTTTCAATGCCTCTGGCAGGTTGACGTCGTAGTGTCGGCCTTTGCGGTGCGGACGGCGCAGGCGCGAGTGATCATAAGCGTTGGCCCAGGGATCGTAATCGGTCCGGCCGCCGGCGAGGTCGGGAACGAACGTCACATGCTGCTTGATTTCCTGGTTGATAACCGGAGCGCTGAAAGTGAGGGAAACCCCACGCAACGGATTGCATTTGTATCTGGGCAACAACGCAGTGTTGTCATCGATGATGATTTGCCTGTTCTCATTGTTCCAGCAGGAGACGCCGATAAAGCGGAACTCGGGAAACGTGCGGAATTTCTTCACCGTGCGCCTGGTGGCGCCGGGTTCGGGTCCGAGGGCCGAGACCAGTCCCGGTTCGATGTTCAGGAACACGTCTGCATCCCAGGGCAGTTCCTTCTGCGGTTGTACCAGCCACACGCGCCGGGCCTCGACCCCGTCTTTCACCGTCGTCTGGTCGTCGCTCTTCTGATTGGGCGGTCGGTCGAGATGCAGGAATCCCTTGTCACCCGGGATGGGCACGATCACCGGAAGCTGGCGGTCGTTGGGATCCGGTTCGACGGTCAAGGGATAGCGCTGACGTTTGTTGCCCTCGCCCAGCAGATACAGGTGTTCGGCCACCGATGTTTGCGTGACGGGTTGGTCGAAGGTGATGCGCATCACCGGCCAGCCGGGCGCCTTCCACGTTTGAAACCATGCGTAACGCACACGCGGGCGGTGCGTGATGAAGCGGTGAATGAAAAGCTTTTCGATTGTTGCCCCGTCCTCGGCCTGGATTCCGGGGTGCACGGTGATTTCATACTGCGTCGCCGGTTGCAGTTTGTCGTCCTCGCCCAGTTGGCACGCCAGCGCGCTGGTATTGAGCCACCGCCACTGGCAGTTGAGTTCCGGATGGACGCCGACCTTCACTTCTTCCTTGGTGCGCTCCATGCGGCCCAGTGGAACAACGGGACGGTTGAACTGGATGACGATCTGGCGGCCGGAGGGGACATCCGTTCCGCTGGGCGTGATGCGCATCACCTCCAGTGGTTTGCCCTGTGCGGCGGCTAGGCTTGGGGGGAATGAAAGACAAAAGCCAATGAAGGAAAACAGAAACGCCAGCACGGAGGCGGCAGATGTTCGCATGGGGCCCTTCCTCTTCGAATTTGTGGAATGCAGGTATGAAGACAGGTTAAAGAGTTTTGCGTGGATGCACAAATCGAATTTCAATGGGCCATACGGCGTGAAGCAAGGGTGTTCGGTGGCGGAGCCGGGCTCAAGCCCGTTTCAGGACGGACTTCACGATATCGATGATGCGGTCCTGGTCGGATGGGGAAAGACTCGAGCCGGAAGGCAGGCAGAGTCCACGCGAAAACACATCTTCCGAAAAATTGCAGTCGTCGGCGTGTGTGTAGTAGGTGCACCCCTTGAACAGCGGCTGCAGGTGCAGGGGTTTCCAAACCGGACGGGCCTCGATGTTTTCCCTGTCCAGCGCAGAAATGATGTCGTGCGGTTTCACCGGCGCGCCGGGGTCGAGAGTGAGCACGGTGAGCCAGCGTGTTGACGCGCCGTAACCGGCTTCCGGCATGAAGCTCACCCCGTGTTCCCCTTCCAGTGCGGTGCGGTAACGTTCGAACACCGCGCGGCGCTGGGCGATGCGCTCGTCCAGCACCTTCAACTGACCGCGACCGATGGCGGCGAGCACGTTGCTCATCCGGTAGTTGTAGCCGAGCTCGCTGTGTTCGTAATGCAGGACGGGATCCCGCGCCTGCGTCGCCCAGTAGCGCGCCTTGTCGAGGGCGGCAGTGTCTTTGGAGACCAGCAAGCCGCCGCCGGATGTGGTGATGATCTTGTTGCCGTTGAACGAATAGACGCCGAACTTGCCGAGCGTGCCGCTGGCCTTGCCCCGGTAGGTGGCCCCCAGCGATTCCGCCGCGTCCTCGATCACGGGCAGGCGGTACTTGTCGCAGGCTTTCTGAATCGCGGCCATGTCGGCATTCTGGCCGTACAGGTTGACGGCGATAACGGCTTTCGGTATGCGGTCCTGTCGCCCCGCTTCCTTCAACGCGCGCTCCAACGCCTGTGGCGACAGATTCCACGTTGCGGGGTCGGAGTCGATGAACACCGGGTCCGCTCCCAGAAATTTGATCGGCGTGGCGGAACCCACGAAGGTGAGCGACGGACAGAACACGGTATCGCCAGGGTTCACGTCGCAAAGACGCAGGGCCAAATGAATCGCTGCGGTGCCGGAGGAGAGCGCCACCGCCCCCGGTGCGCCGACGTATTCCGCCATCTCCTTTTCGAACGCTTCCTGGTTGGGGCCGCACGGCGCGATCCAGTTCGACTGGAACGCTTCTTCGACGAACTGGCGTTCATGTTCGCCCAGGTGCGGCGGCGACAGATAAATGCGTGGAGGTTGTGTGCTCATGTTTGTTTCAGGATTCGTGCGGGCACGCCTGCCGCCGTGACGTTGTTGGGAATCGGTTCGACCACCGCCGATCCGGCACCGATTACGACGTTGCGGCCAATGTCAATGCGGTTGGACACGGAGGAACCGACGCCGACGGAGGTTTCCCGTCCCACCTTCACCTCGCCTGCCAGATGCACCCCCGGTGACAGGTGCACGCCGTCTTCCAGCACGCAGTCGTGATCGACCGTCGCGGCGGTGTTGACGATGCATCCCATGCCGACCCGCGCCCCGGTGTGGACCACCGCCTGCGGACCGATCAGTGTGCCCTCGCCGACGGTGGCCGATGCGCACACCCACGCGGTGGGGTGCACCAGCGTGGCGGCGGTGTGTCCGGTTTCGCGGTGTTGGTTGATCAGTTGAAGGCGCCGGGTGTTGTCACCGATGGCGACAAAAAAATGCGTGAACTCTTTCAGGCACCCGGCGGCATCATCGAATCCCGCCAGCACTTCGAAGTCGGCAACGCGTTTCAGTTCCATATGCCGGTCGTCGGCGAAGGCGATGCGGTCCCACTTCTGCACATGCTTTGCGATGGCCGCCACCACCCTGCCGTGTCCCCCGCCTCCGAATATCAGCAACGCTGCCACGGATACCTGCCCTTTTAAATAGGTTTTGGTTCAACAATCCAGTGTGGACTGCCGCTCCCATTCGCTCACCTGACTCATGTAGCGGCTCCAGTCCTCGCGTTTGAGTTTCAGGTAGCTGTCAACGAACCCGTTGCCCAGCGTGGCCTTGAACACGCGGTTTTTCTCCAGCGCCGCCAGTGCGTCGTAAAGGGTGGCGGGAAGTTTCTTGACCTTGAGTTTGGTGAACACGTCGTACATGTTTTCGTGGCGCGGCACGCCGGGGTCCAATTTGTTCTCGATGCCGTCGAGCCCTGCCGTCAGGATGCCCGCCTGCAGGAGGTACGGATTCGCCGCGCCGTCGGGCAGGCGCAACTCAAACCGCCCGGCGTCGGGAATGCGGATCATATGCGTCCGGTTGTTGCCGCCGTAGGAGATGCCGTTGGGCGACCAGGTCGCGCCGGATTCGGTGGTCTTGGCGTTCAGCCGTTTGAAACTGTTGACCGTGGGATTGGTCAGCGCCGACAGGGCCGGTGCGTGATGCAGGACACCGGCAATGAACTGGTATGCCTTTTCCGAGAGCTGGTGCGAATTGTTTTTGTCGAGGAACAGGTTCTTCTTTCCCGATGCGTCCCACAGCGAGCAATGCGTGTGACAGCCATTGCCGGTGAGCGTGTTGAACGGTTTGGGCATGAAGCTCACACGCAGGCCGTGCTTCTCCGCCACGGATTTGGTGAGGAAGCGGAAGAACACGTGCCGGTCGGCCGTCTCCAGTGCGTTGCTGTAATGCCAGTTCATCTCGTACTGGCCGTTGGCGTCCTCGTGGTCGTTCTGGTACGGCTCCCAGCCGAGCCCCTGCATGGCGTCGCACACTTCCTTGATGAAGTCGAAACGCCGCATGAGCGCGAGCTGGTCGTAACAGGGCTTGCTGAGTTGATCGTATTCATCGGAGATGCGGGAACCGTCGGGGGCCAGCAGGAAAAATTCCGCCTCCACGCCCGTCATCATCGTCACCCGCTTTTTGCCCGCGGCGGCCATCGCCCGCTTCAAGACCGTGCGCGGCGCGTGGTCGATGAGTTCGCCGTCCATATACAGGTCTCCGGTGATCCACGCCACGTTCGGCTGCCAGGCCATCGGTGTGAACGTTTTGGCGTCGGGCATGAGGAAGATGTCGGGGTGCGCGGGGGTCAGGTTGAGGTGCGCCGCAAACCCGGCAAACCCCGCACCGGCTTTCTCGGCCTCTTTCGCCTTGGAAGCGGGAATCAGTTTCGAGCGGATCACGCCGAACAGGTCGACGAAGCTCACCAAAAGGTATTCGGTTTTGTGTTTCTTGATGGATTCACTGAGCATGAAAGGGTCCGGTTTAGATGGAAATTAGAAAAAGGTTTTCAGCCACAGGGCGGTCATGAGAAGCGTGCGAAGCGGGCGTGTGTGGTTGGCCTTCCCCGCCTGGTGTTCCTCCAGCAGTTTCACCGCTTCCTGCGTGTTGATGAGATCGTCATTGGTGCCCGCCAGCAGTCCCCGCGCCCAGTTGTAAAGCGGGTCCTGCAGCCAGTTGCCGATGGGCGTGGTCGGCATCCGTTTTTTGCCGTAAACGAATTCCCTGGAAAACACTTCCGCCGCGTGTTTCTTGAGATAGCTCTTGCCGATGCCGCGGTCGATCTTCTCGGTCACCGGCAGGCGGGTGAACAGCTCGATGACGCGGTGGTCCATGAACGGCGAACGGCCCTCGGTGGACCAGCACGCGCCCATGCGGTCGCCCTTCACCAGGTTGTTGCCCGGCATCAACTGCGTGCATTCGTAGGCGATGATCTGCTCGATCGGTTGCAGGTCGCGCCACGGTTCGATGCTCTTTTCAAAGTAATCGAACGGATCCTGGGTGTGCTTGTGAACCGTGTCACGCAGAAGCCGTTTGCGCAGGTGATCGTCCATGTAGCAGATGACGTTGTAGTAGGCGCGTAGCGCGAAGTTGGTGCGCGTGGTGTTCTGGAAAAATTCAACGTTGTGGTTGAAGCCGAACAGCGTTTCGTCGGGTCCGTCGCCGGTGAACATGACGATCTTGTCTTCGCCGTGGGCCTTGCTGGCCAGCAGGTAAAACAGGAAAAACGAGAAGTCGCCGTGCGGCTGGTCGGTGTGGTAGATGACCTTTTCCGCAAGCTCCGGGATGAGGGTGTGATCGATCATTGCCGGTTTCAATCCCAGTCCCAGCTGATCGGCGACCAGTCGCGAGTAAGCGTATTCGGAAAAGCCCTCGACGGGAAAGTCGAGGCCGATGGCTTCCAGTTTGCCCGGCCATTGCTCAACCAGGTATTTGGCGACGACGGAGGAATCGATGCCGCCGCTCAGGTACAGCCCGCCTTTCACGTCGAAATCCTTCTGCATGCGCACTGCGTCGCGCAGAAGCGCGGCGAACTCGTCGAAGTCGGGCGTGTGGCGGTCGTCGAAAAAGGGCCATTCCCAGTAGCGGTGCCTGGTGATTTTCAGTTCGCTGTCGAAATGCCAGTAAGTGCCGGGTTCGAGGTGGTGGATGTTCTTGAAGCAGGTGTCCGGCGGCGGGCAGTAGTTGAGCGCAAACATGCGCACGAGACCGTTGTAATTGATTTCCTTTTTCACCCCGGGAAGCGCGAGCAGTCCCTTGATCTCACTGCAGAACGCCCAGCCGCCGTCGTGCTCCGTGACGTAACACGGCTTGATGCCCGTGTGGTCGCGCACCAGCACGCCGCGCTGTTCTTTCTCGTCCCACAGGAAAAACACGAACATGCCGATGAGGCGTTGCAGCATGGCCTCGCCTTCCTCCCGCCACAGGTGGACCAGCACTTCCGTGTCGCAGCGCGATTTGAATACGTAGCCTTTTTTCTTGAGTTCCTCGCGCAGGGCGACGTGGTTGTAGATCTCACCGTTGAAGACGACGCCGACGGTGCCGTCGGTATTGAACATCGGCTGGTGGCCGTTTTCCGGATCGACGACCGCGAGCCGTGCGTGGCCCAGCACGGCGGGTCCGTGCTTCTTCACGCCCCATTCGTCCGGGCCGCGGTACATGATGGTCTCGACCATCTTCTCGACGAGTTTCGGATCGGGATTGCTGGTGCCTATGGTTCCGGCGAGTCCACACATAAAATAAACTGGTTACCTCAGTGAAAATTTTAAAAACATCAGTCGTCCAAAGCCTGCGAGCCTTCCGGTATCTTGCGCGTGCGCCCGGAATGCGGCGCGGTGTTGACATACTCCGCGTCGGCGAACGATTCGTGATACACCTTGCGGAACACGTTGATCACCTGGTCGAGGCTGGCCTTGGTTTCCGTTTCCGTCGGTTCGATCAGCATGGCGTGATCGAGGTCCTTCGGGAAATACACGCACCCCGCGCCGAACAGCGTCGGCGGATGCACGCCGTAATCGATGAGCCGCTTGGCGAAGTTGTACGGCGTGGTCGGCAGGTTTTTTCCCGACAGCAGGCATTCGTGCATGCAGGGTTTCGGATAGATCGGAGGAAAAATGTCGCGCAGTTTCTGCTGAAAGTAATTCGCGTTCAGCACCGCGTCCTCGGATACCTGTTTCAGCCCTTCCGGTCCGTTGAACAGGATGTAAGAGTAGCAGCGGATCATCACCGCCACGTGACCGTAAAAGGATTTCAGACGGCCGATGGAATGCGGCCGGTCGCTTTCGAACACGTACGTGCCGTCCTCACACTTTGCGATGCGCGGTACCGGCAGGTGCTCCTCGAGAAACGCCTTCACTGCGCAGGGTCCCGCCCCCGGTCCGCCGCCGCCGTGCGGCGTGGACAGTGTCTTGTGCGTGTTGAGGTGCATGACGTCGAATCCCATGTCCCCCGGCCGCGCGATGCCCATCAGCGCGTTGAGATTCGCCCCGTCGTAATACAGCAGCCCGCCCTTGGCGTGAACGATCTCGGCGATGGTGGCGATGTTCTCCTCGAACAGGCCGAGCGTGGACGGGTTGGTCAGCATGATGCCCGCGACCTGTTCGTTCATTTTCTCGCGGACCACGTCCAGGTCCATGATGCCCGCGTCGTTGGTCGGGATGATCTCGCAATCGAAGCCCGCCATGACGGCCGACGACGGATTGGTGCCGTGCGCCGAATCGGCGATCAGGATGACGCGGCGGTCCTCGCCTTTCTTCTCGAAATACTTTCTGATGATGAGCAGGCCCGTCAACTCCCCCTGCGCGCCCGCCGACGGTTGCAGTGTGACCGCGTCCGCGCCCATCAACTCCGCGATGAACCCCTGCAGGTTGTACAGCAGTTCCAGGATGCCCTGCATGGTGTCCACCGGTTGCAGGGGATGGACGCCCCGGAAGCCGTCCAGGTTCGCCATGGCGTCGTTGCGTTTGGGGTTGTACTTCATGGTGCAGGAACCGAGCGGGTAGGGACCGTTGTCCACCCCGTGGCTGTGTGCGCTCAGTTCCATGAAGTGACGTACGATCTCAATCTCCGAGACTTCCGGCAGGCCGAGAGGTTCGTCGCGCAGGGGCATGCCGGGAAACAGGCAGGCGGTGTCCTCCTGTTCGAATTCGAGGTCGTGCACCCAACTGCCGCCGATTCCCGGCCGGCTCTTTGCGGTCAGATGAGGAATCATGAGCACACCTTCTTCAGGGCTTGGGCGAGGCGATCCATATCCTGCCGGGATTTGGTTTCCGTGACGGCGATCAATAACAGTTCGCCGTGCGGTGTGTCGTCGATGGCGAGTCCCCCGAAAATCTTTTCTTCGCGCAGGGCGTCCAGTACCGTGTCCGCGGGTTTGGGAAGTTTTAAGGCGAACTCATTGAACACCGGCCCGGTGTGGGCGCGTTCGATACCGGGAAGGGCGGTCAGCTGTTTGATCAGGTAATCGGTCTTGTGCGCGATGATTTTTGCCAGGCGGCCGTAACCGCTTTCGCCCAGCAGGCTGAGGTAGATCACGGCACGGAGCGCGCACCACGCCTGGTTGGAGCAGATGTTGCTGGTCGCTTTTTCGCGGGCCACGTGCTGCTCGCGGTCTTCGTACACCAGGGCGTAAGCCGGGTTGCCGTAGATGTCCGCCACCCTGCCCACCAGCCGCCCGGGCATGAACTTGCGGTACTCCTTTTTGCAACCGAGGATGCCCAGGCTGGGGCCGCCCGCCGACAGCGGGATGCCCAGCGGTTGCCCCTCGCAGCTGGCGAAGTCGACACCGAACGATCCCGGCGTGGGGAACAGCCCGCTCAGAAACGGGTTGAACGACATGCCGACCCGCACCCCGTGCGCCCGGCACAGGTTCACGATCGCGGGGATGTCTTCCAGCACGCCGAAGCGGTTGGGTGTCTGGAACAGGAACACGGCGGGGCGTTCGGATTTCAGTTTGTCTTCCAGCGATTTCAAATCGAGCCGTCCGCTTTGGGCCTCGTGTTTCACCCTATCGAGGGCGACGCGACGCGGCGCGAGGTGGCTTTTTATGATGTCCTGCCACTGCGGCCAGATGGAATCCGCATACAGCACCCCCGCTTCACCGCGGTCGGAGGCGAGACAGCCCATCCAGCCCAGTTCGAACAGCGCCGTGCCCCCGTCGTACGATGAGCAGTTGACGATGGGCAGGCCCATCACCTTCGCCATCTGTTCCTGGTATTCGGCAAGGATCTGCAGCAGGCCCTGGCTCATCTCCGGCTGATACGGCGTGTAGGCGGTGAGGAATTCGCCGCGGCCGGCCAAGACATCGACCACCGCCGGGATGTGATGATCGTACATGCCGCCGCCGATGAAATTGAGGTGCGTGTGCACAGTGGCATTGCGACCGGCGAGATCGCGCAGGTGCTTTTCCAGTTCCCAGTCGGGAAGCGGGTCGGGCAGGTTGAGGGTGCGTTGCAGCCGGAGGTCTTTCGGGATGCCGGTGAGCAGGTCGTCGATAGAATCCACGCCGATGAAATTCAGCATCGCCCTGCGGTCTTCGGGTCGGTGCGGCGTGAAGGATTTGGGTGTGTCGATCATATTAAAGCTGAATAGGCAACCGGACGTTTCCGGAATGTTGCGGATACCGCGGCCGGGCGGATGGGAACGGACGCGCCATTATAGCAGACCTCATTTTGGGTGGGTGGGCATAAAGTCAGGGCCTACCGCACTTTGCTGAGCAGTTTGACGATCTCCACGACCTTGGAACGGTCCAGCTCAATTTGTTCCGGCGTGCGTGCCTGCATGTATTCCTCGTGTTCCCGCAGCTTTTCGATTTCGTATTTCAATTTGGTGTGGTCCACGCGGCCGTCCTCCTCCACGAGGCCGCGCTGGAAGGTGCGCGACAGGATGACCGACGACGATCCCAGCCGAAGGTGTTCCCCCAGCACCATCTCGCCCGGCAGTTGACCCTCCCCGATGCGCGCGATGCCGCCGAAGCCGAAGGGCAGTCCGGCGTTGAGCACGGTCTTGGCCAGCGCATCGACCATGCCGTCGGCCAGAGGCTGGAAGATGAAATTCTGCTTGAGGCCGAGGTGCAGGTCGTTGAGGCCGATGTACACCTCCTTGAGTCCCGGTACCCGGACGATCGACTCCAGCGCGTCCGCCGCCTCCGGCGTTTCCACCAGCGGCACCACCCCGGCACGACCGTTGACCTGTTCGGAAAAACGCGCCAGTTCGTCCGCGGTGCGGAACATGGGGAGCATCAGCAACTCGGGGCCGATGGCCAGCGCCTGCTCGATTTCGTCACCGATCCGGTCGTGCGGCGGGTTGAGTCGGATGAGCAGTTCCGCGTCCGGGATGGCTTCGCGCACGCGGCGGGCGTCGTCCATGTTGTGGCCGCTGATCCACGTGTCCAGATGCCCCTGCCGCTCCTTTTTGCCGATCACCTCCAGATCGACGAAAATGCGGTTCACGCCGGCGGCGACGGCGTTTTTCGCCAGGTCCGGGTGATTGGTGATGAGCATCAGGGTGAGCATGCACGCTCCCTCGAATTAAAAAAATTTTGAATTTCCGCCGGTTGGGCGGCATGGCGGCAGTAACAAACCGGACTGCCGTGCTCCAAATTTAATAAATTCAATAAAACCAAGGAATTGTATCACATTACGCAAAGACGGGGAAAGTTTGGCCTCACCACTTTCTATAAGGGATTTTCATAATGAAAAACAACCGTTTATGGTAAACTCGATATTCCAGATTGTGCCCCTGAGCAGTCGGCGAAGAGGAGCCCTACCAATTTTTACAAGTGCCGGCATCCAAAACCGGGTCGCACGAAGGAACACCAGTCATGCGCGCTTTTAAGAAAAAATTCCGGAAGGTCATCCTGCTGGGTTTCGACCTGACGGTCTGCCTGATGGCTCTGTACCTGGCGTTTCTGTTGCGTTTCGAAGGCTCTCTCCCCAGGGAACAGATGGAGGTCTTTCTGGACCTCGCTCCCATTGTCCTGTTGTGCCGCGCGTTTTCCTTCGCCCTTTGCCGTTTTTATTCGCGGTTCTGGGAGTACGCGAGCTGGGAAGACCTTCAGCAGATCCTGAAGGCCGCGGCGATGGGCACGGCGCTGGTTCTGGTCTTCATGTTCCTGTATAACCGCGCGCACCTCGTTTCCCGGTCGGTGCTGTTCATGGACCTCATCCTCGTGGTCCTCA
The DNA here is from genome assembly GCF_052156615.1 of Nitrospina sp. P1_D6. Taxonomy (NCBI): domain Bacteria; kingdom Pseudomonadati; phylum Nitrospinota; class Nitrospinia; order Nitrospinales; family Nitrospinaceae; genus Nitrospina; species Nitrospina sp. P1_D6. The sequence continues at coordinate 477,944 of NZ_JBQKUN010000002.1, read as the reverse complement.
TGCTCGGCTCTTCGCGCCTGGGCTGGAAACTGCTCACCGACCGCGAAAACCAGGAAGCCGGCATCCGCGGCAAGGGCCGGGTGCCGATCCTCATCCTGGGTGCGGGCTACACGGGCGCCTACCTGCTCAAGCACCTGCGCCGCTTCTCGCCGCACTACTCCGTGCGGGGATTCCTCGACGACGATCCCAAGAAACTCCATCACCAGGTCATGGGCGTCAAGGTGCTGGGCGGGCACAAGGACCTGCCCGAGTTGAAAGAGTCGCTGGGCATCCAGGAGGTGCTGGTGGCCGTCACCAGCATGGACGCGGAGCGCATGGAAGCGGTGGTGAAAGTGTGCCGCGATGCCAATGTGAAATACAAAACCGTTTCCTCCTTTTTCGATCTCGTTACCCATCAGCCGCACATCTCGAAAATCCGCAACATTGAAATCACCGACCTCCTCGGCCGCGAACCGGTGTACCTGGACCTGTCGATGATCCAGAACATGGTCGGGGGCAAGAAAATCATGGTGACCGGCGCGGGCGGGTCCATCGGCTCCGAGCTGTGCCGCCAGCTGCTGGAATACGATCCGGCGATGCTCATCATGATCGACAAGTGCGAGAACTACCTGTACGACCTGAACATGGAGTTGAACGGGGAGAAGACCAACGCCGAACGGAAGTATTTCTTTCTGTCTGTCACGCAGGAGAAAAAACTGGAAGCCCTGTTCCAGCGGTTCCGTCCTCAACTGGTGTTTCACGCGGCCGCGCACAAGCACGTTCCCCTGATGGAGGAAAATGCGGACGAGGCAGTGCTCAACAACGTGCAGGGCACGCGCATCACCGCGGATTTGTCCGAACGCCATGGAGTGGAAAAATTCATCCTCGTTTCCACCGACAAGGTGGTGCGGCCGACCAGCGTGATGGGGATGACCAAGAAGATCGCCGAGCGGTACATTCAATACAAGGCGCAGAGGTCGCAAACGGATTTCATGACCGTGCGATTCGGTAATGTGCTGGGGAGCAACGGCAGTGTGGTGCCTCTATTCCAGAAGCAAATCGAGCGCGGCGGCCCGGTGACGGTGACGCATCCGGACATGGAGCGGTTTTTCATGCTGATTCCGGAGGCGGTGCAGCTGATTCTGCAGGCGGGGACCATCGGCCGTGGCGGCGAGATCCTGATGCTGGAGATGGGCCGTCCGGTGAAACTGATGGATCTGGCGGAAAAGATGATCCGTTTACTGGGTTACACGCCGGGCGAGAACATGGAAATCAGGATCACCGGCGTGCGTCCCGGAGAAAAGCTGTCCGAAGAACTGGTGGACGACGGCGAAGAGGTGATCGACACCCTGCATAAGAAGATCAAGCGTTTGTGTTCCGGCCTGGCGCCCGGCGAGGGGTTCGCCGACAAAGTGGATGCGCTGGTGGCGGATGGCGCGCGCATGGAACCGGGTCTCTACCGGCAGCGGCTGGTGGACTTCATCCAGGAAGAGTGCACCCGCACGGTCACGCCGTCACCTTTTCAAAACAAACCCTGACCTGTCCCCGAACGGCGCGTCCTGTGCCGAATTGAATCACTGCTTTTTGACGAAGACGAAATCGCCGCCCGCATGGCCGGAATTCTTGATGATGTTGTATTCCGGCACCTGCTCGGCGCGTCCCGCCACCGGCTCCTTGATGTACTTGTAGAACAACTGTTCGGCCGTGAAGATTTCCTCCTCCACCATGTGCAGCGCGTCGATGAAGGCGCGCGCGAACACCGAGTGCCCGCCGCCTCCGCCGTCCGCCACCGGCTCGTTGCCGCCGGAGGCCATCAGCGTGCGCGATGACCGCTTGTGCATTTTTTCAAGAAAGCGCTTGTGCTGGTCCGGAGTGGACAGGTTGGTGATGGCCGAGCGCGTGAGCGTCCCCGAATAACAACTGTCCGCCACCACCAGAACGTGGCGCGAGGCGAAGCGGCGGATGTTGGTGGTGATGTTGTCCACGATCAGCCAGTTGGCGTCGCTGTCGCGTTCCGCGTCGGCGGGAAGCCAGTAGGCCTTGTTGACGGTCTTGTCGAATTCGCCGTGCCCGGCATAATAGATAAGAATGTTGTCGTTCGGCCCCATCATCTTGCGGGCGTTGTTGAAGGCGCGCATGATCTGTGTGCGCGACACGTCGATCAGCAAATTCGTCTTGAATCCGTATTTCTGGCGGAGGACCCGCTCCACCTCTTTCGCGTCGTTGACCGCGGTTTCCAGTTTGGGCAGGTGTTTGTAGTCGTTGATGCCGATGATGATGGCGTGGTAGTCGCCGGAGTCCAGCCTGCCCATCTCTTCCATGAAGCTTTTCTTTACGTCCGGCTTTTTGGCGATGACGGTCTGCTCCTCGGTGGTCGTGCGGCTTTCCAGCCAGAACGATTTCTGCGTGGTGTTCTGGTGGATGTCACGGGCGAGGATGACGATCTCGCTTTTGCCCGGGTTGATGGGGATGGTGGCGGCGAACTCGCCGCTGGACTGGACCTGGGCCGGCTGGCCGTTGACCAGGACCTCGGCGATGCCGCTTTCATCCTGCGCGATCCCCGTCACGTGGGTGGTCGGGGAAGTGGGTACGGGTACGATGCCGCGGGACACCTCGTGCGACGTGACGGTGATGACCGGCGGCGAGTTGTCCATCGGCTTCACCGTCTGCGGTTTCTGCACGACGATCGGCGGCTGCTTGTCCTGTTTCTTTTCACCCGGATCGTAGTGAATGACTTTCAACGGCTTGTCGTTTTCCCAGGTACCCACGTCACGACTGCCGTTGGCGTAGGAAAAGGTCCCCTGGCCGTGCATTTTGCTGTCCACCCATTCGCCGGTGTAGGTGTCGCCGTTTTTCCAGGTATAAGTGCCGTAGCCGTGTTTTTTCCAGTCTTTCCATTCACCCGTGTACTTGTCCCCACTGGCGTACACCTTGGTGCCGAATCCGTTCAACTTGCCTTCTATAAACTCGCCGTTGTACTGGTCGCCTTTCCACGGGTCGCGCCCCCAGATGTAAACGCCCTGGCCGTGGAACTGGTCTTCCTTGAATTCGCCGTCGTACTGGTCGCCGCTGGCGTAGTACTGCGTTCCGTGGCCATCCTTTTTTCCGTGAACCCAGTTGCCGATGTAGCGGTTGCCGTTCTTCCAGGTGTAGGTGCCGAATCCGTGGCGTTTCCAGTTTTCCCAGGAACCCTCATATTTGTCGCCGCTGGAATAAAACTTGGTGCCCTGTCCGCTCAGCTCGTCGGCCTGGAAGGAACCCGCATAACGGTCGCCGGTCCAGGGCTTGCGTTTCCAGGTGAACTCGCCCTGGCCGTCCTTTTTCCAGTCCTTGAACTCGCCCTTGTACACATCCCCGTTGGCGTAATAATAGGTCCCTTCCCCGTTGGAGGCATCGCCTGAAAATTCGCCGACATATTTGTCGCCTTCCTTCCAGTAGTAGGTGCCGAAGCCTTCCTTTTTCCAGTTGACGAAGCCGCCAACGTACTTGTCTCCCAGCCAGGGTTCCCTTCCCCAGGTGTAGGTGCCATGCCCGTTGGGAGCGTCGCTTTTGAAGTCGCCGGTGTACTTGTCGCCGTTGGCCCAGGAGTAGGTGCCGAGTCCATGGTACTGTCCGTTCTTGAATTCGCCCGTGTACTGGTCGCCCTTCCACTTTTCCTCGTTGAAGGAGTAGGTGCCGTGGCCGTGGAACTTGCCGTTTTTGAATTCGCCAACGTACTTGTTGCCGTTGTCGCGGACCAGGGTGCCGAATCCATTCTGGCAGTCGCCGGAGAGGCAGTTGTCGGCGAAGGCGGGAAGGGCGGGCCACACCAGGCAAAGGGCGAGCGCCGCCGCGGCGAATCCGCGCCGAAACGCACCTTTACCGGAATGACTGAGTTTGTTATTCATGCCGTTCATTCTGTCCCCTTCGCGAAAACGCGGTGTGCCGTGTATTCCTAAGTTAAGGCCGACGGCGGCGGTTGGCAAGTGAGTTTGGTGCGCTCAGAACCGGCGTCCCGATTCCACGCGTTCCGAATCCGGGTCCACCAGCCGGCCGTCCTGCCAGCGGCCGCTTTGCCCCGTACCGTCCGCTTTGTTGAAAATGCCCGGCCCGTGCCGTCGGTCCTGCTTCCAGCCGCCGGTGTAACGATCGCCGTTCGGCCACACCTGGGTGCCCTGGCCGTGGCGCAGTCCATGGCGCCATTCGCCGGTATAGTGCTCGCCCGTGGCCTGGTTGAGGGTGCCGTAACCGTGGAAAGCCCCGTCCTGGAACTCGCCGACGTAGTGGTCGCCTGACTCCAGCAAAAGCGTGCCGCGTCCGTTGGCGCATTCACCCAGGCATTTGGGATACGTGGTGCAGGCGGTGGCCGTCATGCCGATCAACAGAGTCAGCGCGGCCCACCGGAAAAAAGTTTCGGGCCGGGCCACACGGTGACGCATGATGTTTCCTCACGGTTTGCGGATGAAGACGAAATCCCCCCCGGCATGGCCGGAGTTTTTGATGATGTTGTATTCCGGCACCTGCTGGGCCTGCCCCGCCACCGCTTCCTTGATGTAGGAGTGGAACAGCTGCTCGGCGGTGAAGGTGTTCTCCTCGGTGCTTCGCAGTGCGCGCAGGAAGACACTGGCGAAGATGCTGTGTCCGCCGCCGCCGCCATCCGCCACCGGCTCGTTGCCGCCGGAGGCCATCAGCGTACGCGAGGAGCGTTCCATCATTTTCTTGAGGAAGCGCTGTTTTTCATCCGCCGTGGTCAGCTTGGTGATGGACGAGCGGGTGAGCGTGCCGGAATAACAACTGTCCGCCACCACCAGCACATGGCGCGTGGACATGCGCCGGATGTTGGTGGTGATGTTGTCCACGATGATCCAGTTGGTGTCGTTGTCGGGCTGCGCATCGACGGGCAGCCAGTATGCCTTGTTGACCGCCTTGTCGAACTCGCCGTGCCCCGCGTAGTAGATGAGCAGGTTGTCGTCCGAGGTCAACTGCTCGCGCACTTCGTTGAAGCCGTTCATGATGTCGGCGCGGTCGGCGTTCAACAGAAGAGTCGTGGAAAAGCCGTACTCGTGTTTCAGGATGCGTTCCACTTCCTTGGCGTCGTTCACCGCGGTTTCCAGTGGCGGCAGGTGGCGGTAGTTGTTGATGCCGATGATGAGCGCGTGGTACTTGCCGGTCTTGAACTGCGGCGCGATCTCCGCCTGGATTTCATCCTGCAGGCTGCGCGTGTCTTCCTTCGCTTCCAGCCAGAACATCTTCTGCGCCTGGTTCTGGAATGCATCGCGGGCGAGAACGGTGACCTCGTTGCGCCCTTCGACCAGCGGGATCTTGATGGAGAAACGGCCGGACCCGTCCACCTTCGCCGTCTCGCCGTTCACCGTCACCTCCGACACGCCGCTGGGATCTTCCGCCACGCCGGTGACGAGGATGTACGGCACCACGGGAACGATGGCGATGCCGCGGAACATCTCGTGTGAGGTGATGCGGATGTGGGGCGGTTGCGTGTCGCGGCTGTTTTCTTCCACTGTGACGGGGGGCGGGGTTTCTTCTTCAGACGGCAGTTTGTTGAACTTCCACATGCCTTTTTCAACGCGGCCATCGGCGTAGGTCAGCGTGCCCTCGCCGTGGCGTTTGCCGTTGACATAGGAACCGACGTACTGGTCGCCGTTGGCCCAGGTGAAGGTGCCCTGACCGTGCATGGTGTCGTTGTTCCACGCGCCTTCATACCGGTCACCGGTGTGGAAGGTCATCGTGCCCTGGCCTTCCCGCGAGTTGTCCACCCATTCGCCGACATACTTGTCGCCGTTGGCCCAGACGTAGGTGCCCTGACCGTGGCGCTGGCCCTGGACGAATGCGCCCTCGTACTTGTCGCCGTTGTGGTAAAGGGCCGAGCCCTGCCCGTGCATCTGGCCATCCTGTGTGTCGCCGGTGTAGGTGCAGTCCGGGCAGACCGTCATGGTGCGGCCGGTGGCGCATCCCGCCGCCAGCATGGTGAGGAGGACCAGAAGTAAAACCGCCCGCAGGGAAACCGGCAGGGTGGAAATGAATGAGTAGCGTTGCGGGTTCATAGCGTTTCCTTATGTCAGGTCAGAAGCGTTCGGCCAGTTCTCCATTGCTCCAGTTTCCGGTTTCCTGGGTGCCGTCGGTGTGAATGTACGTTCCCTGGCCGTGTTTCTTGTCCTCTTTCCAGCCGCCGATGTATTTGTCCCCGTTGGCATAGAGGTAGGTGCCCTGGCCGTTGCGTTTGTCATTGATCCACTCGCCGATGTACTTGTCGCCTTCCACCCAGGTGAAGGTGCCCTGTCCGTGTTTCTGGCCGTCTTTCCATTCGCCGATGTACTTGTTGCCGTTGACGTAATAATAACTGCCGAAGCCTTCGCGCTGGTCCTGTTTGTAATCGCCGACGTACTTTTCACCGTTGGACCACAGGAAGGTGCCCTTGCCCTGTTTTTTGTTCTGGATCCACTGGCCATCGTACACATCGCCGTTGGCGTAGTAATACTTGCCCTGCCCGTTGGGGAGGTTGCCCTGGTTCTGGCCGACATACTTGTCGCCGTTGTTGTAGACATAGGTACCGAAACCGTTGGAGCAGTCACCCGACAGGCACCCGGCCTTGACGTCCTTCTGGTTCTGCGGTTCGGGTGTGGTCTCCTTCTGGCGGGAGTTGGAGGAGCCGGTTTCTCCGGCTTTCACCATGTTGACGTTTTTACGTTCGCCGTTCTCCCATGTGCCGATTTCTTTGTCCCCGTTGGCCCAGAAATAGGTTCCCTGGCCGTGGCGTTTGTCCTGCTTCCATTCGCCGACGTACTTATCGCCGCTGGCGTAAAGGTAGGCGCCCTGGCCTTCGCGCTTGTCCATCACCCAGTTGCCGGTATACCGGTCGCCCTGTTTCCAGAGGAACATGCCCATGCCGTGTTTCTTACCCTGGTTCCAGTTGCCGACGTACAGGTCGCCGTTGGAATAGTAATAGATGCCGTAGCCGTTGCGCTTGTCGTTGTTGTATTCCCCGGCATAATGGTCGCCAACGTTGTAGTCGTAATTGCCGAAACCGTGCATTTTGTTGTTGCGGTTTTCTCCCGTGTACCGGTCCTGGTTATCGAACTCGAAGGTTCCAAAACCGTTACTGCATTCCCCGTTCAGGCATTTGGCCGAAACGGGAGAGGCTGCGGCGAGCCACAATCCGGCCGTCATGACCCCCAGCAGGGCAGGCCATGCGCGGGATGTCCGGGTTTCGCTGTTTATAGGGGAAGACATGTGCGCCTCCAATGCATTCGTTGAATTGCTTTTGACAAAGTGGCGGTCCACCATACGGGATCAATCCTGATCGTACGATTTGACCAGCGAGTCCTGTTGCCAGGTGCCGTTCAGGATTTTGCCGTCCGGGTACACGTAAATGCCGTGACCGTCCCGCCTGTTTTCTTTCCATTGACCGACGTACATCTCGCGGTTGGGCCAGATGTTGGTGCCGTATCCATTGCGCTTGTTGCCGATCCATTCGCCGGTATATTTTTCCCCGGTGGGCCACAGGTTGGTCCCGGCGCCGTTGCGTTCGTCGTTCTGCCACTTGCCGATGTACTGTTCCCCCGAAATCCAGGTGAACACGCCGTAGCCGTTTTTCTTGTTGTTCGCCCAGTACCCTTCGTAAATGTCGCCGTTGGCCCAGAAATACTTTCCGTAACCATGGGCCTGGTTGTTGAGGTTCTGGCCGGTGTAGCGGTCCCCGTTGTCGTACTGGAATTCACCGTAGCCGTTGCTGCAATCGCCGGAAATACACCCTGCAACCGCGGGCGTAGCGAGCCACAACAGGCAGGCGGCGAGTACCCCGCAGGCCAGCCAGAAACGCGATGTGCGTTGGATCAGGGTCAATTTGTTCATGAATGCCTCCCGTTTCCATGCAAACCGGAATGAAGTTGGAAAGGTTCCCTTCGCCCCGGCGACTGCCGCCGGGGGTAGCGGATACCCCGTTTAAAAGTCATCGAAATTGAACCGGCCCTTGTTTCGGCCCTTCAGCTTCTTTTTGATGTCGTCCATCATTTCTTCCATTTCCTCTTCCGTTGCCGCAAAGAGGTCGTCCATCTTGTACGGACGCTTCTCGGTCAGGATTTCCGCTTCCTTTTGAGGACCGGGCTCCGGTACGGTTTCCTGAACCGGTGGTTTCGGCTTCGGTTTCATCTCGACCTCAGGCTTCGGCCGTGCCGTTTCCTTCACCGGATTGGTGATGGCGTTCGATTCCGGTTCCGCCATGCCCTTTGGAGCCTTGGGTTTCGGAATGGGCACGATGCCCGTCGGCTCGTACGGCTCCTCCACCTCCAGCTTGGCCACCTGCGGTGCGGTGAAACCGAAGTGGTAGCCGTTTTCATTCAACCAGGCCACCGCCACGTTGGACTTGATGGAAAAGTTGATGTCCGTGATGGCCAAGCCGTCCTTGCTTTTGCGCGCGATGTTGGAATTGATGCCCACCATCAACCCGTTGGCATCGAGGAGCGGCCCGCCGGAATTGCCCCGGTTGAGACTGGTTTCGGTCTGAAACACGTTCTTGCCCGGGATGTTCTGGAAATCCTGCATGTGTGAACTGATGGTGCCCGTGGTCAACGTCCACAACCCCCCGGACTCCGGATGCCCGATGGCCAGCACGCGGTCGCCGATGCCGATCTGGTTGGCGTTGAGGAATCCCACCGGGGAATAGGACCCGGACGGGGATTCGATCTGCAACAGCGCCAGGTCCAGATCCCGGTTGTGAATCAACAGACGCGCCTTGAACCGGTGCTGCGTGTCCTTTTTCAGGTTGCCGGTGAGGTGCTGGGGTTTCAGAAACACCCGCAGTTCGGAATACGGCCGCCCGGCGGAAGCGTTGACCACCACATGGGCGTTGGTGAGCACCAGCCCGTCTTCGCGGATGATGCTCCCCGTGCCCATGCCCTGGAACTTCTGGCCCGGTTCAAACCCGGTGATGAGCACGACCCGGGGCGAGACGCTCTGGTACACCCATTTGGGATCGAACTCCCTGGCGGAGGCGGACCCCGCCAGCAGTGCGATTGCCAGTGTCAGTGCGATCCAGATTCTCATGATATTCAACGTCCTTCCATTTTGTCGATTTCAGCGTCCAGCTCGTCGAAGGATTTCTCCGCCTGATCCTTGATCTGGTCGCGAATCTGCTTGGACAGGTCATTGTACTGCGACAGGTTCTTCTCGAAATGCTCCAGATCGATCTTCGCCAGCGAGAACATCTCCCCGTTGTTCGGGTTCTGCCAGTGATCGACGATGGTCGAACCGCGCAACGACATGTTGGTGATGTTCTTGAGCGCCTGCTCGACGTACTGCGTCTCGGACGTGGCGCTCATGTCGCCGGTGGTGGCGGATTCTTGATAGTCTTTATAGAGCTTCTTGACGTAGGTTTCGAACACGTCTGCCAGAGCGGCACGGGCCCGGTTTTCCGAGGCGGTGCGCAACAGGGAGGTGTTGCGGATGCCCACGGCGGAACCGACGCCATAGAACGCGCGGTCGTCAAAAGCGCCCTGGCCCTTCAACACCCAGTCCGGAGCGCCCAGATCCTGAATCGGCACGAAACCGCCGGTGGGTTTTTCCGGAGTGCTGCTGCACGCACTCAAAAACGCCGCCAGCACCACCATCAAAACAAGGTTCCATCGTGAAATCGTTTTCATCGATACTCCCTCCTCGGATTAAATTGGAATGTCAATTAAAGGAAACCTGATAAACCGATGGATTCTTCAACTGCGTCCCCGGGCCCGGAGGCCGGGTGATCCATGCAGTGTATATAGCGAAAAGCGTGCCAAACGGAACTCCCCCTTCGATTGGCGGCATCCAGGATTGATTTTTCTAGTGTAGTGGAAGGGGGTGGGTTTGGCAAAAGTAAGTTGTCTGCCGAAACGCGGCAAATTCCGGCATGAGGACGCCCGACTGTGCATGAATTCATGCACGATTCATGCAGAGCCACCACACCGGGGACCGGGTCTCCAGCGGCGCATTCCAACTTTTTCGGGAAACACGTTGTTTTTTTTGTAAAAGAACCTCACTTCCTTCAGTCCATCAGCACCAGGGGGCAAAAAGAAATGCCTTTTGCAGGGCAAACTGTTTAAACTGAGGAACGCCGATCTCGGAGTTGAAGGAAAGAAGGAAATAAAGGGCGGTTTGCGAAACGGGGTACCGCCGAAAATTGGGAAAACGACACCGCCTTCCTGTCCCTCCGCAGGGCCGGAGGCGCACCGGGCACGGCTTTTGCTTTATTCCCGGCAACGACTCATTCGAGAAGGGGACACCCATGCGCCACCATTTCGGAACCACAGTCAGTTTCCTCGTTCTCTTCGGCCTGGCCGGGTGCGCCACCACCGGAACGCCGGGTGGCGGTCCGGGGACCAGCCCCGAAGACCTGGCGAAACTGCGGAAAATGGAACAGATGGAACAACGCACCGCCTGCCCGCCGGAACCGGGCTGGGTGCTGGGCAAGGGCCACCCCAACTTCCCCTCCGCCAAATACCTCATCGGCGTCGGCATCTCCGCCGAAAGCCCGTCCGGCGCGAAAGACACCGCCACCGCCGAACTCGCCAAGAACATCAAGGTCAACATCCAGTCCGTGATGAAGGATTTCGTCAGCACCGAGGGCACCTACGCGGAGTCGGCGGTCAAAACCGTCGTCGATGCGGCGCTGGAAGGGGTCGAACGCAAGGACGGCTATTTCGACAAGTGCCGCAACCAGTATTACGCGCTGGTGGTCATGGACCGGGCCCTGGAGGCGGGCAAGCTGAACCAGCGGATCGCGGAGACGGAGTCCATCCTCAAAAAGCATCTCGACCAGGGTAAGGAGGCGGAAGCCAAAGGCGAGTTGATGAAAGCGCTGTCCCATTATTTTGAGGGCTACGAACTCGCGCCGAAACTGGTGCCGCTGCGCAGCACGCTGGCGGTGATCTCCCGCACCTCGCCTTCCGGCGATGCGGCGATGGAACTCAGCCAGGGTGCGTTCCGCGACCACGCCACGAGCCTCATCCGCAACGTGCGGCTGGATGCCGTCTCCGGCGACAAGCAGACCATCAAGTCGTTCCAGCTGCCGGGCGAGGCCCTGGTGGCGCAGGCGTATATTCAAACCGATTTCGGCAACACCCCGCTTTCGGGACTGCCGGTGCGTTTCTCGTTCGAAAAAGGCAAAGGCACGTTGAACGAGAGTGTGAACACGAACCAGGAAGGGCAGGCCCGTGCCTCGGTGGTGAAGATTCATGATTACGATGCCGACCAGCACCGCATCGCCGTGCGGCTGGATTACGACCGGCTGGCGATGGGGGTCAATCCGCGTTTCAAGGAAACCCTGCTTGTTCCCCTGCAGCACAAAGGGGCGACGTTCCATTACACCATCGAAAAGATCGAAGGGTTCTCCGGCAAATCCCACGCATGGCGGCAGGGCCTCGTCCAGCTGGCGGAAACGGTCATCAAGAACGTGAAACCGGACACCACGCCCACCGTGGGCGTCATCCAGTTTGAGGACACGCGCACCAAAAAGGTGACGCCGTTCACGGAAATCCTGGTGGAGGATTTCAAGGCCATCCTGGCGCAGGCGGGCAGCCTGGCGCTCAAGGAAATCGCGATGGGCGGGGATGAGGAGATCGATCCGCAAAAGGTGGCGACGGAGAACCAGCTCGATTTTTACGTGAACGGGTCCTACCGCATGGAGCGCGGCGGGTTGCAGATCATCGCCAAGTTGATCGACGTCAAGTCCAACACCTACCTCGGTTCGGGCAGTGTGCTGATGGACCGCGGGGCGATCAGCCCGGAAGATTTGAAGGTGTTGGAAACTTCTCCGCAGTCCGGCGGCACCGGCATCAAGGACGCGGATGAGGAGTACCGGCAGGAGCTCGACAAGCTGGTCTACGCGCAACCGAAGAACGCCGAGTTCGGCGTGCGGGTCTGGACCAATAAAAAGGAATACGAGATCGGCGACACCATCGTTTTCTTCGTGAAGGCGGAACGCGACAGCTACCTGACGTTGTTCGACATCGGTTCCGGCGGCGACGCGACGGTGATCTTCCCCAACGCGTTCCACAAGGACAACTTCATCCGCGCGGGACGCACGTACCAGATTCCCGCGCCGGAATACGGTTTCAAGTTCAACATAGAGGGTCCCGCCGGGCTGGAACGGGTGAAGGCCATCGCCACCCTGCGGCCGGGCCTGCCGGTGGACCTCAACCTGGGACAGGGGTTCCACACCTTCAAGCGCGGCACACGGGAAGGCACGCGCGACATTTCCATCATCGCCGACACCTTCACCAACGAATCGGACCGCAACTGGGCGGAGTCGCACACGGAAGTGTTCATCTTCAATCGCAACGATTCCTACACCCGCGGCATCCGCAAGATTCCCATCAAAGAGGACCCCGAAAAACCGATCGACATGATCGGTACCTTCGGCCGCGAACCGAGCCGCTGACCGACGCCGGACACCGCATATGCTGAGACTCAGGGAGATTGTGCTGGGGGCGATCGGAGCCGCGCTCACCGGCATCGTGCTGTGGACCCTGCCCAACCTGGTGCAGTCGTGGGAATGGAAAACCCTCGATCTGCGTTTCCAGTGGCGGGGCGCGGTGGCGACCGACCCCAACCTCGTGCTCATCGAAGCGGATGACGAAAGCGCGCAGACCTTCGGCCGGTGGCCGTGGAGGCGCACGGTCCACGCCCACCTCATCGAACTCCTCGCCGACCAGAAATCGCGCGCCGTGGTTTACGACGTCCTGTTCGCGCTGAAAGGCGACCCGCTCGAAGACCGCGCCCTGCAACAGGCCATCGACACGGCGGGCACTGTGGTGTTCCCGGTGGCAGTACGGCTCCTCGAAAAACGCGCGCCGTATGCGCCCGACCACAGCGGTACGGGCCTGCCGTGGAAAGGGATCGACCTGCCGCCGGAAGCGAAACGTTACTTCCTCGCCAACCGCGCCATCTTCCCGCTGGCTTCCCTCGCCAGGCACGTGGCCGGGCTCGGTCACATCGCCACCAATCGAGACGCCGACGGCATCATCCGCCGCGTGCCCCTCCTCGTGAACTACAACAGGGAACTGGTGCCGTCGCTGGCGTTCCAGGGTGTTCTGCAATACCTGAAAATACCGCCGCAGAACGTGGTGCCGGGTAAAAATACCATCCGGCTCCTGGACGTGCAGTTTCCCGGAAGTACGGTGAAGCGCGACATCACCATCCCGGTGGACGAACAGGGGCAGATGCTCATCAACTACGCCGGACGCTGGAGTGAAACGTTTCTCCACGCCTCCATGTCGGCGGTTCTGGACCGGCCCGAGGCGGGTGAGTCGGTGGAAGGTCCGTCGGTCACGCTGGAGGACAAGCTGGTGCTCGTCGCCAACACGATTTCCGGCTACGACGCCAAGCCGGTGCCGATGGAAAAAGATTTTCCCGGCGTCGGCGTGCACGCCAACATCATCAACACCCTGCTTACCGAATCGTTCCTCAGGGAAACGTCTCCTGCGTTTCATGTTCTCCTCGTTTTGTTTCTGAGCCTGGCGACGGCGCAGGTGCTGGCCATCCGCTATTACACATTGCAGGCGTTTTTCGTCGCGGTCCTGTTTGCGGGCTACGCCTTTGCCGCGGCGTTCCTGTTTCAGTCGAACCTCGTCCTGCCTGTGGTGGGGCCGCTTGCCGCCATCGCCGTCACCACGCTGTGGGTGTCGCTCTACAACGCGTCGTCGGAGAAAGAAACCGCCGATATGATGAAGCACACGGCGGAGATGCTCTCCGGCGAAAAGAAGAAGGTAGAGGCGGAGATTGAAAACCTGTCGCGCGACCTCACGGCGCGGGAGCAGGAGATGGATGCGCTTCAGCGTCAGTATCAACAGGAGAAGGTGCAGTTGGAGGCCCGTATCCGCGATCTGCGCCTGCACACGGGGCTGGGATCGGCGCTGGGCCGGCTCACCGAACCCTCCTTCCAGGAATGCCGCGAGCACGGCATCGTCACACTGGAGGAATCCGTGGTGCAAACGTTCCGTGAACTCAAACAGGTTGCGCCGAACGCCTCCAGCGTCCTGCTTCTGGGCGAATCGGGCACGGGCAAGGAATTGTTCGCCCGCGCCCTGCACCGGTTGAGCGGGCGCACGGGACGGTTCGTGGACATCAACCTCGCCGCCTGCCCGGAGGGTCTGGTGGAGAGCGAACTGTTCGGTCACGTGAAGGGGGCATTCACCGGGGCGACGTCGGACAAGGCGGGGCGCTTCCGCGATGCGGACGGCGGCACGCTGTTTCTCGATGAGATCGGCGAGGTCAAACCGGATCTGCAGGTCAAGCTCCTGCGCGTTCTGCAGGAGAGGGAGGTGACGCCCGTCGGCAGTAGCCGTTCGTACAAGGTGGACGTGCGCGTCGTCTCCGCCACCAACAAGGATTTGAAGGAGGAGATGGAAGCGGGACGCTTCCGCAGTGACCTTTATTACCGCCTCAACACCATCCCCTTCACCCTGCAACCGCTGCGCGAACGGCCGAAGGACATCGAACTCCTCGCCTGGCATTTTATGGACCGCTACAAGCACCGGTACGGACGCAACATCGATGGCATCTCCAAAAAAGCGATGGAGGTATTGAAGGCGCACGCGTGGCCGGGCAACGTGCGCGAGTTTGAAAACGTGATCGAACGCGGCGTGACCCTGGCTGAGGGCACCGTCATTCAGGAAAAAGACCTGCAACTGAAAGGGGAGATGGGAGCGATGGACCCGCCGTCCCGCCCGCGTCCTTCTGCGGCGAAAGACCGGGACTTGGAGTTTCTGGAGACCCTGCGCGCCAATGGTTTCGAGATCAACGCCACGGCCAAACAGTTGGAAGTCAGCCGCAACACCGTGGCCAGCCGCTTCAAGGGCATCTGCTTTCAGCGGCTGGTGGAAAGCAACGGCGACTGCGAAGAAGCCGCACGGTCCGTCACAGGCGAGGCTCCCCATTACGATTTCGTGTTGCAGAAACTGGTGGAGTATTACCAGAACCTGGTCAAAGGCAGTGAGGGTTGGACGGACGTCGAGAAGGCCGTCGCCGATGCACTCCGGCGTTCACGCAACGTGCCCACCGGCTACCATTCCGCCATCGCTCAACTGGTGCGCGACCGCTTCACCAAAAACCACCCCCCCGCCGGTTCCGTTTAAAACGGATTCAACGCCGTCGCCGCAAAAACACGCGGAACGGTTCCCGCCAGTCCCGGTTCATGACGCGTTCCAGCGCTCCCTCATCGATTGCGATGTGCTTTTGAATAATCCTGCGTTTCTTCAGGGAGTCACGCAACCCGCACACGGCGTCCCACTTGGCTTTCAGGATGATGCCCGGTTTTCCTTTCAGTGTGAACCACAGAAGGGAAAACAGGTTGAGCGCGAGATGCGCTGCAAGGTATTTGTAGAACAGCCGCGCGGGCATGTTCTGCACGAAGGTCCACACCAGCTCGTGGCGTTCGAGGATTGTCGCAATAATTATCGACCACACGGGAACTTCGAGAGCGGTCAGACTTTGACCCAACTGCGGGGACACGCGGTCCTTGCTGGGTTGTGTGAGGAGGACACCCATAATCGCAACCGGTTTGCAGTCAAAACCATGAGGGAGGGTTGTCTATTCTGGGGAAAGGGAAGGAGAAAGAGCATGTTTTTCGGAAGAGCGATTATAATATCACCCGAATGCGGTCCACATCCACCCCCCATGTGCGTAGTTGTCCCGCCAGATATTCCGCTTCGTGCCGCGAGCCGATCACGATCGGTCCAGCAAATTCTACGGCCTTCTCCGCGTCCTGTACACGCAAGCCGTATGCGGTGGCTCCCGGGTTGGGACCGTACACCGCCTTGATTTGCACGTTGTGCCCATGCATCAGCCGCGAAAGCTTTTCCGCTACCTCGCCTTCTCCGAACAAAGCGATGGACGGGATTTTCTCCGCATCCAGGTTGTCGAGAAAGGTTTCGCAGTTGATGTGGAACCGGCCGTTCTGTTGCACCAGCTCGCGCAAAAAATTAAACGGGGTGATGAACACGGTGCGGGCGAGGTCGCTCGGTGTGCGGTGGGTGGCCAGCGCGCTGCGGGCGCGCTCAAAAAAACTTCCAGCCGCATTACTCAAAAACGACGCATCTAGGACTGTCAACCGGGGCAGGGCGGCACCGGGCGGCTTCTGCATGCATGCGGTGTCCGCCTGATCGACCGCCAGTTGAACGAGCGCGCTGTTATCCTGCGATTCTTCCCCTTCGCGTAGAAGGCGGATGGCCGCATTTTCGCGAAAGGGACTCGTCCTGCCGGTGACTCGGTTGGCCAGCGCCGTGGTGGAAATGTTCCGCCCGTCGTGCGGGCCGCGGTGGTCGTGGCTGCCCTCGGTTCCCGGGTGCCAGGTGCGGTAAAGAAATTCCGATGGATGCCACACCTCGCGCTGTCCGGAATTGACCAGGCGCCACGTCATCTCGTAGGGACCGCAGACGTGGCCTAGGTAGTCCGCGTGCTCGTCGGCGCCGCCGAGAGCGATGAGGTCCGATCGCCGTGCGGACATGCAGGCACCGTAGTTGAGCGTGTGAAGCGGGTCTTCGTTGTCCATGAGGCCCGTGGTGGTCTTCGCCTCGGAGTTCCAGTTGAGGCAGGGTCCGCTCAACAGGTCCTCGAAGGCGGGATGATCGAACGGGTAGTGACGCCGGTCGGCGGTTCGCACCTCGTCGTGGTGCAGGACGATGCCGGGGGAATCAGCGGCTGCGGTTTGCTTTTCGAAGGTTTCGACGATGCTTTGGACGAACGTGGGACGCACCATGGCATCGGAGTCGCAGAAAGTCACGATGCCACCGCGCGCTGCGGCGAGGCCGACGTTGTACATGAGGTGCTTGTGGTAGTACAGGGCCTCCGGGAAATCGAGCACGATCCATTGGTCCACCGGGGGCGGGCGGCCGGCCTTAAGATCGGCTTCCAGGTACCGGGCGATCTCCGGGGCGCGCCGGGTGTAGAACTCGATCCAGAGGATTTCGTAATCGCTGCGCGGCAGGGCCTGGTCGTTCAGGTAGTCCAGCGTGTGAAAACTTTCACGGCAGGACCAGTCGAGCAGGATGAAGCTGACCTTGGGCGGTGCCGCCAGTTCGTTTTTGAACAGAATTTCCATGCGCGAACCGTGAATGGAACAAGGGGAAAAGCAAAGACGTCCCCGGGGCGATCGGGACAACTATACCGGAGGCTTGTAAGGAATTCCAAAATCATTAAGGCTGTTTCGGTTGAGCGATTGCCGTTTCTTCTGGACAATCTCTGTATTAGAATCGGATATTCAACGGCGTCGCAGCAAGGCGGAGGTATGAACTGGAAAACCGTGCTGGCAGGACTGGCCGGAGTGGCATTGAGTGTCGCCCTCATGGTGTGGATCCAGAACCAACTCGATCCCACCAACCAGAGTCCGGCACAGACGCACACTCTAAGCAACACCAACTCTCCACAATCCTCCGCTTCCGGCTTCGGCAACAACGAAGGCCCGACCGGGACGGACGCCGGCACCTTCCCTTACGATGAAAAACCGAATCTGCTGAAGTCGAACGAGCGAAAATTAAAATCTGGTCTCCTTTCGCGCCCGGCTATAAGCCCTTCAGTGGGAACTGGATGTGGAATGGGCCCACCTGCCCGGCGTGGAGCAGGGGGTGCTGGTGTATGACGACCGTGCCACTTTGGAGGACCGCAGCGGGCCCACGATTTTGTAAAAGGCGTTACCTTTGGGGTCGAGGGTGTGGCTTTATGGGTCGTTGTCATCCACGTACACCACCACCTTCAGCGCTCGGAGATGAGTCGCGGTTTCGACAAGACTCCCAATGCAGTGCGCCGCCTGTTGGAAACGGTGACGCGTCGGCATTAGCACCGAGATGCGCGCAAACCGGGTGTCGGGTTCCTGCATGGAATTGGGATGATTACGGAGTTGCAAATCCTGCACACCACTCATTCCGTTTTTGCTAGGTCATCCAGATGCAGGAAACGGAAAATGGCCACCAGCGTGGACGGGTCCTGGATGTCGTTGCCGTGGATGCGTGATTGGATGGCATCCTTATCGAATAGTTCTAGGCGCGCGTGGCCGATTTCGTTTGCGCGGTAAGGCTGCTCTACGGTGCACTCCGTTCCTGCAAACAGTTGAATCCGCGCCGACAACGTGCCCGCGTCGGGGTGGAGCGATCCCAGCGGCTGAATATTTTCCTGGGCGCAACGCAATCCGGTCTCTTCAAACAGCTCGCGAGCCACGGACTCCACAAGATCTTCACCCGGCTCGATGAACCCGCGTGGAATCTCCCACGACCAGTTTTTGATTGCGTGCCGGTAAATCTTGAGCAGGGCGATTTTTCCTTCCACCACCGGAAGGATGGCGACGCCGCTGAATCCATCGGCGACAAACCGCTTCGGGGAGACCACGAGATAATCCGGAACATCGACGTCCTCTTCACCGGTGACGTGATCAAAATAAATATTGAACCGGGTGTTCTCGGCGACCAGTTTGCGTTTTTTCAGCTTGTAGGGCGGACTGTCGGTGCCGGTGGATTTCATGAGCCTCCATCCTGTGTGCGTTTTCAATAGCGGGACCGGATTCGCCCGTTCACCGGACCTGCGTTCGAGTGCACCAATCATAGGCGATCCGCAGCCCATCTTCCAGCGGAACTTTGGCGGACCAGCCCAGCGCGCGGATGCGCGACGAGTCCAGCAGGAGGCGCGGGTTGCTGTCGGGCCGCGAGGTGTCGAATTCGATGTTGCCTTTCCATCCCACCACCCGTTGAATGCGTTTTGTCAGTTGAGCGAATGCAGGAACTGGCGAGCAAGGGCAGTTTTTCACCTCGTACTTGTAAACGCTGTCGAGGACGTGGGTCTGGATGGCGAGGTATTTTTGGATGAATTTGGTGGGATAGGTGTTGTTGGCGTGAGTGTCGCCAACCTTCGCCGCAGCTACCGCCACCATAGATGGGACACATTTTCCTTTATCGGAAGATTGGGCTATACTTGCTGAACGATTCAGCGGCCATGAAACAACTCCGACGGCGGACAGGATGAATGTGCGTAGATTTTTCACTCTGATTGATACGCAGGCGCGGCTGGCGCTCAAGGCAGAGGCCTCCCGGCTGTATTTGAGTTACCTTTGGTGGATCATCGAGCCGCTGCTTTACGTTGCGGTATTTTATTTCGTTTTCGAGGTTCTACTTAATCGTGGAGGCGAGGAATTCCTGCTGTTCCTCCTGTGCGGAAAAATCCCGTTCCTGTGGTTTTCCAAATCCGTCATGACCGCCTCCAACAGCATCGTGCAGAACAAGGGGCTGGTCGGCCAGCTGGATCTGCCCAAAACCCTGTTCCCTTATGCTTCGGTCCAGGAGGGATTGTACAAACAGTGGGTGGTGTTTCTGGTGTTGTTCGGCGTTGCCGCCGCTTACGGCTACACTCCGGAGCTCCACTGGTTGTGGCTCCTGCCGCTGATTTTTATCGAATACATCATGATCATGGCGTGTGCCCTGATCGGCGCGCTCTGCGTGAGTTTTGCCGGGGATTTCCGCATGCTCATTAGTATGGGCATGACGTTTCTCCTGTTCACTTCCGGTATTTTTTGGGACGTGCGCGCGCTGGGCGATCCCGCATCCACGCAGATGGTGCTGGCGTACAACCCGATGGCCTTTCTGCTTGACGCCTACCGGCAGGTGCTCATGAGGCACGCCATGTATGACCTGAATCATCTGGCGGTGCTGGGCGCGTCAGCGGGCCTGATTTTGTATCTTATGCACGGCGTGTTCGACAGAACCAGCAAAACCATCGCCGTACAGGTGGTGGACTCATGAACGAATCAATGAAACCGAAAAGCGTGTTGGTGGCCGCCGGCGTCTCCATACGTTATAGGACGCGCACCGGTCTGTTTAAACGGTTCGAGCACACGGCGCTGGACAACATCTCGTTCACGCTGGAGCGGGGCGAGACCCTGGGCGTGGTCGGGCGCAACGGGTCGGGAAAAAGCTCGCTCCTGCGCGTCTTCGCGGGTATCATTGCACCGACATCGGGGGCGATCGAATGCCCACCCGGCGTGCGCCGCGCGTTGTTGTCTCTGGGGCTGGGGTTTCGGCCGGATCTTTCCGGGCGCGACAACGCCCTGCTGGGCGCCATGCTTCAGGGTGCGGACAAGCGCGAGGCGCTGGCATTTCTGCCGGACATCCAAGAGTTTTCCGAGTTGGGCGGATTTTTCGACAAGCCCATGCGGACATACTCCGCGGGCATGCGCGCGCGGCTGGGATTTTCCACAGCGCTCAAGGTGAATGTCGAGATCCTACTCATCGACGAGGTGCTGAGCGTGGGCGACGTGCATTTCCGCCATAAGGCCGAAAAGGCCATGCTGGACAAGATCCACGGGCGGCAGACGGTGGTATTCGTGTCCAACAACCCGGAGCAGGTTAACACAATCTGCGGGCGGGTGATCTGGCTGGAGGAAGGACGGATTCAGGCGGAAGGGGCGGCGGAACAGGTGACCACCGAATACCGCCGCTTCATCAAAACGCTCGACGATAAAACGGGGTGTGAACCCCGGGGAGGCGCGGGCCACCGTCCGGAGCACTTTTTATTGGGAGGAGGGGCATGAATTATCAGGAGTCTTCAGGTCAAAAGAGCCAAGAGCGATTCAAACCGGGCGCCGAACGAGTCCGCCTTGACCTTCAAAATGAAAAAGTCGCCGTATTGGTTGCGGGGATGCACCGCAGTGGCACGTCCGCGCTTACCCGTACACTGAACCTTCTGGGATGCGACCTTCCGAAGACGCCCAGCAATGATCCCGACCACTGGGAATCCAAGGTGATCATGGATCTCAATGACGCGATCCTGGAGTCCGGCGGCTCTTTCTGGCATGACTGGGAACGGTTCAACCCGGGCTGGCGGGACTCGCCCTTGGTCGACGCCTTCCGGGCGCGTGCCCGGGACGCTCTGTCGAGTGAATTCGGTAACTCGCCTTTGTTTGTGCTCAAGGATCCCCGCATCTGCCGCCTGCTGGGATTCTGGCTTGAGACCCTGCAGGAGATGAAGATCACACCCGCTGTCGTGTCGCCCATCCGCAATCCCCTGGAAGTCGCCGCCTCTTTGGAGGTGCGCGACGGTATCCCGCCCTCGATCTCAAAACTGTTATGGCTCCGCCATGTGCTGGACGCCGAGGCGGCCTCGCGCGGGTATCGTCGGATTTTTCTGCGTTACCACGATCTTTTGGACGAATGGCAAACGGTGACCCAACGGTTGGGAGGCCAGCTCGGCATTTCCTGGCCGAAAAGCTCAACCGTGACGGAAATGCAAATTGAGGAATACCTCTCTCCCACCCGCCGCCATCACTGGAAAAAGGACGAGAACATTCTGAAAAACCCGGGACTTTCCAACTGGGTGCGCTCAACGTATCAGATTCTGATCCGCTGGGCGCGGGATGAAGTGTGGGAGTCGGATACCAGCGATCTGGATGAGATCCGGGCGGCTTTTGATGAGGCGAGCCATGCGTTCAGCCGTCCGGTGGCGGTGGGCCGGAAGGCTTTGCAGGAAAACAGGCAATACGAGGAACGCAATGAAGAACTCGAAAACAAACTGAAAGCCCGCGACGCCGAAGCGCAGGAGCACCGCGCCCGCGCCGACGACTTCGAGAATCAATTGAAAGCCCGCAATGCGAATGTGAAAGAATATGAAGGCCTGACTGCCAAACTGCGGGAGCAACTGGAAGCGCGCCGCGCCGAGGCGGAAACGTTGTCCGCGACCGCTCAGGAATGGAAGGAAGCCGCGGAGCAATACCACAGGCGGGTGGACGAGCTCGAAAGCCAGCTGAAAGCCCGGGGAGACGATGTTGAGAAGTTGAAGACGACCCTTGGAGAACGGTCTGTCCGGATTCAGGAACACGAACACGCCCAATCCGCCCTGCAAGCCCGGTTGGAAACGCGCGATACGGAGGTCGAAGCCTTGACCTCCCGCCTCCGCGAACGGGAGGAAGCGGTTCAGGAACAGCGCGCCCGCGCCGAGGACCTTGAGAGCAAACTGGCATCGCACGAGGCCGAAACGGAAGCGTTGAAATCGTCGCTGGAAAATCAAGAGAACAGACTGCGGGAATACGAGGAATCGATCGCCGAGTTGTCGGCTCACCTGGAATTGCGGCGGGCGGATGCCGAAAAGCTGGCCGAAACGCTTCGTGAACGGGAATCCAAAACTCAGGAATATGAAGAAACCGTTTCCGATTTGAAAGATCAACTGGAGGCGCGCCGCGCGGAGGTGGACAAGCTGACCGCAACGCTCCGCGAACGGGAGGATGCGGCGCGGGAAAGCGAGGCCCGGATATCCGGTCTCAAGGATCAGCTGAAAACGCGGGATGCCGCAATCGGGGAGTACGAAGCAACCACTTCCCGTTTGAACGATGAGTTGCAGGCACGCCGTGCGGAGATAGAAGAGATGAACGCAGCAATCCGTGAACGGGAGGAAGCGGTTCAGGAACAGTGCGACCGCGCGGACGATATGGAAAACCGCCTGAACACCCGCGCGGCGGAAGCGGAAGAGTTGAAATCCTCGCTGGAGAATGAGGAGGGCAAGCTCCGGGAATACGAGGAAGCGATCGCCGAACTGTCGGCTCATTTGGAATGGCGGCGGGCGGATTCGGAAAAGTTGGCCGAAGCGCTCCGCGAACGGGAAACCAAAATTCAGCAATATGAAAAAACCGTTTCCGGTTTAAACGATCAACTGGAGACGCGACGCACCCAGATGGAGGAGTTGAGCGCCACGCTTCGCAAGCACGAGGCCAAGGTCCGCGAACAGGAGGCCGCCCTTTCCCAACTGCACGTTGAGTCGGAGACGCGCGCCAAAAAAGCCGACAAACTCTCACTTCAACTGCGCGACGAGCAAGATAAAGCCAAAAAGATTTTCGCCCAACTGCGCGACGAGCAAAACAAATCAAAGCGAATTTCAGCAGGCGCCGCCCGGCGCATCCGCGAAATCAGCGAGTACTTTTTTCATTTCGAAAACTGGCTGTCGGAAACCCTGAGGTCGAAGCGCTGGAAAGCGGGCAACCTGATGGGCAACGCCTTTTCCCGCTATACCCCGTCTGCGCTAAAGCCGGCCGTCATGGGCACCGCAAAGTTTGTTTACAAGTGGATCGGGCCGGCACTCGATGCGGGGCCTGAGGACTGGGAAAAAGAGCTGTTGCAAATTCGGGGCCGGGTGCTGGAGCTGATGAAGACCGACGATTTGAAAAATGAGGACAGCCCCGCAGTCTCCGAAGAAACCGGTGGACACGCGTTCGAAAACCTGACCGACTGGAGAACGCACGCCAAAACCAGCCCCAACTCGCCTCTGCACAAAGCCCTAGTTACCGCCGAGACGGCTTCCCTTTCGCGCAATTGGCCGGAAGCGGTTAGCCAGTGGCAGGCGGTGCAGGCGAAATTTCCCGACAAGCCGTTGCTGGCCAATATTGCTAAATCGAATGCCAGCATCGCGCGGCGGCTCGCCCGGATCGACGCATACAAAAAGGAAATCGCCGAGTACCGGACCTGGCGCGGGGCTGTCCGATCGCAATTGCCCGGCAAACGCATCGCCATCTACACGGCCATCTCCGGAAACTACGACTCCGTCAAACTGCCCGAAACGCTGGACCCCCGTTTCGATTACTTTCTGTTTACCGACACCCCGGCGTCCGACGCAGGGATCTTTCAGGTCCGCCCCATGACTTATTTTCACGAAGATAAAACACGTATGGCGCGGTACGTGAAAACCCACCCTCACATGCTCCTCCCGGAGTACGACATCGCCGTGTGGGTGGATTCCAATATCATGATCCTGGGCGACATTCATCCTCTGATTGAAACGTTTCTGGCCTCGGGCCGGCCCGTTGCCGCCGTGCCGCATCCATTGCGTAAAACCATCCACGAGGAATTGGAAGCGTGTGTGAAATTAAATAAAGATGCCCCGGAAGTGATGGAAGAACAGATTGCTTTTTATCAAGCCAGTGGTTTCGAGCACGACGACCTCATCGAAAGCAATTTCATGATGTTCGATTTAAAAAACCACCGTGTCCGATCCGCTCTCAACTTCTGGTGGAAGGAAATCGACCGCTTCAGCCGGCGCGACCAGTTGAGCCTGAATTATTCCCTCAGTCAAAATAGAATCGCCTGGAACCGAATCACCCGGCATCCGGACAGCATCCGCAACCATCCTCTGTTCGCGCTGGTGGAGCACGACGCCTCCAAGGGGCCCGCAAGCGAGCTGATCCGATCGCTGGACGCGCCGGAACGCGATCCTTATTCCGGCCCCTCCTATGCGGAAGTCCGCAAGGACCGCATCGCCGCGCAGGCGCATCGCCGTATCGACATCGTCGTCTGCGTCCACAATGCGTTGGAGGAAGTCCGGCACTGTCTGGAATCCATTGAGCGCGCCCGCCAGAGCGAACATCATAAATTGATCGTCATCGACGACGGCTCCGCCCCGGCCACGGCGGATTATCTGAAAGCCTTCATTCGCGGCAAACCCTGGGCGCGCCTGCACCGCAACGAAAAGGCGACGGGCTACACCCGCGCCGCCAACCGAGGGTTGGGGTTGTCCGACGCGGAGTTGGTCATCCTGCTTAACAGCGACACGGTGGTCACCAGCGGCTGGGCGGAGAAGATGGCGGACGCCGTGTTCTTCACCCCCGGCGCGGGCATCGTGGGTCCTCTGTCGAATGCCGCCAGCCATCAGTCCATTCCCGAGCACCGTTCTTCAAAGGATCAAACCGCCGTCAACGAACTGCCGCCCGGCCTCACCGCCGAGGACATGAACCGGTATTGCGAGCAATGGACGACCGTCGGCATCCTGCCTCGGGTTCCGCTGGTGCACGGGTTCTGCTTTGGGGTGACGCGCGCGGTGATTGAAAAGGTGGGGACGTTCGACGAGACGCATTTCCCAAAAGGGTACGGCGAGGAGAACGATTACTGTTTCCGCGCGGTGGACGCCGGGTTCGGGTTGGTGGTCGCCACGCACACCTTTGTGTTCCACGCCAAATCCAAAAGTTACGACGGCCCGGAACGCGTCGCGCTCATGAAGGCCGGATCCAAGGCGTTCCGGCAAATCCACGGCAACGCACGCATCGACCGGGCGGTGAAGAGCATGCAAACCAATCGTATCCTCGAAAAGCTTCGGCAGCATGCCTGGAAATTGATGGGATAATCTGTTCCGCGTTTATAAACGATTGAATGACATGCAAATTGATCTGTCCCAATACGATTTTCTGGATTTCGGTTGCAGTGCCGGAGCCTCTTTAAGGAATGAGCTTTTTGGTGGAAAGCGCGGTCTGGGGCTGGACTCAAATCCCGATAAAGTTGAAAAGGCTCGAGCAGAGGGTGTGGAGGCCGAGGTCGCGGATATCACCAAGCTGAACCCGAAGGAGCTGGGTAAGGTTCGCTTCGTAAAAATGGTTCACTTCCTCGAACACCTTCCGGGACGCCAAGCCGCTCGGGACTGTATCAAATCCGCGTGCCAACTTGCCAGGGAATTTGTTTTTATAAGGCAACCCTATTTCGATGCGGATGGGTATCTGTTTTCCCTAGGATTGAAATTATACTGGTCCGATTGGAATGGGCATCCCTACAACATGACCTCTTTGGACCTGCACAATATGCTGAGTCGTCTTCAGAAGCACACCAGCCTGATAACCCGTTTCATCATTTTTTTTAAATACGAAATAAAGGATAGCTCTGCCACTTTTTTGCATCCCATTTCTTCTCCAGGAGATCAGCATCACTGGGATTCTGAGGTCCACGATCCCAAGCCGGAAGTCGAGTTCACCTTCCCGGTTTTCCGAGAAGCGGGCGCGGTGATTTTAACCGGATCGATGGAAATGAATGAGGGGCTATCGAGGTTTCTTAAATCCTGCAGGGTTGTGTTTGACAGCAAAATTATCAACCAACCCTAGATTGGGCACTCATATGCTGTGGAATAGGCATCTTCAATACCTCCCTTTTTATTTAGGAGGTACTTTCATTCTTTTTTCAGCGATTTTTGTTTTAGGTAATTACCAAAACCACGGGGGTGATTTTGGGCATTATATTACCCTGGCTCGTAACCTCATGCTGGGTCGGTCATGGGACCATCTTGTTTCCGGTTATCCTTTATATTTGCCCGGTTACCCGGCCCTGCTTATATTACCCACTGCGATTTTTGGCGTAAATTTTTACGTCTATGCAGTGCTAAATAGCATTTTGTGGGCGGGATGCAGCATAGCCGCATTTTACTATTTTCAAGATCAGTTTTTACACAAAGCCACGTCCTACATCTTCCTCATCGGCATCCTCTTTGTCCCTTTTTTGATTGCATTCCAACAAGATGCAATGCCAAACATTCTTTATGCAACTTTAGTCATGCTTGCATTACTGATAGGAAGACGATTTAGCGCAGGTCAGTTCCATCCCGGCCTTTCAGTAATCGTGTTAATCCCGGCAATTGTTAGGTCGGAAGCTTGTGGGCTGTATGCGGCACTTATTGCATTCTTCGTCCTTCAAAGAAGATTCAAACTGTGCGCCTTACCCGTGGCTGGGTTAATTCTTTCGTTAGGTATAAATCTATTTCTCTCCATGAACTATGAAGTGCTTTCCTTCTTTAATCTTGCCGTCGGGTTTTTGCAGGGCGCATCGAACGAGGAATTTGATTTTATTCGCCAAGTTCAAGCACATACGGCTATGCTATTGAATTATATGGCTGGGTTTGGCCAGCTTTTATTCCCCCGTGGATTTTTTGGACCATCGAACACTTGGCACTTTGTTTTAGGGGGTGATCTACCAGTCAGATTTGGCCCCATACAGGTCATCTTGACAGTTATCGTCGGCTTTGGTGTTTTTAAGAACCGTAACTATCTGTCTCTGGATAAAATATTTTTCGTTTCACACATGGGGTTGCTATCCGCATATCTCCTCTTGAAAGAGCTGGAGGGACTGCCCCTACGATATCTTACTCCCCTTTTACCGATCTATATTTTCTATTTGATATACGGCCTTGCTAATATTTTCGATTTGATATACAGCCTTGAGTACAGAATGGCGCGAATCCCCCCCCCTAGCAAGCCGATCCCAAATTCGTTTCTATTGGCTTCCATTGTCATAGGGTTTCTTGCTTTTGCAGTCCCATCTTACATGGGTGAACCTGCACGCAGGAACGTTGTTTCTACCCCACAGATGAGCGCTTTAGCAGACTGGCTTTCGGAAAATATGGGAAAACGAGTGGTCGGCTACTACAAGCCAAGGGTGATGACCATGCTCCTGTACATACGATCCGAATCGACCTTGCAAGGGGCGGTGATTCGAAGTATAGAAGATGCTGAAAAGCTCCTGAATACCGGTGGAATAGTGGTGATCCGGAAAGCCCCCCTCTACAATCAGGAAACCATACTTGAGCACCTTCAAAACGAAAATAATGTCAATTTGCTTTGGGAAGACCAGATGCATGTGGTATTTGCGAGATAGCGAACAACTCCTTTCATCCGGATTTCAATCTCCTCAAGGCGAAGCATTACAGAGAAACCCTGATTTAATGGTACAATTTGCCGGGCCGGAAATTGATGTTCACTTACGAGTGGTAGAGAAGGATGGGAAATGTTTTCTTGATCTGGTTCGGGAAAACTTAACTACATACCGGGCTGTAAAGTAGGCCGCTCCTTCAAACCAGCCAACAATTCGGCGGCCATTAACTAAACAGGTCCCTTTTCCATTCTGTCTTTAACCGAGTCCTCGTCCAACACCCGGTGAGTGTAAATATCCAATCTCGATACAATGGACAAGTGGATATTGAGATCGCCAGCTGATGTGGTGGAGCTATGGCAGTAAAATAGATCTAGACTGTTAGGGGTACTTAGGGAATTGCGGTATTCGGGTGAGCACCTGTTTCGAAACGACTACTTGTTTTTTTGAATAATTACTAAAGGCCATTATGGCCTAACCCTGTCACTCCGCAGTGCCTGGGTTCCTGAAAGATCAAATTTGACAGCAAAGGCGCTAACTGATTTGGGAGTTTTTATTTTTAGGCCCACTTGAGCCAAGACATAAGTAAAAGGGAGTTTATCTATATGTAAGTCAGTGTCCAGATTCCCTGTGCTTCGGCGCTTGCCGTTGGAATCGTTGATCTTATGTCACTCTGTGCTTGGTTGAAAAGCTGTTGAGCCTTGTCAGCGATTTCGTCCGTTTCCAATTCGTTTAAGGTTTTACGAAAAATGGCGCCGGCATCAGACCAGTAGCATCCTCTGGTTTCAATAGGAAGTTCAAAAAAGAGATTAAGATCATCCGCATCATAACCGGGCCGAAAATGTCCGCAATTTTCCCAGGCGCGTTTTCTCTTTGATGGGTTGTTGTTCGTGTAATTGTCGGCGAATGGCACCAAGCAAAAGACAAACTTTTTGGAAAGGCTTTTCATGCGCTCGGCAGCGTATCGATCTTCTTCTATGTGTTCCAGCATTTCTATGGAAGTCACCAAGTCGGCTGTTAAGTCCGTTTTGTCCATAATGTTTAATTGGTCAAATGAAATGTTGGGCACATTCCATTTTTTTGCCATTTGTTGTGCATAACGTAACCGCTCGCCATCAATATCAGTTACATGGATATGAATATGGGGGAATTCAAGGGCAAGGCCAAGTTCTGCATACCCTTTCCCGGCTCCAACAGCGAGCACCGATTTAACGCCTTTTGCTTGTTGGAATCCTTCTCGAAGGTGGAGATAGCGTAAATACCTCCAAGTTCTTTCTTTGAGAAGTATGACTTTTAAATCATGCAATTTGGGATTCGAAATCATACAAAGAGAAAAATATAGTGAATTTGCCTTTGCCACCTCCAGAAATGCGCCGGGGTGGGCCTCGTTATCTTGATGATGCCAAATATATCAAATCAGGTGTACAGAATGCGCAAATGCTTGAAAGTACCTGCGGAATTGGACCTGATAGCCGTATTCTAGATGTGGGTTGTGGCCAGGCTCGCTTGCTAAGAGGCCTTCTTTCCTACTTTGGGCGTATTCAGCGCTATGTTGGCGTCGATGTTCATGAACCATCTATTCGTTGGCTGCAATCGAATATTGCTCCCCTTACGCCATTTGCAGAATTTTATCATGTGCCGTTTCAAAATGCGCGTTACAATCCACATGGTACTCGGACGTTGGATTTTGATATCTCCGAAAAATTTGACTGCATCACCTTGATTTCCGTATTCAGCCATATGCGCTTGGCCGATATCACCCTATACCTTGACTTCATACATAAAGCTATTGTTAACGAGGGGAAGGTGTACCTTACCCTCTTTGTGGAAGACGATGTTCCAGAAGAAGAGGAAAATCCCGATGGGTATTATAAGCAATGGTCGGGTGCATTGCATTGTGTTCGGCTTAATCGTCAGGAATTTGAAAAGCGCATACGCCAGGCAGGTTTTCAAGTCGAATTGTTCCACTATCGCAATGCCAATGACGGGCAATCTTCTTATATGCTTGGCTTGAATGAAGATGAATTTATTCCCAGATAACACCCCTTTGATCTGCCAAAATAAAAATGAGGCGTTGAAGAATCTCCTGGCTGCATTTCATAGTTCATTTGATAGTAGCAAGGGATCTCAAGGGCAAACACACTGCCACTCTCCGTCATGAATGAATCCGGCGCCACGGCGGTCATCATCGTCAACTACAACAGCGGGGCGTATCTGAAAGCCTGCCTGGAGGCCCTGCGGGCACAATCGCGGCCTCCGAATTGCGTCGTGATCGTGGACAACGCCAGCGCCGACGGGTCGGCGGAATCCGCCGCCCACGCCCTCCCCGGCGCGGAATGGATCCACCTAGACACCAACACCGGCTTCGCCGCCGCCAACAACCTTGCCGTCCGCCGCGCCGCCGACTGCCGCTGGGTGGCACTGCTCAACCCCGATACCGTTCCCGACCCGGACTGGCTCGCCGCCCTACACCGCGCCGCCGTGCAGTATCCCGATTTCACCTTCTTCGCCAGCCACCTCGTGCAGTACGACGATCCGCAGAAACTCGACGGCACCGGCGACGTCCTGCACGTCAGCGGGTTCGCATGGCGCCGCGACCACGGCCACCCCGCCCTGCACCGTCCGCGCGCCACCGGCGAGGTGTTTGCCGCCTGCGCCGCCGCGGCGATGTACGATCGGCAGGCCTTCCTCGACGCTGGAGCATTCGACGAGGATTACTTCGCGTATCACGAGGACGTGGATCTGGCGTTCCGCCTGCGCCTGCGCGGGCACCGGTGCCTGTACGCCGCCGACGCCACCGTGGCGCACGCCGGGTGGGGAAGCACCGCCAAAGATAGCGCGTTTTCCACCTACCATGGCCATCGCAACATGGTGTGGACGTTTTTTAAAAACATGCCCGCGCCTCTGCTCTGGAAATACCTCCCGTCCCATCTCTTCTACAATGCCCTCATTGTGGTATGGTTCATGCTGAAAGGCCGGGGCGGCTTGATTTGCAAAGCCAAGTGGCATGCGTTGCGCGGACTGCCGCGTGCATTGCGCCAACGCCGGGCCATCCAGCGCGCCGTCTGCGTTCCGCAGGATCAGATTGCGGACGGGTTGTGCAAAGCGTTTATGGCCCCCGCCAACCGGTTCCGCAAGGAATGACCATGAAACGCCGCCTTATAAGAAAAGTTCGGTCCCACCTTCACGCATGGGTTCGCATGAAAAACGGAAATACCGCATTCTTGATTTTGTTTTATCTGCTGTGGCCGGCCGCCGCCTGGAGCGATCAGGCGGCGCTGTTCGAAACCCAACTCACCGAGCCGGGGGTGTACGTCTCCGCGTTCGGCGGGGTGTCGGTCCAGTCCGATTCCAACGTGGACCCGGACGCGCCGGGCGGCACGCTGGGCACGTTGCAGTTCGACACCAGCACCCTGGTCGGCGGCGCGGTGGGGTATCAGTTCGAAAACCCGTTCCGCATCGAAGCGGAACTGGCGCATCGCGGGTATGATGTCGAGCGGGTGAAAGGCGCGGGAACCGTTGCACCGGCCGGCGGGGACGTCTCTATCCTGAGCCTGATGGTCAACGCCTATCACGATCTGACTTCTGAGAAGTGGAAACCCTATCTCGGCATCGGTTTCGGTGTGGCGGACGTTGTGTGGAACGATGTCACCAGCGCGCTGACGCCGGTAATCGATCACAGTGATTATGTCTTCGCCGTGCAGGCGATGGCGGGTATCGGTTACGAGATCACACCGTCGCTGACGGCCACCGCCGGGTACCGCCTGTTCGGCACCTCCGACCCGAAGTTCACCGCGCGCAACGGAGCGGTCGTTACAGGCGAGGTCATCGTCAATGAGTTTGTGCTGGGACTCCGGTATCAGTTTTGACTTACGCGGGACACACCGCACATCGTTAAAGCCTACGCAGCATCATTCCGGTTTCGGTTTCAACCGCCACAGCCCCACCTTCCCGTATCGCCGAACCGGTTCCAACTGCGCCATCTCTGGCGGCGGCAGGCGATTGACCACGGTGCGCAGTCCGATGAAGAAATGCCGCGCGCGGTGTTCATCGCCGAACAACCCGCTGACCTGTTCGATCCGTTTCGTTTGCCCCCGCAGATAGTACTCGGCGGAATGGATGCGTTCGCCGAAACACCAAAGGCGGCACGTTTCATCCGGGCACAGTATTTTGAATTCCTCGACGAACGGCTTGTACGTCACCTGCGACACCCACTTCGGATTCTGCAGAATGAATCCCCCGGAGACGAAAACTGCGACCAGAAAAACGCCCGCCGCCGTCATCACCTTCGGTAGAGGGTTCGATGCGGACGATTCCGCGTTTCGCGAACCCTTGAGCGCCATTGCCAGCAGGAGCACGGCGGGCGGTGCGGCGGGCAGGGAGTAGGTCCAGATGATGTTGCGCGCGAACGTCAAAAGCACCGCCGGCGCCAGCACCCAGCACAGCAGGAAGAGCGCGAACTCGCGGCGCTCGCCTTTCAGCGCGCCGTGCAACCCGTGCGGCTCGCGGCCTTTGATAAACAGGTAAGCCGGAACCAGCACACTCCACGGGGCGAGGCCGATCAGGTAAAACACCCAAATCATGCCGAACGGCTGGCCCCGTGCCCAGCCGTAGCGGTCGCCTTCCCATCCTGGTTCGAAGAACCGGCTGAAATGCTCGCCGATGAAAAAATAGTGAAGGAAGCCCGGTGTTGTCATCTCTGCCGCGACGTACCACGGCACTGCGATGACGGCGGCGAGGGCGAGTCCGCGCACCCACGGCAGGCGCGCGCAGAACGGTTTCCATTTTTTAGTGATCGTCAGCCACACCGCAATCGACAGTCCACCCACTGCGAGGATCATCAGACCCTTAGTCAGCAGGCCCGCGCCCAGCGCGGCGAACATCCAGAGTCCGTGCCGCGCGTTGCCGTTGCGGCTGAACCGCCAGCAGGCGCTCATCATGATGAACAGCGCGAGCAGGAGCACCAGGTCGGTCATCACCGCACCCGCTGACACCAGAAATACCGCGCTGGTGGCGAGCAGAACGGTGGCGAGGTGCGCGGTGGGGGTGTCTTCTGTTTCCTTCACAAAACGCCAGAACAGAAACAGCAGAAGCGCTGAAAGCGCAAGAATGGGAGCACGTGGACCGAACTCCCCCGCCCCGAACACCGCAATTCCTCCCGCCGACAGCCAGAAGGCGAGCGGCGGTTTGCCCCAGAACGGCACGCCGTCATCGAACTGCGGGACTACCCAATAGCCACCCGCCACCATCTTGCGCGCGATCTCCGCGTAACGCGCTTCTGTGTCGTCCATGACGGGTATGATTGCAGCGCCCACGACCCGCGCACACAAAAGAATGATCAAAAAAACAATCATCGGCCTTGTCTGGTTCTGACTGAGCTTATTTTGCATGGGAACATTCCGCTGCAATTAAAATTATCTGGTTGGTCAAGGTCTCACGGTCAGGAAAACCAATTTTTAAAATTCCATGGTAGTTCGATAATTCTGTCTTATGGCTGGAGAGCTGAGATCAGCTGATGATTAAGTCGCATTGGATTCCAGCAATGGTTGCGCCAGCTTCGTACTACTTTGGCCACAAACACCTGGCCGTTGGCTGATCGAATAATATTGGTAAACTTCTACAAATGAACAAATGTCCCGCTTGTTCCAGTACATCCTGGGTTCTGAGATTTTTTGTCACCTTAATGGCTAGGCATTCCTAGCTGTACTCATCGATCATCGTCAGCATTCGAAATGACTGAACACTGAACATCTTCGGTCCTGGTTACTACAAATTCATAATTCCACGCACGATCCCTAAATTGTGGCCGCTCGGGTACAACGGCTCATCATTTAGCCATAGTCTTTTCTGTTTGGGTTGTCTCTTGAGAGTCTTAGAGCCTTCACGCTTCCATAACCTTTCTACCCATTAGGTTTCTCTCAGCTTGGCGATGATCTCTTCCGGCGAAACCGTTTTCTTGCGATAATCCCCTCTAAACATCCCAAGGTTTTAGATCAAACCCCAATACAACGGACTGGACCAATTTTAGGGGGCCAAGTGAACACGGGTTTGTCTTGTGCAAGGGCCATCGACGTGTCGCTTATTTCGAGGTATTGGAGGTGAGAAGGCTTAGGAGGTAGTCGCCGTAACCGTTGCTGCCGTAGCGGGCGGCGAGGCGTTCGAGGTGGGCCGCATCGATCCAGCCGTTCTGGAACGCGATCTCTTCCGGGCAGGCGATCTTCAATCCCTGCCTGCGTTCGATGGTCTCGACGAAGGTGTTGGCTTCCAGCAGCGCTTCGTGCGAGCCGGTATCGAGCCAGGCGAAACCGCGCCCCATGATCTGCACCTGGAGCGCCTGCTGCTTCAGGTAATGTTTGTTGATGTCGGTGATCTCCAACTCGCCGCGCGCCGAGGGTTTCAGACTCTGGGCGATGTTCACCACCTGGTTGTCGTAAAAATAGAGGCCGGTGACGGCGTAATGCGAACGCGGCTGCTTCGGTTTTTCTTCCAGGCTCACCGCGCGGCCGTCGGCGTCGAATTCCACCACGCCGTAATCCTGCGGGTTGCGCACCCAGTAGCCGAACACCGTGCCGCCCGACGGCTGTCCGCGCGCCGCCTGGACCATGCGGTCCAGGCCTTCCCCGTAATAAAAATTGTCGCCGAGGATCAGGCTGCATCCGTCCCGGCCGATGAAGTCCTTGCCGATGACAAACGCCTGCGCCAGTCCCTTCGGCTCCGGCTGCACCGCGTACTCGATGCGGAGGCCCCACTGGCTGCCGTCCTTGAGCAGATTCTGAAACTGCGGCTGATCGTGCGGTGTGGTGATGACGAGGATGTCGCGGATGCCCGCCTGCATCAATGTGGACAGCGGGTAATAGATCATCGGCTTGTCGTACAGGGGCAGCAGTTGTTTGCTGACGGCGAGTGTCAAAGGATACAGGCGCGATCCCGTCCCGCCCGCCAGAATGATGCCTTTAGTGATCATCGTTATAACGCCTCACGGTTTGTGCAGTCCCAGCCGTTCGCCGCGGTAGGCGCCGCTGGTGACCAGGTAGGTTTTCATAAAAATTTCCTGAGGGCGATCAAACCAAGCACTGGAAGATCATTTTAACTATTTTCCGGGGTTTATAAACTTTATATAAGCTCTTTTGTATACTGGAGAATCAATGCGAAACGCCAAGGGTGTGCCTTCTGTTTGGAATGAATGCCGGGTTCCGTGTTCAGCGGAGGAAGACACAATTGTTCTCCATGAAGCTCAGAATGGTGTTCACGCACTGGTGAACCTTCTGTATGTCAGTACGTATGTGAATCTCCGGATTCAACGGCGGTTCGTAGGGGGAGGAGATGCCAGTGAAATTTAGAATTTCTCCCTTCCGGGCTTTTAGGTACAGGCCCTTTGTGTCACGTTGCTCGCAAATTTCCAGTGGGCAGTCTACAAAAACTTCAATGAACCGTCCGGCGTCGATAGAAGCTCGGATTTGGTCACGGTCAGCGCGAAACGGCGAGATAAAGGCGACGATTACTATAATCCCGGTCTCGGACAACAATCGCGCAACTTCGCCGATGCGGCGGATATTTTCCTTTCGGTCTTCGGGGCTAAAGTCGAGGTCTTTGTTAAGCCCGCCGCGCACGACGTCCCCGTCCAGGATGGTCACCAGTGCCTTGCGCTCGAAGAGAGCCCGCTCCAGAGCGATTGACAAGGTCGTCTTGCCGGCTCCTGAAAGACCGGTGAACCACAGAATGGTGCCTCGCTGCTGATATCGCTGCTCCCGTTCCGTTCGACTGATCTTTTTGGAAGTCGGAGGGGGTTCGGCTGGCTTTACATCGATTTGTAGGTTGCCGGTGGTCTGGGATGATTGGGATTTTTTGGGGTTCAAAATGGGTTATGGAGATAAGGTTGGACTTTAGATCTGTTGGTATTTTAAGCAGGTCGTACCGGTTTGGCAAGCAGTAGCCTGTCCCTGTTAGGAGTACCGTATTTAAAGTAAGAGTTTCAACCCTGTGACCACCACCCATTTATTGGGCCATTTTTGATGTGAAAAATTCCATATTGTCTGTGGGTTTTCCGGGTCTTGAGAAGTCAGACTCCACCTTTTTCCAGTAAGCGTGCACGTTTTTAAGATATTGGGTAAGCAGTTTAAAGGTTCCGGTCATCGCACTCAATCCAAATTAAAATATTGGAACGCCGGTTTCTTGCACCCTTGAGAATCCAGTTCCGCATGGGAAACCCGGATGGTACTCGGGATGGTTGCTTTGTTGTGGAGGATGGAATCAGGGCAATTGTTTGGATGAGAGGTCGGGATTCGGATTGCGTTGCGCCAGGTCGTGGCGGCGGCTGACGAGGCGGTCGAGAAACAGTTTGCCATCAAGGTGATCGATCTCGTGTTGCGCCGCGCGGGCCTCGTAGCCTTCCATCTCGTACACGCGCTCTTCTCCCGCCTCGTCCAGGGCGCGGATGGTGACCTTCCTGGCGCGCACCACGTTGCCGATGAAATCGGGAACCGAAAGGCACCCCTCGCGCCCCCTGGTTTTCCCGGATTGCTGCAGGACCTCCGGATTGATCAGAACCACCCGGCCGTGGTGCCGGATGCCGGGTTTCACCGACACGTCGATGAGCACGATGCGTTCCAAGCGACCCACCTGTGGCGCGGCGATGCCCACCGAGGGCGGACCCGCGCGCATGGTCTCTTCCAGGTCGCGGATGAACGCGCGCACCTCGTCGTTCACTTCCGCCACCGGTTTGGAAATCTGCTTGAGCAGGGGGTTGGGATAGGTGAGGACTTGCAGGACGGCCATCGTCACCCCATCAATGTGTCGATCGGTGACAGGTGCGTTTCCACCTGCTGGTCGCGGGACAATGCTTTGCAGGCGGCCTCCAGCGGCGGCAGGCCGCGTTCCGCCACCCCCTCGATGTGCATGATGAAGATGGGCTCCGCTTCGGTGCCGCCAACGTCGGTTTCCAGGTTTAGGATGTTGAGCCCCGCCTCTGCCAGGGCGCCCGTCGCGGCGGCGACGATCCCCACGCGGTCCGCCCCGTATATGCTGATCTTCACATCCGGCTCGACGTGATGGTGCAGGTCGGCGTCGATGGCATCGAGGTGCACCATCAGGTTCCACGGTTCGACCGCGGGTTGAAGGCGCGCTTCCAGTTCGTTCAGCTCCAGCGGGCACCGCACCATGAGCATCATGGAAAAGTTGCCGCCGAGCCGCGCCATGCTGGCCTCACCGATGTTGCCGCCGTTTTCGCACAAAACCCGGCTGACGGCGGCGACGATGCCCGGTCCGTCGCGTCCCACCAGGGTGAGCATGTACCAGTTTTTCATTGCCAGGCTCCTTCAACCGGGGTTTTGTAAATGAAGAAAGCCCGCGGTTTTCGAAATTTACTTGACCGGAATGTATCAACGCCTTTTGAGTGCGTCCATTTCATAACTGATTTAAGAATTAATATGAATTTAAAGCAACTTTTGGATACTGAAAACATAAAGACGAAAAACGGGATGGTTGTCAGGTTAATACATTGAAAGTTAACGCCTAAGATGCTTTCGGGTTTTGGGGTAAATACCCATATGTTTTGCCAATAAATGTAGAGCCCGAAGTTTATTGTGCATTTTAACGCCAATCACCTTGCCATTTTTATCGAACGAAAAAGTGATTTGAGAAATACCCACTTTTTGTTCCGGAGTCAGTTCTTCCATAGGTTTTAGGTGAATGCCCTCTGGTCCCCAAGTGCAAACATCCGAGATGTTTGTGAAAGCTATGCTGGAAAGCTCATTGAGAAGTCGTTCGCGGCGCGTTTCCAATCGTTTAGAGCGCTCATCCAGCCCCCTTTGAATTTCCGCCTGAATACTAAGTTTTGTTAAGTTTTGTGACCCTTGAACATTGGCCGTTTTCCGGGAATATCCGGCTCTGATGGCTGCCTGAGTCGCATTCAAATCTATCAAGTATTCTTCAATAAATCGTTTTTGTTTGTGTGTAAGCCCTTTAGTTTTCATTGGTTATGCCGTCAGATTCGAAAGGTGCCAAATGAGGAAGTGAGTCAACTGCTTAGGAAACAACGTTCCTTAAAAGTCCTTTTTGCATGCGTAACCATGGACTGGACACAGGCTAACCTCAAATTTCATACAAAACCCGGCTGACGGCGGCGACGATGCCCGGCCCGTCGCGTCCCACCAGGGTGAGCATGTACCAGTTTGCCATGGACTCCTCAAGTCAATCTTGGTTTATGGAAACCCTCACCAGGTCCCGATAATGAACCCGACGTTCAACGCCACCAGGCACGCGATCAGCGGGTAGGGACTGGGCACCAGCCGCCGCATGAACAGGCGGTCGCCGTTCCGGGTGTATTCAAAATGGATCAGCGTCAGGATAAGGAGGCTGACGTTCAACACCAGAAACAGCAGGAAAAGAAGCGTGAAAAATGGGATGCGGTCGATGTTGCTGGTATAAATCAGGGTGATCAGATCGAAATACAGCGTCACCCCGAACAGGATGGAGATGGACTGGCGGTCGGTGAAGCCCAGTTTCACAAGGCGGTGGTGCAGGTGGTCTGCGTCGCGTGCGAAGGGACTCTCGCCTTTGAAAATACGCCGGAAAAACGCGAACACCGTATCGCTGATCGGCACCACCAGCATGGAAATGGGCAGGATGAAATACACTTCGTCCTGAAAACCCCGCATCCAGACACTGACGAAAACGAGAGATACCAGAAGGCCGAGGGGAAGGCTGCCGGTGTTGCCAAGGTAAATTTTTGCGGGCGGGAAATTGAAGAACAGGAACCCGAGCACGCTGCCTGCCAGTGTCGCGGCCAGAAACGACGCTTCAAATATGCCCCGGTCCCAGAACACCATCGCCGCAAACACGCAGGTGAGAAAGGCCAGCCCGCCGGACAGGCCGTCCTGTCCGTCCACCAGGTTGAAGCCGTTGGAGATGCCCGCGATCCACAACAGCGTCCACCCGGCGCCCAGCCAGGCCCAGTCCAAAACCCCGACCTGGTTGGCCGCCATCCCGTTGAGCACCAGGAACAGCGCGATGAGAACCTGCACGCAGAGTTTGAACCGCGCCTTGAGGTTCACCAAATCGTCCACAAACCCCAAAAGGATCATTGCCAGCACTCCTACGGTCAGCAGGAGAAACGAAGTCATGTAGTGATTGTGCAGGGCCCCGAGATAAAAACACGACCACAGAACGAAAAGAAAAGAGGCGATCACCGCCAGGCCGCCAAAGGGGCTGACTTCTTCCTTGTCTTTGTGGGCGCGGGAATGGATGAGGAGGAACTTTGCGAGGGGATGTGTGCCTTTCAAGAACCGCGTCACCCACCAGGTGAGAAACAGGGACGCGCCCAGCGTTCCGGCAAACGCCATCAGGTGTATTCCCAGTGAAATGGGAGAGTTGATGGACATCACTTCCACCTTGTACCTATCAGCTGCAGAAGGCAGCGCAGACCGATCGCCATGCTCACCAGCCCGTAAACCACCGGGTTGGGCCGCATGTGTTTTTTCCAGTAGTGCGCCATGCCGCGGTGGCGCCTGACGATCACCAGGGCAGGCAGGTTGCGGTTGCCGGCCCCGATGTCGTGGGTGACGACCGCTTCCGGATGGTACACCACCCGGTACCCGGCCTGCCATGCCGTGCGGCACAAATCCACATCTTCATGAAACAGAAAATACCGCTCGTCGAATCCACCCAGTTCCCGGAATCGATCCCGGACAATCATCATGCAGCATCCCGACACCCAGTCGACGTCGCGCGTGGTCGCATGATCGAAGTCCAGCATCAGGTATTCGCGCGTGAAACGATTTCCGGGAAACCACAGGCTGAGCAACGAACGTCGATGAAACAGGCCCGTCCACAGCCGTGGAAACCGGCGGCAGGATGCCTGCACGGTTCCATCCGGATTGAGCACTTTCGGGCCGGCGATCCCGATACCCGGATCCGATTCCAGTTGATTCCGCAATGCGTCCACCGCCCCTTCGTGCAGCCGGGCATCCGGGTTCAGGAAAACCAGCAGTCCGCCCCGGGCTTCCCGTGCAGCCTGGTTGCAGGCGCGGGCGAAGCCGATGTTTTTCCGGTTGGTGGTCACGCGGACATTCGGAAACCGGGTTTCAAAGTCGTCCAAACGATCCTGCCGCGCGTTGTTCACCACCAGGACTTCATAATGCGCGTCCTTTACGGAATCCTGAATCGATTGCAGGCATTTCTCCAGACAGTCACCATGATTGTAGGTTACAATGATGAACGTCAGGTCCATGTTTCCGTCGCAAGTTGTATCCGCACCGGCGGAGCGGAATCGTGAGGCCGCATGCGGTCAGCATAAAAGGAAACCCCAACCAAGTAAACAGACATTTGGATTGCCGGAACCACCCGGCAAGGGTCTGCATCGTACCGGAATGAAGGACCGGTACCGGCGGAGAGCGCCATACATTCATTTTCGAATATGGAACATTTTGCCACCCTGGGCAGCAACTGCCTGATCGAGGATCGCGTCCGCCTCGGTTTCCAGTACCGGGATCATTGTCTGAAAGCGCGTATCGGCGACAACGCGGTGATCCGCTCCATGAGCCTGATTTACGGGGACGTGGTGATCGGCGACAACTTCCATGCCGGGAAGGGCGTGGTGGTGCGGGGCAACACGCGGTTGGGAAATGATGTGAAACTTGACAATGGGGTCATCATCGAAGGCCACGTGCAGATCGGCGACCGCGTGAAAATCGGCGCGCGGTCCTACGTGCCCCACGATGTCATCATCGGCAACCAGGTGATGCTGGGCGAGGAGGTGGTGCTGAGCTTCGGGCGGCGCACGGAGGAAGTTCCCCGCAAGTTCATGGGAGACGTCGGCACGGTCATCGGCAACCGGGTGATCATCGGCTCCCATTCGGTGATCCATCCTGGAGTCAATATCGGGGACGATTGCTACATTCTTGAACACACAACCTTGACCCAGGACATTCCTCCGCAATGCATGGCTTCCGGCATACCGGCCAAGGTGTTTCCCCTCACACGTGAAATGAGCCGGAAAATGAAGATGGAATTCAGTCGCTGATCATCCGGTTTTTCCCGGGTTGTTGCTGGCCGCGGGAGTCGCCAGGCTCAGGCCCATCATGAAATAGGTCAGCATGGCGACTTCCGAGTCAAAGAAATTGGATTCTACAAGCCCGTAGGTGTGAAAAGCCAGCACCGCCGCAATCCCTCCCAGCCGCGGCCAGTCCGGCGCCGCGTTTCGCCACACTCGGCGGAACCCCTGAAACACATACTTGAAATAAAAAAACCAGATAGCCAGCCACGCGACGAGGCCGATCGCACCGGTTTCCACCATCAGTTGAAGCACGTTGCTGTGTGCGGCACGAAAACGTTTCAGTATGGGGTGGTGCGGGTAGTGTTCCGTTATCTCCACACTGCAACGGAATCCGCAACCGGTCAGCGGGTGATCCTGGAAGATTTCGACCGACGCGCGCCAGATGTCAACGCGATCCTGCATGCTCTGGTCGAACAGGAACAGGTTGCGTTCGGCATCCAGTTCGTAATTCAAGAGACTGCGTTGCATCGGTCCGGGCAGGAGAGCCACGATCAACACCGTGGCACCGACCAGGCCAAAAAAGAGGCGGCGGTTGCGGATAAACAACAGAAAACAGAACCCGATTAGAAACCCCATCCACGCCCCGCGCGAGAGCGTCCACACCAGGCCCCCGACGACGCAAACCAAAGCGACCCCTGCCGCGACGCGCCGGTCCTTCAGGAACAATCCCCGCGAAGCGAGGAGGAGCCCGCTCAACATCATCATCTGGGCGTAGGTGTTGACGGAACCGAACGGGCCCCGTGCGCGCGGACCATACACATCCAGAGCAACAAAGTGCTGGTAATACCCGACCAGGCCGGACACCGCCGCCGCCAGACCCAGCACAATGACGCACAGTGTGGGAGAATCCAGCGATACCCATTTCGTTACGCGGGTTGCCAGGCGGCTTTCGGTATTGCGCCTGCGCAACCAGGATGCGAGGTCGGCAAACACTCTTTGCGGTGCGGTGGAAAGCAGGGTGTTCAGCGTCCAGAAAACGATCAGGGGCTCGCCGAACTTTTTCGCCTGCACCGCGCTCACCGCCGGAGCATGCGCGGTGAAAATGGCAATCGTGGATGCGGCGATGAACAGAAGGAACGGCACCGCCAGGGGAAACCGCATTTCTTTCCAGCTCTGAGAAAGGGCATGGCGCAAAACCCAGGCCGGGAAACCGATGAACAATGCGATGGTGGTCAGCGATATGGAAAACGGTGAGAAGAGGAGAAAGAGAAAAAAGCCCGCGATGTGGATCCGGTCCAGAATGTCTGTCGATCGGGCCATGGAGTCGGGGGAAAGGGATGAGGGCGCCTTGCGGACCCGGGCCGGGGTTGGCGGCTCGCTGCTTTATGAAACGAGCGGGATGATTCCTGACAAAAATAACGCAATTGCCATAGGGGATCAATTGGAATTGAAACGGGTGCGGGGGAATTCCTTTGCCAGCATGGATTGTTTTGGATACGATGGTGCGCCCGTTTCGCCGAGTGCTATTGGAAGCGAACCGGTCCCTTCTCATTTTTTCGCGTGGAACTCATGACTGCGGATTACGTGGTGATTGGAGGCGGCGTCATCGGCCTGTCGGTGGCGCGCGAACTGAAGCGGCGGTTTCCCGCGGCGCGGGTTGTCGTGCTGGAAAAGGAAACGCGGTGCGGGGCACACGCGAGTACCCGCAACAGCGGGGTGCTGCACGCGGGTTTTTATTACACCGCCGACAGCCTGAAGGCCCGCTTCACCCGCGACGGCAACCGCCGCCTGACCGAATTCTGCGAGGAACGCGGGCTTGCCATCCGCAAATGCGGCAAGCTGGTCGTCGCCAAAAACGAATCCGAACTGGAAGGCCTGGACGAGTTGTTGCGCCGCGCCAGGGAGAACGGCGTTCAGCTGGAGCCGGTGACGGAAGACGCGGCGAAAAAAATCGAGCCGCGAGTGCGCACCTGCGGACGCGCCCTGTTTTCACCGACCA
Organism: Nitrospina sp. P1_D6; assembly: GCF_052156615.1. Classification (NCBI taxonomy): domain Bacteria; kingdom Pseudomonadati; phylum Nitrospinota; class Nitrospinia; order Nitrospinales; family Nitrospinaceae; genus Nitrospina; species Nitrospina sp. P1_D6. Next base: position 435,589 of record NZ_JBQKUN010000002.1, on the reverse strand, counting down.
CGTCCACCGTCGACCCTTCGGAAGTGGTCGACGCGCTGGAGCGGGAAGTGATCGATGCGGGCATCGAATTGCGCCTGGGCGAAGGCTTCGCCGAATGGCGAAACGGGGTGGTGAAAACGGAGACCGGTTCCATCGAGTGCGGTTACGTCGTCAACAGCGCCGGGTTGCATGCGGATTCCGTGGCGCAGCAGTTCGGGTTCTCGCAGCATTACCGCATCCTGCCTTTCAAGGGATTGTACCTTTATTCCAGCGAACCGGCAGGCGCGCTTCAAACTCACATCTATCCGGTGCCGGATTTGAAGCAACCGTTCCTCGGAGTTCATTTCACGGTGACGGTGGACGGACGCGCCAAGATCGGGCCCACGGCCATCCCCGCATTCTGGCGGGAACATTACGGTGGATTCAAAAATTTCAAATTGCGGGAAATGGCGGACATCTGCCTGCGCCAGTTGAGCCTGGCCCTGCACTCGGATTTCGATTTTCGCCGGCTGGCGCTGGAGGAAATGAAAAAACAGTATGCGCCGTACATGGTTCGCCAGGCGGCGCGCATGGCGCGCGGTGTGCGGCCGGGGCAGTACAAAACCTGGGGCGCACCCGGCATCCGGGCGCAACTGGTGGACCTGCGGGGACCCTCGCTGGTGATGGATTTCCTGCTGGAGGGCGACGCCCGCTCGCTTCACATCCTCAACGCCGTCTCTCCCGGATTCACCTGCGCCTTTCCTTTCGCCGAGCACGTGTGCGACCGCATCGATCAATACCGCGGGGAATCCAGTTCATAGTTCCAGCTTTGCAAAAGTCCGTTCCTCTTAGTTCTTTTCATTTTGTCATTCCCCCATTACATTAATAGAAACGGTGCGCATACGGATTTCAATCAAGAGGAGACCGTTTGAGTTCCCCCGATTTTGAAATTTTCCTGGCCCTGGGCGTGATCCTGTTCATGGTGCTGAGTCCCGTCCTCGCCTGGCCGCAAACCCGCCGCCTCACCCCCATCGTTCTGTCGTTTTATATTCTGTTCCTGTGGCTTCACTGGGACATTGTGGCCGGAAACCGGATGACCTACCACGACACCGCGTGGAACCTGGAAGGCTGGTCGGCCATCATTCAGCAATGGGTGTACAGCGGCGAACCTCTGGGATGGAACCCTTTTATCGGCGCGGGCCAGCCATTTGCGCTGTACCACAATGTCCTTTCTTCCCTTCCCTCGGTTTTTTTCGCCTGGTTGTTCAAATCGCTGGGCCTGCCGTTCGATTCCACGCAGAACTTCAAGCTGATCTGGACGTTCGGGCACCTCAACATCTGCACCGGGGCGCTTTTGCTGTTCCGGCTGCTGTACCGGGACAGCTGGGTCTGCCTGCTGGGAATGACAACCCTGCTGTTCGGCGGCTTGTTCTTTGTGGAACTCGGACAGGGCGTGGTGATTTACGTTCTGAGTTTTCTTCCCTACATGCTGTTCTTTCTCATCAATTATTACCGGGAACGCACCTGGCCGCCGCTTCTCCTGTTTGCGGTTTTCCTGGGGATGTCGGTCAACTATTACATTCCGACTTACATGGCATACACGTTATTGATGTTTTTGCTTGCGGCCTGGCTGGCGGCGGGGCTGCGGGAAGACGTGTCCGTACGCGCCGAGGTGCGTTCTTTGGGACAGACGCTGCGAAAGCAGCTATGGGTGATCCCGCCGGCGTTGCTGCTGATGGCCGCGACGGCCGGCCCGATGTTTTTCAATTACGCCGAGATCCAGGATTACGCCTCCCCCACCCGGGGCTATTCCACCAACGATGCCAAGACGACCGATTACACGCACCAAAAGGGGGTGTCGGTGCCCTGGCACGCTTACAGCATGTTGATCCATCCACGCATGACGAGCATGACGGACCTGCACAGCGCTTACTACATCGGCCTGATTCCCTGCATTGCCGTGGTGGCGTCGCTGATTGTCGGAGGAAACCGCCTGTTCATGATCCTGTCCCTGTTTCTGGTGGTGATTTCCGCGAAGGATATTTTCGGCCTGCCCCTGTGGGAATGGTTGCGGGGTTTCCTGCCGCTGGGGGACACCCTGAGGCACACCTTCATGTTTGCGCGCCTCGCGGCTTTTTTCCTGCTGACGGTTTCGCTGGCGGGTTTGCTGTCGCTTAAGAGCAGCGGGGCCACGCCGCTCAGGAAAATCCTGGCGGTGATGCTGGGAGCGGTGTTCTGGGCGGGCCTCTTCTGGGACGAGTGGACCTGGAACCTTCAGATGAAATTCATGCTGGCGGGCATGGTGCTGATACTTTTTGCCGCCAGCCGGTGGATCCCGAAGGCAGGGGCTCCTGTCGTGTGCCTCGCGGTCCTGCTGGCGTTTCACGCGTATGACCTGATCGACGTCACGCGCAAACACCCGCTTCCCCAAAGCCCGTTCTGGGGCAAATTCGATTATCCCCGCCAATACAGGATGGACCCCATTGTGTATCCTGCAACCTGGCAGGTCCGGCCGGAAGAGAGTATTCCCGTCCCGCAATATATGAAATCCACGTACAACAAGGAAGCCATCTGGGCGAACAAGTTTCCCGACACCATGCTCTGGCTGCAGAAGGACCTGACCTGGTTCCTGTTGCGCCAGCGATTCCTCGATGAAGAGATTGCTTACGCCAATCCCTTCTATCATAAAAACCTTGAGCTCAAACAGGCGGAGGGGAATTTGTTCTACGCGCTTCCCGCCGGAAACCATGCCGATCCGGAGGCATTGGTGCTTCCCGCTTTGAAAAGAATTCTGAATTTGGACCGGCCGTTGATGCAGGTCACCGGCATGAGTGGAATGCCGGAGAAGACCGGGGAAACGGGGAATGCAAAAACACAGCAGGTCTGGTTTTCATTTTCTCTCGAGGAGGGATTCTCTCCGGACCGCCTGGAGATCAAATCCTGGCCGTGGCTGGGTTCCTGGAAAGGCGGGAGCGTGGAAGTGTGGCAAAGTGAAAACGGCCGCTCGTGGCAGTTTGTTCAGGAACTCAAGCTGGAAGAGGCTGTTCCGGACAAGACCCATCACTATTATACGTTCGCGCTGGGGCAACCGGTCACCCAGCCGTTTTTCAAACTGGTGATCGACGCCGCCCATATTTCCCTTTTCTCCAGCGTGCAACTGGCGGAGAGCGGAGTGAAGGCAAGCCAGCCTGTGGTGGAAAAAGGCGGCACGCTGATCCAGAGTCACAATCCCGGTTCCAACCGGGTCACGGTGGACCTCGACCTTCCTTCCGACGCCTACCTGCTGCGGATGGAAAATTATCATCCCGGCTGGACCGCGACCGTGGACGGCAACGCAGTTCCCATCACGCGCGTGTCTCCCAATTTCCAGGCGGTGTCCGTTCCGGCCGGGCAACACACGGTGGAATTCGAGTTTCGGTCCCTGTACCCCACCCTCGTTATCCTGCACATCGTGACAGGTCTGTTGGGCGGAGCGGGATTGCTGTGGTGGCTGAGTGGAATCCGTTTGCCTGGGGTTCGCGCGGCCATGAAGGACACCGCCCCGGAGGTGAGCGCTTCTTCCTGATCCGGACAGGTTAATAGGTGTTGGATTTTTGCAGGATGGCGGGATCGAGGGGAATGGTTTTGAGCAGTTCGACAATGCGTTTGCCGGCGTCGCCTTTCCCGTACACGTTTTCGATGACGGAGAAATCCGATTCCAGCGCGCGGCGGAGTCCGTCGGAAATCGCTTCTTTTTCGGCGGGGACGTCGATCACGTTGGCATTGCGTTCGCGGTCCGCCTGCCGGGTGCCGATGTTCACCACCGGTAATCCAAAACTCGCCGCCTCGATGATGCCGCTGCTGGAGTTGCCCGCCATGGCGTCGGCGCACGCCAGCCACGATACAAACTCCTCGCGCGGCATGTGCACCCGCACCCGCAATCCCTTTTGGTTGCGGTACTGCTCGATGACACCGCGAATATGGTTGCCTCCCGCATCGGCGTTGGGCAGCAGGATCACCGCCTGAACACCGTTTTCCACCAGCGCTTCCATCAGGTGAACCGTCTGCCGGGCCATGCTGTCGATTTCCTGAACGACGGAGTGAAACAGGACCAGCGCGACGGGCTGGGCGGGGTCCAGGTCTTCCGCCGCGCACAAGTCTTTGCGGGTGTGCCGGACCAGTTCTTTCAAGCCGTCGAGTCCGGGTGCCCCGGTGATGAAGATACGGTCCCTGCGTTCCCCCATTTTCACCAGTCTATCGAAAGACGTTTCCGTGGCGACGAAGTGGTAATGCGCCAGTTTGGAAATCGCATGGCGCACCGGTTCGTCCACCGTTCCCGACCGCTCGCCGCCGTGCAGGTGGACAACGGGAAGATTGAGGTGGATCGCTGCCAGGGCGCCGGCCAGCTGTTCCCCGCGGTCGCCCAGCACCAGCACCGCATCCGGCCGCTCGAATTCAAACGCATCGACCATGCCGATGAGTTCCGATCCCAGGGCGCGGGCCATGCTGGCTCCGGACGTTTCATCCAGGGCCACCGGCACGCGTGCGGCGATGCGCAGGCCGCTGGACTCGATTTCCTTCACCGTGTTGCCATAGTGTTCGGACAGGTGCATGCCGGTGACGCACAGCGCGAGGTCGAGATCCGGATCGCGATGAACGCTCTCCAGGGTGGAGCGAAGAAGGCCGAAATCGGCGCGGGTGCCCGTGACGTAGAGAATTTTCCTCATGGCTCGAGGTCCGGCCAGTACAGGGTGTGGAAGGCCGGGCAGTCCAGCAGAAGTTTTTTACCGATCACCTTGTTCATGTCCCTTGGAGGAATCCCGGTGCCCGGCCGCAACAACACCAGGTCGTCCCGGGTGAGGACGGTCCCGGCCTTGAGCGCACGCGACAGGGTGACGCTCTTCCGCACCACGTCGCGTACAGGCAATTCGGATTCGGTCGGTTGTTTGAGTTTGGAGCCCAGCGCTTCTTCGATGGAGCGGATGTGGTGTACGAGTTCCTTCAATTCGTCCGGCTCCAGCGACGCGGCGTGATCGGGTCCGGGCAGATGGCGGTCCAGCGTGAAATGCTTTTCGATTATGGTCGCTCCCATGCTCACCGCCACCGGGGCGAGCAGGGTGCCCACGGTGTGGTCGGAATACCCGACGGGCAGGCTGAGTTCCGCGTTCAGCGTCACCATCGCGTTCAGGTGGACGTCGGAGAACGCGGCGGGATAGTTGGATGTGCAGTGCAGGATGGTGAGCATCTCCGCCAGCGGTTCCGGGAATCCCGAACGGGCGCGGGTGCTGCGAATGGTTTCCACTGCGTCATGCACCTCTTCAAGTGTCGCCATGCCTGTGGACAGGATGACGGGCAGGCCCTTCGACGCGATGTGTTCCAGAAACGGCAGGTTGGTGATTTCCCCCGAAGGCACCTTGAACCGTTTCATGCCGAGCTTCATCAGGAAATCCACCGATTCATGATCGAACGGCGTGGACATGAACTCGAGTTTCCGTTTTTCGCTGTAGGCCTTGAGTTGCTGGTGCATTTGCGTGGAGAGCTCGAGTTTTTTGAGCATCTCGTACTGGCTGTCCTGGCCGGTCAGGTGCTTCTGGTAGCCGGTGGTTTTGGCGGAAGGGGTGGCCAGCTTGTCGGCGCGGAAGGTCTGGAATTTGACAGCATCGGCCCCGGCATCGGCGGCGGCATCGATGAGCTGGAAGGCGAGCCGTTCCTCTCCATTGTGATTGACTCCCGCTTCGGCGATGATGAAGCAACGCTTGTTTTCTACCATACCGTCCACCCGCCATCGACCACCAGGTTCTGTCCCGTCATGTAGGACGAGGCATCCGATGCGAGAAACAGCACCGCCCCGCACATCTCGTCCGGCTCGGCCATGCGCTCCATCGGGACCTTCTGGCTGTAGCGCTGAACGAACGTATCGTTTTGCCCGCTGAACACGCCGCCGGGGGTGACGGCGTTCACCCGCACGCCCTTGCCGCCCCAGTAGGCGGCGAGGTATTTAGTGAGGCCCCACACCGCTGCCTTGCTGGTGCTGTACACCGCCGGGGTGTTGATGGCGCGGCCTTCGTATTCCGAGCCTTCGTAAATGCGCTGGTCCGGTGCGGTGATGCCGTATATGGAAAGCGTGTTGATGATGCTGCCGCTCCCGCGTTCGGCCATGGCGGACCCGAACACCTGGCACCCCAGCATGACGCCGGTGGTGTTGACTTCCATCACCTGGTTCCAGTCTTCCAGCGGAAACGTCTCGAAGGGCTCGAAGAAGTTGGGGCTCTTGAAGGCGGCGTTGTTGATGAGCACGTTAACCAGACCGAACTCCGCTTCGATCTTGTGGTTGAGCGACACCAGCGCGTCCTTGTTGGTGATGTCGGCGGGATACGCACGCGCCGCATCCGGATGGACGGCATTCACCGCGGCGGTCACCTCGTCCGCTTTTTCCGCATCGCGGTCCACCACCGCCACGCGGGCTCCCCTCCCGGCCAGGGCCAGCGAAAACCGGCTTCCCAGTATGCCCGCGCCTCCGGTAAGAAGAACCGTTTTGCCATCCAGGGAAAAGTTGGGATCAGGATGTTTCACGTTTTTCCTGCATCAAAAGTTCAACGAGCTTGAGGTCGATGGGCGAATCGATGTCGATCGATCTTTCGCGCGGCATGGCATGCAGCCGGGCGCGGCCTTCCCACAACCCTTTGGACAAGGTGTTTCGGTGCCAGACGTAAATCGAAGCGTTCATGGCAAACACTTTCGGGGCGGTCTGCCGGGTTGCCAGCGCTCCGTCGGGGGTCTTCACCAGTTTATAATAACCGTCCGCCTGCTGCTCGACCATATTGAAGTAGGGATTTTTTTCCGCCTCGTACCCGGTGATGACCACATCGGTTTCATCATCCAGCAGGGCGATGCAGGCTTCGATGTCCGCCACCTCGCGCAGGGGGGAGGTGGGATCGAGATCGACAATGGTGCGAACGTTCACGCCCATTCTGGAAACGCCGTCCACCAGGTGCTGGATGACGGGAATCTTGGCCGCATTGTCGGTGGCGAGTTCCGCCGGACGCAGAAACGGTACTTCTGCTCCCGCCCGGCGCGCCACGTCGGCGATCTCTTCGTCTTCCGTGGACACGTAGACCCGGTCGATCAACGTGCACGCTTTCGCCTGCTCGATGGTGTATTCAATCAGCGGCCGGCCGAGGACGGGTCGAATGTTTTTTCCGGGCACCCCTTTGGAACCGCCGCGGGCGCAGATGGTGGCGATGGTGGTCACAAGCCCACTCCCAGCCTGGCTTTGAGGGCCAGTTCGGTGGTTTTCAATCCGTCGGCAACGTCCAGGCAGGTCGGTTGCAGGGTCTCGACGCACTGGATGAAATGCCGCATCGCCGTTCTGTAGGAATCAACCATGTCAAAACCGGAATCGCCGCAATCGATGATCTCGATTTCACGCGCACCGATTTTTTTCAGGGTCCGTTCTCCCAGATCCCAGGCCAGGGTCGCGCGGTCGCCCACCAGTTCGTACCGCCGCACGGGCTGGCGGGACACGTAATCCATGTTGATCGTCACCAGCGGCGGACCTTCTTTCTTTTTGAGCAGAATTGTGGCGGTGTCTTCCGCATCGATATCGAGCATGCTGAATTTCCCGGAATGGCCGGTGACGTGTTCGAATTCACCGAACCAATAGCGCGCCAGATCGAATTCGTGAATGAGGTCGAATATCACCCCGCCTCCCAGGTCGCTCCGCGCGCTGTAACTCTGCCGGTAGTCCTGGGCCTTGCGCCAGTCCGGGAGCCATTGGCCGACCGTCAACTGCGCCCGCACCACGGTACCCAGCGAACCTTCTTTCAAAATATCGCGGATGCGCACGATGGATTCCAGGAACCGCAGGTTGCAACCGACAAACGTGGGTCCGCTGAACTTGTTTTCCTTCAGCAGGCGGCGCAGGGCATCGACGTCCGACTGCCTGGTGACGGCGGGCTTTTCCAGGTAGAACGGAATCGCCGCCTCGACCAGTGGGGTGATGGCGTCCATGTGCAGGCCGGAGGGGGTGGCGACCACGGCGAAATCCGGACGCGGCTTCAGGGTTTCGTAAAAATTGGCGACGACTTCCGCCTGGCAGGCATCCGCCAGGGCATCGCGCACCGCTTCCCGCCGCAGAAATACAAACTCCGTTTCCGGAAACAGTTCGCGGATGTTCTCCACATGCCGGGTACCGATCGACCCGGTGCCGATGATCAGGGCGCGCATGGTCTCCTGTTACTTTTCGTGGTTCGTGGTTTCCTGCAGAAAAACATGAATGTTTAGAATAACGCGAAATGACGGAAAGGCAATGGGGAAGGGGAAGAGGGCATGCGAACGCATCAGGGTATCAACCCTTTTTTCCGTCAAGAAGGGATGCAATGACATCCATGATGTTTTCCGTGGCGCGTCCGAAATGGGGAAGAGACACGGAGGGCTTCCAGAGTTCTTCCAGTACTTCCGCCAATACCGGTTCCAGGTCGTTGAGCTTGTTCACCCCGCGGGCGAGGCCCAGTTGAGAAAACGGCGCGTCGTCGGCATACACGGAAAAATCGAGCGTGATGAACGGGACGCCCAGCAGCATGCCCTTGACCCCGACGGTCGAGGTGAACGAGACCACCGCATCGGTGGCTTTCAACAGCACGTTGAGGTCGTCGGTCAATGGACTGAACTCCGCGCGGTCCGGCAGGGATGCGAGCGGGCGCGTTTCGCTGGGATGCAGGCGAAGGACCAGCTGCCAGTCAGGGTGGCGTTCCAGCATATCGAACAGCGCGGCATCCACCTTGCGTGGCAGATCGGGGTCGCCTTGTATTCCTGTACGCGGGTGCACCGCAGGAAGGAACTGGGAGGCCCATAAAATGACCTTACGTCCATTCCAGCCTTTCCGTTTCCGAAGCTCCTCGGCCTGCGGTGCGAGATTCTCCCCTGCAAGAAAATCGTAGGCCGGGTTACCGGTGATCAAAATGTCCTCCGCGTTCCGGCCTTTTTTCACCAGGAAGTCCTTGATGGAATCGAGCCACACGCAGACTTTGGTGGCGTAGTCGTTCTCACGAATCCATTCGTATTCGATGAGTGCGAAGGAATCGACGATGCACACCGAAGGGATGCCCATTTCGGAAGCCGTCGTCAAGGCCGCCCGTTCCGCACGCGGTGAGTTGGTGGCAACGACCAGGTCGGGTTGCACTTCCCCATACCACCGTTCGAACACCGTCGTGGGCAAAAACGCACGGCGGCTTTTTTCTTCATACAACCGCGCCGCTTCGGTTTCGCCGTGCTTGCGGACCAGGTCCCAGTAAGAAAGACCGAGGTAGGCCACGGTCTCTGTGTGGGGCACGGCGGGATTGGAGAGGCCTTCCGCCAGCCGTTCGCCCATGTCCAGAGCCGGGGCGTCGCCGTCGCGGACGAGATCGCGGAAGCCGATATGGGGAATGCCCTCCCGTTCGAGAACGGCGCCGGCGGTGGTGAGCCCCAGCACGGTGACGTTGTACTCCGGCCGGGAACGGAGGGCACGGGCGACGGGAACGATCATGTTCACGTGGCCGCCGCCGTAGGCGATGCAGAGGATTTTCTTCTTAGCGGCCATGGCGGGGGTCAGCGAAAGTGTTTGGTTTTGACATCCGTGGAAACAGGGCGGGTGGCGTTGTGGGGATGTTTGCCGAACACCCTGCTGCCGCTTTCCACTTTCTTTTTGTAAAGGGTGGCATCGGCTCCAATCTCGCAGTTGTCGCCGATGTCGCAGGCGCCGATCACCGACGCCCCGGCGTACAGCGCCACGCCTTCCCCCAGCCGCGGGTACTCACCGTCAAAATTGTCGCCCACCGTGCAGTTCTGCGAGACGAAAAAGTAGTTCCCGTATTCCGCCCTGCCAAGCACCGTTCCCAGCGGATGCATGAACAGGAACACGTCGGGAAGTTGTACCGAGAAAAAACAGTCGAGACCGTGCAGGGTTTTGTTCAGGTAGAAAATCTTTTCGCAAAGCGACGGGTCGCCGCCGTTTTCGTGAAGGACGCGCGACAGGGTGTACAGGTACATGGCGTACTGGTCGGAGTTCAGGTGATGAAACCGGGGCGCGCCGTCTTTATGGAAATAAGGATTGCGTACATGAGCGAAGCAGTGCTCCAGCCGCTCGAGGGACTGGTCGAAGGCCTTCTGCATTTCGTCCGGCAGGGCCGGGCGGGGATCGGGAAAGAAATGGTTCAGCTGGTCGACGGTGAACTGAAGCAGTTCCGGACGGGTTAAGGACAGGTCCATGACGGGTTCCCGAAGTGATGGGCCGGTGTTTGCACCGGCGCGAGGAGACTCAGCCGATGCCGCGCACGGCACTGAAAGTTTGGGAGCGGTCCGCGGAGAACGGAGTGAATGAAAAACGGTGCTCCCCTTTTTCAAAAAACAGCATGTATTCGTAAAACGGGTCTTCGGTATCGGTGACGAAACGGCTCTGCCCGAAATCCCCGCGCCGCGGAAAGTAATAGGCGGACAGCAGCCTGTGCGATTGGGCGGTCACCTGTTCCAGCATCGCCGGGATGTCGGTGAAAAAATTCGGATGTTGTTTGCGCCGCGCTCCCGCTTCCGCATCCAGGGCCGCGGTGTCGTCTTCAAAATAACGGTCGCCTTTGCCCGTCACCACGAGGAGCGCGCCGGGCCGGGCGACGCGGAACATTTCAGCCAGCGCCCGGTGCTGGTAAGTCGCGTCGAACACGGCGAGACAGGTGACATTGTCGAACGCATTGTCGTCGAACGGCAGGGTCTCGGCCTCGGCTTCTTTTATGGAACCGATTCCTTCCTTGCCCTGCCAGTCCTTTTGCGCCGCCTCGACCATGGCGGTCGAGATGTCCACGCCGTGCACCTCCAGTCCGTGTTCCCGGTAGAAAGCGAACCAGCGTCCCCAGGCGCACCCGACCTCGAGCACGTTGCCTTTGCGAAAAGGGTGACGCGTCAAAAGGTCCCGGATCACCCGGTCGCTCCCTGTCACCGGATCTTTGGGTATCACCTTGCTTTCGGCGGCGCGGTCGTCGGCCTCTTCCACCCGTTGTTTCCAGTACTCCAGGTAACTGCGGTTCCAGTACTCCCTGCGGTCCATGTCGGCGCTCACGGTGCGACCGGAATGGTTTCGAGGAAGGTGTCGCCGAAACGGTTGTTGGCGGCGACGGCCACGACATCGAGGTCGGAACTCAGCACGCTGTCGGCATCGAACACATAGTGCCAGCTTTGGCCGTCGAGACCGAAATCGAAGTTGTCGTGGATGAAGCGGCCGCTCCGGGTCTTGATGGCCAGGTACGGCTGCGGACCGAACACCCGGCTTTCCTTCGTTCTCACTTCCAGGTGGAAGTTGCTTCCGGTTTTATCGAGCTTCACGTCGAGCCGAAGTTTTTCGTGCCGGCCCTTGTGCACTACCTGTTTGAATGCCTCGCGCGCGGTGGAGTACTGGAATTTTACCTGCGGATGCGTCTTCGCCGCGTCGGCGATCAACTCGCGCACCCGGTTCACCTCGACGGCGATGTCGCGGTAGTCGTGGCTGAGCACGCCCATCAGCGTGGGCTCGCCCCCGGCGGCGCGGCGGAACGCCTTGTCCACTTCCTCCTGCGTGATGCGGGCGACGCGGCTGTCGATGTTCAAAAAGCGCGCGATGTAACGGCGGCACGAGCCGGGTTTCTGGTAATCGTAAAAATCCGGATTGTAAATGGACCAGTCCGCCGGGGCGCGGCGCCAGTCGCCGAAGCGTCCGTTCCGAAGATCGTTCTGCGCTTCGCGCTGTTCGGCGTTGTCGGTGGCGATGTTGGAGCAGTCGTAGGGAATCCACTGCTCGAGGAACCAGTGGCTGTCCGGCCGCTCGGTGTGGAACCCGGCGCGGAACACCACCGGGAAAAAATGGCGTTCGATGATCTTGCGGCACAGTCCCTCGTGCAGGTGCGGCGAGTTTTCGTAGGACGTCGCACAGCGGTGGGCCTCCCGGTACGTGGACATGGGGTGGAAGTGCCACTCGATGGCGTCGCGGTCGCGGCTGTTGTATTTGTCGAGGAACTCCTCGTAGCGGTCGGAGATGTTGTGGAATCCGAGGTCCTTATGGCGCGGGTTGGAGGTGTAGCCCACGTGATCGACGCAGTGCCAGTTGTACACCCAGCCGCCGCCGAACGAATCCGGAAGCTCGCGGCGGAACTTGTCGCCCATGATGTTCGCCAGCATGGCCTCGAGGCTGGCCCACGTCTCGTGGTATTTCATGCGGAAGGGATTGAGGAAATCCGCGACCACGTCCTCGCGCCCGTCCAGCGGCACCTGTTTGTTCTTCAGCTTCTCCAGGTTGGCGTGGGTGGGATCGATTTCGATGCCGAAGGTGTCGCGCAGGCGCTCGAAGGTGGCGGAGAGCGGTTCGTAAAGCGGCCCTTCGGTGTCGATGGCGTGGACGATGTACACCACGTTGGAGTCGGTCATAAGGATCGGCGAGAATGGGAGATGTTAATCAAACAGGCAACAAATTCGCATGCGGTTCCATTTATACCGCGAATCTTCAGGCCCGGCAATTATTTCAGAACCGTGTGGCAACCGCAACATTATGTGAAACAGGCGTTTATTGATCCAGGCAAATATACCTAAACCGGGAAAGCTCAAGCTTAACAATATTTGGGTAACCGAATTTTTAATTCTCGCATACCTGATATTAGGTTAAAATTCCGCAAGTCCAATTCTTGAAAATATTCAAAAATTAATTCTTATAAGGGAAATTGGACAACGGTTTATCGAATGGCGGCAGGGATTGCAGGCCACATTCAATCCAATAATCAATCGCAATCATTTGAACTTTTAAATTTAGCAGAATGCTTTCCATTATTATTGCGGTTTCCTTGATTCTGGTTCTGGCGCTCCTGCCCATTTATGCCTGGCCGTTGACCCGCCCCTTTGCCCTGCCGGCCCTGGGCTGTTACATCCTCTTTCTTTTCATCCACCATGATTTTGTCCTGGGAAACTCAGGGGTCTATCACGACTCCTTCTGGTCCACGGAGCTGTTTGCGACCATACTCCGGCAATGGCTGGAATCGGGGAACGAGTTTGGCTGGAATCCCTATATCGGCGGCGGCCAGCCGATTGCCGTATTCAACAATCTCCTCAATGTTTTCCCTACCTTTTTCTGCCATTACCTGTTTGGGTTGTTCGGACTGGACCTTTCCAGCCGGGAATTTTTCAACCTGGTTTTTGTCTTCACCTTTTTGAATGTCTGCACCGGTTCCCTGCTGTTGATCCGGCTTTTGAATCCCAATTTTTATATCTGCCTTCTGGGGTTCGGTTCGATGGTGTTCGGCGGGATGTTCCAGTCGGAGCTGGGGTGCCCATTAGGTTTGATGTATCTCACGTTTCTGCCCTACCTGCTGTTTTTCCTGATCCACTTCTATAAAACCCGGCGCGTCGAAAACGTGGTGTTTTTTTTCGTATTGCTTGGAATGTCCGCAGCATATTACATCCCACTGTATCATTCCATCGCCATCGGCACTTTTCTGATACTGGCGTCACTGGCCTGTCTGTTTGGGATTTGGCCTGATTATAGAAAACAATTTCTAATCGCAGCGCGTGCGTTTCTGGGGCAGCCCAAAGCCATTGCGCTGGGGGTGGTGTTGTTCATCCTGGCGGCCGGGTCCGCGTTTTATTCTTATGCCGAGACCCGGGATTATGTTTCGCCGACGCGCGGTTTCACGCAGGGGGGCAAGCTGGGGGAGAGGAGTTACATCCCCAGCGTATCCGTTCTTCCTGAGCATTATAAAAAGATCGTGGATTTTTTCGAGGATCGTCCGGAAAACGTGTACACCGCCACGCACAATACATTTTACCTGGGTGTTCTGCCCGGACTGGGGTTTCTGGCCTCGTTCTTTCTGATACGCAACCACCTGTTCACCGGTTTGGCGGCGGTGCTCGCCGTTTTGAGCCTGGGCGAACAGACTCCCGCGTGGCGATGGATGGTCGCAAACGTGCCGGTGCTCGACATGCTGAGAAATCCGTTTCCGTTCGGGCGACTGGCGACGTTTTGTATTTTGATGGGAGGCCTGTTGGGGCTTTCCGCCCTGCTGGATCAGAAAGTTTCTTTTAAAAGAAAAATGAGTGCGATCATTGCGGCCTCACTGCTTTTGGTTTACTTTTCCAGTATCAGCTTGACGGTTTTTCTTTTTCTGTCTGTTCTTCTTTTGCTTTTGATCAGTTTACTGGTTCAATACCGGAAGCCCGACTTCATCAATATGTGCGGATCCTGGTTGCTGCTGATCACGATAGTGCAGTTGGGAGGGTTTTCCATAAACACCCTTGCCTACACAAAGTTTCCGGAAGTGGAACCTCAGAAAATAAAAAAGTTTTCCTATCCCATGGCCTGGAGCGTGTACCCTTCGCGGGAGTCCCCCATGCCGTTCAACCTTTATCCGTTTCTGAACAAGGAAGCGGCCTGGAGTGTGCACCATCCGGCTTATGCATTTTACCTGCAAAAGGATTTTGCGGGCTTTCTGCTCCGGGAAAACCTGTTTCCCGTAAATGCGGAAGATTTGTCACAAAAATATTTGATTGATGAAGATGACCTGAATCACCATGCCGGACCCCTGTTTCAACTGTTGCCAAAAGGGCGCGACTGGAGAATTTCTTCGAACGCAGAATCTCCGCACAAGTCCGGAGAAGTCACTCCGTATCCTTCCGCAAACGTGAGCGAGTTGAAAGTGCAGGTGGACATGCGCGAGGAGGGTGCGTTGTGGCGACTGGAAAATTACGATCCCAACTGGAAGGCCTGGGTGGACGGAAAGGAAACGCCCATTGAGAAAGTTCCACCGAATTTTCAGGCGATTCCTCTGGAACCGGGCAGGCACGAAATTCTTTTCAAATACGATTCGCCCTATCATTTTTTATTGTATGGGCACATTCTGATTGGAGTGGTAGGCATGGCCTGTTTTATTGTTTGGCTCCGCAAGCCGGACTATTTCAAGGGGCTTTGCCGCCTGTGAGTTCCGATTGAGTACCCCGGCTCTCAACCGGAACGAGAGTCAGAAACTTTTCGATGGTGGGCCGATAATTCTGGATTCCATTCATTAAAGTTTCGTTGTTTCGTTTGATTTTTTCAGGATTGAGTAAATGTTCTTTGATTTTAATCTTGGCGGCCAGCATTTCCATGTGCATCATGCTTCTAACGTGCGACAGCACTCCCTTTGCAGCAAACTGGAAGGCGAAGGCGAAGATGAGAGCGATGACGGTGTATTTCATGAAATCCAAGATCACCCGCATCTTGTAATTGCCGAGGATGAGTTTTTCGGTCTGATTCAGAACATTTCCCTGGGGAGGGGGCACATGATCCATGCCGTCGATTTCCCGGAATGTTTCCAGTTTGGCTTGCTGGTCTTTGAGCAGGTTCCGGTAGGCGGACTCCACCGAATCGCCGCTGGAAATCAGACTCAACTCCCGGATGTGGAAATAGTACTTGCCATTTTTGGTGATCAGCATAGGGGAATACGCCATTTCCCCTCCCTCTGCTTGCTTGCCTTCCTGATTCATGCCTCTCCTCCCATTTTGATTTTAAAAGTCCAGGTCCTGATGACGGTATAACAGTTCGGATGTTGTGGGTTCGCCGGGGTGGCGGATTCCGTTTTCAATCCTTAACAAAAAATTCGGTATTTGGGAAAAAAATCTGGGCCGGGGCGGTTTCGGTCCCTCCCCCGCGGCTCTCGACAGGCCGATAAAACGGACCGGATCAGCCGGATATAAAAGGGCATTGAGGCCCTGGGCGCGAGCCCGCAACACTGTTGTATTGAGGGTTGATTTACCCATTATGGGTTGCCCCGGCTTCGCTCCTATACAATGGAACCGTCAACCTGGGATAACGAAAAAAACAATCGAAATCCGTTAATTTCATTGTATCGGAAAATCAAATGTTTTAAATTGTGGCATGCCAATTTTCACAATCCGTTGGCAACCTGGAGGGGGGGTATGGCTGACATTCTTCTGGTATTTCCTACATCCGGAAACGACATTCGCGGGGTCACCATCACCGCGCCGTTGTCTTTGCTGGCGATCGCCGGGCCTCTTTTGGAGGACTACTCGGTCCAGATCATCGACCAGCGCGCCACGGACGATTTCTGGGGCGACCTCGAATCCGCTCTCAAGACGCAACCCCGCGTCGTCGGCATCACCAGCCTGACCGGCACCCAAATTTATCATGGTATTGAGATAAGTAAATTTGTGAAGGCGCGCCTGAGCGTGCCCGTGGTGTGGGGCGGTCTCCACGCCACCCTGTATCCCGCCCAAACCGTCGCCAAGCCCTACATCGATTACGTCATCCGCGGCGAGGGCGAAGTCGCCTTCAAAATGCTGGTGGATGAAATCACCGGCCCGTCGCCCGATCTGGAGAAAGTTCCGGCGCTGACGTTCAAGAAAGACGGCCGGATTTATTCCACACCGGCAGGTACGCCGCTGGAACTGGACAGCCTGCCACGGATGCCCTGGCATCTGGTGGATGTGGAAGAATACACCACGCCTTCCTCGTATCTCTATCCAGGGGTGTCGCGCCTGCTGTCCTTCATCGCCAGCCGGGGGTGCCCGTTCCCCTGCACCTATTGCTCGCAACCCATCCTGACCTCGAAGTACCGGATGATGTCGCCCAAACGGGTGCTGGACGATCTGCATTGGACGGTGGACCAGTTCAACCTGGATCACATTCTGCTTTTTGATGACGAGTTCCTGGTCAATGCCAAGTGGGCGACGGACATCGCCGAAGGCATCAACGGCAAATTCACCTGGGGCGTGCAGGGCCGCGTCAACGATCTGTTGCGCGTCGATTTGAAGAAGATGGAACGGTGCGGCATGATCTACGCCATGCCGGGCATCGAATCCGGCGCGCCCCGCATTCTGGAGCGGATTAGAAAAAACCAGACGGTGGACGAGGTCAAGGAAGTGTCCCGCCGGCTGAGCGAAACCAAAATCCACTGCCAGGTGAATTTCATGGTGGGTTTCCCGGATGAAACGCTGGATGAACTCGGCGAGACCATCGACCTCGCGCTCCATATCATGAACACCAATCCCAAGGCGGTGATCAACAGCTTCTCTCCCGTCACCCCTCTGCCCGGAACGGAAATGTTGCATCAGGTCATCCGCGATTACGATTTCAAGGAGCCAGAAACGCTGGAGGGCTGGATCAACATCACGCGCGGCAAGCAGGAACGGCCGTGGCTGGACGCCAAGAGGGTGCGGGTCATCCGGTTCCTGTATTTCACCAGCCTGTTCGTGCAGACGGCGGAACGCTACGGGCAGAAACTCCCCATCCCCAAGTTTGTGTTCCGCCTGTACAGCAAGTTCATCCAGTTCCGCTGGAAACGTCGGTTGTACTGGATGGACTGGGAGATTCCGCTAATGCGGTTGCTTTGGAAATGGTTCGTCAACCCCACCGACTTCATCGACATCGCAAAGTATTCCGACGGCATTGGCGCGAAGGAGTCCAGCATCGAGATGATTCCACTCAAGGAATCCAAGGTGGAACTGGGCGAATTCCAGATTCCCATCAAGGAATCCCGTTTCAAAGCAAAGAGCTTTGCCTGATGTTCTTCGTCACTACCTGGCGCATCCGGGATGCGGGAGGGATTCGAATTCGACCTGCAGCACGGGTTGAAGGAACTCCTGCATGCGGTCCTCCGCGAACCAGCGGGTGAATACGTAGCGCAGTCCAAGAAGAGGTTAGACCCCGCCTCCCTCCGGCACCACCTTCATCACCGCGGCACAACCATTGGGCCGCACATCGGGCGTCTTGCCCCACACCTGCCACAACAGCCTGTCATCGAATTCCCGTCCCTGCTGGATGAATTGTTCGATGTGAGCTTCGGTGCGCGCGTTCCGGTCATGCACGGCGTACCATTTCAACCCGCCGTAAGCGCGGTAGAGCATGCCCGACAATTCATAGCGGCGGTACACGTCGCGTCTGGTGTACAGGGGCGTCTCGAAGAACAGCAAAGTCCCGGCGGCGGGCGGCGACTGTGACTTCAAGCTTTCAATGGTGGCGTGATCGACGGCGCTGCGCACCAGCATCTTGTTGTACTTGTAGACGAGGCCGCAGGTGAAAAGGATGAGGAACACGCTCAGTGCCACGCCGGTAAACTGCGGCGGCAGTTTCGGAAAAAAGCGCGGCAGAGCGGCGAGGATCAGCACCCAGCACAGCCCCAGCGGAATCGACATCAGGAACGTGTGGCGATAACCCCACTCGGAATACACGCCTTTGCCGACCATGGCGTAGGGCGCGATGCTGAGCGCCAGCAGCACCGCCACCACGATGACGAGCCGCGCGTTCAACCAGCCGGTTGGGAGTGTCGCGCGATTCGCCTCGGCGCCGCGCCGTTTCCAGAGCGTCACCACCCCCCACATCACCAGCGCGAACACCAGCCAGTACCACCCCGGAAACTGGCGGAAGATGCGGATGGTCTCCCGCACCGCCCCGACCAGGTTCCTCTGCATGATGTAAAAGAAGGTCCCGACCGCTTCGCCGAACGGTTTGGTGAAAAAGATGAGCTCGTTGTAGTTCTGGTTGAAGCCGCCGGGCGGCGACAGCTTCCGCTTCAACACGTACACGACAAAGGGAAATAAAAACATGGGCCACCACCGGCGCGCAAAGGGAAGCAGGGTGGAAGCGACGGGTGCCTGCAGGCGATTTTCCCGCACCTGCGTTCCGTACCACGCCAGCGCGACGAACCCGAAATTAAATGCGAGCAGCGAGTTGTAGGTGTACATGGACAAACCGAGCAGAAGAACGACAACGGGCACTTTCACAATGCGGTGCGTCTGCCAGTTGAGCACCAGCGCCCAGCCAAGGCAGAACAGGCCCATGCTCACCACGTAGTGCATGGTCAGGTGGTGCACCGAGATCCAGAAAAAAGGATAGGTCAGGGCCAGTGCCGCGGCGAACCACCCCGCCAGCGGCGGCAGGTGCAGGGTGCGCGTGTAGATGACGAACAGGCTGAGCGTCATGAGGATCAGCGACGCGGCCTGGAGGAATCCCTGCAGCAACAGCGCGGCGGCACTGCTGTACATCAGGTCGTAAAAGGGGATGAGGTGACGGTGGCCGAGGTCGCGCCAGAATTTCTCGAAGCCCGCCCAGTCGTTTTCAAAAATCTGGAGCCACAGAAACCAGTCGTCGAGGAAGATGCCGTCGTTCACCAGGAGCAGACCGTGGGCGACGGCGCCCAGCGCGGCGAGGCTCCACAGGTAGCGGCAGTGCGTGGTTTCGGTTGAGCCGGAAACGTTCATGGTTGTTTCCTGTTCATGGAACTGGAATAGAACATAGGTCACGTTCCCTCTAACGGGCATGACTGGCCGGTGGCGTCGATGCCCAATGGTTTTAAATCGACTGCGGCGAGGCGATCGTACAGTGCGGGCAGGCGTTCCGGTGCCGTCATGCGTTTCCACAAGTAACGAAGCGCGACGAGCGGTTCCGCCATGCCTTCCCTGGGGTGAACGATGACTTCACCCAGGCACCCACCCGGCCGGTAATTCTTTGACCCGGCACGAAACCCCAACCCCTTTTCCCACTCCGCTTCCATGCGCCGGGCGATGGCGGTGCGGGCGATGGGTTCGTTCAGATACGCGTCGGAGGCGGGCAGGGGATTGTTTCCCTGCTTGAGTTCGTTCAGCACGATGCCCACCCATTCGCGGTCGTAGCGCCGTTTCTGCAGGTAAGGCGGTACGCCGATGAAGCGCTCCCCCTTCCAGGCGGCGTTGAGCGTCAGCGACACCTCGGTGTAATGGTAATCCACGCCCATGCCCATCGGCAGGTGGTTGGTCATGAAATACATGCCGATACCGGGAAGCGGTTCGTGTTGTTTCAACTGGTGAATCACCGCCTGGTTCTTGGCCCAGTGCGCCTGCTGGGTGAGATAGATGCTGATATTTATGAATACCAGGACCGTCAATGCGGAAAAACCCAGAAAGCGTGCAAGCGGCCAGCGGAGATGCGCGTACCGGTTGCCAATGTACCCGATCATCGCCAGGGTCAGAAACGCCGCGCCGAGTCCCATTTGCCGGTTGTGCCGGGCCTGGTACGACAACAGCATGCCCATCTTGTGATTGGCCGCGTGCGCGTAAGCGAGGGAGGCGATCAACACCAACCCCACCGCCAGATACCATCCAAGGCGTGCGGAGGGCACCATTCCAAACCCGGTGTTCTTTTTTTTATAGAGGCGGTACGCGACGGCAAGGACGATCAACAGCAGGGGAACCGAGGCATAATACGCCCCCAGCCCGATGATGGGAGCAAACAGCGCGTTGGCCATGCTTCCCGCAAAAAACGCCAGCGTCTTGAGCGACAGGAAGTCAATGCTGTAATACCCGACGTAACGACCGACCACGGGAAACAGATACGGCTTGGCAAAAAAGAAAACGAAGGGCACGAGCACAATCGCCCAGTGCGTTTTCAGGAAACCGGGAAAGTGCCGCCGGATCTCCGTCCATGCCGGACGCGGCGGGTAGCCCATCGTGTACGCAAACAGGACGAGGACGATCACGAAATGAAACACCAGAAACGCCTGGTAGAAATACGAAACGAAAAGAAGCGCGATCGAAGCTCCTTTCAATAACAGGTTCCCGTTTTTCTCGAGATGAAGGAAGTACAACAGCCAGCCGCCGAAGAACAGCACCGGCGGGATGTGATCGGAAAACGCGCCCCACACGATCATGTGGTAAAACGGCCAGCACAACGTGAAGGCGGCGACGAACCATGCGGTTTTTCGGGACAACGGCGTGAACCGGTGCAGGAAATGAAACTGGATGAAGCTCACCAGCACCAGCGGGAGCAGGGACAGGAATTTGAACAGGTAAATGTTGAAAAAATTCTCAAACGGCAGGGACACCCACCAGTAGGCCAGCGGACGCCCGATCTCGTACCACATGGCTTTCATCCGGTCCCAGTCGCCCTGCTCGGCGAAGAAGTTGAACAGCCAGCCGTCGGCGTAGTTGCCGTCGTTGACCAGCACCAGCCCGTGCGCGAGCAGGGCGATGCCGACGAGGCCTGCATACTCTTTCCAGGGTTGAGATGTGGCAGGTGAAGAGGTCAAGTCAGTCCGGACCGGTGGTGAAAGCAGGTTAGAAATAACTCGGATTTTGAGTCTGTTTCATGCCGGGGGTCGGGCATGGCGCATTCGGTTCGTTTAGCTGGCGCTTTTGATTTTCAGAACCTGCTTGATTGTAAGGAGAATGATCTTCATATCAAACCAAAAAGATTGGTGGTCGACGTATTCGAGATCCAGCGCCAGCCGTTCCTGCGGTGTGGCAAGCGACCGCTTCGTTGCCTGCGCCAGGCCGGTGATGCCGGGAAGCACCGACGTTCGTTTCGCCCACTGGGCCTCGGTGTAATCGTTGCGTTGGGCGGGCACGTCCGGTCGCGGGCCTACCAGGCTCATGTCGCCGGTCACCACGTTCAGCAGCTGCGGCAACTCATCGAGGCTGGTCTTGCGCAGAAAAACCCCGACCGATGTGATGCGCGGGTCGCCGAAGGCGGTCTGGTGCGACCCCACCTGGTCCGCGTCCGCCACCATGGTGCGGAACTTGTACATGAGAAAGGAGCGTCCTCCCAGCCCCACCCGTTCCTGGCAATAGAAAATGCCGCCCGGCGAATCCAGCCGGATGGCCACGGCCACCGCAAGAAAAACCGGCCATAGAAAAGTCAGGGCAAACAGGCTGGCGGTCAGGTCGAACAGGCGTTTCATAGCACTCCGGGTCAGGCGTCCGGGCGCGGACGCAGTCGATTAATAAGATACTCGCGGTAACGCGGGATCGCCGCACCACTGGCAAACAGCAGGGTCACTCCGGCCAGCGACGCAAACAGCAAAATACCGGGCAGGCCGGATTCCAGAGCGGTGGTGGCCAATGCGAACGGGGCCAGGGTCAGCGGGCCGACGAGGGCGATGCGCAGCAGGTCCAGGGCCAGCGGGCCGTCCAGCAGGCGAATGCCATGGCGCCGGTTCAACAGAATCGATTGATACACCATGACCACCCAGTAGGTGAGGATGAGGGCCCCAACGATGCCCGTCAGGCCGAAGGCGCTGGCGCCGAACCAGGCCACCGGCAGAAACACCACCAGACCCCCCACGCTGGAACGGAAGGCCAGCGCCGTGTCTTTTCTGGCGTTGGCCGTGGCGGCCAGAAGCGTGGCCGCGCCCTGTGCCGGGAGCAGTGTCATGCCCAGTGCGGCGAGGAAGGCGATCTCCTTCGTATCCTGTTCCGACATCGCGCCCCAGCCGTAAACGATTTCCGTCAACGCGTCGCCCCACCACGCGAAAATCAGGATCAATGTGTACGAGATGGCGAAGATGCCGAGCACGCCGTTGCGAGCCAGCGACACGCCTTCTTCATCGCGTTCCTGGGCAAAGCATTCGGACATTTTGGGCAGCAGCACCACCGAGAACACGCCGAGGCCGACGCCCATTGGCAGGTCGATCAGCTTGGTTGCGTAATTGAGCGATGCGAACCCGCCGGGTCCTTCCAGCGACGCCAGCGCACGGGCGATCACCGGCAGCAGGAACAACAGGCTTCCCGCGCCCAACGCCTGCACGTAGCGGAGCAGGAGAACTTTATCGATCCACCACCCCGGCGCCGTGCCCTGCATCACGCCGAACTTCGGCAGGCACAACACCTGCGACAGCAGGCGGAGGAGTCCACCCACGATCATCGCCCCGGCGAACAGGACAAGGCCGTTGGGTCCGTCCAGGAATCCCCACAACGCTCCGATCAGGGTGAGGTTGAAGATCAGTGTGCCCAGTGCCGGAACGGCGAAATGCCCTTGTGCCTGCAGGAACCCCGTGGTCACCCCGGCCAGCGCGGTGAGCGGCAACAGCCACAGGACGATGGCCAGCAGGGACTCTCCCTTGCGTGCCGCCTCGGCTTCGAACCCCGGTGCGAACACGGCGACCACGAATTCGGCGGTGCCGATCAGTCCCAGCGCCAGCACCACGAACATGAGCCCGACCACCGCACCCGACTGCAGGAGCAGGGCGTTTTTCTCTTTTTGCGTGTGGCTCTGGTACTGCGGTATGAGCGCGGCCGCCAGCGCGCCTCCCAGAAGGATGCTGATCAGGAAATCCGGCAGGGTGAGAGCGAACAACACCACGTCCGCGTCCTCCGAGACACCGAACTGCGAGGCGATGGCGATCTCACGCACGAAACCAGCCATGCGGCCCAGCAGGACGCCTCCGGAGACCCACAGGCCTGCGGAAAGAAGCTGGCGGAATACCGATTTTTGTTCCATGAAATGCTACCCCGGGTTGGAAACAAGGCCTTCAAACCGTCGGCCATTGTACCTTGGAAGGAACGGAATGAAAATCAACCCGGCCCGGGCGCGCCGTCATGAATATTGCCGTCGGCATCGATCGAGTAAACGATGTGGAGCGGATCGCCGGTGTGCCGGGCTGTGGCGCGAAAGGTGGTGGCGTTGCCCTTGAGTTCGAACTCAACCATGTCCGCCGGCTCGAACGGATAATCGTCGCTGGTGATGATCTCGAGCGTGCACTCGTCTTTTGGATCGTGGTCGTCCCAGTGCATCTTGCAGGTCCAGTAAATGCCGCCCAGCACCGACTCCGCTTCCGACTTGTAAAAACGCTGCATCATGGCCTCCTCGCTGTCCAGGCTGAAGAGGATCCACCACAGAAGGGGCAGGGTGAGGAACCCCAGCACGAAACCGACAACGTTCCAGCGGGTCTGAAAAATGAAGGGTGGAAACAGTTTCACGCGTCGCTCCCGGTCAGGACATCTTTCCCATTACGTAGAACAGAAACACCGCGATGATGCCCCCGACGATGGCGGCGATGCCCAGAAACGTGAACAGGCCGTACAGGTAGCTGTTGAAAAAATCCCGGGCATGGAACCGGGGTTTTGCAGACGGGGGTGGTGTGTCTTGCGGCCAGGTCATGAAAACATTATGCGGGCATCATCGGCATACCGTGAGAAAAAAATGCGGTTCCGGGCGCAAAAAAATGGGTTCATCGCAGGAGGGAGCGGACACTGGAGTGGAAGAAGTGTTGAAATTTCCTCGCATTGGGAAACCCCGGGGCGTTCTTCAGATCAGGGCAGGCATGAAAAATTTTTGCACTCGCGGCCGATGAAGGGGAGCACGTCAAAGACCAAGTAAATGTAGAGAAACACCGCGGTGATGAACAGGAGAGTGAGGAGGGCGAACACAGCCAGGCCCCAAAGAAAGCTCACCAGAAATTCAAGCGGGTTGAACGGGGAGTCGGGGGTCTCCGGCACGGGGGTCATGCTACCAGTATGCGGTACGGTGGGGCCCCGTAAAAGAAAAATCAGGGTGGGACCGCCCGGGAACTTTCAGTAAAAGATAAGCCGCCATCCTGTCTCCCGACGACCCCCTTCTTTCGAACGGGAGACAGGACAGCATTGGCTATGCGGGTTCAGGCGCTCTCTTCCTGCAGCGTTTCCTGGATCAGGGCCGGTTCGGGCTCCGTCAGCGTTTCCGGTTGCGAATTCGCTAGCCAGTACACCATGCCCACCAGCAGGCCACCGCCGACCATGTTTCCGAGCGTCACCCAGATCTGGTTGTGGATGAACCCGCCCAGGCTCACTTCCGCGCCGTGCGGCAGGAACATGGCCAGACTCAGGAGGGTCTGATTGGCGATGCTGTGTTCATACGCGCTGGCGATGAAGGCGAACAGGCACCAGAAAATCATGATGAGCCGCGCCGACTCGTTTTTCGTGCGGAGGGCGATCCACACCGCGAGGCACACCAGCCAGTTGCACAGGATGCCGCGCAGGAACGCCTCTTTCGCGCTGAGGTTCATCTTCATGCCCGCGACTTTCACGATCAATTCCTGCGACGAAGCGGGAAGGCTGCCGCCTTCCGTCACCAGCCAGGCGAGAAACACCGAGCCGCACAGGTTGCCGATGAAACACAGGCTGAACAGGTACAGGATGGGCCGGATGCCGATGCGCCTGGAGAGACGGCCCACGGCGAAGACCATGTTGTTGCCGGTGAACAGCTCCGAGCCCGCGAAGATGACGAGGCTCAGGGCGATGCCAAAGCTCGCCCCCATGATGAGTTTCAGGTACGCTCCGCCGCCGTCCGCTGCGATGGGCCCGCCGATCGAAAAGATCAGCACGATGCCGAAGCCGAGGTAAATGCCCGCCAAGGCCGACAGCAGAAAGTAGCCGCCCGGCGAGCGCTTCAAATATGCGATTTTCTTTTCCGCCTGATTGGAAAGATTGTCGATGTCCGTATCAAACATAGGGCCTCCCTAAGATTGGTAGACCGAGTCCGTCGCGTGCAGTCGAGATGGTGCGTCTGCGTTCGCTTTATTCACGGGAGCGCTTGAAGACCGGTTCGGCCGGGACTCGGCGTTCGGTTTTTTTTTCTTTTTGTAGTTTTTCACCGGGTGCATCTTTTCGCGGGCGTGGTAGGGCAGGATCTGCGCCAGCACGTCCGGCAGTTTGTCACACGGAATGTCCTCCAGGATCTTGAGCGCGGGCGCGGGGTACTTGCCGCTGCGACCGCCGACGAACACGTCCACCGCGTCCACCGTCTTGCCATCCACCCGCGCGCGTTTGCCGATCAACCCGACGTCCGCCACCAGGTGGTTGCCGCACCCGGCGGGGCAGCCCGACCAGTTCATGGTGATGGGGCGGATGCCGTCCAGCTTCTTCTCCAGCTTCTTCGCCACCTCCATCGCCGTGCCCTTGGTCTCGATGGTCGCCATGCCGCAGTAGTCCTTGCCGACGCAACTGACAAGGCCCTTGATGAGCGCGTTCGGGTTGTAATCGAATTCCTTGAGCAGGGGCTCTTCCAGAAAGTCGCCCAGCTTCTTGTCGGAGATGTTGGGCACGATCACCGAGTTCGCCGGAGACAGGCGCACCTCGCCGTTGCCGTATTTCTCCGCCAGCACCGCGAGCTTTTCCATGCGCGTGTGGTCCATGCGGCCCACCGGCACCTTCATGCCGACGTAATTCATCGTCGGCTGTTTCTGCCGGTAGATTCCGATGTGCGTGTTCTCGTGATCGTTCCTCAGGTCTTCGCCTGCCGGGGGCAGATCACGGCCCAGGGTGCGTACCAGCATCTCGCGGAATTTCTTCTCCCCCCAGTCCTCGATCAGAAATGCCAGTCGATTGCGGGTACGCACGTCCCGGTAGCCGTAATCACGGTAGAGGGTCACCACCCCGGCCGATACATCGACCGCCTCGTCGGGTTTCACAAACACGTCGAGGGGGGAAGCGATGCGGTAACCCCCGGAACCGATTTTTCCGCCCACAAGCAGGTTGAATCCGTAAACGGTTTCGCCGTCCTCCTCGCGCGAGGCCGGGACCAGCGCCAGGTCCTGCGTCTCCGTGTGGATGCAGGAGTCCGGACAGCCGGTGACGGCGATGTTGAACTTGCGCGGCAGGTTGCTGAACTCGCGGTTTCCCAGAAAATATTCGTTCATCGCCTCGATGACGGGCGAGGCGTTCAGGACCTCTTTCGGGTGCAGGCCGCCCACCGGACAGCCCATGATGTTGCGCACGTTGTCCATGCCCGTCTGGATGGACGTCAGGCCGACCGAGTCCATCAGGTCGAACACCGCCGGCACGTCGTCGATTTTCAGGTGACGCAACTGCACCTGCTGGCGGGTGGTGATGTCGATCTGCCCGTTGCCGAAACGTCCGGCGATGTGCGCCAGCGCCTTCAGCTGGTACGAAGGCAGGTAGCCGTTGGGAATGCGCACGCGCAGCATGAAAAAACCGGGAGTCGGTTTGCGCAGGAACAGGCCGTACCACTTCAGCCGCGTGATGTCGTCCTCGGAGATGCAGTCCCATCCCTCTTTGGCGAAGCGCGCAATGTCGGCTTTGATGTCCAGCCCGTCCTTTTCCAGTTTCAATTCCTCGATCTTGTTCATGCTTGCAGATGGTCCTTTCCCATGCGGGTGATTAAAGCCATGGACTATCGCAACAACGGTGCCGGAACGGGCTGTGCGCGGAAAATTTTTTTCAAAATAAAGCGGGAGCCGCGGAAAGCCCTTTAAAATCGGGCGATACGGGAGGGGTGGCAGGCAGATTGGAGCGTGTTACGGGGCTGTGGCCAGGTACCGGGGCGGATTTTAGCCATCAGGGCCTGCCTAAAACAAAGTCACAAAATGAGGCAGTGTTGCAAATTCAAGCAGTTGGGCGGGCCAGACTGAGCCTGAGGCAGATGGCTAATTCTCTCCTTCCCGTTCGATGGTCCGTGGGCGCACTCCACAGTGTTCCTCCCCTCCTTTTCAAGGAGGGGATACAGGGGAGGTTATCAATGGCTTTTCCTTTTTTGGAATCTCATCGTTCGCCCACGGGGCACATTCCATTGGCTCCCGGCTCAGGCGTTGTCATTCTGAGCGTCAGCGAAGAATCTATGTTTTGAGTTAAAAAGCGGAAACGGTCATTGGTAACCCCTCCCAGCCCTCCCCTTGAAAAGGGGAGGGAGAAATCCATTCCCCCTTCTCCGAAGGGGGCCAGGGGGCCTTTAAACTTTCACCCTGATTAAAGTGCTTGCCGAGATTGCGATGTGCCCGCCCGGAGCATCCCTGTAGACATTCACACCCCTGCCTTTATACTGAAATGAAGGGCTAAGCGGGCTATTGAGAAGCGGATATATGACTAAATTAGCTTTAATTTTAACAGCAGTATTTTTGGTTCAGGTGCTTCTTTTGGAAGTGCATTTGTTCCTGTTGCGTCAATTGCGTATTCGATTTTTTGGAGAAAGGCTAAAGCCCTATAAACTTCTAAGAGAAATTTTTGATCTGGTTTTTTACGTGGTTTTTTGGATTCTCGTTTTAATTTACTCTTTTATGTTTTCAGTAAGCCAAGGTTTTCCCGGTTGGTCTGCCCTGATTCCTTTCGTCCTGTTTGCATTTTATATCGAGCTAAGGAATAGACGATCCTCCGACCCGACACGAAAACAACTGGGGAGTTTGAGGATTGCTCGCGCGGAAATCAAAGCATCATTTTTTAAAGAACCCGCTGTCTACTTAAAAGAATTGTGGCAGGAGCAAAAGGATCGGAATCCATTTATACGTGCTTTTTGGGACGTATCCCGGCCCATCAAAATCCTTTGGATTGTTTATGGGTTGAATTGTCTATGGTTCTTTGCCGAGTTTGTCAGTTTGATAGTGCAACGGGACTTTATATTTATGGGTGCAATTACAATAAAGGATGGGGAGGAAGAATTTGATCTGCATCGAATTCCCTATTTCACTTTCGTTTCGATATTTGTAATGGGCACCCTGATGTATTTTTATCAGTTTGTCAGAGCGTTAAAGAAAATCAGAGAAAAATACGGAGTGAATGTTCGCCAACCTTTTTGACACAAACTTATGCCCGTACAAATCCATCATCCCATAGCAATGTTTCTTTGGATTGCCCTGTTTCTGGCGGCGACGGTTATTTTGTATAAGGCGTGCAAGCGGGACAATTTGAATCCCTGGCTTTACCTACCCGGATTGAAGCGGGACAAGTCTCCCCGCTTGACTCGGAAAGAAAGGATTTTGATTTCCCTGTATATAAGTCTGAGCTTGATCAGTGCCAGTTTCTTTCCTGTGGAGGAGGTTGCTTGGCCTATCATCGAGAACAGGGTGATGTTTTTTCTGATTTTGTTCGCTGTCTGCTACTTCATTCCATTCTCCACTCACAATTTTAAAGAGAGAAAAGCGGACGAGGAGGGGTAATAGAATAAGCTTGGTGGAGTTGGAAAAACTGGAAACTTAAAACGGGCCCTGGAAGGTGGAGTGTTCGAGGGGGGCGGTGCGGTCGCCGGCTTTCATTTCGCCGGTGGCGCCGGTGACGCGGCGCGCGGCCTGGCAGATATCCTCCACGCCGGGATAAAAATCTTTTTCGAGGGGACCGCTGCACGGCGTGTTGCGGTCGGGAAGCGCCACGCGCAGGATGGGGGCTTTGAGCGAATCGAACAACTGCTCCTGAACCCGCGCCGCGATCTCCGCGGTAATACCGAAACTGGTCCAGCCGGTGTCGGCAACAATCAAGCGTCCCGTCTTTTGAACGGAATCGAGAATACAGTCCATATCCAGAGGACTGGAGCAACGCGGATCCAGGACTTCCACAGCAATGCCTTCTTGGCTCAGCGTGCCTGCGGCGTCCAGAGCGTCCTTCACCATAAACGAAAACGCTACGATTGTCACGTCCGTACCCTCGCGTTTCACCGCGGCTTTTCCAAGCGGCACGGTATAGCTTTCTTCGGGCACGTGGGATTCGGTCTCATACAGCAAACGGTGTTCGATGGAGAGCACGGTGCCGGTGTCTTCCAGCGCGGCCATCAGGAGGCCCTTGGCGTCGTAGGCGGAGGCGGGGAGCATCACTTTCAGGCCGGGCACGTGTGAGAAAAACGCCTGCAGGCTCTGCGAATGTTGCGCCGCCTGGCCCCAGCCGCGTCCGATGATGGCGCGGATGAGCATGGGGCACTGCATCTTGCCGCCGCTCATGATTTCCCATTTGGCGGCGTGGTTGATGATCTGGTCCATGGCGAGAAGCAGGAAGTCGTTGCGGGCGTGCACGATGACCGGCCGCTTGCCCAGGAGGGCCGAGCCGACGCCGATGCCGGCAATCGAGTTTTCCGCCAGCGGCACGTCCATCACGCGTTCCTTGCCGAACTTTTCGAACGCGGCGCGCGTGGTGCCGAAGATGCCGCCTTCGTCGTCCACGCCGCAGCCCATGACGAACACGCTCGGGTCCGCGTCCATGGCCTGCGTCAGGCCTTCGTTCAGCGCTTCGCGGTACTTGAGAATCCGTTGATCGTTGTTCACACCCATACCGCGTCCTCACTGGATTTGGCAAACTCGAAGGCCGCCTGGATTGCTTCCTGGATACCCTTGCGGATACCGTTCATGTCTTCCTGCGTGAGCCAGCCGTTCTTGAGGCACAAATCCTCGAAGCGGCGCACCGGGCATTTCTGTTCCCATTCCTCCCACAATTCTTCCGTGCGGATGCCGGTGTTTTTGTCCTGTTGCGGCCCGACGTGGCGCATCATGCGGAACGTTCTCGCTTCGATGAGCGTGGGACCGAGTCCCTCGCGGGCACGGGCCACTCCACGCTTCGCGGCGCTGTACACCTCTCCCAAATCGTTGCCGTCGGTGCGGATGCCGGGCACGCCGAACACGTTGCCGTGTTCGTGGATGTTGTCGAGCGGCCGCCGCGCCAAAAGGGGCGACGAGGTGGCGACGAAATTGTTTTCGCAGACGAACAGTACCGGCAGTTTGTGAAGCGAAGCGAAGTTGAGGCTTTCGTGAAGCACGCCTTCTTCGCAGGCGCCGTCGCCGAAGTACGCCACCGCGAGATGCTTCTTGCGGTCCATCTTGAAGGACAACGCCGCGCCGACCGCGAGCGGAATGCTGCCGCCGACGATGGCCGACGCGCCCAGCATGCCGACGCTCTGGTCGATGAGGTGCATGGAGCCGCCGAGTCCCCTGGCACAGCCACTTTGCTTGCCGTAGAGTTCCGCGATCATGGCGTTCAGGTTGCCGCCCTTGCCGAGGTAATGACTGTGGCAGCGGTGCGTGCTGAACACGACGTCGGTGTCTTCCAGGCAGGCGGAGACGCCGACCGCCGCCGCTTCCTGTCCGATGGACAGGTGCACCGGACAGCGCATCTCCTGCTGCGCGTATTCTTCCGCGATGGCTTCTTCGGTCATGCGGATGCGGATCAGGTTTTCGTACAGGTCGCGTGCGTGTTCTTTCTGGATCATAGAATCAGATGAAGTTGACGTGGGCGGGCGGGTGCTTGATGTCCCACAGGTAACGGTTCACCTCGTCCATGCGGCAGTTCTTGCGGCACTCGGAGATGTTGAGTTCGTTCTCGACGTACTCGAGGTTGGCCATGCGTTTTTCGCCTTCCCAGATTTCCTGGAAGGTGTTTTCGGTGATGTTGCCGTACTTGAAACGGTCGTCCAGCAGGTACGCACTGCAACCGTACACCGCACCGTCCGCCATGACGTAGGCCCAGAAGTTCGGCGTCGAATAGCATTTCTGGTAGTAGTGGCTGTCATCGAACAGCTTGGTCAGCGTGTTGTCGCGGAAGACAACGGAAAAGTTATCCGTGTTGAGCGCGGCCAGGTCGTCCTTCAACTGGATGGACTTGGAGTAATCGATGTTTTCGTATTTGCGCGTGATGCTTTTCTTGTGCTGGGAGTAGGGCTTGATGACGAGGTAGTCCATGCCGACGTCGCGCATGCGCTGGCCCAGCGTGACCGCTTCGTGCTCGTTTTCCGGGAGCAGGACCATCTGCGCGCCGAGCGTGCAGGTGTCGCCGCGCTTCGCCTTCAGGTTGGCGGCGGTCTCGAGGTTGCTCAACACCTTGTTGAAGTCGTCGGCCTTGGTCTGGTGCACCTGAGCGTAGGATTCCGCGGTGCCGGCATTGATGCTGGTCTTGATCCAGGTGATGGCGTCCAGCGCCGCCTCCGACCATTTCTTGGTCATGGGCACGGCGTTGGTGGTGATGGCGATGTCGATGCCCGACTTTTTTGTGTGCTGGATGATGTCCGGCAGATCCTTGTGCAGCAGCGGCTCGCCTTCGCCCGCATACATGATGCTTCGTACGCCGAGGCGGCCCATCTCCGTCAGCCGGTTTTTGAGCAGGTCCGTGTCCAGGTGGACGACCTTGTAGCCGATGTAATCGACGGCGCAGAAGGTGCAGCGGTGGTTGCAGGCGCCCGTCGGGGCGATTTCCATATAGATGGGGTACACCGTGCGCGACCCGGACAGCCATTCGTTGACGCGGTCGACGTGGTAGTTCAGCTTGTGTCCGTCGATTTTGTGCTTGTCGCTCACGGTTTCGGTTTTTTCGTTGATCTGGATTCCCATTGCTTCCTTTCGAGTGCTCCTGTTCAGGATAACGCCTCGGTTTTCCCTGTCAAAAACAAATCGAGAAACCGCAGGCTGATGGGGTGGACGTTGAGTTTCCGGATGGCGTCCGGCGGAAAAAAGTCCACCTTCTGTCCCTCGTTGCACCGCACTTCGGACACCGGAGTGCGCAGGCGGGCGGTGAAGGCGTTGTACACGCCGGAGGGTTCCGGGTCGACTGCCGTGTAACGCAGGGTGGTCAGTGGCTGCAGTGCGTCCACCTCGATTTCAAATTCCTCGTGCAGTTCGCGCAGGATGGCGTCGGTAAGCGGTTCGCCCGGTTCCACATGGCCGCCCGGCGAGCAGGTCCAGTACCCCGGATACTGGATGCCGGGTTTGTTGTCGCGCAACTGGCACAGGATGCGGCCGTCGGGGTCGCTCACGATCGCGCCCACAAACACGGGCAGGGATTCGCTCTGGCTGAAATCGGTCACACGTCCCCCTCCCCGGGGGTGCGGCGTGGATCAGATGAAGTTGACGTGTTCCGGCGCGTTCTTCAGGTCCCACAGGAACTTGTTGACGTAGTCCTGCCGGCAGCCGATGGCGCAGTCCTTGTGCACGTCCACCGAGTTGGCGACGTCCTCGTGCACCTCCCAGTAACGGTCGCCCATCACCATGTCGTAAAACGAGTCGGTGTGCAGGTCGCCGATGTAAAAGCGGTCCTTGTTGAAGAACGGGCCGCAGGGATACACCTTGCCGTTGCCGGAGATCTGCAGCAGGAACGGCGTGCCGTAGCACACGTCGTATTTCCGGTAGCCGTCCTTGTACAGGTCGGATTCGCCCGCCGCCATGATCTTGTTCCACTTCACCTGCACGACGTAGTTGTCGTTGCTGTAGCCTTCGGCTTCGTGGAGCATCTCCTCGAGAGACAGGTAATTTTCGTAATTGATGCCGATCTCCTTGTACTCGGAGTCGGAGCAGTGCTTGATGACGAAGTAATCGACGTCCAGCTCCGCGCCCAGCTTGGCTTCCGGGATGACCTCCTCGAAGCATTCCGGGATGAGCACCATCTGCAGGCCGATCGTGCACTGGTAATTGTTTTCCTTCTTGATGCGCACCAGCTCGCGGATGTTTTCCACCAGCAGGTGGAAGTTTTCCTCGGTGGACTGGTGCACGCGGCGGAAGCCTTCCGGCGTGCCCGCGGACAGGTTGATGCGGATGAAGGTCATGTCGCGCAGCAGTTCGTGCGCGCGGTCCATGTCGATGATCAGCCCGTTGGTGGCCATGGAGGTGTCCACGCCCATCTGCTTGGCGAGCACGGTGGCGTCGTACATGGCCGGGTTCAGCGTCGGTTCGCCGTCGCCGATGAAGCCGATGGAACGCACGCCAAGCTTGCCGCAGTCCTCGATGTAGCGGAGCAGGGCGTCGCGCTGGATCATGGTGCCCTTGGTCATGTTCTGCACCACCGCATAGCAGTACAGGCAGGCGGTGTTGCAGAATTTGGTGAGGCCCATGTCGATGTGAATCGGCGCGAAACGGCCACCCTGCATCCAGGACATCACCCGGTCCAGATGGTGCATCATCTTGTGGCCGTCGAAACGGAACCGTTCTTTCTGGTTGCGGTAGCTCGGTCCGGTGAACATGTTCGGAACCGGCTCCTGCGCTTCCTCTTCCTCTCCTGCGCTTTTGCGGATGATGCCGACCTGGTCCTCGAACTGGACGTACTCCACTTCCTGGTCGTCCATCTTGTCGATTTTTTTGGAGTCGACCGCCTGGTCTTTCAGCTTGATCTGCGTTTCGTGCAGGGCCTTGCGGTCGACGATGGTGTTGGACGTACGCAGTTTGTGTCCCGGTGTTTTGGCAAGCGGAACATCCTTGGGGATGTGGGTGTTTGCGTCGAGACCAAAACGGTTTTTATTCGAATCAGATTCGCTCATTAGCGTGCCTTTATGGACATAGGGTTGATGCAATCGGGTTTGGGCCGGAAAACTGAAAACCCTAGCGGGGTCGGGTTTTTTCGGATGCGTGCCTGTTCAGGCTGTCTGGCCGTTCAGATATTATGCCAAGGACCGCTTGTGAAATCAATCAAAACCGGATAGGAACTCCTGAAACGGCAAAGAGTTAAGAGGCGTTTTTCATTGAAGAACCGCGTCCTGAATTGTTTGCTGGTTTTATCAGGGCCTGCGGGAACGGTTGCCGGGACACACCCGGAAAGGGGGAAACGATTTCCAATTTGCCAGACGCTCCCTTTAATTATACAATTCACAGACTTAGGGGCCCCCGGCAGGCGGAGGGTCCCGGCTCTCCACTTTCTTTGACCGGCCACGGGCTGACCGATGCAAACACCGTCATTCAACCTGACCTCCCTGAAAATCAAACCGTTGGCCGAAAGACAGCACGATCTGCAAGTGGACTGCATCCGCGACCTGCAACGCGGTGCGTCTCCGCTCATGGTGGAGGTGCTCCGGCCGGTGGCGGAATGTCTGATGCAGGCGAAGAAATCCGGCACCGCCCGCATCCTGATGATGGGCGCGCACGTCATCCGGTCCGGGGTCCAGCGCTACCTCATCGACCTGATGGAGCGCGGTTACCTCGATTGCCTGGCCTTCAACGGTGCGGGCATCATTCACGATTACGAGTTCGCACGTATCGGCGCCACCACGGAAAGCGTGGCGCGGTACATCCAGACCGGGGAGTTCGGCTTCTGGAAAGAGACGGCGGAATTGAACGACATCGTCAACGCCGCTTACCAAAAAGACCCGCACACCGGGTTGGGGCAGGCGGTGGGAAGGGCCATAGGAAACAGCGACTTCCCGCACAAGGACATCAGTCTGTTCGCGCATGCCGAGCGGCTGGGGATTCCGGCCACGGTGCACGTCTGCATCGGACAGGACATCATCCACCAGCACCCGAATTTCGACGGCGCGGCGACAGGGGCTCTTTCGTACACGGATTTTCTCAGGTTCGCCGCCTGCGTCAAGCGGCTGGAAGGCGGGGTGGTGATGAATTTCGGCAGTGCCGTCATGGCCCCGGAAGTGTACCTCAAGGCACTCAGCATGGCGCGCAACCTGGCGCACCAGGAAGGCGGCGAGGTGCGGCGCTTCACCACGCTGGTCTGCGATCTGCACGACCTGCCCTCGAACTTCCGCAAGGAAGCGCCGCGGTCGAGCGCCGGTTATTATTACCGCCCCTGGAAAACGATGCTGGTGCGCACCGTCGCCGACGGAGGTGAAAGCCACTACGTGAAAGGCTCTCATGCGGACACCATCCCCGCGTTGTGGCAGGCCATCCAGAATTTGGAACACAAATCGGGCAAAACCCGTTAAGCTGTTTTTTTAGGAACTCCGGAATGTCGGACACCAAGGTCTTCGAGCTGGCCGCGCTGGCGGAAAAACTGAAAGAGGAAAAGGCCCGCGGGCGCAAGGTGGTCCTGTGCCACGGTTGCTTCGACCTCATGCACCCCGGCCACATCAAGTACCTTCAGGCGGCGAAGAAAATGGGCGACGTGCTTGTGGTCACCGTCAGTCCTGACCGCTACGTGGATAAAGGTCCGGGCCGCCCGGTATTCGGGGAGCGGCTGCGCGCCGAGTCGCTGGCCGCGCTCGAATGTGTCGATTACGCTGGTGTCAACGAGTGGCCGACGGCGGAGGAAACCCTGCGCCTGCTTCGGCCGGACATCTACGTGAAGGGGCAGGAGTTCGAAAAGCTGGAAGACAAGACCGGCAAGATCCAGAAGGAGTTCAAGGTGCTGGAGGAGATCGGCGCGGAAATGCGATTCACCCACGAAATCGTGTTCTCCTCCACGGAACTCATCAACAAATACATCAAATAACCAGGCAGGGGCTATGGCTGTCGATCCGCAGGAAAAAATCCTTACCTTTGAAGACCTCGCCGCCAAAGTGCGCGAGCTCAAGGCCGAAGGCAGGAAAGTGGTGCTGTCGCACGGTGTGTTCGATCTCATTCATCCCGGTATCATCCAGCATCTCAACACGGCCTGCAGTATGGGCGATGTGATGATCGTGACGGTCATCAAGGACAAGGACGTGAGGCGCGGTCCCGGGCGGCCGGTGTTCCCGGAGGCCCTGCGGCTCAACAATGTGGCGTCGCTCGGGCAGATCGATTACGTCTGCCTGGTGGACGACGACCGGCCGTTCGAATGCGTGCGCATCCTCAACCCCGATGTGTTCGCCAAGGGGCAGGCGCACCAGGAACGCGACCAGGAAGTGAACCGGAAAATCTTCGAGGAGGAGCGCGACCTGTTCTGGGGCGAAATCCAGATCCGAGAGACCGACGGGTTCTCCATGCGCTCGTCGCACATCCTGCGCAATTTCTTCGACCTCTACCCGGAAGACACCAAGCTCTTCCTGAAGAACTTTTTCAAGCGTCACACGTTCAAGGAAATCGCCGACTACCTGCACGGCATGGAGAACCTGCGGGTGTGCCTGATCGGCGACGGCATCATCGACGAGTACCATTACTGCGAACCGATGGGCAAGGCGGGCAAGGCGAACCTGGTGGTCAACCGGTTCCTCAGCCACGAAGTGTTTGCGGGGGGCGCGTTCGCCATCGCCAACCATGTGGCGGGACTGTGCAAGGAGGTGCACCTGGTGACGCTTCTGGGGCTGGACAATCCGCGCGCCGAGTTCATCCGCGACAATTTGAAGCCGAACGTCACCACGCGGTTCTTTTACCGCGAAGACGGCCCGACCATCACCAAGACCCGTTTCGTGCACCAGTACCTGAACCAGAAACTGTTCGAGGTCAATTACATCAACGACACGAAACTGCCGCCGTCTCTCGACCAGGAAGTCGCGGATTACCTGAAGAAGCAGGTGCAGGGATACGACTTGGTCCTTCTTTCGGATTTCGGGCACGGGTTCGTGTCGGAGACCATCTATAAGGCGCTGGTGGACAATGCGAAGGTGCTGGCGGTCAACACGCAGACCAATGCCGCGAATTCCGGTTACAATCTCATCACCAAATACGCCAGGCCGCATTATGTCTGCCTGGACGAGCCCGAAGTGCGGCTGGCGGCGCAGGACAAGCACGGCGCCATCGACGAGATCGCGCTCACCATCAAGGAGCAGATTCAGGCCAACCACCTGGTGGTGACCCTGGGCAAGCGCGGCTCGCTGGGAGTCAACGGCAAACAGCAGGTGTTCCGCACGCCCATCTTCTCGACCAACGTGGTCGACACCATCGGCGCGGGCGACGCCTACTTCGCCTACACCGCGCCGTGCGTGGCGCAGTCGATGCCGATGGACATGGTGACCTTCGTCGGCAATGCGGTCGGGGCGCTCGCGGTGCAGATCATGGGCAACAAGCGCTCGGTTGAGAAAAACGAAGTTCTGGAACTGATTCATTCACTGGCCAAATAACAGGGGTTGTTATATGCAACGTATGGTTGAGGAGTATTTCGGCAATTTGAAAAAGGCGATGGACGGCATCATGGTGACCGGCCAGAACGGGGAGACCTACAGTTTTCCCGACGGCGTGGTGGCGGCGGTGGAGCTGATCAACAAGCAGTCGCAGGCGGGAAAACGCCTGATGTTCATCGGCAACGGGGCGAGCGCCTCCATCGCCAGCCACATGGCGACGGATTTCACCAAGGCCGGCGGCAAGCGCGCCACCGCGTTCAATGACGGGGCCCTCCTGACCTGCATCGGCAACGATTTCGGCTACGAGTACGTATTTCAGAAACCGATCGAGTTCCTGGCCGATCCCGGCGACATCCTGTTCGCCATCAGCAGTTCCGGCAATTCGGAAAACATTCACAATGGGGTCAAGGCGGCGCGCGAACGCGGGTGTCATGTGGTGACGTTTTCCGGGTTCAAGGAGGAAAACCCGTTGCGGGTCAAAGGCGACCTCAATTTCTACGTGCCGTTTCCGGGGTACGGGCCGGTTGAGGTGCTGCACCACGCCATCTGTCACTGCATACTCGATACCATGATCATGAACCAGCAGGCCGGCGCGTAGCCGTCGCCTGGGGGCACCAACCTGGGGGGGCAGGGGATGCCGGATACCGACAAGCTTATGGGGGACCATCCAACACTCAGCGTCATCATGCCGGCGTTGAACGAAGAAGCGCACGTCGCGCTCGCCCTGCAGAACACGCTGGATGCGCTGGACCATTTTTCCATCCCGGGCGAGATCATTGCCGTCAACGACGGCAGCCGCGACCGCACGCCGCAAATCATTGAGGAGTTCATGGCCCGCGACCCGCGCGTGCGGGTGATCCATCACGAAAACCCGCGCGGCATCGGCGCGTCTTTCTGGGAAGGGGTGGACGACGCGGCCAACGAAATCGTCATCATGCTTCCCGGCGACAATGAAAACGATCCCTGGGAAATCATGCAGTACATCCGCCTGCTGGAGCACGTGGACATCGTCATCCCCTTTGTGTACAACCGCGGCGTGCGCAGCGCCTTCCGCAACATCCTTTCGTTTGTATACCGCAGTGTCATCAACTCCACCTTCATGGTCAATTTCAATTACACCAACGGCACGGTGCTCTACCGCAAGTGCATCCTGAAAGAACTCGAATACCGGAGCGCCAGCTTTTTCTTCCAGACCGACATCCTGATCCGCGCAGTGAAAAAGGGATACCTGTTTGCGGAAGTGCCGTACCGCCTGGGCCTGCGCCTGGAAGGGAAATCCAAGGCGGTGTCGTACCCGTCGCTCCTGCGTGTGGCGCGGGGTTACCTCCGTCTGGTGCGGGATTTCTATTTCAGCAAGAAAAGCAAAGTGGCAAAGGACGAGTTTGTCGCGGGCAGTTCCACCTCGCGTCGCTACGCCACCGAAAACACTTTGTATAAAGTAAAAAAATAAAACGGGTGGAACCCCCGTCGCGCCGCCACCCACCTGTGGGGTGTTCGGCGTAATCCTTTTCTTTCAACCTGTATCCGTCTCTAATGCAAGTTCTTGTCTGGGGCCTGGCCCTGCTGATTCTGGCATTGGTCCTGCACCTCATCGTCTGGAAAATCCGCCTGCCCAAGCGCCAGACCAAGGTGCTGTTGCAGATTTTTTTCGGCACGCTGGTGCTGGGTTCCGCCGTGTTGTGGACGAACCCGGAAGCCTCTCTGTTCGGTGTGACCGCGCCCACCGGATGGACGCAGTTCCTGCACATCGCTCTGCTGTTCACCGCGTTCACGCTGGCGTACATGATCACTTACTCCGGTCTGGAAGCGGACAGCCCGTCGCTCGTCATGGTGCAGGCCGTAGCCGAGGCGGGCGAACCGGGCCTGCCTGTGGAAACGTTTTTTGAGCGCATGAACGACGACGTGCTGGTGAAGCCGCGCCTGCGTGATCTTCTGACTGACAAGATGGCAGTGCTGGAGGACGGGCGCTACCGCCTGACGCCGAAAGGCCGCCTGATGGCGCGCCTGTTCGTAATGTACCGGTCGCTGTTCAAGGCCGGAAAGGGAGGCTGAGACCATGGTGACGGCGCGCGAAATCGCCCATGTTCTGAACCCCATTTTGTGCCTGGTGATCAATGTATTGATCCAGATTGCCGTGGCCCGGTGGGGTCGGTGGGGTCTGCTCAAATCCGTGTACCTCGGCTTTGCGGCGGGCATGGGAGCCCTGCTGGCCGGGGAATGGGTGATCGCCCAGGGTTCGGGGTTGGCATTGAACGAGGCCGTAGCGCTTTTGTTTGTGAATGCGGTCACTTACGGCATGCTGGGCTACTGCTATTTCCACTTCATCAACCTGGGCGAAACCGCCCGACGCATCCGCCTGCTGCGCGAACTCCACGAGGCGGGAGGGACGCTGGCCCTCGACGAGTTGCTGGGACGCTACAACGCCTCGCAAATGGTTGAAATCCGGTTGAAACGGCTGCTCGGCACCGGACAGATCGTGGAGCGGGACGGACGGTATTTTATCGGCAAGCCGGTCATGCTCTGGATAGCCCAGGCCATTGTGGTGACCAAACGCATTGTTCTTGGAAAAAGCAGCGAATTTGATTGAAATTATTCCGCCTTCCTTTATCATTATAGAACACACCTTTTGGGGCCAGGAGGGCGGTCCCGCAACTCAGGCATTCGCGTAAGTTCGAGCCCCCTATACGAAAGGTTTCGAACCCATGTTGTTCATCAATCCGGCATACGAAAAATTCGGCGGAATGCTTTCTCGGTACATCCCGGTGGGCATTCCCGTATCGATTGGCGTCATCTCGGCGTATCTTCGCAAATACGGGGTGAAGGACATTCGCGTGGTGGACGAGGAAATCGAGACCATCACCGAGGACAACTTCCGTCAGTTTACCGAGGGACTCGAGCAGCCGCTGATCATCGGCATCACCGTGCTGACAGCGCAGGCGGGGCGGGCCTACACCATCGGCCGCATGTACAAGGAAGCGTATCCGGACTGCACGATCGTCATGGGCGGGGTTCACGTCACCGCTTTACCTGAGGAACCTCTACGTAACGGCTCGGCCGATATCGTGGTGCGCGGCGAAGGGGAAGAGACCATGCGCCAGCTCTATCACGCCCTTCGCGAAGGCGGCGACGCCTGGAAAAAAATCCGTGGCATCACCTTCCTCGACGAGGACGGGGAACTGGTCGCGAACGAGGACAACGACCTGATCGACAACCTCGACGACGTGCCGATTTTTCCCTACGAGTTGTTTGAACATCCCAAGTACGACATGGGATTCCTCACGGGTGCGCGCGGCTGCCCGTACAAATGCAGCTATTGCAGTCAACGGATTCTCACCGGCCTGACCTACCGCTGGCATTCGATGGAACGCATCATCGAGAACGTCAAGATCCTGGTCAACAAATACAAGATCGAGAACATCACGTTTTACGACGACATCTTCAGCGTCAACAAGCGGCGGGTCATCGAGTTGTGCGACGGCATCGTGGAAGCCGGCCTGCATGAGAAGTGCGCCTTTGCGGTCCAGACCCGCGCCGACAACATTTATGAAGAGATCCTTCCGGCGATGAAACGTGCCAATTTTCAGACCATCGGCATGGGCATGGAAACCGGCGTCGAGCGCATCGCCAAGGAAGCCAACAAGGACCAGACGGTGGCCCAGCACATGGAAGCGGTCAGGCTGTGCAAGAAATACGGCTTCAAGGTGTCGCTGTTCATGATTTACGGTTTCCCGGGCGAGAGCAAGGAAGACCGGGACGAGTCGTGGCGGGTGGTCAACGGGGCGAACGTCGGGTTCGTCAAGTTCAACAACCTGATCCCGTACCCGGGCACCCCGATTTACGATGTGGCGCAGAGTGAAGGCCGCCTGCACATCATGGAAGGCTGGCGCAACTTCAACAGCACCCTGTCCATCACCCGCAGCATCTTCGACACCATGCCGCTGGCTTACGTGCCGAAGGGTGTGACGGAGTTCGAACTGAAGCGCGACATCATCCGGCGCAATCTGCAGTACTACTTCCAGTGGAAGATCATCAAGTCCATCATGCTCCGCGACAAGGGCGTGGGCTGGGTCTCCCTGCCGCCGAACTGGTTTTTCAAACCGCGCGAGGTGGCGTCACTCACCGGCATGGCGTTCATCCTGGGCACCAACCTGCTGTTCTCCATGCTGCCGCCGTTCGTCGGCAACGCCGTGTTCGCGCTCCTGAAACGCGGACGCTCGGAAGCGGCTCCGAAAGATGTGAAGATGAAGGACCGCACGTTCCGCCGCGCACGGGTGCCCAAGGACGCGCCCCCGTCAGCGACAGAGACGGAACCTTCCGTTTCCGTGGCGGACACCGAGTCCAAGGAACGGCCGCAACAGGGCCGGGCCGAATGGCTGCGGTGGTCCTCGCCCAGCTGATCCGGCCGGATTCCTTCCCGATCCACTTTCATTCCTGAAATTGTCAGCACGCAGAAGGTGTGTTTCCGGCGCCGCATGTATTGCCGTTAGGAAAACGCTTTAGCGGACCAGCCCGTTCTTGAGGGCGTAGTGGATGAGCTCGGCGTTGTTTTTCATCCCCATTTTTTCCAGGATGTTTGAACGGTGGGTGCTGATGGTTGTGATGCTGAGCGACAGCTCGTCCGCGATTTCCTTGGTCTTCTTGCCCGAAGAGATCATGCAGAACACCTGGAACTCCCGTTCGGAAAGAACCGCGTGCAAAGGCTGTCCCTCCTTCTTGTCCAGTTCCTGGATCAGTTTTTCCCCGAGGGACGGGCTGATGAACTTGCCGCCGTCGGAAACCGTGCGGATGGCCTGAACCAGTTGTTCCGGTGCGCTGGATTTGGTGAGGTACCCGGAAGCGCCGGCCTTGATCAGGCGCACGCCGTAATGATCTTCCGGAAAAATACTGAGAATGATGACGCCGAGGTTGGGGTGGCTGTACTTCAACTGCGACATCACCTCCCACCCGCTTTTCTCCGGCATCTCGATGTCCATCAGCATGACATCGATTTCCAGGTCCTTGATTTTATCCAGCACCTCGTTGCCGTGGGAGGCTTCGCCCACCACTTCCATGTCGGCGTTCTGGACGATGATGTGCTTGATGCCCTGGCGAACGACCGCGTGATCGTCCACCACGAAAATACGTATCTTGCTACTGGATGTTTTCATATAGTTTCTGTTTCACTGGAATTACGGCGCGAACGGTGGTGCCGGATGTGGGTTGGCCCTCGATCGTGGTTTCGCCATCCAGCGCGCGGGCGCGTTCCTGGATGCCAAGCAGACCGAGGGACTGCGAGTTGTACAACAGATGCTTCTGAATTCCGCGTCCGTCATCGCAGATTTCCAGAATCACTTCGTTTTCCTTTTCTTCCACGCAGATGGTCACGTTTTTCGCTCCGGAATGGCGCGCCACGTTGGTCATCGCCTCCTGGTAGATGCGAAACAGGGTGGTGGACAGGTTGCGTTCGAGAATGACTTTCTCCGGGATGAATTTGACGTGGCATTGCATCCCCGTCCGCTTCTCGAACTCCGCCGTTTCCCAGCGGATGGCTTCGGACAAGCCCAGTACGTCGAGGATCTGCGGCCGGAGTTCTGTCGCGATGCGTTGCACCGATTGAATGGTGCTGTCGATCAACTGGCTCATCGACCGGGTGCGCTGGGGTACGCCGTCGGAACCCTGCTTGACGTCGTTGACCAGGCAGGCGAGTTCCATTTTGAGCGCGGTGAGCGTCTGCCCCAGTTCGTCGTGGACTTCACGCGCGATGCGGGTCTTTTCCTCTTCGCGGATCGATTGAAGCTGGTTGGTCAGCCGGCGTAGCTGGTTGCCGTACTCCGTGAGCTTGACCTCCGCCTGTTTGCGTTCCTCGACTTCTTTTTCCAGGTTCACGTTGGCTTCGTGCAGCGCATGAATCCACTTGTCGCGAAACCGCTCAAAGCGGAACACGACCAGGGCCATCGACATCGACAGGAGAAACATGACGCCCATCAGCGTGATCTGCGTGACTTTGAAGTACTGCAGGTCGGTGGCCATCAATTCCTGCAAACGGTGCTTGATGCGGTCGGCCTTGCGGTTGAAGCTCAGGTACACTTCGTCGTAGTACTTGTCCATGGGCGACCCGGTCCCCGACGTGGCACGGTTGGACAGGCGCGTGTGGGCGATCTTTCGGAACTCGGCGATGTTGTTGCGCACCTCCCGGATGACTTCGCGGATTTCCGGGTCGTTGAGCGGCATGATGGTGCCTTCCTCATTCTGTCCGCCTTCCAGCATGGCGTTGGCGTACCAGTCCGCCTGGTCCAGGAATCTCCACACGCCTTCCGTGTCCTTGGTCTGGTCGCCGCCAAGGATTTCCTCCACCCACATGTGCGCCGCCACAACCTTCAGTTTGACTTCCGTGTCGGCGTTGATGAGGGGGGCGTAAACGGTATTCATCTCGAGTCCCTTCCAGAAGCTGAAGCCCATCATGGCAAGCATGGCAATCCCCAGAAAAATATTGGCGATGGGAATCCACCAATGCGAGGTTTCCAGGTTGATGTTGTATTTGCTCAGTTTCATGGTCTGGGTCCCGTGTCGCGAAGCCGGGGATTTCCCGGTGCCCGCGGTCAGAAATTGCCAGCCGTTATCAAAGGAAGCACATGAATCCTTGAAATGCCTTGAGTCCCGGTAAACGGGGCAAAACCGGGGCGTTTCCCTTCAAAATGACTGAAAGTGGTCCCATGCAGGATCTTTTGGAAATCCAATGTTACCAGACAACGCGCCGGAGACGCCAAAAAAACAGTTACCTCGAAGAGGTTGAAGGGATTGCTCCTGCCGATGGTCGGGATTCGGTGGAACGTACCCACCTTTTCCATTGCAACGCGTTTGTGCGGGCTGGATGGTTTTCTCCGATCGGTGCCGGGCCGTTTCGAGGGAAGTGAGTCTTTGCCGAAATTCGGCGAACGTTCTACAATAGGTGCAAGTGCAGGGCCATTCCATCATTGAATTGGTTAAAAAGAGGTCGAAGTCTTTCGATCTCGCTGACGACGGCCCCGGTTTTTGCCTGATTGGAGAAAAAACGGGTTGGGTTAACGGCGTTTTTCCAAGCGGTTGGTACGGGGTCCGCGTGTGCGGGCACCCCGGCCGCCTTGAAAAGGCACTCCCAAATGCATATAATTGAAATTCTTTCACAATTCTTTGTCCCACACACTTCTCCATCATGTCTTTGTGAATCGTGATTTTCACACGACCCAATCGAAATAGTGTGTGAGCGTTCATTTATCTGGGGGATCCAATATGAGCAGTTTGACCAAAAACGATACGTCCACCGCGGTTGAAAAAGCGGAGGAGTATTACGACAGTTCCAACGCGGACGAATTTTATTTCAAAATCTGGGGTGGCGAGCACATCCACATCGGCCAGTACAATTACGAAGAAGAGCCGATCGGCATCGCGAGCAAGCGCATCGTGAACCACATGATGAGCCTCCTGGATCTGAATATATTCAAGCGGGTTCTGGATCTCGGCGCAGGGTACGGCGGCGGCGCGCGCTACCTCGCCACGCAGCGCGGGTGTCACGTGACCTGCCTCAACCTCAGCGAAACGCAGAACAACCGCAACCGGGAATTCAACAAGGAACGCGGGCTCGACCGGCTGGTCGACGTCGCTCACGGGAGCTTCGAGGAGATTCCGTTCGAGGACAAGTC
The DNA here is from genome assembly GCF_052156615.1 of Nitrospina sp. P1_D6. NCBI lineage: Bacteria > Pseudomonadati > Nitrospinota > Nitrospinia > Nitrospinales > Nitrospinaceae > Nitrospina > Nitrospina sp. P1_D6. Next base: position 390,838 of record NZ_JBQKUN010000002.1, on the reverse strand, counting down.
GTTCGACGTGATCTGGTCTCAGGATTCGTTTCTGCACAGCGCCGACCGCGCGCGCGTGGTTTCGGAAGCGTACCGCGTGCTGAAACCGGGCGGCCTGTTCATCTTCACCGACATCATGAAAAAGGACGATTGCCCGGAAGACGCGCTCGGTCCCATTCTCGCGCGCATTCATTTGTCCACACTGGGGTCGTTCCGGTTTTATTACGATGAAGCCAGCAGGCAGGGATTCCGGCTGAAACGGATGGAGGACCACTCGAATCAGCTCACCATGCATTACAGCCGCGTTCGCGACGAGACCCTGAAGCATTACGACGAGGTGGTGAAGTTGTGCGGGCAGGAATACATTGACCGCATGCTGACCGGACTTGGGCACTGGGTGGACGCAGGCAAAAGCGGACGCCTGGCCTGGGGCATCACTATGTTCGAGAAACCCGCGGCTTCGTGAGCGTTCGGTTTCATTCAAATACCTTCCTGTATTCCAAGGGCCCCGGACATCCCGAAAAACCGGCATCCCCGCGCCGGTGGTCCGGGGGCAGGTTGTGAGGCCCCGTCATGAAACATGAAATCCCAACCCGGCCGCTGTGGTTTTTTACGCGCACCAATCCGCCGGTGTTCGTGACCGCCGCGGCCATCATGTTTCTCTTCATCCTGTACGGAACCCTGTTCACCAAAACGGCGCAGGATGTTTTTACGGCGGTGCAGACGTTCGTCACCGGCCATTTCAGCTGGGTGTTCACCATCACCACCTGCCTGCTTCTGTTCTTCGCACTGTTCCTGCTGTTCAGCCCATACGGGAAAATCCGGCTGGGCAAGGACAGCGATCGTCCCGAATTCAGCTTTGCCACGTGGTTCGCCATGCTGTTCAGCGCCGGTATGGGAATCGGTCTCATTTACTGGAGCGTGGCGGAACCCATCAGCCATTACAAGAACCCGCCGATCAGCGTTCCGGAAACCGAACGCGCCGCCGAGCAGGCCATGCAGCTGACGTTTTTCCACTGGGGCCTGCACGCGTGGGCGATTTACTGCGTTGTCGGCATGGCGCTGGCGTACTTTGCGTTTCGCAAGGGACTGCCGCTGACCATCCGTTCCGCATTTTATCCCTTGCTGGGCGACCGGATTTACGGCCCGTTCGGTCACGTGATCGACATCTTTTCCGTGGTCAGCACGATGTTCGGCGTGGCAACGTCTCTCGGACTGGGTGCGATGCAGGTTAACTCCGGCCTGCATTTCATCGCCGGTGTGCCGCAGTCGGTGTGGGTGCAGGTGGCGCTCATCTCGTTCATCACGCTGATCGCCACGTTTTCAGTGATGCTGGGATTGCATAAAGGCATCAGCCGCCTCAGCCATTTCAATTTGTGGGTGGCGGGGATTTTTCTTTTGTTCGTATTTCTTGCCGGGCCGACACTTTATATCCTGACCACGTTCGGCACGACACTCGCCAACTACGCGCAGAACTTTCTCGTGCTCAGCGTCGCCAGCGAAACCATGTACGACGTGGAATGGCGTTCCAGCTGGACGACGTTTTACTGGGCGTGGTGGATTGCCTGGTCGCCGTTCGTCGGCATGTTCATCGCCCGCGTGTCACGCGGCCGCACCATCCGGGAATTCATACTCGGTTGCCTTCTCGCGCCGTGCCTGGCGACGTTCGCATGGCTCAGCGTGTTCGGCGGCACAGCGATCCACCTCGACCTGGTCGAAGGCGGCGCGATCGCCGAGGCGGTGGACAAGAACGTGAGTACCGCGCTGTTCTTCATGCTGGAATCGCTGCCGCTGGACGCCATCACCGCCACCATCGCCACCGTCGTCATCATCACCTTCTTCGTCACTTCGTCCGACTCCGGCAGTTTCGTGATCGACATGATCACCGCCGGCGGCGACCCCGACCCGCCGAAACTGCAACGCCTGTTCTGGGCGGTCACCGAAGGTGTCATTGCCATCGTGCTGCTGATTGCAGGCGGGTTGAACGCATTGCAGACCGCCGCCATCACCACCGGTCTGCCCTTCGCCATCGTTCTGATCGGCCTCATTTATGGATTGCGTATTGCGCTTCTCAACGAACGCCGCCAGCAAAAACGGGAACAGGCCACTCGCGAGCAGGAAGTCTGACGCGGCGGGTCGCGCTGTAAAAACCCCTCTATTTTCATTCGTTCTATTTCCTACATTCTCTCAGCGGGAATATCTCTTTAAATCAGCCTTAAAAAACCTTGAAGTTTCTTTCCGGGCCGATACAATTTACACGGAACTTGATTGAAATTCGGCAATTCACTCCCCCCGAAAAATGGATTGTCAGGAAAGGACACTCATGGCAGAACTCAAGACGTACAAGGACCTCGACGATGAAGCGACGCGGCACATCCTGCGCACCGCCACGACCAAGGCCCGCGAAATCGGGTCGAACATGAACATCGCTGTCGTCGGCGCGGACGGTCACCTGAAAGCCTTCTTCCGCATGGACGAAGCCTGGATGGGAAGCATCGACATCGCCATCCGCAAGGCCAAAACCTCGCGCTATTTCAATTTGCCCACGGGCGAGATCGGCAATCTCAGCCAACCGGGCGGGCCGTTTTACCAGATCGAACACTGCAACGACGGACTCATCACCTTTCCCGGCGGCGTGCCGCTGAAAACGAAAGACGGAGACGTGGTCGGCGCCATCGGCGTGTCCGGCGATGTGGTGGAGAAGGATCACGAAGTCGCCGCCGCGGGCGCGCAGTACCTGCTGGACAATTAATCCAACGGGCACAAATGCGGCAGGCATGAAGTAAGCAGGAGAAAAAAGGGATACAACGGGCAGACGCATTCTGAGGGGGGTGCGGCCGCTGCCAAGTCCTGTAAAATTTGAGGGGGGAAAATATATGGAATCGCATTGGGCCTTGCCGGAAGGCAATCCCTGGTCGACGCCGTTTGCTCAGGCGTTGTTGCATCATCTGGACCTGTTTCCCGGCGCACGGGTGCTGGACGTCGCCGCGGGCGGGGGCATCCCCGCGTTTTACATCGCGGACCAGGTGGGTCCGCAGGGGTACGTACTGGCTGTGGACATCCACCACAACCAGGTTTTGAGGGCGCGGGGCATGCAGGGCACGCGCATGCCCTGGCTTCAGTTTGAAGTGGGCGACATGCGCCAGCTGCCGCCCAACCTGCCGAAATTCGACCGCATCAGCGGCAACATCGCTTTCATGTTTTTCCGGCCGGACCGGCCCGCCGCACTCAAAGACATCCTTCAGTTTTTAAAGCCCGGCGGGCAGATCGTCCTCACCTGGCCTACCAGGGGCACGTTCGATTCCCTGTGGCAGAGAGTGGAGCGGGAGATGCGGTCGAGAAACCTGACCGTGGAACTCGAGCGCTTTCAGGAATACCTCGATGAACGGCCGTCCACCGACGACGCCCGCGCCTGGTTGTGCGAACTGGGTATGGAAAAAATCGAGACTGCGGAATGGCCGCTGGAGATCGAGACCGGACCGGGCAAGGAATTTCTCGGCCACCCGTTACTGAGAGGCGGGTTCCTGGATGACGTGTACGAATGTTTTGACGACCAGGAGAAGGCGGAAGAATTCATGCAAACCATCGCCGACGATCTCAACAGCATCCTTCCCCTCACCGCCCAGCGCGGGGTGGTGAGCGGGTGGAAACCTTGACAGCCTTCCCTTAAGTCAGAAACATTTTCCGGCTCCCCCACCCCATCGGAGCCGTTGCGCCCGCTCGCCTTCTTTCATCTTCCTTTCCCTCTGAAATCAATCTGCGTAAGAGAGATTGACTTTTATCGGCGTTTTTCCGTGAAAACCCTCGCCTCGGCTGCCGGGGATTCAGGGGGGATCGGGAGAGAAAAAACTTGACTGTGTACTAATAATGATTATGATAACCACTTTCAATAAAGGGATGTCGCCCCCATCGGGGGCGGGATCGGCTGGAGCGAGGCCCCCAGGTTCCGGGGCGCCCCCGGGATTTCCGGCCCTGAGAACGTTCCCCACACAGGCGGGGCGGTGGTTGCCGTTCTCCACATATCGTGCAAGGCGGTCCAGAGTCTTGAAACAGGTCTGGCAGGTGAAAGCCGGAACTGGACCGGAGGGGTGAATGGTTCAACTGCTTTGCTCCATCGCCGTCTTCCGGAAACGGGTCATTGCTTTCTTGAGATACCTGGAAGAACCCAATGCAGTTCAACAGTCCAAGTCAGCTAACGGGGAGGTTTCTCCGATATCATGTCCCACTCATATTATGATTCCAATTTGCACGCCGTCCTTGTTTCCAATTATGAGGACCTGAAAGCATTTCTGATCCACAAGTTCGGGTGCCGGCTTCTGGCCGAAGATGTGGTGCAGGAGACCTGGCTGAAGGTGAGCCAGCTCGCCGAGCCCCACTCGGTGGCCCATCCACGGGCGTACCTGTTTAAAATGGCCGCCAACCTGGCCATCGATCACCTGCGCTCAGAAAAATCCCGCAAGCGGCATATTTGTGTGGAATCGGTTCCGGAGGAAATTGGCAATGGCATGCCGTTGCCCGACCGGGTGATCGATTATCAACAGCGGCTCGCGGTGTTGCGCCGGGCGGTCGATGAGTTGCCCCCGCGTTGCCGGGAAGTGTTTCTGCTGCACAAGTTTGAGGATTGCACCCACGCCGAAATTGCGGAACGTCTGGATATCTCCCGCAACATGGTGGAAAAGCACATTATCCGGGGGCTGGCCCACTGCCGGGACCGTCTCCAGCAGGCTATTCAATAATCGAGGGTAAGGTATAATGGGGTCCACTGCGTCTTAGGTATAGGGGTTCATCCGAAGCCGGGTCGTCCGCCCGGTTGCAAGGACAGGCCCCACCACTTTTGACCTGAACCGTAGAGGCGACCTGCATGACCCGCGATCCGCGTGACGAACACCATTCCGTGTCCGATGAAGCCATCGCCTGGTTCACCCGTCTCCAGTCTGGAGATGTCACCGAAGAGACCCTCCGTCAATTTGAAACCTGGCGCGCGAGCAGTCCCCTTCACGCAGTGGAGTATGACCGTATCAGCTCCATCTGGAATGACCTGGACGGACTGAAGCCCGGTATCGATTCCAAATCGATTGGAAAAGAATCCCCTGTTCCCGCCTCGATGCCTTTTCCCATCCGTACGGGCACACGGGCCGGGTTCCGCGGGGGCGCTTCCCTGGTCATCCTGCTGGTGATCCTGGTTGGTGGCAGTCTCTGGTTGCCGGATGCCTGGGTGCGGATCACGAGCGACCACTACACGAATACCGGGGAGCGGAGGACACTGGCTCTGGCCGATGGGTCGACGGTTTATCTCGATACCGACTCCGCCCTGTCGGTGGAATTTTCCCCTCAAGCCAGACGGCTCGTGCTGGACCGCGGTTGCGCCCTGTTTGTCGTTGCAAAAGACATGGAACGGCCTTTCGAGGTGGTTGCCGACGGCGGTACGGTCAGGGCTTTGGGCACGGCATTCGAGGTGCGCAGGAAGTCCGGCCGCGTGGTGGTGACCGTGCTCGAAAGCAAGGTGCAGGTTGTACGCGACTCTTCGAAGGCGAACCTGGTTTCCGGACAGCAGGTTCACTATGATTCGAATGCGGGCCTTTCCGGCATTGACCTGGTGGACCGCGGGAAGATCGCCTCGTGGCGGCGCGGCAAACTGGTGTTCAACAACCAGACGCTGGCGGAGGTGATCGAAGAGGTCAATCGCTACCGCAAAGGCGCCATCCTCATCCTCGATCCAAAGCTCCGCGCTTCCAGGGTCAGCGGTATTTTCGATATCACCGACCCGGAACTGGTGCTCCACGCCCTCAAGGACACCCTGCCGATTCGTATCCACAGGGTGACCGACTACCTGATCCTCCTGGACCGGACCGAACCCCCGTCCCCAGCCGGTTGATCCCTTTTCCGAACCGATCCCGCCAAGGGTTTAGGGTCTGCACCCCTTAATGCCCCTCAAAAATTGCCATATAGTTAGATAAGTTCACATTCCCGAAGTTTTTTGCCTTTTCCGGGGTCAGGGGTCCGGGTCTTTCCATCGTTCTATAAACGAGATGCAATAACAGCGGGCACGCAATACAAAATAATGCCGCCCCGATGTCAGGGGGAGGGGTTCTTTTATCGTTTAAATAACGTAAGGCCAATCATTTTCCATTTTGCCGAATTGGAGTTGAACGATGAAAGAACAACCTGGTTTCACGGTGCGATCCCTGGATTGCGCGCCATTCTGGATTAAACTCATGTCCTCACTTTTTCTCGCGGCGTCGATGCTGGTCATGGCGCCGTCGGCCCATTCGCAGAATGCTTCCGGATCCAACCCGGAAGCAGTGTCACCTGCAGGAAGCGGGAAGGTCCAATTCAACATTCCCCCGCAGAATCTGGGGTCTGCCCTGACCCGTTTCGGTGAAACCTCCGATCTCCAGCTCATATATGACTCGGAAATCGCAACCGGTCTGAAAACCCGGGGAGTGCAGGGGGCCTATTCGCCGAAGGAGGCGATGGAAATCCTGCTGGAGGGCACGGGTCTCGACTACCGGTTTGCCAACAGCCGTACGGTGACCGTGACCAGGGTGACCACTCTGGGAAAAGTGGAGGTCTCCGCCACCCGGGGTATCGGCGAACTCATGGATTCGCCCCAGGGAGTGACCATCGTCGACCGTGAGGAGGTGGAAAAGCAACTGGTTTTCTCCAGTGACCTGGGTGACATGCTTGGCAAGACGGTGCCGGGTCTCGGTACCAGCACCGAGGGGTTGACCGATGTCGGTCAGACCCTTCGCGGGCAGAATATGTATGTCCTGATTGACGGTGTCCCGCAGACCATTCCGCTCCGCAACGGTCAGAGAAACCTGAGGACCATCGATCCGTCGGCCATCGAGCGCATTGAAGTGCTGCGCGGTTCCACCAGTGTTTACGGTCTGGGAGGCACCGGCGGTCTCATCAATATCATCACCAAGAAACCAGGTAAGGGCAAGCCTCAGTTCACCACGGATCTGACGCTGGGCTTCGCACCTGTCAGTGTGGGGCAGAGCCTCCGCAAACGCCTGATGCAGAGCGTGCAGGGCAGTGAAAAAAAATTCGATTATATTTTCAGCGTGACAGCGGAGCAGACCGGCAGCTTTTACGATGGTGACGGGGACCGCATTCCTCCCGATCCCAACGGCCAGGGTGGGCTCGCCGATTCCGACTCCTACAACCTGTTCGGCAAAATGGGTTTTGATGTGGACGAGAACCAGCGGTTTGAATTCTCCCTGAGCTTGTTCAAGATCAAGCAGGATACGGATTTTATTCTGGTAGACGGGGTTACGGGTGTGAAAAAGACCACGGCCGTCGAAGGCTCAACTCCGGGAAAAGACATGGGCACGGAAAACCTGCAGGTCAACCTCAACTACCTGAACAAGGATGTGATGGGAAGCCTGGTCAAGGGCCAGCTCTATTACCGGGATTACTTCACCCGTTTTGGATTTTTCCCAGCGCCCACCTTCGGTTCCGGCGGTCAGAACTCTTTGGACTCTCAACGAATCGGCGGACGGTTGGATGTGGAGACGCCTTTTTCCATGGGCCGCGTGCTTTGGGGATTGGACTTGCTGTATGAAGAAACGGCGCAACCCATGGAAGACGGGCGATTCTTCGTTCCCGAAATGGACCAGATCACCATCGGTCCGTTCCTGCAGACCGAAGTGGTCGTGAATGAAGCCCTGACGCTCCATGGCGGGGCCCGCTTCGAGCAGATCCTGTTTGAGGTCGACGATTACACCACCGTCTACGGCAACAATGTCCAGGGCGGCGATCTGGATTACGAACGCGCGGTGTTCAATGCGGGGGTGACGTATGCCTTTGACCAGACCCTCAGCGTGTTCGCTTCCTTCTCCCAGGGTTTCACGGTACCCGAAATCGGCCGGGTCCTGCGTAACGCTCCTGCCGGTACTTCCGTGGAGAACATTCGTCCCAAAGCGCAGGTCGTGGACAATTACGAAGTGGGTGTGCGCGGCAACTGGTCCCGGGTACAGGGAGAAATCAGCCTGTTCTACAGCGAATCGGATCTGGGCACCTCTCTCACCAGCCCGGCTTTGCCGAGCGACCCCATTCTGGTTTTGCGTATCCCCGAGCGCGTTTACGGCGTGGAGGCTTCTTTCGACACGCAGCCGGTTGACCGGTGGGAGATGGGGGGCACGCTGACCTTGATGGAAGGCGAACTGGATTCCGATAACAACGGGAATTTTGATTCCTACATGCTGGGCAACCGCATTCCCCCGCTCAAGGTGACCGGTTATGTCGAAAACCAGACCCGCCCCAACTGGCGAAACCGTTTGCAGGTGCTGTATTCCGGCAACCGCGACCGTTTCAATGGGCAGACCGGGTTTGGCAAAGGGACAGTGGGTGACTTTTATGTGGTGGATTTGCTCAGCGTTTACAAGTTCAAGGTGGGCACGTTGAAGGTGGGCATCCGGAACCTGTTGGATGAGCTGTACTTTCCGACCATTTCCCAGATGTACAACTTCAACAACCGCTATTCAGCCGGTATGGGCCGCACCATCAGCGCCACTTATTCGATCAAGTGGTGACCGGGTGTGCACATGGCCTCCGGCTCTCACGAGGAAGCGGCGGTTCGGGACGGGGGAGAAGTACAAGAAGCGGAGGTGGTGGGCACCCCGCAACGCAAATGAATTTGGGGTCCGCCCTCATTCCCCGCCCAACCGCACGTGCCCGGCTTTTTCCCGCGTTGCGGGGTCAGGGTTGGATTTGCAGCAAAGACGTTTCACCCACCTGCGATTCCAGCGTTTGCTGGATGAGGTGAATCACGCTTGCGTCCATCATCTCCATCAAGGGAGAGGGGTACAACCCAATCCCCAGCACGAGGATGGCCAACGGAATCAGCGTGACCAGTTCCCGGTTCGACAAATCCGGGAGGGCTTTGGCGGCTTCCGTAGAGGGTTCCCCCAGGGCCACCCGTTGCAGCATCCAAAGCATGTAGGAAGCAGCCAGAAGAATACCGCCGATGGAGATGAAAACCATGGCAAAGCTCACATAGGAAGTCCCTACCAGGACCAAAAACTCCCCAATGAAGTTGCAGGTGCCTGGAAGTCCAAAGGCGGCGACTGAAAAGAGGAAGAACAAGGCCACAAATCGTGGCATGGTTTTGTGCAGGCCGCCGTAATCGGAAATCGCCCGGCTGTGGGTGCGGTCGTACAATTGGCCGACCGCTATGAACAAAGCGGCGGTGGTGATTCCGTGATTGAACATCTGCAGGACGGCCCCCTGGATTCCCTGGCTGTTGAACACGAAAATTCCGAGAGTCACAAAACCCATGTGGGAAACCGAAGAGTAGGCCACGAGTTTTTTGAGGTCGGACTGCGCCAGGGCCATGTATCCTCCATAGATGATGGCTGTGACCGACAGCCACAGAATGTAGGGGGCAAAATCGGCTGAGGCTTCCGGGAACATCGGCAGGCAAAAGCGCAGAAACCCGTATCCGCCCATTTTCAGCAGGACTCCGGCAAGAATCACACTGCCCGCTGTTGGCGCTTCGGAGTGGGCGTCCGGAAGCCACGTATGGAAGGGGACCATCGGCATTTTAATGGCAAAGGCCAGAAAGAACGCGAGGAACAGCCAGAACTGCGTGCTGGAAGAATACGTTTGTTCCGACAACACCAGCAGGTCGTAAGTATGCCCGCCATTCAGGTATAGGCCCAGGATTCCCACGAGCAACAGCAGGCTTCCGGTCAGGCTGTACAAAACGAATTTGAGTCCGGCGGCGATGCGGTTCGGTCCTCCCCAGAGGATGATCATGAAATACATGGGAATCATGGTGAGTTCCCACAACATGAAAAACAGGAACAGGTCCAGGGCGGTGAAGACCACGATCATGGCGCCTTCCACCAGCAGGATCAGCGAGAGGTAGGCGCGGACCCGCGTTGTGATTCCCGTCCACGAACAAAGGATACAGAGCGGGCAGAGCAGGGCGGTGAGCATCACCAGCAGCATGCTGATGCCGTCGACACCCACCGCATACTGGATATTGAAGGTGGGCATCCATTCCATGCGCTCCACGAATTGCATGTTCTTCTGGGTGAAATCAAAGCTCTTCCAGAGTACCAGCGACAGGAAAAACTCTACCAGCGTGACGCTTAAAGCAACTCTTCGAATCCAGTTGTCATCACGAACAAATCCCAGAATGGCAATACCCAGAAATGGAACGGCAATCATCCAGCTGATCAGGTGGTCCATCAAAATGGCCATTTTAGAAACCTCCGCCACAAGGAAGTTGCAAGCCTGTGGATTTTCAAATTAGAGAGAGAGCCCTTTCCGGGGCCGCTCGCAAGCTGTTTGCCTTTTATTGCAGGGACGCACTCCGGGGTTTCATACAGCCAGGAAATACAACAAACCCGTCATGGCCCCCAACCAAAAGATCATCACCAATAATTGCCGCTGGATGGTACGGGATTCCATCTCTTGCAGTAACTGTCCCGTAGCATCGATTTTACCTGCGACTCGTTCCACTCTTTGATCCAGCATGCGAATATCGACAATTCGCCACAGCAGCCTGGCAAAACGCACAGAATAAGTTGCGATGGAATGGATGAATTGATCGATGACCCTTATGTCAACGATCCGCCACAGCAGTCTGGCGAAATACACGGAGAAATCCGCAATAGAATGGATAAACTGATCGATGATTTTTACGTCGATCCTCCGCCACAGCCAGTGCGCGAGCCGGATGGTTGGCCTTACCAGATAGGCGTCATAGATTTCATCAAAATACCCTTTATTCCAAAACAAAACATACAGGCGGCGGGTTCTCGCATTTGCTTTGGCGGACTGATGTTGATTTTGCAGCTGCCTTGAACAGGCATGGCCCCATCCCGCAATGGCCACCGCAAGAGAAGCGAAAAGCCAGAAAGGGAACCCCTGCCCGGCGGCAACTTCTCCCACTTGGACCGACGGAAAGGTCAACGCCGGAGCAAGGAAGCCGGCGAACCAGCTCCAGGCCAGAATCAACAACCCGCCGCCAATTACCGCAACCAGAAAAAGGCCGGTTAGAACGGGGGCGTTATAAAACCGCGGACGAACTGTTTGGGGCTCCACTCCATCGGGTCCTGTAGCGGATCCATAAGTTTTTGGCCCGTTGGCGAAAAGCGAGGTGACGCCTTTAAAAATATATTGAGAGGCCACAAACACCGTGATCAGGCCAATGACTTTGAACCCGATCGCAGCGGAAGCAAACCCGCTGACTCTCCAAAGGTTTTCATACGATCCGGAAAACAATACGAACGGAGGGATCAACGCGAGCATTAAAGCCCCGCCATACAAAGTCCCCATTCCTTCCCTGTGGACAGGGTGTTCATGCGTACCGTGCTCAAGGTGTTGCTCCACGGACTGCAATGCGTTTCCGGTGGATAGAAAAAAGAACGCCTTGTAGCATCCGTGGGCGAGAAGATGAAAAATCGCAACCGCAAACGCGCCCAGGCCGCAGGCCATGACCATGAACCCGATCTGGCTGATCGTGGAATAGGCCAGAATCTTTTTGATGTCCGACTGGGTCAGGGAAACGATTCCGGCAAAGACCGCGGTGGCAACGCCAATAACGGCAATGAAGGCCATGGCGGGCGGAGAAAGAACGATCAGCGGACTCAACCGAACCAGCAAAAAAGGACCGGCATTCACCATGGTGGCCGCATGAATGAGCGCCGATACCGGAGTGGGCGCCTCCATGGCAAAGGGGAGCCATACGTGAAACGGAATTTGAGCCGATTTTCCCATCGCCCCCATAAAGAGGAAGAAGGGGATGACGGTTACCGGATGGATGTGCAGTTCCAAATCCATCCACGCCAGTATATTGATGGTATGGTCCTGCATGCCCTCCGCCTGGGCAAGGATGGTCTGGATGTCGAGGGTGCCAAAAGTAAAAAAAGTGAGGATGACGCCGAAGCTGAATCCGACATCTGCAACGGCGTTGACGAGAAACGCTTTGGTGGCGGCGCGGCAGGCGGGAGGCCGTTCTGCGGCGTGAGAAATCAATAAATAGGAACAGATTCCCATCACTTCCCAGCTGACCAGCAACATCAGAAGGTTGCCGCTCATGACCAGCAGGATCATGGAGAAGGTAAACAGCGCAATGACGGCGAAAAAACGGTTGTAGCGGGAATCTCCAATCATGTAACGCGAGGAATACACATGCACAATCGTGCTCACCCCCGTGACCAGGAGCAAAAGCAACACCGTCAGCTGGTCCACAAACAGGTTCAAGTCAATGGTCAGGGCACCGGATTGAAAGAGACGGTATAGAGAAAGGGTGAAGGGTCCATTCCTCATCACCTCGATAAAAGCGGCAACGGATAGTCCGAAGGAAATGGCGATGGCGGGAATCCCGATCCGGTGACTGTTCTCGCCCCAACGGCGCCCTCCCAGCAGAAGAATGAGAGACGCCAGGAGGGGAAGCAAAGGAATGAGAACGAAAAGTGTCATTTTATTCCCTCAAAGACGCGGTGGCAGGGCCTCGTTCAACAAAAGTTGAACGATGGGTGCGCTGAACAAACCCAGAATCAGGATAGCCGCAGACGTCACTCCCAGACTCAGTTTGAATGAGATGGGGACTTCTTTGGATTGAATTTCCAATCGGGTTGAAGACTGGCGAAAAATGCGTTCAAACAGTTTGACGAAATAGGCAAGTGTCAAAAGGGTGGAGAGCAGTACCGCGGCGACGGAAACATAATCGCCCGCTTCCAGCGCTCCCAGAATGATGTACCATTTTCCAAAAAATCCACCGGTCGGCGGCAGGCCAATCATGCCCATGGCTATGATGATCAAAGAGCCGGTGAGCCAGGGAGTTTGTTTTCCAATTCGCCCGAGGTCGTCGATGGTTTTGACTCCATAAAGGCAAAACGCCACGCCGGCGAGAAAAAACAGGGCCGCCTGCATCACGGCATCGTTCATCAAATAAAAGATACCTCCGGCAAATCCCGTTTGGTTGCCCTGCCCGATTCCAATGAGGATGATGCCGATGTGCGAGATTCCGCCATAGGCGAACATCATTTTGAGGTCCCGCTGGGCCAGGGCCAGGCTCGCGCCTATGACCGCCGCCAGGGCCCCGACCACCGCCACCAGCATCAGTATCGGGATGGTATTCACAACAATGGATGCATTCAGGACCCAGTAAATGATTCTGATCCAAACCAGCAGCGCTACTTTTGTGACGAGTGGAGCCAGGATGGGGGTGATGGACTCGGGCGCGTAGGTGTAGGCTTCGGGCATCCAGGAATGAAACGGGACCATGGCCATCTTGATACCCAGTCCGATGAACATGAAAAGCAGTCCGCTCACCAGGGCTTTCGAGCTGAGCAACAGCGAAAGCCGTCCGGCCATGTCGGCCATATTCAGTGTGCCGCTCAACGCATAGAAATAGCCCACTCCCAGCAGATATAGGGAACCACCCAGGGTTCCCAGAATCAGATAGCGGAAGGAGGCAAACAGCGCTCTTCCCCCGGCGACTCCCACAAGTGCGTAACTTGAGATGGAAGCCACTTCCAGAAACACGAAAATATTGAACAGGTCTCCGGCAAATACAATGCCGGTCAGGGCGGAGACCAGGAGCATGATCATCGTGTAATAATGAACAATGCGGCCCTCCAGAGCCTGCGGGCAAGTGGAACCGGTGAACAACACGCTCAGCAAACCCAGCGCACTCAACAGCACCAAAATGACACTGGCCAGTCCATCCGCCACCCACTCAATGCCGAGAGGCGCCGTCCACCCACTGAACATATACCGGATTTCCCCATGATGGACGACGTTGTGGAGATTCAGGATGGAGATCGGTACCATGGCCGCGAGGACGGATACGGAAATGAACCAGCTCCAATGACGGTGTTTGAGGCAAACCATCGGCATGGAGATGGCCGCGAACAAGGGGAGAAGAAACAGAATTGCTGGAAGTTGGTGGCTCATTCTAGTTTCTCAAGGATTTTTTCTTCGTCCAGGCTTCCATACTTTCGATAAATCGCCGCGCACAAGGCCAATCCCACTCCCTGGATCGCCACGCCAACCACAATGGCCGTCAATGTCAGGACATGAGGCAGCGGGTTCACGTAATCGACTGCCTGCACCGGCTCCGTGACCGACAGGAGAACCGGAGCTGTCGCACCCTTCTTCGCGCTGATGGACACCAGGAAAAAAATCACGCTGGTTTGCACCAGGTACATCCCGATCAGTTTCTTGATGAGGTTGTACCGCGTGATCATGATGAAAAAGCCCCACAGGAAAATAATGACAAACGTTATAAAATTGGGCCGCTGGAAGACGGCAAGCAAGGCGTCAAACATTGATGGAGTCCTCAATGATCTCTTCGGCGGACAGACTGAACACAATGGAAACGGCGGTCACCGCAACATCGATGGCCACGCCGATTTGGGTCAGCACGATTCCCAACGACCTGCGGGAGGCGGTCTCAAGACCCGGAATTTCCAGGTTCGCGTAATTGAGAAACTCTCCACCGCCAATCATGCACAGGCCTCCCACCCCTGCATAAATCAGCATCCCGACGCCATCCCCGTGCAAAATCTTTTTGGCTAATTCGCTCCGGGAAGCATCATGTCCAAAAATCAGAACCGACAGGATCATCCCCGTGCCCAGGATCACCCCGCCTACAAAACCTCCCCCGGGTCCGTATTGTCCAAAGAACAACACATACAATCCGAAAATCTGAACCACCGGAATGAGGAACCGTCCCAGGGTCTGAACGATAATGCTGTCATGGGGCCGTATCATTTTGCATGTCTCCTAAGCAGTAAAGCGCAGGCAATGCCCGCCGCAAAAATCACAACGGTTTCGATCATCGTATCGAGCGATCGGTAGTCCATCAGCACCGCCGTCACAACATTCGGGGTGTGGGTGTCCTGATAGCTCTGCTCGATGTACGTCGGCGAAATATGAACGCTCGCCGGAGAATTCGGGTTCCTGAATTGAGGCAGGTCAATCGCGCCGTAAAGCAGAAGAATTCCCAGGAGGGGAAAAACGATCAGCGTGGTTAAAGAAGGGGGAGGGCGGCGAAGCCGGGTGTCTTTGGGCGCGGTGCCGAACAGGGTCAGTAGAAAAAGAACCGTTGCCAGACCGGCCCCCACGACGGCTTCCACGAAGGCGACGTCCACCGCTCCGAGCAATCCCCATACCAGCGACAGGAAAAAACTGTAAGAGCCCAGAAGCAGGACGGCACTCATCAAATCCTTGACCAGGATGGCGCCGGCGGCCGTGGCAATCAGAAGAATGAGCAAAAGGATATCAAATGAATATATCATGAGCTCTCCTTTTTCCAGGGTTTCAAGCCGGACCGGAGAGCCGCGCGGACCGTGGCATGGGCGATGACCGGGTTCTGGATATACAGCAGGGCCAGCACGACCATGATTTTCATCGAGTTTTTGTCCGGCCCTTCATGAAAGGCAATGCCGATCAACACCAGAAACGCCCCCAGGGAATCGGTCAGCGATACGGCGTGTGAACGACTGAACACGTCGGGCAACCGGATCACCCCGATCGCGGCGACGACCAGGAAAAACAATCCCGCTACTATGAAAACGATCGAAAAAATGTCCATGCTACGGAATCCCCCTTTGCTCCAGGTATTTGGCCACGGCCAGCGCACCGACCAGATTCAGCAGGGCGTACCCGGTCGAGATGTCGATGAACATTTCGACCCGTTCCAGATACATCCCGATGACAATGAGCAGAATGATCGCCTTGGTGGAAATGCCGTTGAGGCCCAGCACGCGGTCAAAAATGGTGGGGCCTTGCAGAACGCGGTACAGATACGCGCCAATGAGCACCGCCAGCACCACCAGAACACTGAAAAGAAACGTTGTCATAAGTCAGAATCTTCGTCTTTAAAAATATCCGCGATTTTCGATTCGATCTGCTTGCTTTGAACGTCTTCGGCCAGAACATCATCCATCGCGTGAACAATGAGGTTGTTGCGGTCCACCTCCACCGTAATGGTCCCGGGGGTCAACGTGATGGAGTTACCCAGAAGCACCACCGCGCCGTGGTGACGCAGTTTCGACTCCACGCGAATCAATTGAGGTGAAATGGGAAGCGCGGGGTGCAAAATGAGCTTGGACAAATGAAGGCTGCTTTGAACGATTTTGTAAAACAGCCACGGCAGGTACAGGAGGATTCGGGGCCATATCCGGAATTTCGGGACAAAGGAGGAGTGGCCCGCGTTCACCCAGGCCACGGCCACGGAAAGGACCAGTCCCAATCCAAGGTGAACCCATTCGAAGCTGGCGGACAGCATCACCCAGAACACAAACAGGGCCATGGATTTGAAGAACAGGAATCCGAATGATATAGGCCTGAGTCGAGATGACATAAAGGTATCCGATGCGTGTATTCCGCCGGGTGTCAGTGTATTCGCTTCATCTTATAAAGAACCAACCGTAGATATAGAGTGAATCGTCTGCGTTCCTGTCAAAGTCCTTGAGCTTGTCTTCAATGGATGTCGAATCAGAGATCGTGTATCGCCTCCCACGTTGCATCCGGATTGTACCGATGAAACTCCTGCGTGTTCGGATCCATGGCCACCAGGTTCAGCCATTGATTGTGAAGCAGCTGCTGAAGGATCGCGTGCTTTTGAATGATCGATGAAATCACGTCCGGCGCCTGTTCGATGATGGCCAGCAGCCGCATCGGTTCATGGTAATGAGCGTCCCCGTTGTTGACGGTCTGCAATGGAAACCCCATCTGCAAATCGCTCTGGGCTCCCAGCATGATCCCCACACCGCCGACGACATTGTGCAGCACCTTGCTGCCGCTTCCATGCTTCCAGGGATCGACCGCGGAAAAATAGTAGCCGGTGTTGATCCACTCGCCGACAATCAGCGGCGCCGTCATGATCTTTTCGAGGATGGCGCCCTGCGGGTCCGCAACCGGATCGTAAGAATGCAGGAAGGCGCGCCCGCCCAGGTCCAGTCCCTTGGTCCGCTTTCGCCTTGCAATGATGAACGCGCCATTGCCCGCCAGTCCCCATTCCGGCCGGGGATTGGCCCAGTCGCAACTGCGCGCGTCCACATGATCAAACGCCCGCTCGGGAGAAATCTCCGTCGGCGCACGGGGTATGCGGCGGCACCGCTCCAGCGCCTGCATCGCGCCGGCCTTTTCGAGATCCTCCTGCAACGCCCGCAGGTCGTCCCGGTGCGAACCGGGCAATTCCTCCAGGTCGTAAAACTCGACGCGGTCCGTCGTCGTGTTGTGTTTGCCCGGCAGGAACCATGTGTCATCGGGAACCGGCAATCCCTTTTCCTTCAGGATGCGCCGGACCGCCGGTTCGTTCGCCATCGCCGCAAACACGCGCGCGTTGGCATCGCCCGGCTTTCCGCCGCAGGCCCCGCAATCCAGCGCGCCGTAATAGGGATTGTTGTCCGTCTCACTGCCATGCCCGCAAAGACAAACCAGCCGCGCGAAGTTCCGCGTCAGCCCCATGGCGCGCAACCCGTTTTCAATGAACGTCGCCCGCTCGGTGAGGGAAAACCCCGCGGCCAGCCCGTCCGGGATTCCGTCCCCGGCCACTTCTCCTGCACGCGGGCTTTGGGGATCGGTAGCCGCGGATATCGTGACGCGCGTGGGAACCTGGTACGTCAGCCCCTTCCCGATGGCGGAGGTGAGCGCGCGAAACGATTTGCGAAGCAGGGTCTTGCCCACCAGCCCCAGGCTGAAAAAGAATCCCAGCGCATCGATCACCATCATCGACCCGATGGGATGGTGCTTCATGTCATGAAAGAAATGGTGACCCAGCCGGCCCCAGCGGGTATTGGAAGAATACTTTTCCAGCGCCGCGACTTCTCCCGGCCGCGGTGTTTCCATCACCGCATGGTTGGGGGTCAACAGCACCGGGCACAGGGACGCGCGTTGGTCGCAATCGAAAGGCTGGTGATTGATGGGAATGCCAAAGAAGCCCGCGAACCCGAACGTTTCGTAAGGACCCTGCGCTTCAACATGGCGGCGGAACGATTCCGAACGCACGTCGATGCAAAACACCAGTTGCGCATGGGGACGCGTTTCCGGTTCGGCCACCGTGCCGCGGTGCCTGGCGATTTTCCCCAGTATATTCTCGCGAAAAGAATCTTCGTACGCCTCGATCCACACCCGCCCGTGCCGATCCGAAGGAAACTCGTCCAGCCACTGCAAAAGCGTCCGGGCGTCGGCCGGAGAAAGATTGCGAACGTCTTCCGGCGTCAACTCGAGGAACTGCGCCAGGTGGAACAGCCGCCACGCATCCCGGCACAACGTCTCTTTGACCGGGTTGGCGGCGTGCGCAGCGTGACCCATCCGCTCGCGGTATTCTTCGGGCCGTTCCTTCCAGTAATCGGTCAGCGCCGCAACCGTGCCATCGATCCCCCATTCCTGCCGGCACCGGTTGTGCACCAGCTCCGCTTCGTAGAACAGGCGCACCGCCAGGTACTGCGTCGTGTCGATCGGGTGTTTCTGTTGCGCGTGGTACGTCGGGTGCTCGCCGAGCCACCGGATGTAGCGCGTCCAGCCCGGCAGCTGCGACAGTTGCCGCGCGAGGTAATCCTTCCACTGCGCTTCGGGAACCTTCAGCCGGTGCAGGCTGGAAAGGATGGCGTCCTCCGCCGCTTCCGGAAGGCCGCGCACTTTTCTGGAGAAGTCCTTGATGCCGATCAGGCGCGCCGAAAAATCATCCGGCGCGAGGTCGCGCCAGGCGTGGTAGAACCCTTTTTCCCGGCCGGGCATGGGCCAGCCGGACAACCCTTCATCGAGGAACGCCGCCACCCATTTGATGAGCTGGTTGTTGACCTCCTCGACCACCCCGCCCGCGGCAAGGCGGTCCACCCAGTCGCTCAGGGTGCGTTGCGGCGGCAGGGAAATGGATTCGGTTGTTTGTGATTGTGTGTTCCCGGAGGTGGGGGATGCGGCAGGGGAAGATTCAGTTAGCTCGAGGGCGGCGGTGACGCTTTCCCATAACTGTGTCAGGCAGGTTGCCTGCGGATGCGCGCCGGGCGGGCATCCGGTGATGTGTTTTTCGATGATGCGTTGACGGGAGGCTTCGGGCAGGTCGGCCCGGAATTGCCGGGTGGCCCCGCCTCCGCCCAGCTCCCAATCCAGAAGCGGCGGCGGCAACGCCTCGAAGCCGTAAAGCACGTGCAGTTGCCAGACCTCTTCCGGAGCCACCGCGCGCTTTCCTATCTCTAAAGGAACCCGCCCGTCGGCGCGGGGCCCGGCGCGGGAGAACGCGCGCTCGAAACTTTTTTGGGTGATGCGGCCGTTGCGGTGAAACTGTCGGTATTCGTCGTTGGGGAGGTAGCCGTTGCCGCCCAGCAGGTCCTTGCCCTTGCGCACCGCCTCATCGAACGGCAGGTATTCCAGTCCGTGCAGCGGGTTCTGCGCCACCATCGTCCGCATGGGCCAGAACGGGGCGATCGGCTCGCTGGCGTTCAGCACCACCTGCCGCACCTGGTCGCGGATTTCCCGGGAAAGGGACTGCACTGAAATCGTACTCATAGAGAGCGATCCATGGGTTCAGCCTCGTCAAGTTCGTCCCGTGCGGGGATCACACGGTGCGTTCCGTTATTCATTTGTTGATGAGCCGGATCAGGTCATGCACCTCGCGGTGTTTTTCGATGGCATGCCGAAGCGGCTTGTGACTGAAAACCTTGTATACGTTTCTCCTTCCGTCCCGGTGGTGATTCAGGTAGCCGTCCGCCTCCAGCTCGCCGATGATGCGTTGCACGGCGCGTTCGGTGATGCCCACCTCCACCGCGATGTCCCGTATCCGTTCGGACGGGTTTCTGGCCAGGCACAACAGAACGTGCGCATGGTTGGTCAGAAACGTCCACGACGGAGCGATTATTTTGCTGTCATCTTCCACCACGACCCTGTGCGGCCCCGGCCAGTTCCCCGGGACCCAGCCTGCGGTTTCAGGAATCGAAATATCCCGATATCAGAATACATGAAATACGATACCTGAAATTCATTTCATAGGTCAACCAAATTAAATAGCCCGCGGGCACAAACCCGTCCCCGGTTTCAGGCCTGAAAGGCGGGCGCGTTCCCCAACCCCGCCCTACCGTTCGCTACCTTCCAGTTATAGAACGGGTTGCGGATTCCACCGAGTTGCGCGTTTTAATGAAAATTTGAATATGGGGGGCTTGGTTGGATGGGGGGAGAGGGGAGGGGAAAAATAAACGGGAGTACGGAAAGGTTTGCCACCGAGCCAGAAGTGCCTTTCGAGGACCAGACTGGTGAAATGAGTTTCATTCAGTTGGTAAATTTCAATATTGGAAATGAAGTTTTACCACGACAAAGGTTTATGAAAGCTCCCTTTTTCATCGGATAATTGGTCTGGAAATTGCGAATTATTTAAATGTTCTCGATTTACTCGAATTGTAAAGTCTGCATATCTTTTTAATTGAGTGCTGGACTTTTTGTGTGGATTCAATATTCCTATTTTTTTATGGAATAAAGTTTTTACAACCTTAATTGGTTCATACAAATCAGAATCGTTGGAAATGATAACAGCAAGCTCAAAGTTGTTTTGAAACGCATCAACTAAAAGGTGGGTGGCCAAATTAACATCAGATCCCTTTTCTTCAGTTTTGAGCACATTTTCAAATCTTATTGGGTTGGAGTTAGCTACGGGCATTCTTACGGTATGGGATAAAAAATGTCCAAAATGAATTTCAAAATTTGGAATGGTCCTTAAGGCCCTAAAATAAATTTGTTGCCTCAAGGGCTGTTCGGGGTCATGTGGTTTTCCTTTTACTTTGGCAGTAAAATATTTAATTTTATCAATGTTTTCGTTCGGCAAAATTTCTTGGCAGAGCTTTCTAAAGTCTAGCCATTTATAAGGTGTGCCTTTTGTGCATCCGTAATAGAAGTTAAATCCATCAATATAAACGTTTACCTTTTGATTAGGCATGTAGAAAAACTTAGCAGAATTCGGGTGAAATTTGTAAAATTACTTGACAAAAGTAAGGCAAAATTTAATATTAATGATAGAAATCCCCCCCAATTCTAAGAGTTGGGGTGCGAGGCCGATAGGGTTATCCCTATCGGCCTCCGTGTTTTAGGGATAGTTCTATCCTCCCCACCTTTTGCCTAAGGCATAATATCCTCCATTATTTTTTTTAATTTTCCCGCTAAGTTAAAAAGCGGATCAAGCTTTAAGAATTTAAATTGGTGGGTTAATAGCAAAGAAAAAAGCCGGTGAGAGGACTCGAACCCCCGACCCACTGATTACAAATCAGTTGCTCTACCAACTGAGCTACACCGGCATGTCTGGCTGGATTTCAGGAAAGACCGGAAACTCCCACCTGCAAGTTCCCCGCTAAGTATATCTCAACCTGCGAAATTTTAAAGCCCTGTCCGCCACTCCGCTCCCCGCGCACCCAAACCGGGGTGTCCCCCGCGCCCGCACGGGCTTGAGGACCGCGCCGCAATGCCGTATGCTGAGGCGCATTTTTTTCGGTTCCGATTGCTCCCTGCTCCCCGCTGACCCGCATGAGGACTCATTCTCCGCTCATATTCACGATCCTGTTGCTCGCGTTCGCCCTGGCCTTCGCGGCGCCGCACCCGGTCCGCGCCGCGGATGCCGACCTCCCCGCGTTTTTCCGCGACAGCACCCTGCACGGCAACGTGCGCGCGTACTTCCAGTCGCGCGACTTCGCCACCCGCCCGTATTCCTCCGTCGCCTCCGTCGGCGGCAAACTGGTGTGGCACACGGGGGAAACGTACGGCTGGAGCGGCCGGGTCGGGTTCTACACCGCCAACGGGTTCTCCCTTTCCGGCGATGGCGAGCCGCCGTCCAACGGCGCGCTCACGGTGGACAACAACGCCGTCTTCGCCGAAGCCTTCCTGCAATACCAAAGCGACGCCACCCGCCTGCGCGCGGGACGGCAGACGGTGAACACGCCGTTCATCAATCCCGCCGACGCGTTCATGATTCCGTTTCACGTCGAGGGCCTGGCGTTGCGGCACCGGTTGCGGATGGACGTCACCCTGCACGCCATCCACCTGGACAAGGTGAAGAACCGGCAGGAGGACCAGTTCGACGACGCGGGCGCGTTCGTCACCGGCCGCCTCACCGGCACGCCGGTGCAGACCGACGGCGTCAGCGTGATCGGTGCGGACTGGCGGCGCAAACACATGCGCCTGCAGGTGTGGGAGTACTGGTTCTGGGATCTGTTCCACCTGTTCTTCTTGCAGGGCGAGGTGACCCTGCTCCCCGATGCCGACGTGCGGCCGTTCCTGAAATTCCAGTTCGGCCGCGAGGACGACGTGCAGGCCGCGTTTCTCGGTGCGGTGCGGTCGACACTCTACGGCGCGCAGGCGGGGGTGGAGGGATACGGTGCGCTGTTCCGCGTCGGGTGGAACTACATCCCCACCGAGCCCGGCACGTTCCGGAGCGGCAGTTTTTTATCGCCGTACAACTTTTCCACCGACGCGCTGTTCACCAACAGCATGATGCAGGGCCTCACCGTGAAGCCCACCGTGCAGGCAGGCTGGGCGGTGAAGGCAACCGCCCTCTACCGTTACGGCGAGGAGTGGATGGTGAAGCTCAGCCACGCGCATTACGACCTGCCGGAAGAAGTGGGCGGCGCGGACTCCGCCGAGACGAACTTCGACATCCGGTACCGCTTCCAGGAAATGCTGAAAGGGTTCTCCATCCGCTACCGTTTCGGCGTCATCACCGCCGACCGCGCCGACGAACGCTTCGCCGATCACCGCGTGCAGTTGCAGTACGCGTTCACGATTTTCGAGTGACGGGGTGCGTTTGTGGGCGAGCGGGAGCGGGAGGGATCACTGCACGAGTTCGGGGTTCATCCACAAGGCGATGCCGATGAGGATGAGCGCGATGGCGATGGCGAAGAAGAATCCCGTGTGGATGAAGATGTGGAACCAGCGCGGTTCCCTGTACGTGAGGTAGCGGAAGAATTTCTTCTTCTGCGGCGGGCGCGGGATCGCGGTTTGCGGGGTGGTGTGTGTGGTGTCGGCCATGATGTTCCTCCTTGTGGGAAAAGGTTCCTTATATATAAAGGTAGGAACCCGGCCCGGTTCGACGCCACTCTTTCTGAGGGGGAGGTATGGGAGGAGCGTTTAAATAGTGAACGGTTTCAGGACGTTCGCCCGCTTTGGCGAAAATGGCGTGGGGGGAGGCAAGAGGGAAAAATGGAGCCGACGAGCGGATTTGAACCGCTGACCTACTGATTACGAATCAGTTGCTCTACCAGCTGAGCTACGTCGGCTTGCTTGGGTTGGAGGTGATTATTTAAACGGTTTTGGCCCGGAAAATCAATGCCGAAATGGCGGCTTTTTGCCGGAACGGGGCGGGTCCCCCCTGCCGGAACCTCACTCCTTGTTCCCGGTCAACCCGGACCAGGCCATGCTGCGGTTGGAGCCCCCCGCCCAGTTTTTCGGGCCCACCACCAGGATGCCGATGTCCTGCGCCGCCTCGAACCAGCCGAGCACTTCCTGCATGATGGTGTCGGCGGGCGCGCCCGTTTCCAGCAGTTGGTACGCGCGGTAGGCGGTCATGTTGAGGGCGATCGATTCGCCGTGCCCGGTGGCCGCGACGGCCCCGCTCGGCCCGGCGTACAGGCCGCACCCGATCAGCGGCACATCGCCGACGCGTCCGCGCCAGCTTTTCCCGGTGCCGCCGGTGCTGAGGGCGGCCGCGAACTGTTTGCCGTCCCACGCCACCGCGCCGACGGTGTCCGAGCTTTTCGCGCCGTTGTCGCGCACGCGGCTCTCATCCAGCGGGGTGAAGCCGCGTTCTGTCGCGTACCGCGCCGCGCCGTCCCCGGCCAGCAGGTGATACGGTTCGTCGAGCAGGGCCTGGGCGATGTGAACCGGGTTCTGGAATCCCTCGACCACCGCCACGCCGCCGAAGGCGTGCCGGGCGCCGTCCATGCACGCCGCGTCCATCTGGATCGATCCGTCGGCGCGCCTGCGCGATCCCACCCCGGCGTTATAGCGGCCGTCGTTTTCCAGCACCTCCACTGCCGCGCAGGCGGCGTCCACCGCGGTGAACCCGCCCTGCAACAGCTCCAGCCCGCGCTCGCAGGCGCGGTCGGTGCCGTCGGAATTTGCGTTGTCGGAACCCGCGCCGCCGTGGGCGAGCAGGGCGAACTGGTAGCCTGTCATGATAAGTGCCGCTTTCCGCTTGGTCCCGGGTGCCGGGATGGTTTATGATATGGCATCATATATAAGGTACCATTTTCGCCGGAGACCGACACGTGGTCAAATTCTGTCTGCAATGCAAGGACGCTTTCTGGGGCGGCAAGTTCTGCCCGAACTGCGAGGGCGACATCGAACTGCTCGACGCCGCCGTGCCGGAAAACCAGAAATACCTGGGCGAACTCAACATCGACGTGCGTCCGAAATACTTTGCCCGCAGCTCCATGCTGTTGACCTGCTTCGGTTTCGTCATGGCCGTGCCGCTCGGCATGTTTGTGTTTCTGCGCGGTGCGTCCGCCTCCGGCAACGTGGGTTTGTGGGCCACCCTCGGCATCAGCCTGGTGCTGGGTGTTGCCTGGCTCACCTGGTGGGGGTCGGCGAAGGTCTTCAGCCGTAAAATGAAAGACGTCCACACCCTTAAAGAACCGCAGCTGGACTGATCCCGCCCGGACCCGCCTACCGCGGGGGTCGCCTCTTTCTTTATTTTTTTAATGCTTTTTTGCCGATGTCGCGGCGGAAGTGCGCGCCTTCCCAGCGGATCTTGTCGGCCGCACGGTAGGCGTTGTTGATGGCCTGTTCGATGTCCGCGCCCAGGGCGGTGACGCCCAGCACGCGGCCGCCGTTGGTGACGATTTGGCCGCCGTCGATCTTCGTTCCGGCGTGGAACACCTGCGCTTCGGGAATCGATGCCACCTGCTCGATGCCGGTGATCGCATGGCCTTTTTCGTACGAGCCTGGGTAACCGCCCGCCGCCATCACCACGCACACCGCCGTTTCCGGTTTCCATTCCAGCGTCAGTTTTTCCAGCGTGCCTTCGGCGCAGGCCTTGAGCGGCGGCACGATGTCCGACTTCATGCGCATCATCAGCGGTTGCGTTTCCGGGTCGCCCATGCGGCAGTTGAACTCCAGCACCTTCGGCCCGTCGGCGGTGAGCATGAGGCCCGCGTACAGGATGCCTTTATAAAGGACGCCTTCTTTCTGCATGCCGCGGAGGACGGGGAGCATGATGCGTTCGACCACTTCGTCCTTGAGCGCGGGTGTGAAGATGGGCGCAGGTGAGTACGCACCCATGCCGCCGGTGTTGGGTCCGGTGTCGCCCTCGAACGCGGCCTTGTGGTCCTGCGCCGCTTCCAGGGGAAGGATCATGTGTCCGTCGGTGAATGCGAGGAGCGATACCTCCTGTCCTTCCAGCTTTTCCTCGATGACCACCTGCTTGCCCGAATCGCCGAACGCCTTCGCGCCCATGATCTGTTCGACGGCGTCGATGGCCTCCGCTTCGTTGTTGCAGACGAACACGCCCTTGCCTGCGGCGAGGCCGTCGGCTTTCACCACCACCGGGCCGCGTCCCTTGCAGTAAGCCTTCGCCGCTTCCTTGTCCTCGAACACTTCGAAATCGGCGGTGGGCACGTTGTGCGCCTTCATCAGATCCTTGGCGAAGGCCTTGCTGCCTTCGATGAGGGCCGCTCTGGCGGTGGGCCCGACGATCTTCAACCCCTGGCTCTGGAACTGGTCGACGATGCCCATGGCGAGCGGTTGTTCCGGCCCGACGACGGTGAGGTCCACCTGGTTCTCCAGCGCGATGGCGAGCAGCGAATCGAGGTCGGTGGCGGAGACGGCGATGTTGCGGGCGATGGATTCCGTGCCTGCGTTGCCCGGCGCGCAGAAGACTTCCGTCACCAGCGGACTTTGTTTGATCTTCCACGCCAGCGCGTGCTCGCGGCCACCGGCGCCGATGACGAGTATTTTCATTCCCCCTTCTTTCCTTTTGTGAATACGGCTGTGTTTCGTGACTGGCCTGAATTTTATAGAAAAACGGCACCCTGCACAATTTTAATCGTCGGAAGCCCCGCCATCGGCATTCCATGCTATTTTTATACAAAGCCCGGCTGAAACGGGCACCGTGGCCGCAATCCGTGAAGGTGCGCATGATCCGTATTGAAGGACTTTCCAAATCGTTCGACGGCAAACCCGTGCTGAAGGAGTTGTCGCTGGAGATCGCGGAAGGGGAACGGTTCGTTCTTCTGGGGCGCAGTGGATGCGGCAAGACCACACTGCTCCGGTGCATCGCCGGATTCGAACGACCGGACGCCGGAACCATCTATATTAATGACCGGGCCGTCAATTCCCTGCCCGTCGAAAAAAGGCCGGTCGGGTTCATCTTCCAGCGCCACGCCCTGTTCCCTCACAAAACCGTGTACGACAATATCGCCGTCGGTCCGCGCATCCGCGGTGAAGCGGAGTCGGATATACGCGACAAGATCGATGCGCTGTTGACCATCACCCGCCTGACGGACCTGCGCCACGCGTGGCCGGGACAGTTGAGCGGCGGCGAGTCGCAACGCGTCGCGCTGGCGCGCGCGGTCATCAACCGGCCGCAGGTGCTGTTGCTGGACGAACCGCTTTCGGCACTCGACGCCACCCTGCGGCAAAATTTGCGCGAGGAGCTGGTGGAGATGCAGAAGGCGTTCGGCATCACCTTCCTGTTCGTCACCCACGACCAGGAAGAAGCAATGAGCCTGGCCGACCGCATGGGCGTGCTGGAAGGAGGACACCTGTTGCAGGTGGGTGAGCCGGAACAGTTGTACGACCGGCCGGCGGACCGCTTCGTGGCCGGGTTCCTGGGCGGCGTCAACCGCCTGCCCGGCATGGTGGAAAACGAAACGGAAGACGGCTGTGTGGTCCGGCTCGATGGCGGGGAAGCCATGACGGTAATGGATGGCAGGAAGCTCAAACCGGGCACGCCTGTCGATGTGTTTTTCCGGCCGGAAAAGGCGGTATTGGGTGTCTCACCGGATTACGAGAGTGGCATGAACCTGATGGAAGGAGTGCTGGAGAGGAAATCCTTTTTCGGCAGTCATACGCGCTACCGGGTGGCGCTCAAAAATGGAGAAGCGGTGACCGCACAGGTACGCCATGGAAACGATGCGGGCTTTCGCACGGGCATGGCAGTGTGGGTGCAGGTGGCGGCGGAGGACACGTTGATTTATGAACGCGAACCCAGCGGGGCGACGAGTGCGTGAGATACGGCAATCATGGATTCTTCTTTTTTGTGCAACGCTGGCGTTGTTGGCCGGGTGCGGCGGCGACGCCACGGATGCGAAACCCAAACTGATCGTGGCGACCGACGCCACCCTGCCGCCGATGTCGTTTTTGAACGACCAGAATCAACTCGCAGGATTTGAAGTCGAACTCATTGACGCCGTGGCGAAGCAGGCCGGATTCGAGTACGACCTGGTCAACGTCGAGTGGAACGGACTGTTCGGCGGGCTCATCACGAAGAAGTACGACCTCGTCATCAGTTCCGTCACCATCCTGGAGGAACGCAGGGAACGCATGGCGTTCAGTGTGCCGTACCTCAAAAGCGGCCTGTCGCTGGTGGTGCGGCGCGATACGGAGGGCGTGACTTCATTGGAAGACGTGCAGGCGCGGGGCGGTATCGTCGGCGCGCAACGCGCCACCACGGCGTTCTTTTACCTCGAAGATTATCCCGAACTCAGCAAACAGGCGTACGAACTGTATGGTCATGCGGTACAGGATCTGATCAAGGGCGAGATCACCGCCGTTCTGGGTGAGAGCACGGGCACGCTGTATTACAAAAACAACGACGCGACGGTGTTTCGCGAGATCAAGATGGTGGGCGACATTTTAACGGAGGAGCACTACGGCATCGTCGCGCGCAAGGGTGAGGCGGAGTTGTTGCAGAGAGTGAACGACGCGCTCAAAAATTTGTTGGCCGACGGCACGGTGTCGCGCCTGCATGAGAAATGGGAGCTTGGTCAGGCGGCGGTGGTGCCAAGGATGAAATAGTGAATAAAATTAATTTTCCTAAAAATCAATCGCTTTCTAAGAAGCAATTTATTTGGCTGGCAACATTGTTAGGGACTTTAATTCCAATAGCTTTTTTGGCGGTTAATATAATCTTTCGCCAATTTCTTAAAAGTTCTCCGGGAGAAATTTATTTTTTTCTAATGGCTCTCTTATGGCCATACTCTCTACCGATGATGGCATTAGATTATCTGGATGGCTTCAATAAGGCTATTGGGCTACTGATGTTGTTTAGTATAAATTCACTTTATTATTCCTTTTTGGGCTGGATTTTATGGATGGGTAAATCCATAAGCAAATGGTTTTACCCCTTATTTATTTTTATTGTGATGTCTGTATCTTATTTTTTATGGGGCGGGGAACTCTTGCTTACATTTGGTTTTTCCAATTGAATCAGTTGAAAGTATAGGGATAAAGCATTCATTAAGGGTAAATTAGATTGAAAGCGGAAAAGGAGAGGCATAATAATCCACAACTGGCGTGGAACCTGGTGGTGGCGGCGAGCTTTGTCCTGCTCGTCTACCTCCCTGCCGAAGACGCTTTCATGCAACGCGCCGTGCCGGGCAGTTACCGCGGGCTGGCCGAGCTGTTGCCCGTCGGCATCCTCTACACGCTGGGGGTGACCGTGGCAGGCAGCCTCGCCGCCATCCTCGTCGGCCTCATCGTCGCCTTCGGCAAGCTGTCGGGAAAACGTCCGTTGCAACTCATGGCGTCGCTCTACACCGAAGCCTTGCGCGGCATACCGCTTCTCGTGTTCCTGTTTTACATTTACTACGCGCTGGGGGAAATTTTTTCGGTGCCGAAACTGCTGGCGGCGATTCTGGGATTCGGTTGCAGTTACGGTGCGTACATGGCCGACGTGTTCCGCGCGGGGATCGAGGCGGTGCCGAAGGAGCAGGGCGAGGCGGCGCGCAGTCTCGGCATGAACGACCGGCAGGCGATGTTTGAAATCATCCTGCCGCAGGCGTGGCGGACGATCATCCCGGCCATCGGCAACCAGACGCTGGGCATGCTGAAGGACACGAGCCTCGTCTCGGTGCTGGCCATCAGCGACATCCTGCGCGTGGCCAACCAGTACGCCGCGACGCACTTCAATTACTTCGAGACGTACACCTACGTCGCGCTCACCTACCTGC
This sequence comes from Nitrospina sp. P1_D6, assembly GCF_052156615.1. Lineage (NCBI taxonomy): Bacteria > Pseudomonadati > Nitrospinota > Nitrospinia > Nitrospinales > Nitrospinaceae > Nitrospina > Nitrospina sp. P1_D6. The sequence continues at coordinate 361,745 of NZ_JBQKUN010000002.1, read as the reverse complement.
TGCTCACCCTGCTGTTCTCAAAAGTGGTGGACCTGCTGGAACGCCGCGTGGCAATCCACTGAAAACCATTTCAAACACAGATGAACACCGATGAACACAGAGATTCTTCGTCGCCTCCGGGTGCTACCCGGCCCTTCCGAGAAAGGGGGAGTCCATCGCCTTGCGCCCACGGACCATCGTTCGCCCATATGGCATTAGCCATCTGCCTCAGGCGCAGCCTGCACCCACGGACCATAGAAAAGGAGTAGAAGAATTAGCCCTCTGCCTCCGGGTGCAACCCGGCGTTACATGAAGAATTCCATGTACACCATCCAGCCGATCATGGAGATGATGAGGATGGTGTAGCCGACGTGCACCCAGACGGTGAAAATGGGATTTTCGTGGCGCCGCGGCGGCGGTTTTTGGGAGCGATTGTCCATAAATCCACTTTATCACATCTCATCCGCGAGGCGACACCGCCCTCCATTAACGCAGGTAGCAGTTCTTCGGGAAATCGACCATGCGCATGGGACCGGGAAAGTGCTGCCAGTGGCCGCGCGGCAGGGCGTTGAGCATTTCCTGCACTTTCATGACCGTTGCCCTGTCGGTGCCGTTGTAATAGTAGAGGCGGTTGACGGCCCAGCAGTCGGCGAGCCCGGTTTGTTTGCGCAGTTGGAAGGCCGTGGTGGCGGGGTTGACGACGAAGCCCAGCACATGGCGGCCGCATTCGCGGTAGTACATGAACTCCTGCATGAGGGTGCTCGGCTTCATGGCGGCGAGCGCGTGGAAGTTGACGTTCAGCACCGGCAGGCCGCGAAAGGTGTACGACGCTTCCACCGCCGGGGCTTTACGGTCCTTCGCCTTCACCACCGTCACCTGGCGCGAAAAGTAGTCGAGGCACGAATATTTCGGGTCCATGTCCGCAAACGCCGTTGCCGGGAGTCCCCAAACCATCATCCAAATCACAACCAACCTGATACCACGCATGCTTCCTCCAAGTCCTATAAGTGCATAAATCAATGAATTTCCGGGCGACGGGGCCCTTCGGAGAGGCTATATGTTATTGCACAAAGCAAATAAAATCAACTTTTTACAAGGTGGTCCCGATAAATAAGGTGGGTGCGGCCGAAGGACGGCCGGGCCCGTTCTCGGCGGAGCCGCAAGGGTTTTGGGAAGCTCCCGGCTCCGCCATTCCCCTCCTTTTCTGGGCCGCACCCCTCGAGAGCGGGTGGGGGGTGTTTTTATCGGTGGCGGCTTTTATGATTATTCGGGAAAGTCGTCTGTCACCTTGGGAAACGGCGGGGGCGGTGTTATATTAATAGTATAGAAACACTTCGTTGGTTCTCTCGCTTGCGCTTCATGCATATGGGGGCGATCTGGATTCGACGGGAGTAAGGAGACGAAGGTTGCATGCAGGGGATACCGTTGGCCCCTAAAAAAACGGTACAAAACATAATCGCCAATGATTATGAAGTAGCTGTAGCTGCGTAACTAACCCTTACCGGCTACCGTCCCGTTCTCTTCTGTTCGCGAGGAGGATATGGACGTCATCTCTGCGGACTCGCTGTGCACTTCGCGTCTCGGGAGTGTCTGGTTAAACTTTAGAGGCTGGCCGGGATGCAATCCTGTTCGCGGGAGTAATTCCGGTGAGACCCAAAACGCGAACTAAGCATGTAGACGCCTTTGGTTGAAGACTTCCGGACGGGGGTTCAATTCCCCCCGCCTCCACCAATTTTTGATCCGATAAAATCCGAGCAGGTCCATAAGCCCGTGTAAAAGCGGGCTTTTACTTTTTGTAGAGTCCGGGATCACCCGATGGGATGTATTGACATCCGGGGGCAACTGGGAAGTCACCAGCGCTTACCGTCGTTTGGATGTCCGGCAGATGCACCGTTCCGGGCACCTCAGTCCCGGTCAAACCTGTCAGTGGGGGTGGTGGCGCGACGACGAAGTGATTGCCTCCATTGCCGTGGAAACCAGGGAGGACCATATTATTCTTGATTACAAATTTAGGGAGGGTGATGAGGATTGGGAGAAGCTGCGGTATGCCGTTCAAATTGATTGGACGTCTTGCAACTTTGGTGGACACCGCCCATGGTTTCGTTGTCCTGTAAATGGATGCGGAAGACGCGTGGCTATTCTATACGCAGGGAAAATTTTTGCATGCAGGGAGTGCCTGAGGCTGACCTATGCCTGTCAGAGAGAAAGGGATTACGATCGCTGGGCGCGGCGTGCCGACAAAATAAGAGAACGGTTGGGGTGGGAGCCGGGAATATTGAATGGACGGGGCTGGGAAAAACCAAAAGGAATGCACTGGCGCACTTTTGCACGTTTGGTGGACGAACATGATTTGCTCGTGGAAGCTTCTCTTAGTGCGATTTCCAGCCAGTTTATTGAAAAGCAGAGACCCTAGAAAAACCTAGACATTTACCAAAAACAATTTTTATTGGGAAATGTGGTATGGGGGCAACATTGGGGGCAGGTGAGAAAAATTTAATCGTTCCAATCAATTAAATATAACCAGTTACAAGTCCTATTCAGGGCCCCCAATAAATTTCAGTTTGGCACCATGGAGAAGCGTCGTTGCGCCAAGTCTTTAAGTCGATCAAAAAGGAGCGGAACGCGTTGCATTAATTGGTGGACCGTAAGCGTTACAATCGTTAAAAACGAAAGATACTATTAATGGAAGCCAAATATGGGGAACTTTAGATTTTTGAGATAAGGGGACTGGTACAGGGCTTTCGCCCCCACGGGGCCAATTTGATTTTCCTCCAAACTTAACTTTTCCAGGTTTTTAAGATTATTCGACTGGGCCAAAATTTTGGCTCCTTCATCCCCCACCATGTTGTAGTCCAATACCAATTGTTTTAATTTTCCTAGATTTGCCGACGTCGCCAGTGCTTTTGCCCCTACGTCGTCAATTTTATTGTGAGATAGATTTATAATTTTAATATTTTTGATGCTTGAAGATTGAGCGAGCAACTGTGCGGACTGGGAGCTTAAGTTATTATTTTTTAAATTAAGCTCCGTCAAATCCGTTAAAAACGGGGTCTCCAATAAGGCCTCCAACCCCAAATCTCCCATAAAGTGGGACTCCAGGTTATTCAGCTCGCCATTTTCTTTTAATTTTCGAAAGTTTATTTTGAAATTAAATTTAGCGCAGGAGTCCTTTCCAGACTGGCCAAGCTGATTTCCTGTCATGACCAGTTTGTCCAGAAAATTTAATAGAAAAGGAGATTGAGTCAGTGCGGCGGCTCCCTGGTCGGATATTTGATTGAAACTCAGGTTCAATTCGTTGAGTTGAGATTCGGAAAGCTTAGCCAGTAAAATATTGGCTCCCTGGTCGCTAATGTTGTTTCTGTAAAGCACGAGAGTTTTCAGTTGTTTAAATAGTGGGGAGTCCACCAGTTCCTTTAATGCTTTATCCGTGACGCCGCTTTTTTCTATGTTCAAGTGCCTCAGGTTGCTCAAATGCCTGGAATTTCCCAAAGCCCGGATACCCTGAATGCCGGGATCGACACCGTGCAAGACCAGTTTTTCTACGGTTTGAATTTCCGCCATGCTGGCGAGGTGTGAAATGCCCCCGGAATCAATTGGTTTTGCAATGATTCTCAAGGTGTCCGGGTTAAAACGCAGTTTTTTTTTGACGTAGGATTCGACTTGATCCAAGCTCCAAAAAGAATTCGATCCGGTAGTAAAGAAAAACGCGAGGACCAAAATGGAAAGACGAGCTTGCAGTGCAAGAGGTTTCCTGTTTCCAAATTGTTCAGGCATTGGATTTGGCCTCAACTACCGCCTTTTTTAGAGTTTCCCTGCTTGGCAAACCGGAGGGCTTCCCGCTATCTAAATAAATCCGGCACTTCCGGCCATAGCTTGCGTCAGCCATGGAGTTGCCTTCTACATCTTTGCCGTTGATTCGAATTGAGGGGGAGCCAAGAAAGCGCATGGTTTGAGCCATTTTTTGCGAGGTGATGTCTATGGATTGAATGTCTGCCTGAACGCCTTCTTCCGCAACTACCTGCTGGAGCATGGCAAGGGCGGGTTCATGATTCGGGCAATCGGCAAAATAAAGCAATTCGATTTTCATTTTAAGAATAATTTAGTGTTGTCTTGATTTGGAGCTTACGAAATTTTAATAGACAATGTAAATATCCGCATTTTCCATGGTTTTTACCATTTCAGACAGGGAGACCGGTGTTAAGTTGGGATCGATTTGAGAGCTGTCGATATTATATAAAACGGTCATGGTTTTGTTTATATAAAGCTTCGCGCCCTTTTCCTTCAGGAATGCCAGATAGTCGCCATAGTTGTCTGGAATGGTTTCCAGCTTTTCATTGAATTGTTCCGCCAGCGCCTTTTTCTCTCTATCCGGAAGTGGGGCGCGGTCCATGTCGGTCGCGGCGGGGCCCAGGATGCGCCACTTTTTCTTAACCGATGTCACCGCACTTCCATCAAAAAGAAGAGTGACCCGGTGCCCCGCATGCAGGGCCGCCCAGGCCAGGTTGGGCGCGACACAAATCTGGGCATCGTCTTTTTCCAGCGAAGTTTTAATATGAAAGAGAAAATTCTTCTTCGAGTTGGCGGGCGGAGTGGTTTCACTGATTGCCCCGCTGGGGAAAGCCAGAAACAGCGCCCCGGCACCAAGAACCAGTAAAATTGTTTTAGCAAGAGTCTTGCGTCCCAGGCAAACTAGTGACATTTCATTGTTCCTTTCGCGTTCAAATCGATCAAAATCAGAGAGGTTGTTTCCCGGTTTCTACCGTGCCGCTTGGTTCGGTTTCGATTTGGATTTCAATGGTGTTTGTTAGATTGGCCAAGGCTTTCGATTCTTCGAGAACTTTGGCGCCGCGTTCCCCAATAGGGTTTCCCCACATTTTTAAAATTTTAAGGTTCTGAAATCCGATCGAATTGGCCAAATCCTGCGCCCCTTTTTCGTGTATTTGATTCCATTGCAAATCAAACTCCCTCAAAGCATCCAGATGAGTGACCTGACTCAAAATGCGGGCTCCCTGGTCGCCAAGTTGATTCCGGCTTATGTTCAGTGTGTGGAGTTTTTGGAGCATCGGAAAACGAGTTTTCCCAAGGAAGCATTCTATTCCCTCGGAGCCGATAAAATTGCCCGGGACTTCCAGGGTTTCAAGGCTGGACAATGCTTGTGACTGTACCAGACTGCAAAATCCTTTATCCCCAATTTGGTTATTGCCAAGTAAAAGGGTTTTGAGATTCTTGAAATTGCCGGAGTTCGCCAATGCACGGGCTCCCTCCGGGCCAATGGTATTGTTGGATAAATCCAGATATTCCAATTTATTTAATAGTGAATGAGCTAAAGCGCGGGCTCCTTCCGAATCCACCTTGTTTCCCCACATACCTAAATATTTTACATTGGAAAACGCTTCCGAGTTGGCGATGGCGGCGATCCCTGCGGAACCGATTTGATTGTGTTTCAGGTCGATCCATTTGAGATTTTTTAAATACCTGGAATTGGCCAGGGCAATGGCCCCTTGGTCCTTCATTTCATGCGAGGAAAGAATCAACGTTTCGACCTTGGACAACATTCTTGAATCGGCCAGTTGTTGAATTCCTTCATCTTTGAGAATGCCACCGCGGCTCATGTTCAAATGCTTGCCGCCATCCCTTAAATCTTTAAAAATGAGCTTGTTGATGTCGAAGGCATAAGCAAGGTTTGCGGTGAGGGCCAGGAGGCCCAGTAAGGAAAAGAATGTGCGAAAAGGGAGATGCATAATTTAAAAAAAATTAAGGGAAGTTATGAACCACCAGGTTGACTTCCAATCCATCGGATAAGAATCCGGAGTGGTCTTTGCCCGCCAGAGTGGTGATGATTCCGTTCGTATCCACTTTGCGAAGGCGGCTGTTCAGGCGGTCGGTGAAGTAAAGGTTTCCCTTCTCATCGAAAACCATGCTTGCCGGTCCGTTGATCTGCGCATCCACCGCCGGGCCGCCGTCCCCTTCGAACCCGGCCTCGCCGGTGCCAGCAACCCGGTGTATGATGCCATTCAGGTCGATTCTGCGAATCACATGCGACGTCTGCTCTGCGACATATAAATCCCCGTTCGGGGAAAATTTGAGGTCTCCAGGCGAGCGGATGCCCGCCTTCACCGCCGGTCCCCCATCGCCATGATCTTCAAACTCTCCGGTGCCTGCGAATACTGTGACCGCAAACTCCGTGTCGATCTTCCAGATCAGGCTTTTGCCTGAATCCGAAACATAAATGTTTCCCGCATCGTCAATTTCAATACCATTGGGGTGGATGTCGCCTTCCAGTTTTCCCCAGGACTCCGCCGCCACCTTGTCGATTATTCCCTCCGGTGTGATGCGCCGGATAAAGGGGTTTGCCGTGTCCGCGACAAGCAGGTTGTCGTGGTTATCAAACGCAATATCCTTGATGACGTAAAACGACGCCTCGCGGGCCGGGCCGCCGTCGCCCCCAGTGCCAACCCGGCTGTCTCCGGCAAACCAGGTGATGGTCCCCTCGCGATCGATTTTTCGAATACGCCAGCCGTTGCCGGAACGGACCACAACGTATAGGTTTTGGCTGGAATCCAAGGCCAGATCGGAGGGCTTTTGCAGGGTGGCTTTCAGGGCGGAATCCTGGTCCCCGCTGTTGCCAATCTTGCCGTTCCCGGCCAGGGTCACGATTTGTTGTTCGGGGGTCAGCTTTCGAATGACGTTGTGCATTTGATCCGAAAAAATCAAATTCCCTTCGGAGTCCCGCACCAGGCCGGAAGGACCGCTCAGGGTCGCTCCCAATCCCTCTCCCTCGTCTCCCTTAAAGAACTGTTCTCCGTTGCCCGCAATGGTCTCGACCCGCTGAGTCGCAAAATCCAGCCGGCGAATGCGAAAGTGATTTCGATCGACCACATACAGGGTCTTTTCATCCGGACCTAAAGCCAGGGCGAAAGGCAAATGCAGGTTGGTTTGGGGAGCCAGGCCCTGGTCTCCATTGAAATGTGTGTTCCCGGTCCCCATGATGGTGGTGATGATGCCCAGGGGGCTCACTTTGCGGATTTTGCTGTTGTTGCGGTCGGCAATATAAATACTCCCCTTTGTGTCCACTGCCACATCGGTGGGGTAGGCCAGGTTGGCCTGGAAGGCCGGGCCCCGATCGCCTCGGGAGGCAAACAGGCCGTCTCCCGCGACGGTGGTGATGATTCCATCTTTGTTTACCTTCCGCACCCGGTTGTTGCCCCGATCCGCGATGAAAATATTTCCCTTGTTGTCCAGTTCAATCCCAAAAGGAAATTTCAGAAAAGCATCGAGGGCCAGTTCAAAGTCCCCGCCATACCAGGCCGGACCCAGACCCGCGACGGTGGTGATGATGCCTTTTGGATCGACCCTGCGGATCCGATTATTGGACCGGTCGGAAATGTACAGATTGCCAGCTTCGTCCAGCGCCACATCCGAGGGGAGATTCAGGCTGGTTTCGACGGCGGGCACCTCGTCGCCGGCGAAATCCCCTTTCCCATTGCCCGCGACGGTGGTGATGATGCCTTCCGTATCCACTTTTCGAATGCGGTGATTGTTGCGATCCGCGACATACAGGTTTCCTTTAGAGTCCACCGCCAACCCCGCCGGTGAATTCAGCGAAGCCCGGATGGCCGGGCCGCCGTCGCCCGAAAACGCCGCTTTCCCGTTTCCGGCAACAGTGGTGATGATGCCGTTGCGATCGATTTTACGGATGCGATGCTTGGAGCGGTGGCTGATGTAAACATTGCCTTCCCGGTCCACGACGATCCCATCCACCAAAGTCAATGGGACTGAAAGGGCAGGCTGGCCGTCGCCGATTTCCGGGTAGGGATACAGGGTTTCCCCCGTATAGGCTGGGCTCGCGGAAATTGGAATCCATATTAAAAAGGCCGCCAGTATTTTGGATAAGAATTGCATGGTCATTCCATTCGGTTGCGTCTGGATCTTTTTCCGGAATCGAAGCTGGTCAAAATGGGGCACTCTTCCGATGGCACCGTTTTCTGACACTTTGAAATAAGTCCTTTTAAAGCTTTCTTGATGGACTGAAGCGATTGGATTTTTTGGTCGACTTCGGTGAGCTTTTTTTCTGCCTGGGTCATCACCGTCCGGCATTGCCGGGTTCGAGTGGTTCGCAGGCGCAGAAGCTCGGAAATTTCACTTAAGGTGAAACCCACTTCCTTTGCATTGCGGATGAACTGGATACGGTGAATATAATCATCAGTATAAAGACGGTACCCGGAAGGGGAGCGGGCAGGGGGCTCGATCAGGCCCTTCTTCTCATAATAGCGGAGGACCTCAATATTGATGCCACATTGTTGGGCCAGCTTGCTTCGAGTGTACATGGCTCTCCTTCTTCGAGATCTTCAATCTAAACCCTGTTCCATGGACCAGAGTCAAGGCCAATCCATCGGTTGCGGGCCTATATAGGAGTCTGTATGAAAAGGTAGGGACCCGCTCCGGGCAGGTCAATGCCTATTTCCAGGATATTTTCGGGGTTGGCGCCGGGCTCACCCGGTGCGATGTCTTGTCTGTTGGTGATATGTTTTGGTTTTCCGAGGAAGGCAACGCAGAGCATGGTCTTATCCACGCTGTCTCCGGGAATGGGAGTCTGTCCGGTGATGCTGTAACGCTGGTTCAGGTTCTTGAACAGCTCGGCTAGGCCCAACTTCTTCCCTGAAATTGAGGATGGAGCGGCGGGTGTTTACTGTTTGAGGAAGAGGAGAAAATATTTTCGATAACGGAAGCACTGGAAGAGGCCATCGATCTGGGCGAGGTGGGCAAGCAATTCGATGTGGTTTTTGTTGCTTTGAAAGTGAAGGCGGCCGAAGTATTGAGTCAGCCTTTATGGCTCGTTTGACTGTGGAGGTGTTCGGCGAGTAAAATGTTTTTTAATTTTGAGAAATTTTTTACCTGAAGATATTGCAAGTGTACAAATGCAATTGAACCCATGGCTGGCACGGATTAGGGGGCAACTTTGGGGGCAGGTGAGAAATTTTTAATCGCTCAAATAGTTTAAATATAATTAGTTGTAAGGTTTATTCAGGAGTCCCCGCCCCACCAATTTTTGATCCGATAAAATCCGAGCAGGTCCATAAGCCCGTGTAAAAGCGGGCTTTTTCTTTTTGTAGGGTCCGGGATCAACCGTCAAACCCGGCGCTACGATTTTTCCGGTTGAAACGGCTTCCTTTTCAACAAGGCCTCCCGTCATCCCGATTTTTGGGGCCCAGACCCCAACCCAACACCTGGCCCCGTTCCCGGGGCAGGACATACCGATATTCGGGCTTGACTATTTACCCCGTTCAGGGTTTAATTTTGGCTAGCCGATATATTTATTTTGTATACTAAAATTTTTTGCGTGGGCCCGTTACTGAACCAAACTCCAAAATTCCTACAAATATAAGTAAATTTTGGTTTTTTATGTTTTATCTGGCCGGCGTTTGATATCCGTTTGCCAAACAAGTAATTCAATATGGAGGATAATATGGGTTTTTTTCTCGGCTTATCTCGGATAGCTTTAGTGCTTGCATTAACTATTCTAATTGGCTGCACAACCACCCGCATCGAATACGATCGAATGACGGGTACCCAGTATCCGCAGCCGGAAACCGTATCTGGGGCAGAAGTGAATCTGACGACCATCTACTGGCAAGGCGAGCGGGTCGTTACCGTCGATGAAAACACCACCAATATTGCGCCCCTGACGGGGCCGGCCAATCCGCTGGACCCCGATCAATATGATTACATCAATCCGGCGGAGCTTGAGACACTTGAAACCGCAAACCGGCGAGACCCGATCGGGCCGGTAACCTTCGACTGCGGGTTTTGGAATGCCTTTACCTGCACAAGGTACCACCTCTACGGCGTTGTCGTGGATCACTATCGAGAAGGCGATTGTGGCGTGGCCTGTCGGAGTACAACAACGTTAGGCCTGATGTATGCGGGCGCCGGCGGGGCCACAAACGACCGGTCGGCATTTGTCAGCTTTTGGAAAAACTCCACGGTGAATTCCGACAATGCCAAATACCTGCGCTCGACGGCACATGAAGTCGGTCATGGCTTCAACCTGAATCATTGCGATGGGGATGGTTCGACGACGATCATGAACTCAACCGGAACCGTTGGTGATACTTATAATTATCAGTTCAGCGCATCCAGTTTGGATCACCTGCAAAATCATGATGACAACGAAGTCTGGCCTGGCGTGAGTCCTCGCGACTACGCCTGCCCACATGTTCATTAAGGAGAGGGGCCAAAATGAATTTTAGATTACTATCATTTCTTTTCGTACTCACATTATCTGGTGCCATGATTGGTTGTACATCACCAGTAAAGCAGGGACTCGACCTGGGTGACCCGGCCTCCATCGTGGATGCACCTGCACCAGCCACAGTTTCCCAAGGCGAAGGCATAAAAGTAGTTGCCATGCCATTAAAGCAATCCGTGGAGCTGGGGGAACCGGTTTATCTGGCGGTGCAAGTCACCAATATGATGCAGGAACCGGTTGATTTCACCGGCAGCTTAAAGCCCGGTGAAGGACTGATTGAAGTCTATTCAATCGGCGCCAATGGGGAGAAAAAAATATTGCTCCCCCTCAGCGCAAGCGATTTCAGCGGCTCAACCACCTTGGGGCCTGGCCAGACTGTAGGCGAAGTCTTCCCCATCTTTTTCGGGGCCAATGGTTGGAACTTTAATGAAGCCGGCGAATATCGTATTTCGGTGCAAATAGAAGTGCCTGCCAAAAGCGGTTATTCAGCTTTCATTTCGGAGCCTGCCGCAGTTAAAGTTGGGTCTTCAAAAGCCGGGGAAGCCTTGTTCTCGGTGGATGATCCCGGAAATACTCAAGCGGGGAAGTTCTTATTGTGGCGAAGGGGTGACCACCTGGAAGCGGGGATTAAATTCCTGACAGCACTTTCAGAGCAGCACCCGGGCTCGGCATTATCCTCCTATATTTCTGCAGCGCGTGTTCAAAATTACAGTGAACCGTTCGCAAACTATACTGTGAAGGAAGTGCGGGCACCCGATTGTCAGCAGGCGAACGCTTTAAGGAAAACGATTGGAAAAAACGTTCTCCCGGAAAATCTTTTAATCGAAGATTTTATTGCCCAGGCGAATTGCCATGCTGAAAGCCAGAATTGGGATGCGGCCAGGGAAGCGCTTGATGCCGGTTCCAGATTGGCTTCAGATCGACCCGAGTTCAGGGCTTATTCCAGGAGTATTGAGGAAATGCAAAAACGATTGAGTCGATATCTCAAGTAGGTTCAAAAAAGGCAGGATTTAAGGAAAAGGGGTTGGGGCCTTGAGGCTCCAGCCCCTTTGTATTTTTTATGCACTTGGGAAAAAAGTTTCAAGCCCAGGCGGACCGGACCGGGCCGGGCCTGATCCGTATGGTGGAGCCAGTTTCCAGGTAAGGGTTTCTACTTTGCTCTGCGTCGGCGCGGTTTTGATTCAGGAGGGGTTGATCGGATTGAAACGGTTAGGAGCAGGGGGTGCGTTGTGTTGGGTGAACCCGCATACTACGGGCGATTCGGTTTCGAAAACGACTCGAAGCTGATTTTTACAGGAGCCCCTGCGGAGTATTTTATGAAATTGAATTTTGAAGCCCGCACTCCCTCCGGCGAAGTCACTTACCACTCGGGGTTCAGTGCTTTCTGACCCTGTGCGATCAGGAATCAGTGCGCACGGTTTGGACGAAAACAACGCTCCCCGATCCCGCAAAATAAAATCAGGGATGTTTCCGTTGGCCCCGGGCGGACCCTCGTCCCTTCCACTTGTGAAACTTTAGAATGTTCTCAATGAGTTTATTATCGGGCGAGGGGAGGACCTGTCAATCATCTTCCATCATGATGTATACTGAATATATATTTCAGCAATCCTGAATGAGAGAACGGACCTCATGTCGATTCCCCCTGCTAGCCGGGCCACCATTCTGGTGGTGGATGACTCGGTGGAAAACCTGAAACTCATGGTGGAGATATTAAACGAAGACTACAACGTCCAGCTTGCGTCCAATGGGGAAAAGGGATTGAAGTTGGCGCAGTCGGATCGTCCGCCGGACCTGATCCTGCTCGACATCATGATGCCGGGCATCGATGGCTACGAGGTGTGCCGCCGGTTGAAGGCGCACGCGGTTTCCAAAAGCATTCCTGTCATTTTTTTGACCGCCTTGAACGAGGTTCACAATGAGGCCAGGGGATTCGAGGTCGGGGGTGTCGATTACATCACCAAGCCCGTCAGCCTTCCCATCGTTCAGGCCCGCGTCCAAACCCATCTTCGGCTGTACGACCAAACCCGGCATCTGGAAAGCCTGGTGCGGGAAAAGACCCTGGAGCTGGAGAACACGCAGGACGTTACCATCACCGGGCTGGCCACTTTGGCGGAGTACCGCGACAATGAGACCGGGGGCCACATCCTGCGCACCAAAAGCTATGTTCGCCTTCTGGCGCAGAACCTGAAAGGCTTGCCCCGGTTTCGTGGAGAGCTGGACGACGAGGTCATCGGTCTCCTGTACAAATCCGCACCTCTACATGACATTGGCAAGGTGGGTGTGCAGGACAGAATTTTGCGTAAACCCGGCAAGTTGACGCATAAAGAGGTTTCGGAGATGGACCGGCATGTCGTTTTTGGAAGGGACGCCATCCTCGAAGCGGAAAAACTTCTGGGGCAGGCCGGGGACCAGTATTCTTTTCTCAGGTTTGCCCGTGAAATCGCTTATTCTCACCATGAGCGCTGGGATGGTTGCGGTTATCCGGAAAAATTGAAGGGCGATGCAATTCCTCTTTCTGCAAGGTTGATGGCACTGGCCGATGTCTATGACGCTTTGATCAGCAAGCGGGTTTACAAGCCTCCCTATTCCCACAAGCAGGCAGTGGATTTAATCATTAAGGGAAGGGAGACGCAGTTCGATCCGGATATAGTGGATACCTTTGTTCAATTGCAGCAGGAGTTTTTCAATATTGCAATGAAACTGGTTGATCATGAAGAGGAGCGAATCACGCTTCCGAAGGAAGCCTAGCGATAACTATAAAACCGGTGGAAAAAAACAACATGGAGAGGTAACGTTGCGGGCAGGCGGCAAAGCTTTATAGATCAAATTATACAAATGCAATTTTTTACCAGGACTGCTCAGGAGTCCACAGGTCCACGCCGCCACTCACTTCAAGGCTGATGCAATTCCAGGAAACTTATGAGCCCGCAAAGATGCGGGCTTTTTTTATGCCTTCGGGTTGATGCGGTGAGAGGGCCCGAAGGAGTCATTTGCGTTTGCCGAGGAAGGCGACGTAGAGCATGGTCTCGTCCACGCCGTCGAGGCGGAGCAGGTCGTTGGCGATGTCATCGAAGAACCCGCAGGTGGTCATGACAGCGAGTCCCAGGTTGTGGCAGGACAGGTAAATGTTCTGCCCCAGATGCCCGACATCCAGCAGGACGTAGCGGTAGCCCCGTTCGCCGTACTTGCGCTTGGTGCGCTGGAACACGCCGGAGATCATCACCACCACCCCCGCGCGCTTCACGTGTTCCTGGTTGCAGCAGGCTTCGTAAGCGGCGTCGGTGGGGTCGCCGGGAACCAGCAGTTCGAGTTCGTGATGTGGCACGTTGTAATGATAAATGCCGGGCTCGATGGATTCCACCCGCCTCACCGCCAGATAAATTTCCGCGGGGTAGAGGCCGCCACCGGAAGGGGCCGAGCGCAGCGTCTGCACACCGCCACCGGGGATGGGCATCTGTCCCGTGATGCCGTAACTCTGGTGCATGATTTTGGAGAACTCCCGTAAACTCAGCGGTTCCTCCCCGAAATCACGGATGGACCGGCGCGTGGCGATCGTCTCATCAAACCGCTGGTCGCTCATGTACAATTCCTCTTTCGGAATCAGCTTCACTTTTTTTACATGCGAATACTGTTTGTAACCGTGCGTCATGGCAACCAGTTCGGTACGGGAAAACGAACTGGGGATCATGCCGGCCAGCAGATCGGGATGCAGTTTGGTGTTTTCGTGATACAGCTCGGACAGGGAAACCTTTTCCGGGTCTTTCCGGGGACCGAGTGCAATGACGGGTTTGAGGATGTCGGCCATGTCAAGCCATGCCTCCACAATTCAGGGGAAAGGGTGTGGGTACGGATTCATTTCGTGTTCGGTCCGCGGGCGCCCGACCAGCCCCAGCCGATAGGGCACCTCGTACAATCGGCGTCCGCCCAGATGCTGGCGGGCATGGTTCAAGTCCAGGGGCTGCATTCCGGGCACCACCGCCCGGGCTACCTTGAATCCCGCTTCGTCGATATCCGATGTGGTCAGGTCCAGAACCACGGTGTCGAGGTTGGATTTTTTAAGTTGTTTCACAAGGAACTGCACGTTCGCGGACATATCCGGTTGAAAGTGGTTCGTCAGGTTCTGGATCGGGATTTTGTCCGGCCACGCCATCAGGAAATCCATGGCAGTCCGGAGTTCCGGACGCAGGGCATGGGCCAGGGCATGCAGGGTGGGCTTGTCCACATTGCGGTAGTCCGGATCGGGTTGGAATTCCGGGTTGTTCCGCGCATACCGGCTCATCCCGATATAGGTCAGCAACGCTTCTTCCAGTGCCAGTACCAGAGCTTTGTTGGGATTGAGGCAGGTGCCGAGTCCCATGACCGTGTGTGGCACCTGGCCCTCCGTGCTTTGCAGCATGACCACGATGACCGGCACCGCAATATCCAGCGTCAGCAAATAGGCGTTGCAGGTAACGGGGATGCCGTCCAATGCCTGCAACAATTGATGGACGAACGGATCGTGCACGGATTCGAGATCGATGCGCGGTCGCGGCAGGCGGTTTTGCCAGACGATCATGAACGCGTCGCGTTCGATCACCTCGCAGATGGCCTTGTACACGCTGGCGGCAAGGCTGGATCCGCAGGCCAACCCGGTGGAGATGGAATCCTGAACGGGAGGTTCGTCCGGAGCCCGGTAATAGTATGGAACGTACACGAACGCCGCGGGGACGAAAGTGGGGGTTTCGTGGGTCAGCGAATACCCCCTGGCCCAACATAAGGGTGTTTGGGTATCGGGAGCGGTGAAAGGGAACCCCGGCGAAGCGTATTGGGATTGGCTGAACAGCGCAAAGCCCGAGGGGTCCACGGCGGGAATGTCCAACTCCTCGCAGGGAGCCAGCACAAGGTCCTCTTCTTCGTATTGTGCGCTACAATACCGTTCGATGCTCTCGCCCACGGCTTTCATGATGGCGCGGTCGGGATCGGTGGACGCGGCGTCGCCGTTGTTCAATGCTTCCTTGCCGCTGATGGGCTTGAGGTTGGCGGGATGACTGCGTGCGAAAAATACATTGGGCTCGCCACACACCAACTCCTCGAATTCGACTTTTTGAATGATCCCGGTGCGGTCGCTGACCAGTCGGTGGGCCCGCTTCAAGCTATCCTCTATGGACGTCGGGGTGTGCCGGGACGATGAGCGCCGCGCCTTCAGCACGGTCTCAATGGTTTCCATTGTCTTTTGCCGGCGCGGTGCTGTCCCACGCCTCGTGCCGCGGGCGATATGGTTTGCAGGCGGGACAACGGGGCAGCCGCAGGACATCGTGCCCGACCGTCACCGGCGAGGTGGAGGGGATTTCATAAAACCGGCCGATGGTTGCAGGCGGGGCAAACCCAGACAGGTTGCGGCTCACTTCCATCGCGGCCTGGGCGGCCAGGGTGGACCACAAAGGCTGAAACACACCTTCGTTGCCGGAATGCGGCTGGACGGCCAGTTGTTTCTGGTAAGCAACGTGTATCTCCAGGTCCGGCACATTGGAAGCCATGCGCTTGTCATAGCACACATAACAGGCCGACTGGTGCGGAATGAACGTCGGACCCATCAACGCCTTCGTGCCTTCAATCGCGAGGTGCAGCCAGGGTTTTCTGACTTCCAGGCAGGCGGAATTGATGATTTCGAAAAAAGAATAAGCCGGTGCATCCTGGCAGGCGATGAGAAAATCCACGCCTTTCAGAAAGTTCATCAGCGCACGCGATTGCAGGGTCTTGGACTCAGGATCTGTAGAGGAAATTCCGATTTTGACGACCTGTTCGATCCCGATGGATAGCAGGGAGCTTTCAACACAGTCTTTCAGCGATTTGGCTCCAACCACCCCAATTCGCGAATGCTGCAACTGGTCCAATGAACCGGGTGCATCGGATACAAAATGGGAGATGAACTGGATTTCGCTGTTTCTTTGAGGAGGCGCTTCTGTTTGGTTTGAAACCAAAGAGGGCGCAAGACTCTGTTGCAACAGGCCATGCGCCCTCAGGATTTTAAGGAGAAAGATGATCGTAGTCGGCAGGATGTCGGTGCCGCCTGCATCTGCGATTTCATCTACCCGATGGTTGCCATCCAGCAGGGGATGAATGGTGTGGAACGCTTCAACCAGCAGATCATTCCGCAGAGCGTAATTGAATTCCGCTCCGCAAAACTGAAGACGACCGTCCTCCAGTTCCATCAATGTGGCCCACGGAGCCAAACAAGGCCGACTCGGAAGAGTTACGGCAAGATAATCCGAGGGGGTGTATTGGACTCCCTTCATAGAATACCCATGAAGCAGAGGAAACGAAAAGCAGTTAGAGATGAACCCGGGAGCGAGCTAAAGAACGTGAGAAAGTAGATCGTTCCTGGATGGGCCGATGTACCAGTAAAAAAAATTAAGAACGGTTTAGTTCCGGGACGGATCGGAAGGTGCCGCGTAGCAGGTGCAGCAGATAGCCACCGGGCGAATCGCGCCATCCTTCATTCCGGGAATTCCACCGGTTTTCAAAAAGTCCATGTCTTCGTGTTCCAGGCCGAAATCTTTTTTCAGGCGTTCCGGATCTACGACAATGGTTTCACAGTATTCGGAATCGTTGGAGATTTTGGCCAAAGCGTCCTGAAGATTCTTGTGGGTCATGGCAGTCACCTTTAGTTAATTTTTAATAAATTCAATCGGATAAATCAAATTTGATTTGCGTCTCAGGCCTTGTTGGAGGACTATAGCCCCGGTTCCCTGAAAGCCCCTACAAATCAACTTTTTCACCTTTAACGTAATTCTTTGGATACTATTATTCAATCCCCGGAACTACTATATTTCAATAGTATAGTTACTATAACCCATTGTTTTTAAAGGCTAAGTTACTAATTTTTTGTGCTAAAATCAAGCGCCGCTCATATGGGAGAAAGCTTGTTCGAACAGGTTAAAAAATTGGTATGCCTAAAATATATAGTTGTTACCAGCAATCCTTTTCGGTCACTTTCATAAGATGAATGCTTATGACTTCTATTAAATCGAAAACCTTTGTATTTGCTCTGATTTGGCTTTCCTTTTTTTGCATACTCCTGCCCACCGCCCATCCTGAAGAAAATTCCCCCGATTCCACCCAGCCAGGCGACAAGTTGACGGAAGAGGAAAAACAATTATTCCAGATGGATCTCCAGCAGCTCATGCAGACGGAAGTGGTGGTGACCTCCGTGAGCAAGCGGCCTCAGAAACTGCACGAGACCGCCTCGGCGATCTATGTCGTCACACAGGAGGATATTCGGAGGACCGGTGCGGTGAACATCATGGAAGCGTTGCGCATCGTTCCGGGTGTTCAGGTATCCAAGATCAACCAGAACCGCTACGCCATTTCCATCCGGGGATTCAACCGCAGGCTGGGCTCGGACAAGTTACTGGTCCTCATGGACGGCCGCACTCTGTACAGCCCCTCCGCTGCCGGTGTGTTCTGGATTGGTCAGGATACGATGCTGGAGGATATCGACCGCATTGAAGTCATCCGCGGGCCGGGAGCGGCCCTGTGGGGTTCCAATGCCGTCGCGGGGGTGATCAACATCATAACCAAATCCGCTCACGACACCGACGGGCTGCTGGTGTCCGGTGGCACGGGTACGGAGGAGAAAGGGTTCGGTTCCGTTCGCTATGCGGGGGAGTATAAGGAAGGGTTGAATTACAGGGTGTACGCAAGGTACCGGGACCGGGATGAAGGGTTGAGGCCGAATGGAAACACCGGTATCGATGACAAGCAAATGTATATAGGCGGGTTTCGCACGGACTGGCAGGCGAACCCGGAAAATCACCTGACTTTTCAGGGAGACCATTACAGCCTGGACGCCGGGTTGGACTTCAACAGCCGGTTCGTGTCGCTGTCACAGGGAAACGCGCCTTTTCAGGGAACCACAACGCAAAGGGGGTCCAATTTCCTGGCGCGCTGGGACCGGTACCTGGAAGACGCTTCCGCCTTCAAAGTGCAGGCCTATTACGACCGTCTGTTGAGAAAGGCCGATGGGGTTCCGTTCGACAATGTGGTCGAGCAGGCGGACCTGGAATTTCAGTATGATTTTCTAACCGAGTTCTGGAGCAAGACCCACAATGTTTCGTGGGGACTCAACTACCGTTACACCCGGTTCAACTTCGACCGCACCGAGATCCTCTACCTTCCGGACCGGGACACCAACCTGTTCGGTTTTTTCATCCATGATGAAATTTCGCTTGTGCCCGACACCTGGAGCCTGATTACAGGCATCAAGATCGAGCACAATGAATTTTCCGGTTTTGAATTTCAGCCGAGTATCCGCACGGTGTGGACTCCGAATAACCGGCACACCCTGTGGTCGGCCGTTTCACGCGCCGTCCGGATACCGACGGTCACGGAGGCGACAGCGGAGGTCAACCGCGCTTTGATCCCGGGCGCTCCGCCCCTGCTGCTTCGTGAGCGCAACCAGAACAACCTGGATGCGGAGGAATTGATCGCCTATGAGGTCGGGTACCGTTTCAAGCCCATGAAGGAATTGAATTTCGATGCCACGGCTTACTATTTCGATTATGACAAAATTATCGAGTTCACCACCGGGCCGGTTTTTTTCGAGGCCACCCCGCCTCCGCCGCACCTGGTCTTTCCCTTCAAAAGCGACAATTCCCTGAAGGGGGAAGTCTTTGGTTTTGAACTGGCCGCCCAATGGCAGCCGCTTTCCAACTGGCGCATTGCGGGAAGCTACACGTTCACCAAAATTGACCTCAAACCGCTCCTGGCTAACGTGTTCAACCCGGGGGCCTTCAACAGCGAGGGGGATCTGGACGCGGAAGGCGAACCCGAACACATTTTCAATATTCGCTCCTACCTGAACCTTCCGCATAATTTTGAGTTCGATTCCTTCCTTTACTACGTATCCAGAAACTCAACCCGGAGAATACCAGCCTACACACGGGTCGATTTGCGCCTGGGATGGAAACCCGCGGATGACCTGGAATTGTCCCTCATGGCCCAGAACCTTCAGGATAATGCCCATCCTGAACTGACGGAACTGCTGGAAGCCTCCACAGAAACCCAGAGAAGCTTCTATTTTAAAGTCACAATGAAATTTGATTAGACACTCAGTGAAACTGTATTCCTAATGCTCAGGCACGGTCTTTTAAAAATATTCATTTGTTCCCTTCTGGCGGTCTGGCCGGTGTTTTTACATAAAACACCCAATGCCTACAGCGAGGATACCGTTCCGCGCGAATACCTCCTGAAAACCAGTATCATCTTGAAGTTTTTTGAATTCATCCAGTGGCCGGAAGAAAAAATGATCCACAACAGTGAAACCGAGTTTGTCCTGTGCATGGTGGGGAGCAACCCTTTCGGGAACCTGTTCGATCTGGCTCAGAAGGAGGGGGTTTTTCGGAACAAACTAATCGTGAAAAACTTTTCCTCCGGCTCGCATTTGGACTCCTGTCACATGGTTTATATCGGTAAATCGGAGAATGAGAACCTGGAAGAGATGCTTCACCGCACAAAAGGCATGCCCATCCTGTTTATCGGAGACACCCCGGGTTTTTCCCGGCGCGGCGTGGGAATCAATTTTGTGATTATAAATAACAAGATCCGGTTTAAAATCAACCGAAGGGTTGTGGAAGACAGAAATATCAAGATCAGTTCGGAACTTCTAAACCTGGCCATCCTGGTCGATGAGTGACGGGTCATGAAAACTTTTGGTGATCTTTCCATAAAAAGCAAGCTGATCCTCATCCTGCTTACCATGACGCTGATTACCTTCGCCCTGTGCAGTTCCATTTTTCTCTACAACGACCTGAAGCTGTTTCGCAAGAGCCTGGTGAGGAACCTGGATATTCTGGCGCAGACGGTGGGTGCGAACAGCCGCGCCGCGGTTTATTTCGAAGACCCCAACGCGGCGGAAAATATTCTTTCTTCCCTGAAGGTCGACCCTCAAATTTTGTACGCGGTTCTGTACGATGCAGAAGGGAATTCGTTCGTCACCTACCGGCTGGATGAAAACGTCAAAATCTCGCCCCCCTCTTTTCCGGTCGATCAGGAAGGACAGGCATCGTATAACAACAGCCTGGAGCTGATCCGGCCGATCATGCTGAACGACAAAGTCGTAGGCAGGATTTACCTGAAGGCTCATCTGAAGGAATATGAAGAAGTTCTGTCCAACTACATTTTCCTGATTGGAGGCATTCTTTTCGTCACCGTTCTGGTATCGGTCGCCATTGCATTCAAACTTCAAAGCATCATTTCCAATCCCATTCTTTCCCTGGCGAACACAACCCTGCAGATTTCCCAGGAACCCGATTATTCCTTGAGGGTCACGCACCAGAACCAGGACGAGCTGGGAATGCTGTTCAATGGTTTTAACGAGATGGTGTCCCAGATTGAAAAGCGGGAGTCCGCGCTCTCCGCCGCCAACCGGAAATTGACGAACGAAATGCTGGAACGCCAGCGTTCCGAGGAGGCGTTGCGCGACAGTGAGGAGCGACTCAAACTGGCACTGGAGGCCATTACGGACGGTGTGTGGGACTGGGATGTGACCACCGGCGAGGTGTTCTTCAGTCCGGGGTGTTACTCCATGCTGGGTTATGAATCCGAAGGGTTTGCAGCCCACATTGAATCCTTCCGCAGTCTCCTGCATCCGGAGGACGTGGAGCTGGCTGTCGGCGCGACCAACGCTCATATGGAGGGCAAAACGCCTCTCTACGAGTACGAGAGCCGTTTGATTACGAAGTCGGGCTACCTTTTATGGACCCTGGTGCGGGGCAAAATCGTTGCGAGGGACAAGGAAGGGAATCCCACCCGGATTGTGGGCACGTTCCGGGACATTACCGAACGGAAGAAAAATGAAGAAGCGCTCAAGGTGTCCCGCGAGCAGATTCGAAAGCTGTACTCGCATGCGCAGAACCTGTTGGAAGAGGAGCGTAAACGGATCGCGAGGGAAGTGCATGATGAACTGGGCCAGACGTTGACCGCATTGAAGATCGACCTCACGAATGTCAACAGCGACCTTCCTCCGGACCAGAGGCCTATCAAGAACAAAATTAAGGAAATGTCCCATCTGGTCGATAGAACCATTGAAACGGTTCAACGCATCACCACGGAACTCAGGCCCCAGATCCTGGATATTTTCGGCATCAACGAGGCCATTGAATGGCAGGCTACGGAGTTTCAGAAGCGGACCGGTATATACTGTGAACTGATCATCGAGAACAACCTGACTGATTTGAACAAGGACTGCGCGACGACCATATACCGTATTTTCCAGGAAACGCTGACCAATGTCGCGCGGCATTCGGAAGCAACCAAAATCCAGGTCCATTTGTTCAATGAAGGCAACCAGCTTGTGCTGAGAGTCGAGGACAACGGGGCGGGGATCACAAAAAGCCAGATGGCCGACCCGAAATCATTTGGGTTGATCGGAATTCAGGAACGCGCCCTCCATTGGGGAGGCGAGGCCGTAATCAGCGGAGAAGAGGGAAAGGGAACGATCGTGCATGTTACAATCCCGATATACCATTATGAATAGTGCTGCTCGTGGAAAAATCCATGTTCTCATTGCAGACGACCATGGCATCGTCCGGAAGGGATTGATTCAGGTCCTGTCTAAAATGGAGGATATGATCGTGTGTGGGGAAGCGGAAAACGGCAACGAAGTTCTCGAACTGGTTAAAAATGTCAAAACCGATGTGGTGGTGATGGACATTGACATGCCGGAGAAAAGCGGTTGGGAAACCCTCGTTCAGCTGAAAAGCCAGACCCCCGAACTGCCCATCATCATTTTGAGCATTTATTCGGAGGATCACTATGCGCTCCGCTTCCTGCGCGCCGGCGCCTCCGGGTACCTGACCAAATCCAGTGCGCCGGAACTGCTGGTGGATGCCCTGCGGAAGGTCTCCGCCGGGGGCAAGTACATCAGCCCCAGCCTGGCGGAAAAACTGGCTTTCAACCTGGACGGCAGCTCGGACAAGCCGCCCCACGAGACGTTGACGGATCGGGAGTTCCAGGTATTTTGCCAGATCGCGGCGGGCAAGAAATTAAAGGAAATCGCCGATGAACTGGCGCTGGGGATCACCACCGTCAGCACGCACCGGGGAAACATCCTGGCGAAAATGGGAATGAAGAACAATGCGGATATCATCCAGTACGCCCTGAAAAACGGGATCATTTGATCCACCCGTCCACACCGAACCCGAACCCTCGTCCTGCCCGGGCACAATGCCGGATTTCAGCGCTGTTTCGCAGAAACCGGTGCCATTTATTCTGAACCCACTCCATCCGCCTTTGAATACGAATCGAGAAGCAGCAGGCTCCCCGGTTTTGCCGGCCTTACCGGAACAGGTGGGGTGAGGCGGCAATATCACTGATTTTCAGCGGATTGCATCGAGACCCTTTCCTCCCGGTTTTCCCCATAGTTACTCTGCCTCCGAATAAATACTAGTAAACCCTTTAAAATTACTAGATTGTTCCTCGCTTATTCTAAAAATCAATAGCAAGCCGGACGATTGTTCCCAACCCATCCAGACTATAAAATTCATAACATACGAAAAAGAGCGGCACGAACTGGCAGGCATTGGGTATCGGGCCGAGGAAGTCCATTACTCCTCTTTGTGAAAGAAAAGCATCATGACTCATGTTGAAACCAGACGGTCCACAGTATTGTTGATTGATGATTCGTTGGATTATTTGAAGCTCATGGTTGAGGTTTTGAAGAATGACTACGAAATTCAAGTCGCGGTCGATGGCAAGCAGGGGCTCCGGCTCGCCCAGTCGCACCGGCCTCCGGATTTGATTCTGCTGGACATCATGATGCCGGAGATGAACGGGTATGAAGTGTGCCGCCGTCTTAAAATGCACCCGGTTTCAAAAAATATTCCGGTGATATTTCTGTCAGCACTGCATGAGCTCAAGGATGTGGCCAGGGGGTTCGAGGTCGGGGCCCAGGATTACATCACCAAGCCGATCAGCATTCCCATCGTTCAGGCGCGTATCAAGACCCATCTGACACTTCACCGGCAGTCGCGCATTCTGGAGAATCTTCTTCGGGGGTTGTCCTGGGAACGGTCGAGGCACGGAAAAGAATATTCTGCCGCCACAATGGGATGACCAACCCGGGGAACGGGAAGATGTGCCTGCGTGGCGATACAATAAGAAAAGGCGTTTCCGAAAAAAGGCATTTGCAGGCACTCTCCTGAATTCTAAGCAGGCACATATAAATGATGAAAGACCCGGCGTCATTGCCGGGTTCACTCGCGGGACGGTAGACTTCTTCCCCTTCCTTCGAAGTCTGGAGCCTCCCAAACGGAAAGGGCCCTGTATCTTTTTCAAGGTGCGGGGCCTTTTTTGTTTGCCGAGCCCCTATCCGCTCCCGGGACCAGCCGGGTCCGCCTTCCACTCCGGAAATAATTGAAAACATTGTTTCAATTTGATGAGGGTCCGGTGGCCCGCAGGGCCATGTTTCCTACCTGTGAAAAGAAAATGACGTTGAAGGCCATTTTTGTGTAAAGGGCTTCAAAAGAATTCCCGATAAGTCTCGTAAGGCTTGGCCTCTACCCAAAAAAATCTGGTTAATGAATATACAACCCTTAAAAACGAAAAGGGAATGAACCATGTTCGCTTCCGAAACCCACAAACCCACCATACTGGTTATTGACGATTCGGCGGAAAACGTCCACCTCATGGTGGAAGTATTAAAGGAGCAATATAATGTGCAGGTCGCGACCAACGGAGAAGGGGGATTGCGTTTGGCGCAGTCTGAAAATCCGCCGGAACTGATTCTGCTCGACATCCTGATGCCCTGCATGGACGGTTACGAAGTATGCCGCAGACTGAAGTCCCACCCGGTTTCCAAAAACATTCCGGTCATTTTCCTGACCGCACTGAATGCGGTGCACAATGTAACGAAGGGATTTGAAGTGGGCGGGGTGGACTTCATCACCAAACCCATCAGCGTTCCCATCGTGATGGCCCGCGTCCAGACCCATCTTGCTTTGTACAATCAAAAGCGGCTGCTCGAAAACCTGGTCAGGGAAAAGACACGCGAACTGGAAAACACGCAGGACGTCACCATTGCCGGGCTGGCGACCCTCGCCGAGTACCGGGACAGTGAAACCGGCGGCCACATTTCACGCACTAAAAATTATGTCCGCCTCCTCGCACGGAATTTGCGCGACCTTCCCCGGTTTCGCGGTGAGTTGGACGACGAGGTGATCGATCTCCTTTATAAATCCGCTCCGTTGCACGACATCGGCAAGGTGGGTGTGCAGGACCGCATTCTGCGCAAGCCGGGCCGCTTGACTTATGACGAAACCCGGGAGATGGACAAGCACGTCGTGTACGGACGCGACGCCATTCTCGAAGCCGAAAGGCGGCTCGGCAAGGAAAACAACCGCTATTCGTTTCTGCGTTACGCCCGGGAAATCGCCTATTCCCACCACGAACGCTGGGATGGGACCGGCTATCCGGACAAATTGAAAGGGGACGAGATTCCGGTGTCGGCAAGATTGATGGCGGTTGCCGACGTGTACGATGCGTTGATCAGCAAGCGGGTTTACAAACCGCCCTTTTCCCACAAGCGCGCGGTGGAAGTGATCCTGGAAGGCAGGGGCACGCATTTCGACCCGGAGATGGTCGACGTGTTTGTGGACCTCGAATCCGATTTCATGCAGATCGCCCTCGATTACGCGGACCATCAGGAAGAGCTGGAAACCCTTCCCCTCTGTGCATGATCGGGGACACCTCTCCCAGCCACATCTGAAAACGGTGCGCGGGCGCGGTCGACCCTTCACCTGCGCCTGAATCCGAAGGCCGCTCCCTCCCGGTTAATGAATTGAATTCACCCCTTCGATTTTTTATGATGGAAGTACATGAATTCAATCCACCGGGGCCGCCCTCCATCCGGGGCGGCGATGAGGAAGCGTCATGGGCGTCGAGCTGAACCACACCATCATCTATGTGGCGGACAAAAAAAAATCCGCGCACTTCGTGGCGGACATTCTGGGCCTCGCCACTCCTGAAGTGTACGAGTCCTTCCTCATTGTCAAAACCAGCAACAACGTCAGCCTCGACTTTCTGCAGATCACCGATGCCATCGACACCCAGCACTACGCCTTTCTGGTGAACGAAAAGGAGTTCGACCAGATCTTCGGCCGCATTCAGGAACGCGGTTTGCCTTACTGGGCCGACCCCCAGCAGAAGAAGCTGGGAGAGATCAACCGCCGCGACGGCGGGCGCGGCGTGTACTTCGAGGAACCTTCCGGCCACCTGCTGGAAATCCTCACCCGGCCCTACGGCAGTGGGTGAGGCGTTCCTACCCGGCCCGTACCGGTGCCTACATTTTTTGTGTCCATCCTGACCTGCATGTAGACATAACCTTGCCGATTTTAGAATCCTGTCGAGCTTTTCGTTTTCTTTACTCTTTTGCAGTCAGGGGTCCCGCGCCCTCGTCCCCCTGTCCGGCCCGGCACTTTTCCCAATCCAAAACGCCAACAGTTTGAATGTGTTCCGGGCCCGGCACTTTGGGACGAAAAAAATTCCCGCATCCGTTCCGGAGCCTGCATGGCTTAGCTTCTCCGAAATAATGTGAAAAGCTGTTATTGCCTTGATTTACAGCCTGTAAAGACTTGTGTCGAGCCGCTTTTTGAAATTGCCTTCACCTGAAAACCCCTTTATCATTTTTATTGTCACAGAAGATCACGAAGGGCCTCTTTGGAAGGACTTGGAGAATGATTTTCCCAGCCATCACCCAGGAAACCCCGCCCCTTCAAGGCTCATTTTCTTATGGGCTTGTTGCTTTATCCTACCTGATTGCGGTATTTGCGGCCTACACCGCGCTTGATGTGATGAACCGCATCAAGAATGAAAAAGTTTCTTTTAAAAACTTTCTGGTCATCAGCAGTGCCGTTTGCATGGGTGGCGGCATCTGGTCGATGCACTTTATCGGCATGCTGGCATACAACCTTCCCATCCCGGTCTCTTACGACCCGTGGATCACCGCCCTTTCCCTGATTGCCGCCATCGTCGCCTCCGGTATTGGTATTTACATGGCGGTCAAAATGGAACGCATGGTCCAGAAAGTGGTTCTGGGCGGACTCATCATGGGTGCCGGAATCTGCGTCATGCATTACTCCGGCATGCACGCCATGACCCTGGAAGCCACCCAGCATTACAAGCTGGTCCCCTTTCTCCTTTCCGTTCTGATTGCCGTCGCCGCCTCCATGGCCGCCCTGTACATCGTTCTGAAAATCCGGCAAGACGGTCCCTTTAAGGGATGTGCTTGCAAGGTGGTGGCCTCCCTGATTATGGGACTGGCCGTGGCGGGCATGCACTACACCGGCATGTCCGCCTCGGTGTTTATTGCGGCCCCGGAACTGGGCCACGATTTGACCGTGGTCATCGACAAGGACAACCTGGCGTTGTCCGTGGTGCTGATGACCTTTTTCATTCTCACCATGGCGCTGTTCCTCGAGGAATATTCTTCCATCACGGTTTTGCCGATCGTGTTCTGTTTTTTCATGATCGTCATTGGCTGGGGCGGTTTCCAGCTGGTGGACCGCGAAAACAAAAACAACATCGCCAACCTGCTCACCACCAATCTGAAAATCAACGTGGAATCCATCCGTTCGCTGATCCAGCGCGAAATGCAGATGGTGAAATACTGGAGCCGGGATCCGCGCATTCAGAAGAACATCCAGTCCCTCGCCGAAAAGGTTTCAAACGGATTGCGTACGAAGAAGGAATTGATGGCTTCCGGGGAGCTCAACGATTTGCGAAGAATACTGGGCCCGTTCCACAAGAACCAGGACCACGTCGGGTTCGTGGTCATTCACCCTTCCGGGCTCACCATGGCGGCCCTGCTGGATGAACCGGTCGGCCAGTCCCTGTTGCAGGACAAGGAATTCGTCAAGGAGGCGTTGCGGGGCGAGGTGGTGTTTTCCTCCCCCTTCTGGGGCGAAGTGATGCTTCCGGACCTGGACGGGGTGGACCGTCAAAACCAGCCCACCATTTTCGCCGCTTCCCCGGTATTCAATGAACACGGGGAGACCATCGCCGTGCTGGGCTTCCGCCTGCGTCCGGTGAAGGCTTTCGGCAAATCGCTGGAAGTGTCTTTCTTTGGCGAATCGGGGGAGGCCTACGCGTTCAATTCCGAAGGGTACATGATCGGGGGAAGCCGGTTCCTCGGACATCTCAAGAGAATCGGGATGACCCAGCACCTTCCGAACCAGTCCACCATGAAAGTGCAGATCCGCAACCCCGGTGGAAACATCCTGCAAGGGCACCGTCCTTCGGTTCCACGCGACAAGCAGCCCTTCACCCGCATGGTCCAGAGCGCCCTGAAAGGGGAAGCCGGACTGGACGTGGACGGTTACCGGGATTACCGCGGCGTCCCGGTGGTGGGAGCCTGGACCTGGCTGCCTGAATACAATATCGGGATCACCACCGAAATGGACGTGGACGAGGCCTACCGGTCTTCCCGGACTTTGGAGAGGATTTTTGTCGCCCTTCTGTTCGTGTTGTTTTTTGCGGTGGTCGTGACACTGGTCTTGAAACGGCGGCAGGCCGAAACTGAAAAACGGCAGGCCGAGCTTCAGGAAAATGAAACCCGGGCGAGGGACGAAGCGGGAAAATACCGCCAGCTGTTCCTGGCTGAATCGGACACCATCCTGATTTGCGATGCCGAAACCAGGCAGATCCGGGACGTCAACCCGGCGGCGGAAAAACTGTACGGCTACACCCGGGACGAGTTGCTGAAATTGAGAGTGGACGACTTGTCCGACGATCCGGAAGGAACGGCGAGAACGTTCGGCGAATTGAGGGAAGGGCGCCTCACCGAAGTGGCGTTGCGGCACCACAAAAAGAAGGACGGCACGCAGTTTCCGATCGAGGTGATGGAAGGCCTCGTCTCCACGCAGGAAGGCCCGGTGGTGTTCAAGGTGATCCGGGACATCACCCGCCGCATGAAAGCCGCGGAAGACCTCCGCAAAAGCGAGGAGCGTTTTTCGCTGGTCATGGATGCCTCGCAGGACGGCATCTGGGACGATGACTGGACGACGGGATATTGTTATTTCAGTCCGCAGTGGCTGGCCATGCTGGGATACGAGCCCGATGAACTGCCCTATACGAACGCCACCTTTTACGACCGTATTCATCCCGAGGACCTGGAATGTTACGGGGAGTTGATCAAAAAACACCTGGAACAGTCCGACGATAACTTCGAATACGAACTGAGGTTGCTCCACAAGGACGGGAGATACCGCTGGATCCTGACTCGGGGGAAAACCGTCGAGCGGGATGAGCAGGGCCATCCCACACGCGCGGTGGGAACGCACACGGACATCACCGCACGCAAGGCCATAGAAGAGGAGCTGTTGCAGGCCCAGACGGATGCGGTTTCCGCCAACGAAGCCAAGAGCCGTTTCCTGGCCAACATGAGCCACGAAATCCGCACCCCCATGAACGCCATCCTGGGGCTGGCCCACCTGGCCCTGCAAAACGAGGTGCCTCCAAAATTGAAGGACTACCTGGAAAAAATCGAAAAGTCCGGCCAGAACCTGCTCGGCATCATCAACGACATCCTGGATTTCTCCAAGGTGGAAGCGGGCAAGCTGGACCTGGAGATGATTCCTTTCGATATTCATGAAACCCTGGAACAGATTTCCCAGCAGCAGACCTATTTTGCGGAGGAGTGCGCGACCGAACTGGTATTTTTCTGCTCCCCCGTGGTTCCCAACCGGTTGATCGGAGACCCCCTGCGGGTCGGCCAGGTGCTGACCAACCTCATCAGCAACGCAATCAAATTCACCAGCAAGGGCACCGTAGCGGTGTATGCGGATTTGGTGGAGAGTCCCAATAACAGGAAGAACCGGGTTGAATTGAAGATTACGGTTCAGGATACGGGCATCGGCATGACCGAGGACCAGGTGCAGGGGGTGTTCGGGGCGTTCACGCAGGCGGACGCGTCCACCACCCGGAGGTTCGGGGGCACCGGGCTGGGGTTGGCCATCACCCGGCAGCTGGTGGAACTGATGCGCGGACGCATCCATGTGGAAAGTGAACCGGGCCGAGGTACGACGTTCACCGTGGTTCTGCCCTTCGAGTGCGAGCAGGAAGAACTGGAAAGAGCCAGAAGCCAGTCCGGTGGAATGCAGAACCGGGCCCTCGTGATCGAGAGCAATCCGGTTTCCGCCAAAATGCTGGAAGGGATGTTGAGGTCCGTTTCCTTTGACACCGATTACGCTTCGAATTTGGAAAGCGGCGAACGGTTATTGAAACAGGCCGGAACGGAGAAGCCTTATCATTTTGTCCTTCTGGATATGGGCCTGGTGCAATCCGACTGGGATGAGGTTTGCCGGCGGCTGAAAGCAACCAACCCGCAATCCGGACACCTGAAAATAGTCCTCGTGGCTCCGCAGGAGGAATTCCTGCACCTGGTGACCGTGGAAGGGGCATCCATCGACGGGTTGCTGGTGAAACCCATACGGCTGTCGCAGTTGTTCGACCTGGTCACCAACCTCTTCCACGGCAAGGACGCCCACGTGATGCGAAGGGCTTCCCGCAAGCCGGAAAGCGTATTCGATTCCACCTCGTTCCAGGGCCGCCGGGTGCTGGTGGCGGAAGACAACGAAATCAACCAGGAGGTGGTGGAGGAGTTGTTGCAGAAAGTCGGTTTCGAGGTCACCCTGGTGGGCGATGGAAAAGCGGCGGTCGACCGGCTGTCCTCCGAAGAGTTCGACGTGGTGCTCATGGACCTGCAGATGCCGGTGATGGACGGGTTCGAGGCGGCGCGGCAGATCCGTCTGGACACAAAGTTCGAGAGCCTGCCGGTGATTGCGCTGACGGCGAACGCGATGGCGGGGGACCGCGAACGCACGGCGGAGGCGGGCATGAACGACCATGTCACCAAGCCCATCGATCCGGAAGCCATGTACAAAACGTTGAGCCGGTGGATAGAAAACCCCGCCCTCGCTGAATCCGAAAAGCCTGCGGAGCCTCCCCCGGCGGAAGAAAAAACCGCCGGACCTCGGGTGGAGAATATGCGCAAAGACGCCGTCGAGACTTCCGGCAACGGTTTCCCCGACATTCCGGGCCTCAACGTGGAAATCGGTTTGAAACGGATGGGAGGCAACCGGGATCGGTACCGGAAAATCCTCACCAGCTTTTATGAGAACCATGCGGGAGACGGGGAGAAGATTCGGTCCGCGTTCGAAAAAAACGACACGCAGGGTTTGCGCATGACGGTGCACACCCTCAAGGGTGTGGCGGGCAACGTGGGCGCCGATGCATTGTTCGAGCAGGCGGAAATGCTGGAGCAGGCCTTGAGGGCGGGCAATGGGAAGGACCATGAAAACCAGTTGCAGGAGTTCCTGAATTCCCTGGAGGAGGTCATGGACCCGCTCGGCGAATGGAAAGGGATGGACAAGCCGGTTCGCGAACCGTTGATTCCGCTGTCTTCACGAAACTCCATGTGCGATGAGCAGGCGGGAATCCTGTTGCAAAACCTCCAGTCCCTCTTGGAAGAAAGCGACAGCCGGGCCACGGTCCGAGTCGCCGCGCTCCGGGGCTACCTGGAAGGGTCTCCCCTGCACGACGATTGGAAACGTCTCAAGAAATGCATCGAAGTGTACCAGTTTGATGAAGCGTTGCAGCTTTTGCAGAAAATCACCTGGCAAAGAAAGCGGCAGTGCCAGAAGGCCGGGGTGGCATCGCGGTGATCCCGGTCGGCGCGGGCCGTCAACAAATAAAGAAATACCGGACGGAATCATTGGGGAAAGAAAGGGTCGCTCATGCTGGAACCGGAAATACCGGAAAATGAGGCGGATCGCCTTCAGGCGTTGTTCGATTACCACGTGCTGGATACCGACCCGGAACAGCAGTTCGATGAGTTGACCGAACTGGTATCCAAAATCTGCGATGTGCCCATTGCCCTGATTTCGCTGATTGATGAAAGCAGGCAATGGTTCAAGTCGCATTACGGGTTGAACGCCCGGGAAACGCCGCGCAACGTTTCATTTTGTGGTCACGCCATTCTGCAGGAAGAGGTGTTTGAGATTCCCAACAGCCTGGAGGACGAACGGTTTGCGGACAACCCCATCGTCACCGGGGAACCCAGGGTCATTTTCTACGCCGGCGCCCCCCTGCAGACCCCCAGCGGTCATCGGATCGGCACCCTGTGCGCCATCGACCAGAAACCGCATCATCTTACTGAAGAGCAGAGAAGGTGCCTGGCGCTGCTGGCCCGCCAGGTGGTCTCCCAGCTCGAATTGAGAAAAAACATCCTCGTCAAGAACGACCTGTTTGCACAGCAATCGAAGTTGTACAAGGAAATCGAGGCCTTGCACAGCGAATGCGATTTAAAGCAGGAAAAAATTGAAGCCATTGTGGAAACCATGCTGGATCCCCTGGTCGTGATCGATGAGAGAGGGGCCATCGAGGTGTTCAATCCCGCCGCGCAGGCCACCTTTGGATACGAGCCTTCGGAAGTGATCGGGAAGAACGTCAGCATGCTGATGCCGGAACCCCACCAGGCAAGCCACGATGAGGCCATCGCGAGGTACAGGAACACCCTGCAACCGACCATACTCGGGGAGTTGCGCGAGGAGTTCGGCCGTCACAGGGACGGAACCGTTTTCCCGGTCGAGTTGCTGATCAATGAAATGGTGATCGACGGCGAGCGCCGGTTTGTCGGCATCTGCCGGGACATCACCGTGCGCAAAACCGCGGAAGAGGAATTGAGGCAGGCGGAACGCCAGGCGGTCGCCGCCAACGAGACCAAGAGCCGCTTTCTGGC
Source organism: Nitrospina sp. P1_D6 (assembly GCF_052156615.1). Taxonomy (NCBI): domain Bacteria; kingdom Pseudomonadati; phylum Nitrospinota; class Nitrospinia; order Nitrospinales; family Nitrospinaceae; genus Nitrospina; species Nitrospina sp. P1_D6. The sequence continues at coordinate 329,745 of NZ_JBQKUN010000002.1, read as the reverse complement.
CAACATGAGCCACGAAATCCGCACCCCCATGAACACCATCCTGGGACTGGCCCACCTGGCCCTGCAAAATGAAATGTCTCCCAAGCAAAAGGATTATCTGGAGAAAATTGAAAGATCCGGCAAGAACCTGCTCGGCATCATCAACGACATCCTGGATTTCTCCAAGGTGGAAGCGGGCAAGATGGAGGTGGAAGCCGTCCAGTTTGACCTTCACGAAGTTCTGGAAACCGTGGCCTACGAGCAGGCGCAGGCCGCGGAGAAACGGGAAACGGAACTGGTGTTTTTCTCTTCACCCAAGGTTCCGCAAAGCCTGATCGGCGATCCGATGCGTCTGGGGCAGGTGTTGACCAACCTGGTCAGCAACGCCATCAAGTTCACCCGCAAGGGCACGGTTGCGGTTTATACCGATGTGGAGCCGGGAGAACCGGACAAGCCCAACCAGGTCACCCTCAAGATTACGGTTCAGGATACGGGAATCGGCATGACGCCGGAACAGGTGGAGAGCGTGTTTGGTGCCTTCAGCCAGGCGGACGCCTCCACGACGCGGAAATACGGAGGGACGGGGCTGGGTCTCGCCATCACCCTGCAACTGGTGGAACTGATGCTTGGAAGCATCTGTATTGAAAGCGAAGCGGGCAAAGGCAGCACTTTTTTTGTAACCCTGCCGTTCCAGTGCGAGCCCAACGAACTGGAAAAAGTGAAAGTCAAAATGGAGGGTCCCGAAAGGCACGCCCTGGTGATTGAAAGCAATCCGGTGCTGTCCAAAGTGCTGACCGGGATGTTGCAGTCGTTGGGATTTTTCGCGGAGCACCGGGAATCTCTGGATGCAGCGGAAGAAAATATTGTGGGGTTGTCGGCGGATAAGGCATATGACCTTGTTTTTGTCGACCTGGAATTCACCAAACTTCACTGGGAGGAGACTTCCGAGCGGCTGAAACTGTTGAGCACCCATTCCGGAAATTCCCGGGTGGTGCTGGTGGTTCCGGATCTGGATTACCTGAACCAGGTCCCAATCAAAGGGAAATCGCTCGACGGGTTGCTGGTGAAACCCATACGGCTGTCGCAGTTGTTCGACCTGGTCACCGACCTCTTTGACGACAAGGAAGCCCGCATGTTGCGAAGCGCTGCGGCACCGCCGCAAAGCGTATTCGATTCCACCTCGTTCCAGGGCCGCCGGGTGCTGGTGGCGGAAGACAACGAAATCAACCAGGAGGTGGTGGAGGAGTTGTTGCAGAGGGTCGGTTTCGAGGTCACCCTGGTGGGCGACGGGAAGGAGGCGGTCGACCGGCTGTCATCCGAAGAGTTTGACGTGGTGCTCATGGACCTGCAGATGCCGGTGATGGACGGGTTCGAGGCGGTACGGCAGATCCGTCTGGACACAAAGTTTGAGAGCCTGCCGGTGATTGCGCTGACGGCGAACGCGATGGCGGGGGACCGCGAACGCACGGCGGCAGTGGGCATGAACGACCATGTCACCAAGCCCATCGATCCGGAAGCCATGTACAAAACGTTGAGCCGGTGGGTGACGTCCTCGACCGGGGAAAAAGCGGCACCCGCAGTGCCGGCCGGTGAACCGGATACCCGCCAACAGGAGGCCGCGTCTCCCCAGTCGGAAACCACCGAATCTCCCGAAATGTCCTTGCCCTCGATTATGGGGCTGGATGTGGACGATGGCGTGATGCGCATCGGAGGCAACCGAGCCAAGTACGGCAAAATTCTGTCCGGATTCTATGACAATCACTCCGGGGATGGAGAAAAAATCCTCTCCGCCTTCAACCAGGGGGATTATGAAAATCTGCAATTATTGGTGCATACCCTCAAGGGAGTTGCCGGCAATGTGGGGGCCAGTTTACTTTACGAACAGGCGGAAATCCTGGAAAACACACTGAATAATGGAAATCGCCAGGAGCAGGAAATTCACACGCATATTCTGGTGGAATCCGTGAACGACCTCATGAACCTGCTGCTGGAATGGAAAAAAATCAGTGAGCCCGAACCTCCTGCCCCGGCTTTTTCGCTGACCATGTGTGATGCGCAGGTGGACAGGCTTATGAAAAACCTCCGGGCCTTGCTGGAAGAAAGTGACAGCCGGGCCACCGTACGGGTGAATGCGCTGAGAGGGTATCTGGAAGGCTCCACCCTGAATGACCTGTGGATGAAGCTGACCAAATCCATCCGGCTGTACCAGTTCGATGAGGCGGTCGAGGTTTTGGATGAAATTATTTCGGAAAAAAACAAACAATGCCAGGAGGGCGACGTTGGACCGGTTACTGAATGAAGCCTGGGTGCTGGTGGTGGACGATCGTCCCGAAAACATTGATGTGTTGACCGGCATCCTTGAGCCGGAATACCGGATCAAGGTGGCGCTGGACGGGCACAAGGCGTTGGAGATTGCCAATGCCAATGAGCCGCCGGACCTGATTCTCCTCGATGTCATGATGCCGGGGATGGACGGGTTTGAAGTCTGCCGAACGCTGAAAAGCCAGGACGCCACCCGCGATATTCCCGTGATCTTCATCACGGCCCGGGACGGCGAAATGGATGAGGTGCAGGCCCTGGACCTGGGAGCGGTGGACTTCATCCAGAAACCCTTCAACCCCAAAATTGCCAGGGCGCGGGTCCGCACTCATGTCCAGATGAGGTGCCTCCTCAAAAAGAACAAACAAATGATCAAGGAGTTGAAGCGGGCCAACCAGATTCTCGACGAGCTGGCGAGGCGAGACCAGCTGACGGGGTTGTCCAACCGCCGGGACATGAAGGAAAAACTGGAGATCGAAAGGAAGCGTTCCATGAGAAACGGCAAACCGGTTTCCTGTATTGTTGCGGACATCGATCATTTCAAAAAGGTGAATGATGACCACGGTCATTTGACCGGGGACGAAGCGTTGAAAAAAGTTTCCAGCATCATTTCCATCAACCTCCGGAGTCACGATACCGCCGCGCGTTGGGGCGGGGAGGAGTTTCTGGTTTTGCTGCCGGAAACCGATCTGGAGGGGGCGACTCATGTCGCAGACCGCATGCGCAGTAAAATCGAGTCAGAAACCATTTGCATGGAGGACCGGGAAATCAAACTCACCATGAGTTTCGGTGTGGTGCAGTTCGATGGGAAGGAAACTATGGAACAATTTCTACACCGGGCGGACCAGAACCTGTATGAAGCCAAAAAAAATGGAAGGAACACAGTGGTTTCAATTTAGCAATTTTAAAAGATGTATGAAGGATGGTCTCAAATGATAGCGAAAAAGCAGATCCTCGTCGTGGACGATTCACCTGAAATCATCGATGCGCTTGTGGAAATCCTGAAGAACGAGTATGTGGTCAAGGTTTCCACAAACGGTCCGAAGGCATTGGATATCGTTTTTTCAAGAACCCCTCCGGACCTTATATTGCTGGACATCAAAATGCCCGGTATGGACGGATACCAGGTATGCCAGCAATTGAAGGATCAGCTGCCGCATAAAATGATTCCCGTCATTTTCATTACCGGGTCCAAGGACGAGATGGATGAAGTGCGGGCCCTGGAGATGGGAGGGGTGGACTACATCCAGAAACCCATACAGTCGGTGATCATCCGCGCCCGGGTGGAAACGCACCTGAGATTGCAGGAGACCTCCAGTCGTCTGGAATGTCTATTGTCGCAAACCCTGCTGGGTTCCATTCAATTGATGGCCCAGACCCTCTCGATGACCAACCCTTTGGCTTTCAACCAGGCCTGCCGCATCAAAAAGCTGGTGCGCAGGATGGCGGAGTACATGCAACTGGAGAATATCTGGCGGTTTGAAACGGCGGCGCTGCTTTCCAATATCGGCTGTGTTGCCCTGCCCATTCATTTGCTGAAAAAAGTATTCAAGGAAGAAATCGTTTCAAAAAGCGAACAGGCCCTGTTCCAGTCCCATCCTGCGGTGGGGGCGGACCTGATACGGGGGATCCCCGGCCTGGACGAGGTGGCGGGCATGGTGCTGCATCAGCTGGATCCGTTCAACCCGCAGTTGCATGAAGGGCCGCCGGACCTCCTGGATCCGGTCCAGCTGGGCGGACAAATCCTGAAGGTGGCGATTGCTTTCGACATGAAGGTGTTCAAGGGAGAGAGGCCGTCTAAAGTGATCTCCGGCCTGGCCGGGGAACCGCACATCTATTCGCCGGAATTGATCCAGACTCTCGCAAGAATCGAAAAGGAAATGCCGTCCGAAAAAGAAAAATCCGTTGCGGTCAAGGATCTGCATGCGGGCATGGTTTTGCTGCAGGACCTTGTCGATGAAGAAGACTTCCGGATTGCCAGTGCGGGTCACGCCATGACGCAGGAAAGCCTGCAAATGATCCGCAGTTATCACAAGAATAAAAATTTAAAGGAACCGTTGCGGGTGAAGGTGGCGGGAAGGGAAATGTTTCAGTGAGAACAAACCTTTTCGCGGGCCTTTGCGGTAAACCCGGTTGCGTTTGAACTCATTTTCAAATTTAAGGAAGAAAGCGGTTACTTGTTGATCACCTGGTCGGGTTTGCCGTCGTGGTTGCGGTCGATCTCCACGCGGACCACCCTGGCGTCGGGTCCGTAAATCTGCCACTGGTCGGCCTTGCCGTTGCCGTTGGTGTCGAATCCCACCTTCTCCATCACCTCGGAGCTGTTGAAGAACTGCCACTGGTCGGGCTTGCCGTTTCCGTTGGTGTCGAATGAAGATTCATGAATTTTTCCGGAACCGTTCAGACGATCCCAGCGGTCCACCTGGCCGTCTGCATTGGTGTCGTATTCAATGCGCTCCAGTTTTTCCGAAGCATTGAAGAACTGCCACTGGTCCGGTTTGCCGTCGCCGTTCTCATCGCGAACGGCTTTGTTCAGCTTGCCCTGGCCGTTGTAAAATTCCGTCCAATCGATCTTGCCTGAGTAATTGGAGTCCAGTTCCATTTTTTCAATCGCGCCCGAAGCGGAGTAGTGCTGGAACTGATCCATTTTGCCATCGTGGTTGCGGTCGAACTCGACCCGGATGCGGGCTCCATTCTTATCGTAGTATTCGACCTGATCGGGTTTGCCGTCGCCGCTCTTGTCAAACTCCACCTTTTCCGGCTTGCCGCTTTTCGACAGGTGTTGCCACTGGTCCACCTTGCCGTCGAAATCGGAGTCGATCTCGTGCACTTCCGCCCATGCGGGAGTGGTGATGAGGATGAAAGCTGCCAGAGCGGGGAAATGGATCGATCTTTTCATGGTTTTATTGGTTCAGGATAAATGAAATGGGAATTTCCAGGACCATCCGTTCTTCGTTCAGAATTTCCGGAATGTTCGGGAACGGGGCCGCGTTGCGGATGGTTTTGAGCGCCGCACTGTCCAGTATTTCATGATTGGATGAATTGTTGATGGCGACGTGACTCAGGGAGCCATCTTTTTCTATGGTGAATTTTACCACAGGCTGTCCTTCCAGGCGGCGGATGCGTGCCATCTTGGGATAATACTTGGCCTGCAGGATCTGCCCCCAGATGGCGCTGTTGAACTCGTCCAGAGCCTTCTTCAAATCCGGTCCGTTGCCGCTGAACTTGACTTTTTCAACCGGTCCGGTTTTTTGCAAAGCCGGCATGTTGAGGCTGGCGGTCTGGATGGGTTCCGCCGCATCTTCAATCATTTCATCCACTTTCACCGGGGCCTGTGCCTTCACCGTCTGTGCTTTCGGCGGGATGTCCGTCCTGACCGGTGTTTTCAACACGGCGGTGGTCGGTGTCATCCTGGATTGAACCGGCACCGTGGACACCGGGGTCTTGAACGTGGCCTCAATCGGGGTGTGTCGTACCGCCCGCGCGAACGTCGGCGTCTGCGGTTTGTGCGTGGCGACTTCCTGTTGAATGGGTTGCATGCTCGCCGGAGGCGGCGGCACCTTGGCTTTCACCTGCTGGGTCTGAACCGCTTTCATCGGTTGCGGCGTCGGTGGCGTCACCGGTTTTTTGGGCACGGTCTTCTGCGGAGGCGTCACCGCCTTCTGGGCGACGGGTTTCACCGCATCGGGCTGGGTCTGCGCCGGAGGCGGGGGAGGGGGCGGCGGTTTGGGCGCGACGTGCACCTTCACTTTCGGCTCCGGTTTCGGTTCGAGTTTGAAAGTGATGTCCTGTTGCCAGATCATCCACGCCAGCAGGAGGTGAACCACCACCGATGCGGTTACGGGCAGGTGTGCGGGGTATCGGGTCTCCAGGACTTCTGCGTTCATGACGAAGTGGACTCCAGTGGATCGGTTGCAATCACGATGTTGCTGGCTCCCAGCAGTCGCGCCAGATCGAGGATCTTCGCGAACATGTCGAAATCGGTTTTCTTGTCGGCCTCGATGATGATGGGCACCGACGAATCCTTCTCCACCGCCGATCCAATAATCGAGCGCAGTTCTTCAAACTCAACTTTTTTGTCGCCCGCCATCAAGGCCCCGTCCTCCTGCACCTGAATCTTGATCGACTTCATGTCGAAGGACTCACTGGACTCCGCCCTGGGCAGCTCGATGTCCATGCCCTCCTGCCGGATGAAGGTGGACGTCAGCATGAAAAAGATCAGGAGAAGAAAAACGATATCGACCAGCGGCGCGATATCGAGCCCTTTATTCTTTCGGGGTTGGACTTTAAGGCTGACCATGATTATCTTCTCGCAGACTCATTTCCCCGGTACATTGGCCATGCGCCGTTCGCCGGGTTCTTTTTCAATGCTGGCGCTTTTGGCCCGCGCTTTTTCCTTGGTGTCGTCCCACTGATGCACCAGGTGCAGGCTGAACTTCTCCAGCAGGAACGACATGGTCTCCATCCGGCGGTCGAAGTAATGAAGCATCACCATCACCGGAATGGCGACGGCGAGGCCCGCGGCCGTCGTCATCAACGCTTCCCAGATACCTCCGGCCAGAATGCTGGGGTCGATCTGGTTCTTGTGCTGGGCGACCTTGCCGAATGCCTGAATCATGCCGACCACGGTACCCAGCAGGCCCAGCAGGGGAGCGATTGCGGCGATGACTTCCAGCGCGCGCAGGTTTTTGCTCATTCGGCTCAATTCTTCCTGCCCGGCCAGTGTCAGCGCTTCCTCGAATTTCCACTTGGGATAATGAAAGCAGTTCCGCGCCACCTGCAGAAGGCGTCCGGCAGGACCGGGCGGCTGTTCGTGCGAGCGGGCAAAGATGTTGTTGCCTTCTAGAAACAATGTCTTGAAAACGTTCTGCATCTTTTCCGGACTTTGCTGGTTGGAGTAGAAAAAGATCAGCCGCTCGATGATCAACGCCAGCGCGACCACGGAACAGAGGATGATGGGAATCATGAGGACCCCACCCTTGCCGATCAACTCCAGTATCGGAGTGGTGCCCTCCACTGCGGCTTTGGTTTGTGCGGGATCCATTCAGCCTCCTGTCACTTTCTACTCGAGAATCATTGAAAAGCCGGAGCGGGAGAACAAGCCGGCCTCCCGATGTGCATCCGGTGATTACGCGGAATCCTTTAATCGGAACAGGGAATATTTTTGAATGCTTCCCCTCTGCATCCACCCGCGAAACACAGGGCAAGACGCTCCTCTATACATATAAAGTAAGACGAATGAGAGGGCCGGGACCCTGACGTCAAAATGAAAATATTTTTGAAATTCGTTCTCATAATACTACTTAAAAACTAATGAAAATGAAAGTCATTATTATACCTTGGGCTCATTCCTTCACCACAGGCCTAAATAGTTAACTTTTAAAACATTACAAAAGTTGGCTGACGGGGTGGGAATCCGGCAAGCCGATATTTGGGGGATTAGGGTTGACTTTCCCCGGTTTATATTGAAAATGAAATCCATTATTATTTTCAAGAAGTGACTGCTGAATCCTTGCGTATGGAGGAGGGTGGCTCCAACCGAGGATTCTTCTTTTGCCCCGCCCGGCCTGGGTTGGTGCCGGTACCGGGGACAGAATCGGATCGCATGGGATCGCATGGGATTGCAATCGGGACAAATGGATCGTTCGGCCTTGCTCGAGGCCTACTATGAATACCAGGGAGACCTGATCCGGTTTTTATCCCAACGTCTGAAGTGCGGCTTTGCGGCACGCGACATGGTGCAGGAGTTGTACCTTCGCCTCCTGAAAATTCAAAACCCCACCCGCATCGAAAACTGCCGGGCCTACCTGTTCCGCATCGCTTCCAATCTGGCCACCGATCACATCCGTGTTGAAGCCCGCCGGGCGGAGCTGCTTCGGGAGTGCCGCGATGTTCTGACCCGGACTGAAAACCAGGTGACCCCGGAAAGGGTGGTCCTGGCCCGCTGGGAATTGAAGCTGTATCAGAAAGCGGTGCAGGAGTTGCCGCCGCTCAGCCGAAAAATTTTTTACCTGAATCGGTTCGAGGGCAAGCCGCAACGCGCCATTGCAAAAGAGGTGGGGGTGTCGGTCACCACCGTCGAAAAACACATCCGAAAGGTGCTCGATCACCTGGCCGCCACCCGGGATCGGCTGGAAGCCCTTAAAAAACGCACAAGGGGGGTATGACAACACATGGGTTCATTCGTCTTATTTAAAGAAGGTTTTTGAAATCATCTACGCCGGTGAAGGTATGTGACTCCGGCTCATAATTTTTATGTGCGCAAACATGGTATCGGATAAAGGCAAAGCTCTACCGGATGAATCCCCGCAGGAAGCGCGGCAGTGGGTGGTGCGCCTGGCTTCGGGAGAAATGACCCCGCCGGAAGCCCGCCGTTTTAAAAAATGGTTGCACGCGGATGCGAGGCACCGGGACGCCTTCCGCAGGGAGCGGCGCCTGTGGCAGGAGCTGGAAGCAATGAGGGGGGCGTTTGCCGCAGACATGCCGGGGTCGCCTGTACCGGTTTCCTCCGCGCCTGCGGCGGAGCCTGCCAATGAATGGGATGGAGTCCTCCCCGCTCCCCGCTCGAAAAAACCGTTTGCCGTGTTTCGCTGGGCCGCCGCCTGTTTCTGTTTGTTTGTGTTGTGGGCGCAGTTCGGCTCCATCTGGTTGGCGGATCACCGCACGGCGGAAGGTGAGCTGCGTCGGGTGGAGTTGCCGGACGGGTCGACGGCGCACCTCAATACCGCCACCGCCATGAACGTGCATTACGAGAATGGCGTGCGTCACATCGAATTGCTGGAAGGCGAGGCGCTGTTTGATGTCCGCCGGGACGCATCGCGACCATTCCGCGTCACCACCCGCCAGGGCGTGGTGGAAGTATTGGGAACGCGTTTTGGCGTTTCGCATTCAAAAGATAGTCTGGAAGTGACGGTCCTGAGCGGCGAGGTCGCGGTGGTCCCACCCTCGCAATCCTCCCTGCCAGTTGCGGAAAATCCGCGGGCCGTGAACCTGACCGCCGGGCAAGCCGTCGATTACATATCGGGGTCACCCTCGCAGACGGTTCGAAATGTGAATGTGCATGCCGTGTTGCCGTGGACACGAGGCAGGATTGTGATCGATGAAATGCCGTTTGCCGACGCCATTGAAAAGCTGGATGCCTATTTCCCCGGGCGCGTGTTGATCCTTCGCGAACACGCCGCACAGCAACCCGTCAGCGGCCTGTTCCATGTGGACCAGGCGCAAAGCGCCATTCGGGCTCTGGCTTCCACCCAGGGGCTTCGTGTCACGCACATCACGGATTATCTTCTTGTCCTTCGTTAGCTGTTGTCATTCTGCAATGCGGGGCGGGGCGAAAAATTTTTTTGTAATCGCAAGTTGGGCAAACCGGGTTCCCACCCGTCTTTATGTTGAACTTCCTGATTCAAGGAAATTTTTCAACAGGCATTCGATGGGAACCCTGCCTTTGGCGGAAGGATGCCGTGCATGAACTGGAAAGAGGAGGAATGCAATGGCATTCATCGGCATAAAGCGGCGCCGCGCCTTACCGGGCAGGGGTCTGGAAAATACAGGAAACATTTTTGGAACAGGCCTTGCTGTCGCGTTGGTAGCGGTCCTGCCTGCTTTGCATTCGTTTGGTGTGGATGATGCGTATGCAGGCGAACCCTTCCACTCGGCGTTTTCTCAAAAGTTTGCGGTTGCGGATGCGAGCGGAATGCAGCTGGCCCAGGCGGGAGATGTGAAATCGTTCGATATTCCGCCGCAACCTTTGGGATCGGCGTTGGCGCAGTTCTTCGATCAGTCCGGCTTGCAGGTTGCCTTCAGGACTGCGGACGTCAAAGGCGTTTCGACGTCCGGGGTGTCGGGAGAGCACACGGCCCGGAAGGCGTTGGAGATTTTGTTGGCGGGGACGGAACTGTCTGCTGAATTCAAGGATGCCAATACGGTGACACTGCAGCATGCGGAAAAAATCAAAAAAGGTTCCCTCCCGGAGATGAAGGTGGAGGGGGACTGGCTGGGGCCGCCCACGCCGGAAAGCGTGCGTACCTACAGCGGTTCCCGCAGCGTTGTGACCGAGGAACAGATCCAGCGCCGGGGAACATTGAATCTGGAAGACACCCTGCGTACCGTGCCCGGCGTCACCATCCTCGACGAAACGGGTGTCGGCATTCTGCCGAACATCGGTGTGCGCGGTCTCACGCCGCTTCGCAGTCAGCGCATTCAGGTGTTGCAAGACGGGTACCCCGTTGCCATCGGTCCATACAGCAACATCGGTTTGTCCTTGTTTCCCCTCACCATGCAGAGCATTGAAACGATCGACGTGGTGCGCGGCGGCGCGGCGGTGCATTACGGACCGAACAACGTCGGCGGTGTGCTCAACTTCATCACCCGTCCCATTCCCTACGAGCTTTCGCAGACTCTGGGCGAACGCATCACCATCTCCGAGGAAACCGGCAACATCATGACGGACACGTATTTTCGCATCGGCGGATTCGCCACCGACAAGCTGGGACTGCAACTGCAATACAACACACTGCAGGGACAGGGTTTCCGAGACCATTCCGACACCGAGGTCCACAATTTCATCTTCGATGCGGACTTGTTTCCCAATGAACAGAACCAACTGGCCTTCCAGTTCCAATACTACAATGTGGAAGCGGAACTGCCGGGGTCGTTGAGCCCGAGCCGGTACCAACAGGACCGCACCAGCTCGCAACGGCCGCATGACAGTTTTGATGCGGACATGTTTCGCGCCACCCTCACCTGGACCTACACGCCGGACAAGAATACGGAATTCGAGTGGCGCAACTTTTACCACAAGGCGGACCGCACGTTTTTCTTCGGCCAGAACCTGGGTGGCGGCAACGTGTTCGATCCCGCCATTCCGGCCACCCACAAAGCCGACTCGCCGCGCATTTTCTCCGTTATGGGGATCGAGCCGCGCCTGACCCGCCGCATCGACAACCACACCATCATCGTCGGTGCGCGTTACGTGCGGGAGGGAGTGGATTTCGATGTGAACCGCGTGGAATTTGCCACCGGCACCCGCACCGTGGCGCGGGACTGGGCATTTGATGTGGACGCCTTCGCCGTGTATGCCAGCGACACCATCCGGTTCATGAACGACCGCCTTGCGGTGACACCCGGCGTGCGCTACGAAAACGTGTACATGGATTTTCGCAACAACCTGAACGGCGTCATGGACACCAACAATGCGTCCAGGCTGCTTCCGGGCATCACCGTAGGGTATGAGGCGACGGATCGCGTCTTCGTATTCGCCAACGCCCAGCGTTCGCTTGTGCCGGTGCAGACGGCACAGGTCACGCGCGCGGGCGACGTGGCCAATGAAACGGCGTGGAACTACGAACTGGGAAGCCGGTTTCAGGTATTACCCAATCTTCAAACATCCGCCACCTTGTTTGTCATCGACTACCGCGACCAGATCCAGTTCAACAGCGGCACTGCGCGGTTCGAAAACCTGGGCGAAACCCTCCACCACGGCATCGAGTTGACCTCGGACTGGGAAGTGACGGAAAATGCCAACCTCAGCTTGTCGTACACCTACCTCGATACCGAGCAACGGTCCGGCGCGAACAAGGGCAAAGAGTTGCCGTATGCACCGCACCATCATGTGAGCCTGAGCGGGGGTTACCGGCACGAGCAGTGGGATTTTGGGCTTACGGCACTCTATGTCAGCGAAAGTTACAGCGATGCCGCGAACACGGATCAGGAAACGGCTAACGGCAGTGCGGGAGAACTCCCCGAATACACGCTGGTCAACGCCCGGGTCGGCCGGGATTTTGAAATGGAAGGCTACAACCTCAACGTCGGCCTTTCGGTGAACAACCTGTTTAACGAGGATTATTACTTCCGCGGCGTCGACGTGAGTCCGGTAGGACGACTTCCCTCACCGGGCCGGTCCTTCATTCTGGGTGTGCAGCTCGATTATTGATTCACCGGAGTTCATCCGGAGAGTGGAGTCATGTCCCGGGACAGATCGGCCCTGCAGGAAAAACGGGATCTGGTGATGTCTTGAAACGTTGCATTTTTACAGGGAACATCAAATCATGAAAGCCTCGACTCCCTCATCCCAGCGACTGCGTCAATGGATGCGGCGTGTGCACCTGGTGCTGGCTTTCACCGCCGGTCTGGTGCTGGTGGTTTCGGGACTGAGCGGCAGTCTCCTCGTGTACCACAAGGAGATCGACCACGCGTTGAATCCCGATCTGTGGCGGGTGGAACCGCAGAACGGCCCGCACCGCATCGACGCGTCCCTGGATGCAGTGCGGGCAGCCCACCCGAACGCGCAGGTGATTAACGTGCGTCTGCCGCGCGAACCGGATCACGCGATGGAAGTCTGGATTCAGGACGCGGGCGGCACTCGCAAAGTGTATGTGAACCCTTACACCACGCGCCTCCTCGGTTTGCGTGGAGATCATGACGGGTTGATGGGAACCCTGCATGATCTCCACGTGCACCTGCTCGCGGGGGAAACCGGTGAGACGGTGATGGGCGCCATCGGCCTGGTGGCGCTGGTGCTGTTGGGCACGGGGCTGGTGCTCTGGTGGCCGCGCGGCGGGCGCTGGTCCGGCGCGTTCCGTATCGGGTGGAAGGAAACCGGAATGCGCCGGGTGTTCCGCCTTCACCGCTTCATCGGCATCGTGTCGATGGGGTTTCTCGTGTTCAGTATCGCCACCGGGGCGGGCATGGTGTTTCACAAGGCCGCCAACGTTGTGCTGGAGTCGGTGTTGGGAGGACCCATGCGGCCGCTGCCGCCGAACCTCACGGCCCCGGTCAACCACCCCATGCCCGCGGAACAACTGATGGCACGGGGGCAATCGATCCTGCCGGAGGCAACCATCACGTGGCTGCGTCCGCCGCGCACTTCCGACGCGCCGTTTGTCCTGCGCATGCGGTTCGATGAAAATCCGCACCCCAACGGTTCCACCTACCTCGCCCTGCATCCGGAAACGGGAGAAGCGATGATGGTGCACAGCTTCCGTCAGGCCTCGTCCGGGCAGGTGGCCTCCGACCTCAAGTACCCGCTTCACATCGGGCGTTTCTGGGGAGGAGCCGGGCGCGTGCTGACGGTGATCATCGGTCTCAGTCCCGCGCTTTTGTTCGTCAGCGGGTTCCTGTTCTGGAAACGCCGCCGCGGGGCTTCCTCCCAAATGGCCGATAAAACCGTCCGACCGGCCTCCGCTGCAACCAACCTGTCCGAAGCTCCCAACGAATCCGTTTCCTGAAAACGCAGCACCCCCCGCTTCCTCATTTTTCTTTTGCCTGTTTTTATTCTTTGAGTGCGTTAGAATAATAGAACGTGCAACCGGAAGGGGGATCATGATTACCGGTTCACGCTTTCCCAACCGGCTCCAATTCCAATTACCTGGAACACGATGAGGTGACCTGAATGGATTTCCTCTCCTCCTGGTTTCAAGAGATCAAAAGGGCCAGCCTGCCCGCCCTTCAGAACCTGATCGATTACCTGCCGAACCTGTTTGGCGCGGCCGCCCTGCTTGCGGTCGGCTGGATGGTGGCGGGCCTGGCGCAGGTCGGTTGCGTGAAGACGGTGGTGGCGCTCGACCGGGTGCTCAGCCGCACGCCCATCAAACGGAGCACCGCTCCTCACCTTCAGGTAACGCACCCGGCGCTCGACCTGTTCGGCAAAATCGTTTTCTGGGCGGTCATTCTTTTTTTCGTCAAGTTCGCAACCGACATCCTCGGCCTGCATGCGGTGGCGCAGTGGCTGAACCAGGTGGTCAATTACCTGCCCACGTTTCTCGCCGGTGGCATCATCCTCATCGCCGGTGTGTTGTTGAGCGTCCTGGTGCGCGACCTCACCATCACCACCGCGGACACGGCGGGCATCCCGCAGGCAAGCCTGCTGGGAACACTGGCGCAGGGCGCGACGCTGATCACCGCACTGGTGATCGGTCTCGACCAGATCGGCATCGAGGTGGCGTTTCTGTCCACCCTCATTGCCATCGGCGCGGCGTCGTTTCTGGGCAGCCTGGCGCTGGCGTTCGGTTTGGGTGGACGCACCTTCGTCAGCAACCTCATCGGTGCGCATTTCGTGCACAAGCAGTACGAGATCGGCCAGCGCGTGCGCTGGGGAAAACGCGAAGGGGTGATCCTTGAATTCACACCGACCTCCGTCGTGCTGGCGACCAAGGAGGGGCGATTGATTCTTCCGGCCAGTTTGTTTGAACAGGAACCCATGGAACAGTTGATCGGGCAAAACGAACATGAATGACGCGATCGAATTCACCCGGCATTACCTGTCCGCCTTTCCCGGCGAGGCCGCACGCGTGCTGGAAGCCATGCCGCCAAAAGATTCCGCCGCCTACCTGGCGTCGATGGAACCGGAAGACGCGGCGCCGGTGATGGAGGAACTCCTGCCGTGGTACCTCGTGCAGTGCATGAGCCACTGGACGACCCGGGAAGCCGCAGAACGGATCGAACTTCTTTCTTCCTACCGCGCCAGTCACACCCTGCGTCTCAGTGATGCGGATTCCCGAAAACGCCTGCTTGAGGCGTTGCCGAAAAAGAAACAGAAGGCATTGAGCCGTCAGATCACTTTCCGCCCCGATTCGGTGGGGCACTGGATGTCGGAACCGTTGCCCGTCGTTTCGGATTCCGCCACGGTAGAGGAAGCGCTCGACCAGCTCCGCCGCGCGGAGTCCAGTGAAGGACAGTATTTTTTCGTCATGCAGAGAAACGGCAGCTACGTGGGCGCGGTGGAGATCGCAAGGTTGTTGCAGGAGCCACCGGACCGGCCGGTGACGGAACTGCTCGACCCGCGCATCGAACCGGTCCTGGTGCAGGCTCCGCTCACCACGGTGCGTGCCTTCCCTGCATGGCACCACGCACACGCGCTTCCGGTGCTCAATGTCGATCATCAACTGGAAGGCGTGCTGAAGGCGGCGCAGGTTCGGGAAGCGCTGGACACGGGTCAGGCGAATGTGGAGGACGCTTCGCTGTTCGAAAGCCTGGTGCCCCTGTTCCTGCTTGCCACCACCGCCTGGGTGCGTGGCATGGTGTCATTGCCGTTTCTCGAACCGCCCAGGCCGGCTCCCGTAAAGGAGGATGACCATGAGCGGTGATGCCAGCACGGTAGCCGAGGCCCTGAACCGGCGATTCCTCCAGGGGCATCCGCGTGCCGCCGCGCGCCGGTTGGAAGAACTGGAACCGGAATCGGCGGCGGTCCTGCTCAACCGGATGCCTTCCGTCCAGCTCACTCCCGTGGTCGAACAGCTGTCGCCGTCGCTGGCCGCTTCCATCCTGCCTTATCTGGATGATGAACGGGTGAAGGACGTGGTCGCCGCGACCGATCCCAAGGCGATGGTCGCCATCCTCCACCAGGTGGACCCCCAAAATGCGGAAGACTACCTGAATCTCGTTTCTCCCGCTGTCAAAAAAGAACTCACCGCGCTCATGCAGTACCCGGAGGACACCGCGGGAAACATGATGGACCCGCGCGTCGAACCGTACGCGGGCACGCTCACCGTCGAGCAGACCCTGAAGCGCCTGCGCCAGCCGGGGTACCGCGTGAAGTCGGTGCTGTTCGTGCAGAACGAGGCGCGGCGGCTGACCGGACGCGTCAGCCTGCAAACGCTGGTGTCGGCGCGGCCGGAACAGTTGCTGGACGAGATCAAAGGCCCGGTCTCGGTGTTCGTCGAACCGCTCGCACCACAGGAAGAAATCGTCGCGCTGTTCGACAAGCACCGGTTCCAGAGCATTCCGGTGGTCGGCCTGCATGGCGAACTTCTCGGCGTCATCTGGCAGGACACGCTGGTGCGCGCGGTGGAACAGGATGCGACGGCGGACGTGCAGGCGATGGTGGGTGCGAGTCGCGACGAACGCGCCCTGTCAAAAGCCATTTTCGCCGTGCGCAAACGCCAGCCGTGGTTGCAGATCAACCTCGTTACCGCATTCCTGGCGGCGGCGGTGGTCGGTTTGTTCGAGGACATGATCGCGCGCTTCACCGCGCTGGCCGTATTGCTTCCGGTGGTGGCGGGCCAGAGCGGCAACACCGGCGCGCAGGCCCTGGCCGTCACCATGCGCGGCCTGGCCATCCGCGAGATCACCACCCGCCACTGGCCTCGCGTGGTGTGGAAGGAATGCCGCGCCGGGTTCATGAACGGCGTCGGCGTGTGCGCCACCACCTGCCTCGGCGTGTTTTTATGGAGCCGGTCGGCGGGACTCACCGGCGTCATCGGCATCTCCATGATCCTGTCGATGGTCATCGCCGGCGTGGCGGGCGCCCTGGTGCCCATCGTGCTGGTGCGCGTCGGGCAGGACCCCGCCACCGCGTCGTCCATCATCCTCACCACCGTCACCGACGTCATGGGCTTCTTCTCCTTCCTGGGCATCGCCACCCTGCTTTCCGGATTTCTTTGATCTCCGGGACGTCCCTGTCCTCAATCTTTCAAGCGTTTCATCCATACCTGTGAAGCCCGCCGCTTTATAAAAAAAACGCATGGGGTTTCACCACCGCGCATAAACATTGGCCCACTCCGGCAGGCCTTGATACACTGAGGTCACTTCATATAATGAATATTTAAAGGAGCGCATCGTGGACAAACCCGTGGTGGCCGACACCCAACCCACTGAAGTGCAACTGAAAGCAGGCAAGGTGTACGCCTGGTGTTCCTGCGGCCGGTCCAAAACCCAGCCGTTCTGCGACGGCTCGCACAAGGGCACCTCGTTCCAGCCGAAAATGTTCAAGGCAGACAAGGACGAAACGGCGTACCTGTGCATGTGCAAGCACACGAAAGACGCGCCGTACTGCGACGGCACGCATTCCTCCCTGTCCGAAGACGGGGAAGAAGGACAGGAGGCGGATACCGACTCGCAGAATGAAGGCGACGCCGGGGAGTCCGGAGTCAAACCGACGAAGGAAGAGCCGACCGTCAAGTACATTCACGAACTCGCTCAGAACGGGCTGGAACGCGTTGGGCCCCACGGCGAGGTGGCGGCGATGGGCGTGCCCGCGCCGGAGTTGCCGCGCTGGGACGACATCCAGATTCTGACCGCTCAGTTTTCTCAGCAACCCCTGCAGGAAAAAATCGAGGTCGGCACCGAAGTCGTCATCGGCCCGCGCGCCAAAAAACCGCTCACCCTGAAAATCCCCCTGCTTGTCTCGGACATGAGTTTCGGCGCGCTGTCGGAGGAAGCGAAGATCGCGCTGGCACAGGGGGCGGAGGCCGCGGGCACGGGCATCTGTTCCGGTGAGGGCGGCATGCTGCCGGAAGAACAGGAAAACAACTCACGTTATTTTTACGAACTGGCGTCGGCGCAGTTCGGTTACAAGGAAGAGCTTCTCAAAAAGGTGCAGGCGTTCCACTTCAAAGGCGGGCAGGGCGCGAAGACCGGAACCGGCGGCCACCTGCCGGGAAGGAAAGTCACCGAACGCATCGCGGAAATCCGCGGACTGGAACCGGGGCAGGATGCCGTCTCGCCGCCGACCTTCACCGACCTGCATTCGGTGGGTGACTTCAAGAAATTCGCCGACCGCGTGCGCGAGGTCACGGGCGGCATTCCCATCGGATTCAAAACCTCGGCGCAGCACATTGAAGACGATATCGAGTTCGCGGTGCAGGCCGGAGCGGATTACATCATCGTCGATGGACGCGGAGGCGGCACGGGCGCCGCGCCTTTGTTGTTCCGCAACCACATCTCCGTGCCCACCATCCCGGCACTGGCGCGTGCCCGGCGGTACCTCGACGACAAAGGCTACGACCACGTGACGCTCATCATCACCGGCGGTTTGCGCACGCCGCCCGATTTCGTGAAGGCGCTGGCGATGGGAGCCGACGCCATCGCCCTGTCCAACGCGGCGATGCAGGCCATCGGGTGCGTGGCCGCGCGCATCTGCCACACCAACAACTGCCCGGCGGGCATCGCCACTCAGGACCCGGAACGCAGAAAGATCCTGGACACGCAAGAAGCGCCGAAACGACTGACCCGGTTTCTAAACGCGTCGGTGGAATTGATGCAGGTCATGGCCCGCGCCTGCGGCCACGAACATCTGAATCGGTTTTCGCTACGCGACCTGAGCACGTGGAAACGCGAGATGAGCGATCTCTCCGGTATTCCGTTCAGCGGGATGAGCGGCCGCTGAGCGAAACCGGTGGGAAATTCACGGCCTCGCTTCTTTTGCTGACAGCCACCTTCCGCCTGTCGTAGAATCGGGGATCGAATCTCAAACTTTCGAACCGGGGATGGGTTTGGTGTTCCCCGGTTCCTTTTATAAAGAGGAGTGTGTCGAATCATGGGTACCGTCCACCCCATATTGAATGAATACTCGGGACAGATCCCGAAATCCCTGCAAACCTACAAGTCCATCCACGCGGTCGACGATTACGAGGTGATCGTCGAACACGCCAGACAGGAAATGACCGCTTTCAGAAGTCTTGACGGTGTGCTCCCCGACGGACGCACGGTGCGCGACGTATTGAAGGAAAGCGGTTGCGAGGAGTCGATCGAGGATATGGATGGATTGGACAAGGACCGCACCCGCGTCGTCGGCGCGCTCAACCTGATTTTCGAATTTTCCGAAGCCATGGCCGAAGACTGACCCCACCCGGCGTGGAGCGAACTGCGCCCGGCGCGGAGCGGACGGATCCAACGCTGACATTTTATTGGAGAGATTTCCGGAAGACGAACGATGGTCCGGGAATCAATAAATTCCTTCGCCTTTCATTCCAGGAGACCGATGACATGATCAACGCCTACGCCGCGAAACAGGCGGGTCAGCCGCTCGAACCGTTCGAATACGATCCCGGCGTCCTGCCGTCCGATGAGGTGGAGATCGACGTCCTGCACTGCGGCCTGTGCCACAGCGATGTCAGCGTCGTCAACAACGACTGGGGCATCACGCAGTTTCCCGTGGTGCCGGGTCACGAAGTCGTCGGGCGCATCGGTAAGAAGGGCGATGCGGTGGGCAACCTGGAAGTGGGCCAGCATGTGGGGCTGGGCTGGCACGCGGGATTTTGCGGGACGTGCGGTTCCTGTTCCACCGGCGACCACAACCTGTGCGCCGCGCCGCAGGAGACGATCGTCGGTCATCACGGCGGGTTCGCCGACAGGGTCCGCGCCCGGGCGCACAGCGTGGTGCCTCTGCCCGACGGCCTGGACCTCGCCGCCGTCGGCCCGCTGTTCTGCGGCGGCATCACCGTGTTCAATCCGTTCGTGCAGTTCGGCATCGAGCCCACCGGCCATGTTGCGGTCATCGGCATCGGCGGGCTGGGCCACCTGGCGCTCCAGTTCGCAAGCAAGTGGGGATGTGAGGTGACGGCGTTCACTTCCGATACGGCCAAGGAAACAGAAGCACGCGGGATGGGCGCGCACCATGTCGTCAACTCGCGCGACCCGAAAGCCATCGAGGCCGCAGCGGGGTCGTTCGACCTCATCATTTCCACGGTCAACGTGAAGCTCGACTGGAACCTGTACGTCAACGCGCTCAAGCCGCGCGGGCGCCTGCATTTCGTCGGCGCCACGCTGGAGCCGCTCGACCTGCAAATATTTCCGCTGCTCATCGGGCAGCGTTCGGTTTCCGGCTCGCCGGTGGGGAGCCCCGCCACCATCGCCACCATGCTGGAATTCTGCAGGCGCCACGGCATCCAGCCGGTGGTCGAGCAGTTCAGGTTCTCGCAGGTCAACGACGCGATAGAAAAGCTCAAGCAGGGCAACGTGCGGTACCGCGCGGTGCTCAGTCACTGACTGCTCGCCATTCAGTACACTTCGCACGAACGGATGAGGGAAACGGTTTTTCCCCTCCATTTATGTTTTTGTTTTCCTGCGTGAAAGCGGTATTCTCTAATTGAGTGCGTTGCCCTTTATGGAGGGTGAGAATGCCAGGAAAAAAAGAACGCGGTTTGTTTGAGCTTTACCGTGACGATCCTGAAAAAGCTGACTGGGAACTGTGGGGACGCGAGGTGGATCCCGTTTCCCGCCGCGGTTTTCTGAAAGACACGGGCCTCGCCTTCATGGCGCTCACCATCGGCGCGCACCTCCCTCATGCGCGGTTCCTGCCGCAGGGATGGCTCCCCGTCGCGCTCGCCGAATCCGGTTCCAATCCCGTCATCGAAGGTAAAAACGGGTTGATCGTGCACAATGACCGGCCGATCAATGCCGAACCGCCGCCGCACCTGCTCGACGCCGATTTCACACCGAAAGAACATTTTTTCGTGCGCAACAACGGCCTGCCTCCCGGCGAGACCGACAACCCCGGCGCGTGGGCTCTCACCGTGGACGGCGAAGTGCACCGGCCGCTCACCCTCACGCTCGATGAATTGAAACGCAAGTTCAAGCACCACACCTACGCGTTGCAGATCGAATGCGGCGGCAACGGCCGCGCCGGATTTTATCCTTCGGCGAAAGGCAACCAGTGGCGGTTCGGAGCCATTGGCTGCGCGCGCTTCACCGGTGTGCGTCTGGGTGATGTGTTGAACGCCGCAGGCATAAAAGCTTCCGCCGTGTACACCGGGTATTACGGCGCGGACTCGCACCTGTCGGGTCAGCCGGACAAGGTGTCGATTTCGCGCGGCACCCCCATCGCCAAGGCGATGGACGAACACACGCTGGTTGCGTGGGCAATGAACGACGAACCCCTGCCGCTCCTGCACGGGTTTCCGTTGCGGCTGGTCACACCCGGCTGGCCGGGATCGACGTCGCCCAAATGGCTGAAGCGCATCTGGGTGCGCGACCGCGTCCACGACGGGCAGAAGATGGATCACTACCGCGTGCCGCGTTACCCGGTGAAACCCGGAACGCCGGTGCCGGAGGAGGATATGGAAATCATCGAATCGATGCCGGTGAAGTCGCTCATCACGCATCCCCAGACCGGGATCGAAATCCAGAAAGGCCAGCCCCTGTTCGTGCGCGGTCACGCCTGGGCGGGGGACCGCTCGGTGGCGGCGGTGCACGTGTCGGTCGATTTCGGTGCGACGTGGCAGGTGGCGCAGTTGAAGGAACCGGTCAACCGTTACGCCTGGCAACGCTGGCAGACGCAGGTGCGGTTTTCCGCGCCGGGCTATTACGAAGTGTGGGCACGCGCCACGGATGAGATGGGCGTCATGCAACCGATGGTGGTGCCGGGATGGAATCCGTCGGGTTACCTCAACAACGCCATGCACCGCATTGCGGTGACCGTAAGATGAAACCGCCGCTTCCTGGATGGAGAGTCCTTCTTGTTTTTGTGTTCGTCGTATGGGCCGCGCCTCCCATGTGGGCGGAGGAAATCGACCCCAACGCCGGGTTGCCTGAGGGCAAAGGGCGCGACGAGGTCATTGCCAACTGCACGGTGTGTCACAACGCCGCGCTCATTCTGCAGAACCGCATGAGCCGGAGCGAATGGGATGCGCTCATCACCTGGATGCAGGAGAAGCAGGGCCTGTGGGAACTGGAACCGGAGGTGCGCAAATCCATACTCGATTACCTGGCGAAACACCGCGGGCCCACCGCCACTGCGCCGGGCGGGGAAGGGCGGCCCCACCCCAACCCGATGTACGAATTCCACTACCCGCCGAATCCGTTATAAATCCTGCCCTGACCCGTTCACCGCTCAACCCGCCATAAGGCGAGGTCGCCAAAACGCGCGACCTGCTTCAAGTGGTTTTTCTCGGATGGATGCAGGCGGTCGAGCAGGTGATCGCGCGCCGCGACGAAATCGCGTTTGTTTCCGCGCGAGTCGTGAAGCAGGAAGTTCACCCGTTCCGTACGTTTGGTTTTTCCCCGCGTGTAGTACTCGGCGGAAAACGAACGTTCGCCGAACACCCACAGCCGGCAGTCCGGGTCGCCGTCACACACCCTGTTGTATTCCGCGACCACGCCCTTGTGCGTGGGCAGGGGCCAGGCGGTGTCCTTCTGCGCTGCGAACAAGAGATAGCCCGTCAACCCTGCGATCATCACCGCCGTTGTCACCTGAACCGTGCGCAGGACTTTGGAGGGTGACGGTACAGCGTGCAAAGACAGCGCCAGCAGAACCGCGGCGGGCGGCGCGGCAGGAAGGGAATAGGTCCAGATGATGTTGCGCGCAAACGTCAGAAACACGGCGGGGACCAGCATCCAGCACAACAGGAACAGGATGAACTCGCCTTGGTCTCCCTTTTGTTCGCGCCATTGCATCCATTCCGGTTTGCGGCGCGTGATCAGCAGGCATGCGGGCACCAGCACGATCCACGGGGCGAGCCCCAGCAGGTAAAACCCCCAGATCATGCCGAACGGTTGCGCGTGCGCGAAGCCGTAGCGGTCGCCTTCCCAACCCGGCACGAGAAAGCGGTTGAAGTGTTCGCCGATGAAAAAATAATTCAGGTATCCCGGCGTCCGCATCTCCGCCGCGACGTACCACGGCACCGCAATGACACAGGCGATGAGAAGTCCCGTTCCCCACGGCAGTTTCGTCAAGAACGGTTTCCATTTCCGGGTGAGGACCAGCCAGGCCGCGATGGGGAGTCCGCCGACCGCGACCACCATGAGTCCCTTGGTGAGCAGACCGATGCCGATGGCGGCGAACATCCAGCGTGCGTGTTTTGGATTCCACTCCCTCGTGAAACGCCAGCAGGCGCTCATCACCACGAACAGCGAAAACAGGAGGACGAGGTCGGTCATCACCGCTCCGGCGGCGGCGAAAAAAATGGAGCTGGTGGCCAGCAGGAGGGTGGCGAGGTGCGCGGTGGTGGCGTCCGCACACTCCTTCACGAACCGCCAGAACAGAACCAGGAGGGCGGCGGACAGGACGAGGATGGGCAGGCGCGGACCCAGCTCCCCCGGGCCGAAGAGAGCGATGCCGGTGGCGGAGAACCAGGTGGAGAGCGGCGGCTTGCCCCAGAAGGGCACGCCGTAATCGAACTGCGGCATGATCCAGTCGCCTGTCTCCACCATCTTGCGCGCGATCTCCGCATAGCGCGCCTCGGTTTCGTCCATGATGGGCACCACCGCCGCCGCCACGGCGCGGCAGGTCCACACCGCCGCCAGGATTCCCAGCGTCCACCACGTATCGCAGCGGGTGTGTGCCGGGTCGGATTTTTGCGGAAGTTGGGATTCCTGCATGGGCGACAATCGGGTTAGTATGACCGGATGACCCCGGCGGGAAACGGATTGTACCTGGAATGAACTTTCAATCCATAATATGCCGGAGCCGCAGGACTGAAATTCTCCAATCTTTGTCAGCGGTTATGTTAATCGAATTTCCCGGCTAATGACATGGCTTCCGAAACCTTTCCTTTCAACGATCCGTTGTTGCAGTTCGATGGCTACCAGGTCCGCCGGTTCCGGGGCGGGGATGCCGAATCCATCGCCCGCCATGCGAACAACTACCGAATCTGGAAACAGCTGCGCGACTGGTTCCCGCACCCGTACACGCGGGAAGACGCGGAGGGATTTCTCGACCAGGTAACGCGGGAATACCCGCCGCGCACCTTCGCCATCGCGACGGAAAGCGAGGCCATCGGCACCATCGGGTGCCAGCCCGGCCAGGACGTGCACCGGTATTCGGCGGAACTGGGATTCTGGCTGGCCGAGCCGTATCACGGAAGGGGCATCATGACCGGCGTCGTGCAAACGTTTTCCGATCACCTGCTGGCGGGCGGGGAATGGATTCGTTTGTGGGCGGGCGTGTTTTCCAACAATCCCGCGTCCATGCGCGTGCTGGAAAAAGCCGGGTTCGTGCGGGAAGGCGTTATGCGAGCCAGCGTGGTGAAAGACGGCGAGGTCCTCGACCAGCACCTGTACGCGAAGGTGCGGGCGACTGCAACCCGGTGACCCCGGGGGAGATTTCCCCTGCGTTTTTTTCATGGTAGTGAAAACCGGGCCGGTTTTCGGTATAAATGGAAGGATGTCTTTTACCCGCACATTGACAGAGAATCCTCTCGGCAAGGCGGTGTGGCTGGCGTGGTTCACCATCGGTTTCAACCTGCTGGAAGGCATGGTGTCGGTGGCGTTCGGCGTGGAGGAGGAATCCTTCGCCCTGCTCGGGTTCGGTCTCGACAGCTTCATCGAAGTGTTTTCCGCCACGCTGGTGCTGTGGCGGTTCCGGGGCGAGCAGGGACTGGACGCGGCGCTGTCGCTGAAAAAAGAACGCACCGCCACCTTGGACATCGGCATCCTGTTTCTGCTTCTGGGGGCCGGCACGATCCTCGCCTCCAGCCTGCAATGGGCGTCGCAGGCGCGTCCTGCCACCACGCTTCCCGGATTCATCATCGCCTCCGTCAGCCTGAGTTTCATGTTTTACCTGTGGCGGGCGAAAGTGCGGGTGGCGCGTCAGCTGGACAGCGCCACCATGATGAAGGACGCCCGCTGTTCCCTGGCCTGCATCGAGTTGTCGGCGGTGCTGTTCGCCGGGAGCCTGCTGTTTCTGCTGTCGCCTGCGTTGTGGTGGGCCGACAGCCTCTCCGCCATCCTCATCGGGTGCCTCATACTGTATGAAGGCGTGGGCACCGTCCGTGCCACCCGCCGCGACGACTTCTCCGGAGGGTGTTGCTGACCCCACCGCGTGGGAAGCATGGCACTGGAAGAAATTTCCCACCCCACGTGGTGGGGTGCATCCTTTTTGCGGCTCGTTCGTCTTTGTGGGTGAACCCTTAAACGAAGGAGACGCAGAATGAATATTGGAACTGACGGTAAAATGCACCTCGCCCTCAACACCGGGCATTTCGACGACAGCGTGCGGTTTTATGAAGCACTTTTCGGGGTGCCGCCAATGAAGCTGGAAAACGGCTACGCCAAATTCGATGTCCGGCAACCCCCGCTCAACTTCACCCTCAACCGCGTGCCGCAGGTTTCCGGCAACCGCATCAGCCATCTGGGCATCCAGGTGCCTGTGACCGCTGCGGTGGAGAATCAGGAAGAGCGGCTGCGCACCCTGGGTCTTTCCACCGAGTTGGAGATGCAGACGGAATGTTGTTATTCTGTTCAGGACAAGGTCTGGGTGCACGACCCCGACGGCAACGCATGGGAAGTGTTTGCCGTGCTCCGGCCAACCGAGGGACACCATGGGAACCCTGCCTGCTGTGGACATTGAATCGCTGTACGGCCGCATCCGTGCGTTCGTGATGGGGCGGGTGGGCTCGGCGGCCGATGCCGACGAGATCACGCAGGACATCTTTCTCAAGATGCACGAGAGCCTGCCGCGTCTCAAGGACCGCGACAAGCTGGTGCCGTGGCTCTACCGGATCGCGCGCAACCGCATCATCGACCACTACCGCTCGCGCAAAATCGAAGCGCCACCGGGGGACATTGAAGGGGACGCCGCCGACCCCGCACCCGGTGACCGGGGTTCTGCAGCCGGTGACCCGGACCCCGCATCCGGGGAGCGCGAGGCCATCCAGGCCTGCCTCCTGCACTTCCTGAAAACGCTGGAAGCGGCGGACCGCGACATCCTGACCCGCATCGAGTTCGAGGACCGGACGCAGAAGCAGGCGGCGGAGGAACTGGGGATCACCCTCGCCGCCGCCAAGTCGCGCCACCAGCGCGCCAAAAAGAAATTGAAGCAGGCCCTCGATTCCTGTTGCACCTACGTGTATGACCGGAGAGGGCGGGTGATCGACCATCTCCTGCAAGATCAAGCATGTAACGACAACTCCTGAATATGCCGGGGGTTTCCCGGCCCGAATCCATCCGAATTTAAACCGGGCTCTAACAAACCCCTAACATTGGTGGAGTACCTTGTTTTCGAACGAAGGCAAAACCATTTTTCCTTTTGAGGAGACCACTCCCATGTATCGCTGGATACCCCGAATTTTGATGGTGGCGCTGGTAATGGGCGCTTCTACCATGGCCCTGGCGGGCGAAAAACTGCGCGGCACCGTCCGCATCGACGGATCGAGCACCGTGTTCCCCATTTCCGAGGCGGTGGCCGAAGAGTTCAGTAAAAACCGCGACTACGCCCGCGTTCGCGTGACCGTCGGTGTTTCCGGTACCGGTGGCGGATTCAAGAAGTTCACGGCGGGCGAAACGGACATCAACGACGCGTCCCGCCCGATCAAGCAAAGGGAAATCGACAAGGCAAAAAAGAACAACATCCAATACCTCGAGTTGCCGGTTGCCTACGACGGGTTGACGGTGGTAGTCAACCAGGCCAACACCTGGGTGGATCACCTGACCACCGACGAGTTGAAGAAAATCTGGGAACCGGGCAGCTCCGTGAAAACCTGGGCGGACGTCCGGGACGGGTGGCCGGATAAGGCCCTGCGCCTGTACGGACCGGGCACCGACAGCGGCACCTTCGACTACTTCACCGAAGTCATCAACGGCAAGTCGCAGGCCAGCCGCGCCGATTTCACCAAAAGTGAAGACGACAACATGCTGGTCAAGGGTGTGGCCGGAGACAAGTACGCGCTGGGTTACTTCGGTTTCGCCTACTATGTCGAGAACAAGGACATCCTGAAAGCCGTATCGATCAAGGAAGGCAACAAGGCTCCGGTGGAGCCGACCCTGGAGACCATCAACCAGGGAACCTACTCGCCCCTGTCGCGGCCCGTCTTCATCTATGTCAATGTCGAGGCGGCGAAACGGCCGGAGGTGAACGCCTTCATCCGGTTCTATATCAAAAACGCCGGTGAGCTTTCCAGGGAAGTGGGATACATCCCCCTGCCGGATTCCATGTACCGCGACCACCTGGAGCGGTTTGAGAATGCTCTCTTGAAGCTGGCCAGAAACTGAACCTTTCAGGACACAACATGTTTTCAAAGTGGATGGACCACGCAGTGCACGGGATTCTCGTGCTCTGCGTGGGCGTCACCCTGATGACCACGCTGGTGGTCATCTTTCTACTGGGCAAAGAATCGTTTCTGTTCTTCCGCGAAGTGCCGGTCACCGAATTCCTGTTCGGGACCAACTGGGCGCCCCTGCTTGAGCCGAAATCGTTCGGCGTCCTGCCGCTGGTGGCCGGGACGATGAAAGTCGTTTTCGGGGCGATTCTCATCGCCCTGCCGTTCGGGTTGCTGATCGCCACTTACCTGAGTGAGTTTGCCTCCAACAACGTGCGGTCGGTCATCAAGCCCGTGCTGGAAATCCTGGCGGGCATTCCGACCGTGGTGTACGGTTACTTCGCCCTGACGTTCGTGACCCCGCTGATCCGCACGGTGTTTCCCGAGACGCATATTTTTAACGCCGCCAGTGCCGCCATCGTGGTGGGCATCATGATCCTGCCCATGGTGTCGTCGCTGTGCGACGACGCTTTCCGGGGACTGCCCGGAACCCTGCGCGAAGGCGCGTACGCCCTGGGGGGCACGCACCTGGAAGTGACGTCGCAGATCATTCTTCCCGCCGCCGCCACGCGCATCGGCGCGGCGGTCATCCTGGCATTGTCGCGGGCGGTGGGGGAGACCATGGCGGTCACACTGGCGGCCGGGGCGACGCCGAACTGGTCGATCGGCTTCCTTGAAAGCATTCAGACGATGACGGCTTACATCGTGCAGGTGAGCCTGGGGGACATTCCTGCAGGCGGGGTCGAGTACTACACCGTGTATGCGGTGGGCATGCTGTTGTTCCTGATGACGCTCACCATGAACATCATCGGCAACCATTTCATTCTGAAATCGAAGCAATACAACTCATGACCGAATTCCGCGAAAAACGAAAACAACGCGACCGCTGGTTCATCCGGCTTTGTTCCGCCGTGACGTGGATGACGGTCGCCGTGCTGGGCATCCTTCTGGCGCACGTGGTGAAAGAGGGTTTCGTCTGGCTCGACTGGGATTTCCTGACCAGCTTCCCCTCGCGCCATCCGGAGGAGGCGGGACTCAAGTCCGCCCTGTGGGGCAGCATCTGGCTGATCGGCATGACGGCGGCGTTCGCCATTCCGCTGGGCGTGGCCACGGCGGTGTACCTGGAAGAGTTCGCCCCGAAAAACCGCCTGCTCCGTATTTTCGAAATCAATATCGCCAATCTGGCGGGCATGCCCTCCATCCTGTACGGGGTGCTGGGACTGGCCATCTTTGTCCGTTTCCTGGGATTCGACCGCAGCCTGTGGGCGGGGAGCATGACCATGAGTCTGCTGGTGCTCCCGGTCATCGTGATCGCCGCACAGGGAGCGATCCGTGCCGTGCCGGCATCGATCCGGGAGGGCGCGTTTGCGCTGGGCGCCCGCCGCTGGCAGGTGGTGTGGTGGCAGGTGCTGCCGTCCGCCCTGCCGGGCATCATGACGGGCGTCATCCTGGCCCTTTCCCGTGCCATGGGCGAAACCGCCCCCATGATCATGATCGGGGCGCTGAGCTACGTCGCGTTCACGCCGGAAACGCCGGAAGATCCGTTCACCGCATTGCCGGTGCAGATTTTCAACTGGGCGGCCCGGCCGCAGGCGGAGTTCCACGGGCTCGCCGCCGCGGGCATCATTGTGCTGCTCGTGCTCCTGCTGTCGATGAATGCGGGCGCAGTGTTCATTCGCGAAAAACTGCAAAGGTATAAATAATTCGTGAGGGAGGTTGGTTTGGAAGAGTGCAATACCATTCTGGAGACGCGGAAACTTTGTATCAATTACGGTGACCTCCGCGTGGTGAAAGGCATCGACCTCCAGGTCCCGTCGCACCAGGTGACCGCAGTCATCGGTCCTTCCGGTTGCGGCAAGAGTTCCATGCTCCGCGTGTTCAACCGGATGAACGATTTCATCCCGACCGCGTGGGTGGAAGGAGAAGTGTTATTCCACGGCGAGAACCTGTACGATAAAAAGGTGGACCCGGGCCTCATCCGGCAGAAGATCGGCATGGTGTTCCAGCGGCCGAACCCGTTTCCCAAGTCCATATTCAAGAACGTGGTGTGGGGGCCGAAGATCAACGGCTACAAGGGCAACCTGAACGACCTGGCCGAGGAGGCCCTGCGCAAGGCGGCGTTGTGGAACGAAGTAAAGGACCGCCTGCGCGACTCCGCGCTCAAGCTGTCCGGCGGACAGCAGCAGAGACTGTGCATCGCCCGCGCCATCGCCATGAACCCGGAAGTGATCCTGATGGACGAGCCCTGTTCCGCGCTCGATCCCCGCGCCACGGCGCGCATCGAGGACCTGATCCAGGAACTGCGTTCGCGCTACACCATCGTCATCGTCACGCACAATATGCAGCAGGCGGCGCGAATTTCGGATTTGACGGCGTTTCTGTACGAGGGGGACCTGGTGGAATTCGGTTCCACCAAGAAAATATTCACGCAACCGGACCAGAAGAGGACGGAAGACTACATCACCGGACGTTTTGGTTGATTCTTAACGGGGATTCATGACCAAACATTTTCAACGCGAACTCGATGTTCTGAAAAAGCAACTGCTGGGCCTGAGCGCGGAGGTCGAGGAGATGGTGCTCCGCGTCATGAAGTCGGTGGCCGCGCTGGACGTGAAGCAGGCGCAGGAGATCATCGAACAGGACAAGGCCGTGGACAACACCGAGGTGCAACTGGAAGAAGAATGCCTGAAGGTGCTGGCCCTGCACCAGCCGGTGGCGGGGGACCTGCGATTCGTCATCGCCGCCCTCAAGATCAACAACGACCTGGAACGCGTGGCCGACCTCGCGGTGAACATCGCCGAGCGCGTCATCGTGCTGGCGAGCAAACGCAACGTCAAGCCGCCGTTCGACTTCAGCGCCATGGCGGAAAAAACCCGCGCCATGCTGAGCCAGTCCATCGACTGCCTGATCAACATGGATCCGGTGACCGCACACAAGGTGTGGCAGGCGGACGACGAGATCGATGCCATGAACCGTGAAGTGTACCAGCGGGTGTACGAGAAAATCAGGCAGGACCCCGACCAGGTGGAGATCCTCATCAACTACATTTCCATCTCCCGCCACCTGGAGCGCATCGCCGACTACGCCACCAACATCGCCGAAGACGTGATTTACCTGGTGGAAGGCAAGATCGTGCGCCACCAGCCTGAAAAGTTCACGCAGTTGGGCCAACGCAAAGACAAGTGACCGTGGCCACCTTCGGGATCAACCGGGAAGCGGGCCTTCGTGGGCGATCTCGGCCAGCGGCTTGCGGTCGCTGGGAGATTCCCGTTCGCGCAGGTCGTCGTCCAGGATTTCCGCCGGCCCCTGTTTTCCGACTGCAATCACGCACATTGCCGTGAAATTGTCCTCACTCACATTTGCCACCGCGTGCGCCCGGTCCTTGATGAAGCCCCCCATGGCATGACAGACCAGTCCCATCTTCTGCGCCTGAAGGCAGAGCGACATCCATGCTGACCCCGAATCGAACTGCGCCCAGTGGTTGGGCTTGCCCCGTTCTTCAAAATCGTTGCGGGCGAACACGATGATGAGCAGGGGAGCCTTGTCCGCCCACTTTCGGTTTCCCTCAACCAGCGCCGTCTGGAAGTCCTTGAGTCGATCCCCCCGTCCGTACACAAATAACCACGGCTGTTCGTTGAAACAGGACGGCGCCCAACGCGCCGCTTCGAACAACGTCATGATGTCCTCATCGGCCAGCGGATCGCTGAGGAAAGCCCGTGGCGACCAGCGATATAGAAATTGGGGATCGAGTTGGGTGTAGGGGCTTGTCCGGGTCATGAAGGTCTCCTTGATATTTGGTTCCAAGTCAGGCTAACAAATTTGGATGGTTTTGAGGGGCAACTTGAATGAAAAATAAAAAAACCCTAAAGAGCGACTTAGATTGTTCCGATATAAGCCCGAAGGGGCCATTATCGCAGAATGCGGATGTGTTTCATTATTTGAAAAATTTTTAAAAATTTTGAGATCCGCCGCAATCCCAAGCAATTCATGCTGGTTTTCATGTGATTGTTAAGGATAGGGTGCGACCCTGAACAGATCCATTAAAAAACCGAATAGGGTGCAGGTCTTCAGCAGTGCCGAAGGGCCGATATGGCAAAGGGTGAAAAAAACGGCCGACACAATTACAGAAAACAACCATATCGGAAATGTAACCATTTTATTTGGTATTCGGAAATTATTTGATTTTTGCATATTTGCGCGGGGTAAGGATCGAAACGATTTTTTTAATCAGGGGTTTAAATTTTTAGATAAATCGTAGACCTACTATTCAGGCGTAGTATTTTATCCTGCCTCCGAAAAATACTGCTTTTTTATTTTTAAATAACGGGTTATCATGTGTTCATACCAATAATGTGTTGAGCCTGAAGCGATCCTTGAACCTCATACCAAGGATTTAGTTTTTCCGAAGGGTGGTGTAGGATTTTTCCTATCCTGCGTTTGTGGAAGAGAGCCTGACTCTTCTGCGTACTTTGTTAAGGAGAGGGTACGATGAAAAGGGCTTTGAGAATCCTGCTGGTAGAGGATGATGCGGAGGACGCATATCTCATTCGAAGCATGCTGACTTCGAGCGAGCCGGAATTCATATGTGAACTCACGCATATAGACACGCCTGAGGGAGTTCCGGTCGTTCTCGAACAAAACCAGATCGACATTTGTCTTTTCGATTACCGCCTGCAGAATGGCAACGGGATCGAGCTCCTCCGGAATGTACGAGGTAAGGGATATCCCCATCCTGTGATTTTCCTCACCGGGCAAAGCGATCCTGAAGTCGCCGCCGAAGCGATGAAGAGCGGCGCCACCGACTACCGGTCGAAGAACAACCTCACCGCCGAATCCTTGATCCGCTGTATCGAGGTGGCCATCCAGTTGCGCCGCGAAGCGGACTTGCGCGAGCGGGCGGAGGAAGAATTGAAGCGCGCCAATGACAAGCTGATGGAAGCCAACCATCAACTGAAGGGGTCGCTGCAGAAACTCCAGATTGCGCAGGAAAGCATCATCCGCTCGGAAAAGCTGGCGAGTATCGGCCGTCTTGCCGCCATGGTGTGCCACGAGGTGCTCAATCCACTCAACATCATTTCAGGTCACGTCCAGACGTTGATGCGGGATCAATCCGGAGACGGCACCCGGGACGAGCACTTCCGCTCCATGCGCGAGGAGATTTTTCGCATCGACAAGATCCTGAGCGACCTCCTGCGGTTTTCGCGCAAGGGAAACATGGAGTTGCAGGAGGTGGACTTCAACGAGGAACTCGACTTCGTGCTTTCCCTCCTGGAAAAGGAGATGCGCATGGATTGCATTGAGCTCGATCGGCAGTTTACCGAGGAGGAGGTATACCTGCGTGCCGATCCCGACCGCATGCGCCAGGTGTTCCTGAACCTGTTCAACAACGCCCGGCACGCTATGCCGGAGGGAGGCAGGTTGACCGTACGGACGGAAAAAATCATACGCGAGATCATGCAGAATCGGCGTAAGGAGGACGTGTATCTCGACCCGGAAAACATTCCGGTCCGGCGCGAAAACTTTTTTCACATCGAGATCCGGGATACCGGCGTGGGCATTTCCCAGGAAAACCTGAGCAAGATTTTCGAGCCGTTTTTCACCACCAAGCCGGAGGAAAAAGGGACCGGGCTTGGGTTGTCCGTTTGCTACACCATCGTGGAGCAGCACGGCGGATTCATTGAAGTGGAAAGCGAGGAAGAAAAGGGCACCGCGGTCCACGTATGGCTGCCCGTCAGGTCCCGGCAGGACTTTCCTGCACCGGTCCCCGCTGAACCCGGACGTTCTGCGTGAAAACGGGTTAATTCAGGAAGTCCAGCAACGTGGGTTGCAGGACCCGTGCTGTGACGGCGAGGGTGGCCTGGAGGGCGGTTTCGAGCGCTGCGAGGTTGGCCGCCTCCTGGACGAAATCCGCATCCTCGATATCAGACAACTGTTCCTTTTGTGTCACCACATCCTCCCCGCTCAAGACCTCCATCTGGTCCAGCGTTCGGCTGACCGCCCCGAATTCTGCGCGAACATCACTCACCTTGTCGCGGCTCGCATTCAACAGGTCCAATGACGCCGAGATCCCCTCGGTATCGTCGCGTTCCAGAGCCTGTTTCAGGGTATCCAGAGCCAGAAATACATTGTTTCCGCCGATGCCGAGAATGGAGGCCGTGTTTCCGCCTGCGACATCGTCGATGACCGCGGTCGTGTTCGCGTTGGACGAAACCACGTCGAGTCCGTTGCCCTGAGAATTGATGCTCGCCGTCAGGTTCAGGCCCGCGCCGTTGAGCGTGGTGAGGACATCGTTGAGGGTCGTCGCACCGCTCAGGTCCACCGTGCCGGAAAGCGATCCATTGGTTACGTCCACTGAGCCCAGCGTCAGACCGTTGCCTCCGTTCAGGCTGGCAAGGGTGGTGGCGGTGGTGATGACGGGATCCAGGTCCTGCCCGGTCAGGTTGCCGTTTCGCGAACCGAGGATGCCCAGTTCCTGCGCCACGGTTCCGCCGCCGGATTCCGTGACGGTCAGCGCCTGCGTGATGGCGGTGCTGGTGTCCGTGAGCAAAAGCCCATCGCCGGTGCTGTTGATGGAGGCGGTGACATTGATGCCCGCGCCGTTGATGGCGACGATGACGTCGTTCACCGTGGTCGCCGCGCCGAGATTTACCACCGCGTTGTTGCCGGCGCGGTCGGTGATGGAAAGACTGCCGAGAGTCACACCCGCGCCGCCGTTCAAATCGCTGAGATTCGTGGCGGTGGTGACCGCGGGATTGAGGTCCACCGCGAACACTTCCGATCCGGGTTTGGTGATGGGCACGGTCAGCCCGTCCGCCACTTCGAGGTTCAGCCGGTTGCCGTCGCCGGTATACAGCGCGCCCAGTGCGCCCGGGTTTTGCTGAAACGGTTCGGTGGCGAGACCGGTACCGGAGAACAGGAAGCGTCCCTGCACTTTGGTGTTGGCGGCCTGGAACACGGTGCCGATGATCTGGTCCAGTTCTTCCGCCGCGGCCTGCCGCGTGGCGGCGGTGTTGAGTCCGTTCAGGCTGTTCACGGCCAGTTCCTGCGCGCGAGTGAGGCTGGTGCTCACATTGCTCAGTGCCGAGTCGGCGCTGTTGACATAGACCTGGTTGAACGTGATGTTGCGGTTGAACTGTTCCGAGCGGCTGATGGTGGCCCGCAAACCGAGCGCGTCCCGCAATCCCAGGGGATCGTCCGACGGCGCGAGGATGCGCTTGCCGCTGGAGATGCGCTGGTTGGCGAGAAACTGGTCTTCTGTGATGCGGAACAGGTTGCGCAGCGCGTTCGCCTGTTGCGCCTGGTTGGTCACCCGCATTACCATGTGGTCACTCCCGGCCCGTCAATCCATCTGGGCCCTGTTTCATATCTGGTTTTGGAGGATGTCAAACATCTCATCGACGATGCTGATCATCCGGGCCGAAGCCTGAAACGCCTGTTGGAATTTGATGAGGTTGATCATCTCTTCGTCGATGGACACCCCGGAGACACTTTCCCGCCGTATATCGAGTTGCAGCTTGATTCCTTCCTGCTGTTGCGCCAGGGTCTGGGCGGAACGCGAACCACTGCCAACGTTATTGAGGAGGCCGCTGTAAAAATCGTTGAACGTCACCGTGCCCGATCCGGAAGAAAAGCCGATTCCGGAAAAAATGCCGCGTGTCTGAAGCCCGGCAAGGGCCAGCGCATTGTCGCCGTCGGTGGTTCCGTTTTGTCCTGCCGCCAGTTTCTGCGAATCGGCGAGAAGCGTGGTGGAAACCGACATGCTGGAAGCGGCGCTGGCGGAAGTCGAAAAATCGAACACATCTCCCGCGGTCGGTGCGCCGGTGACCGTCACCGCAAAGCCGCCACCCAGGTTGATGGGCGTGCCTGCATATGAAAACGAGCCCACGCTCTGGCCGGTGGTCAGGTTCACCACGTCAAAGTCGGTGGCGTTGGTGAACGTCAGGCGGAACTTGTCGGTGGAGGTGGTGGTCGAGCTGGCGTTGGTGATGGTCACGCTGCCTGTTCCGGAGTTGGCGGAGTTGGCCGCAAGGGTCACGGGTAGCGCGGTGAAAAAATCGTTGCCGGTGGTGCCGTCCGTACCGATGCCCTGCTGGTGCACGCGGTTGACCTCGGTCACGATGCTGGCGGCCAGCCGGTCCAGGCGATCGAGCGCGTTGGCCACTTCGGTGTCGCGCATGTCCAAAAGCCCGCGCACCTCTCCTCCCTGGATGGTGTTGGTGATGTTGACGGTGCCGCCCCCGGTGTCCTGAACGAGGAGGTCGCCCAGCCCGCCATTGTTGGCGTTGGCCTGCGTGCTCAGTGTGAACGTCTGGTTTCCCAGGACCAGCGGTGTGCCGTCGGACAGGGTCAGGTTCATCCGGTCGTCGCCGGAAGAGACCCGCGTGATATCGAGTTTTTGTGACAGCTCTTTCACCAGCTGGTCGCGCTGGTCCATCAGGTCATTGGCGGCGAAGCCGGTCAGGTCCTGAGCGGGAATGGCTTCGTTCAGGCGTGCAATTTCAGTGAGCCGACTGTTGATCTGTGTCACCTCGTCCTGGATCTTTCGGTCGAGGTTCAGCCGTTCTTCCGCCAGGGAGTTGCCCAGTTTGTTGAACGATTGCGCCAGCGAGGCACCTGCGGCGATCACATTGGTTCGTTCGGAAAATCCGGTGGGATTGTTCGCCAGGTCGCTCAGTGCACTGAAAAAATTGCTGAGCTGGCTGTTTATGCCGACGCCTTCCGTTTCGTTGAGCAGGATTTCCAGGTTCTCGAACACGTCCCGGCGTACGGTGAAATTGCCGAGGCTCTGGTTTTCGCTCAGAATCTGGTTGAACAGAAACTGATCGAACGACCTTGCAATGCCGGAGGTTTTCACACCCGTGCCGATCTGCCCCAGGTTGAAATTGCGCGGGGAGTTCGGCTCGAATGTCACCGTCTGGCGGCTGTAGCCCTCCGTCTGCACGTTGGCGACGTTGTTGCCGGTCACCTCGATGGCCAACTGCTGGCTTTGCAGTCCCAGTTTGGCGGTATTCAGAATGCTGAAAATGTTCGACGTCATGGATTCGACCCGTCAGATGTTGGTGCTGATCAAACCGCTGGTCAGCGGAACATGGTCCGTTTTGCCGTCGGCGTGATAGGGGGTGTAGCTGGAGTCCGCCTTGTAAAGGACGTTGATGGACTCCTTCATCGAATGCGCGGAGCGTTCGATCAGCCTGCGGTTCATCTCGTTCATTTTCTTGATCCGCGCAATCTGTTCCTTCATGCGTTTCTGGCAGAGGATCATCGACATCGACCATTGGTTGTTCTTGAACTGGGCGATTTTTCGAAGGGTTACTTTTTCAATGGGAATGTTCCATTGTTCGGCCATTTCCCGCAAAATGGCCTCGCGTTTCTGATTGAGTTCACCCACCTGTGTCAGCAGGGCCTCTTTCTGCTCCAAAATTTTCATGAGACGGTCGC
Organism: Nitrospina sp. P1_D6; assembly: GCF_052156615.1. Classification (NCBI taxonomy): domain Bacteria; kingdom Pseudomonadati; phylum Nitrospinota; class Nitrospinia; order Nitrospinales; family Nitrospinaceae; genus Nitrospina; species Nitrospina sp. P1_D6. Next base: position 293,320 of record NZ_JBQKUN010000002.1, on the reverse strand, counting down.
GGGAAAACTCCGTAACCGCGTCCCATTCCTCGCCGAAGACCTTGATCAGCCGGTCATACAGCTCGATTTTCTGTTCCAGAATGGTATTGAGCGCCTGGTATAACTCTTTCATGACACACCTCCCAAAAGGGTCCTGCTACCGAACCGGGAGTGGCAGGTTCCGGCTCATTTGATCGTATATGGTTTGGGCCATCCCAATGCTCTGGTGCCGAACCACTTCCCTTGACAGTTCTTCATCGAGAACCGCCTCGTACTGCTGGTTGGCAAAACCTTCCATCAGTCCGGTCTTGTTCACGGTCTTGCGCATGGATTTCAGCATCTGGTGGATCAGCAGTCCTTCGAACTGCCGCGAAACCTCCATCAGTTTTTCCGATTCCTGCTTGCCTTCGGAGGTCTTCTGGCTCTCACCGCCCTGCTTCACCTGCGCCAGGGTCTGCGAGAACGATTGCGTCAGCGCCTTCGCCGGGTTCAGGGTCTGTACCTGCTCCCCAAGCCGTTTGGCCTTGTCGGCCGGGTTGGGTCCCAGGGGGCTTGTCTGTGCCGGCATCGGAAGGAAGTCCATCTCGCTTGATCCTTTATTTCGTATTGGTAAAACCGTGGTCAATAGGGTCCTGTTTCCAGAACTCAACCTTTTACTAGCAAGCCCGGTGCCAAAACCGGGAAAAATCTTTTGTGTTTTTAACCCAATGTAAACAAAGGGGTTAGGGTGGGTTCGGGAAAGGAGGCGCGCCGTGGGAAATGATGAAGAGGGTCCCCGGGGCAAATATTTCCCAGTGACGTGGAAAAGCTTGCCCTGTTTTCCAAAGGCTTTCATTCCCGGGTTGAGGCCTGGAGTGGGCGGGACCCTTTCAGACCAAACTGGTGGGGTGGCACCGCCCCGGGTTTTGCTGTATAAAGGATATATTCCTGATTTTTATTACTTATGGCGGTTTGAATATGAAGAAATTGACCCTCATGTGGGTGCTCCTGCTGGTAATGACCTCGGCCTGTGGCGAAACGCAGACCGTGGAGGAACAACCCCTGCAATTACCTGAAAAAGAGAAAACCTGGGTGAAAACCGAGGAAGTGGAGATCACCAAAGACAAGGTGGCGGCGAGTCCGGAACCCACCTTGCAGGTGAAGGTGGACCCGGCTTTAAAAGACAAATTGACAAACGTGGATGTCAGCGCGCAGGTGGCGCAGATCAACGATGCCGATTCCTGCATTGCGACGCTGGAGCCAATGGATAAAACCCGCAAGCTGGTGCAGAGGGAAGGCGGCCTGTGGCATGCCTTCGAGCGGAACGACAAACTGCGCCCCTTTTCCGACACCGGGTTCCAGATAGACAGCAACACGAACAAGCTTTTCTTTGCTCTCCGTTACCTGTGTAAAACCGCCAAGGGGGTGCCGCTCACCGGCTTGGCCATCTCGGTCAGCCGGATGATCGAGGACAGGGGAGTGGAAGGCGCAAGGCAGCACATGATCCAGCTGGGCAATCCCAAAGCGGTGGCTGATGAATGGGTCGAGTATGCGCAGGAGGCCAAGCGCATTGCCGATCGCAACATCCCTTATGAAGAAGTGGGACGGCTGGTTCTGCAAACCAGGCCGTTGATCGACCTGTACCAGGAACTGCTGGCACGGAAGGTGGATGACAGCAACGAGCAGAAGTTCCTGTCCGAGGCCGTCACCCTGCTGGATGTGGTCAAATCACGCATGTCCGGGGAAAGCCACCTGGCGATGGCACGCACGGAAGACCTGCAGGTTCCCTACGAAAAATTCCGCAACGAAATGTGACCTCCCCCGCCGGGGGTCACTGTCCTTCCCGCACCTCGATGAAATACCACTGTGCGTCCGGGCTGGTGGAAAAGGTCCGGTACGTCTCGTAGCTCTGCGCCGGCAGCTGGACACGGTCCCAGTTCGAGGTCTCCTCGGTGGGGCTTCGGTCCTTGTCGAAAAACCGCGTGCGCGCCTGAACCTGCAGGGGAAAGTCGGTGTGGTTGCGGATCTGCACCCACACTTCCAATGTGCCGGTTTCCGTGGGACGGGAGTTGTGTTCGGTGATGGAGACTTTTTTCTTTCCGGGGGCGTTCATGGGCACGGAGGGTTCCGGACCCAGCCGGTTGCCGCGGCAGTAGTTCTGCCACTCACTGCGGCGTTGCAGGCCTTCATCGAGAAAGCGGACGCTGTTCATCTTGATGGCGGCGTCGGCTTCGCCTTCCGCCAGGATGCGCGGACAGGGGTCCGTGGCGCATCCGGTCAACCAGCCCGCCGCCACAAGGCAGGCAATCAGGGTTCCTGATCGGTTCATACAGCCTCCGTTAATATGTTGTGAATGAGTCGTTGTCATTTTTTGACCAGTGCGGTGCGGGAACGGGCCCAAACCAGCCCCGTGCCGCCGTGTGTTTTCAGGATGGGACGCTGTGTGGACAATGCGGCCTGTTTTTTCCCGCTTGCGTCTTCAAACCAGATACCGACCTCTCCCCACTGTGCCGGATCGACCTGCAGGGTGAGCACGTGCACGCTGTCCGGAAGGTTGTTCCAGTAACGCGTGTCTGCCTGCGTTTTGGTGTTGGCGGCGAGCGCCATCTGCGTCGCCCCGACCAGCCCCAGCGCACCGGCGGCAAGCTGGAACGTGCCGGAGTTTTCCATGAGCGGCGCCATGATCATGGTCTTCGATGCGATGTCGGTCAATGCCGAACCCACCATGGCGTTGGTCTGGCGGAAGACCACCTTGCCTTCCAGAATCTTGTCGAACTGACGGCCGCCGCGCGAGGTGGCCTGCCAGTAGATGTCTTCCATCGGATACGCGTCGTAAGTGTTGCCGTTCATTTGAAGGTGCGCGCGGGTTTCGACGAAACCGCGACCGCGCCTGAATTTCAACTCGCCGTGGCCGATGCCGTCGGACACCTTCCTCGGTGAAGTGCCTGTTTCCAGCAGGACCAGCACGTTGTCATTCGGGTCGGGAATCTGAAAATCCGGGCGGAAGCGTTTCACTTCTTCGTACGCCATGCGGGCGAGATCCTGATCGCCCAGCTTTTGCGACACCCAGCCCTGCAGGAAAATGAGGAGGGCGAAGTCGCACCGGTTCTGTTCCTCTTCGGCGAACGCATCCTGCAGGACACCGCCCTTGAACGAGGCGCGCGCGTTTTCCAGGTCGCCTTCGATGATGTAGAGCAAACCACGGTAGTAGTAGGCCATGGCGCGCTCGTACGGCTCGCCCTTGAAGTCCTTCTTGCCTTCCTCGTACCACAGGCTGCGCGCGTTCCGCGCGGTTTCATCGTCAGCGTAAATGGATTCGATGTTCATCAGGGCGCGGTCCAGCGATTCGCGGGCCAGCGAGTAATGACCGAGTTCCATGGCGGCGAGCCCCACGCGCATGTCGTTCAGCACCTGGTTGCGCGGACCTTCAATGAGCGCCTTGCGATAAAGGGTGTGCAGGACGGCGGGCTTGTTCTGCAGGTAGGTGTTCATCACCGCATCGGAGACGTGCGCTTTCTGCGACGCCGGGCCGCAGGCCGGGAGCAGGAGCAGGCCCAGCGCCAGCGCCAGCGCACCGAGGCGGCGTTTGTGATTTCCGGTCATCGAGCCGTCGTCACCGGTAGATGATGTCGTCCCGCGCAGATTTGCGAAAATCATAAATCCCCGTCCACACGATGGCGCTGTTGTTCAGGTCTACCATCTCAAAAATGATCTGATGATAACGGGAGGTTCGTCCGGTGGTGGGATTGATCTGGTCGAGGGTGGTGATGCGCCCGCCCAGCCGGTAGTCGCCTGAAAGCAGGCCGGCAGGGCGGCCCTTGTAGGCGGTTTCTTCCTTCACCATGCCTTCGTAATGGCGGCCGACGAATACCATGCGGCCTTTCGCGGCTCGGTTCAGGTCCACGCGCAGGCGGTCGGTGATGATGTTCTTGTTGATGCGCGAAGAGCTTTCATTGCGGAAAAACTCGGCGTCGATGATGACCTTGGGCGGTGTCTTGGAGCCGGCGAGCGACGGATTGGTCAGCATGTCGCGCATCATCTTGTCGGTCATGGCGCGGATGTCCTGCGACTCGATGCCCACGCCCGCGAGCTGGCCTGTAGAATTCGGGTCTTCGTACACCGTGGGGCTTCCGGGTGCGTTTTCGATGGTGGAAGCGGAATAGGTGGCGCATCCGCCCAACAGGAGCAGGCCGATTGCCCATGGAAACCAAACTCTGACCGATCCGTTCATGAAATCCATCCTTCTTCGATTGAAAAAAACGTGGGTTGGCGGGGTGAGTCACCTAATCGAATAGTACCCCATAACCCGGCGGGGGGCAAAAAACTTTGGCCGCGCACTCCGGGAGTCATGGAACTTCGGAGGACGCGGCCGCCGCAAGCAGACGATTATCAGCTCTTTTTATTTGGCGCGGTCAGCGCTTGCCGCCGGCGTTGACCAGAGCCTGGTGGTAGTTGTTTTTCAGGTCGGGGTAGATCTCCCATGTCGCTTCCAGCGCCTGCTGGTAATGCTCGTGCGTGGAGTGACGGGCGTAGAGGTACACCGCCATGTCGTTGATGTTGGTGAACGACATATCGGACGTTTCGGTGATGTACTCCATGCCGCCGGAAGCCTCGATGGCGATCTTGCGTCCGGCGTATTCCCCCACCTGGGCGCCGAGGATGCCGCCGACAAAAGGAACCTGTTCCAGTGCCTTCTGCCCAGCAAAGGCGCCTGCCATCTGCCCGACCCTCGAGCCCAGCTGGGCGTTGATCGCCTTGTCCACCCACAGGGCGAGCACGCCGTCCTGCGTGTAGGGCGACATGAACTCGCCGGTGTTGTCCAGAAGCGGCTGAGGCACGTTGACGATGTCCTGAGGTTTCGGAATCTGCGGACCGGCACAGGCCGCCAGCGTGACCGCGAGAACCAGCAATAAACACTTTTTATAAATGGAAAGGGTGGGGTGGTTCATGACTCTGCCTCCTCGCAAAAGAATGATTATATTAATGCCAATGAAGGCAATTCAGTAAAGTGCAGGGGGCATGAGTTGGCGCGGCACAATCTACTCGGCAGGCCCCTCCCAACGACAACACCAATCAAATTACTGTAAATCCGGTAGGTGTGAGAAATATAAAGGCCGGGAGGCGGGGGCGCAAGGTATTAATATGCGCAATTTTACCGATCTTTGGATAATATTCCTTATCTGAAAATGGGTCTTGTATGAAGTGCTTTTAAAAACAACCAGTTTTAAGGAAACCAGGGGGCAGTGGGTGAGTAAGGGTTTGAAAGTAAAAGCAAATATATTGGAAAAGCGAAATCAGTCTTTCCGGTGGATAGAGGGTCAATTGGGCTGGGAGGGTTGCCGTGCCGGGGCGTTGGTGTCGCGGGGCTGGGTGCGTGGAGGGGTGATGGATTCCGGAGGGGTTTCGGGGTCGCCTTCGTCGTTGGGATCGAGGTCGGCCAGATCCTGTTTTTTGAAGGCCGCGCGCGAGCGCACCCAGGCGAGGCCGTGGCCGCGCGGGGTCATGTGCACCTCCACCTCGAACGCCAGGTTGGAGACGGTGTTTCCGCCGGGATCGACAAAACTCACCGTCACCGTGCGACCTGGATTGCTGGCATCTTTGCCGTAGGTGAACACGTGGACGCTGTCGGGGAGGGATTCCCAGTACCGGTCGTCGGCGCGGGTCTGCGTGCTGGCGGCGACGCCCTGCTGGACGAGGCCGATGGCCGTGACGATGCCGGAGATGAGGAGGCCTTCGTTGCTGTCATGTTGCGCGGACAACAGCATGCCCTGCACGCCCAGTTCGGTGAGTGCCTTGCCCATGGTCTCGTGTGTTTCCTTGAAAACGACCTTGTCCTTGAGGATGGCGTCCACCACCCTGCCGCCGCGCGTCGAGGCCTGCCAGAAGATGTCTTCGGTCATGCGCGGTGAATAGGTGCGGCCGTTGACGAACAGCCGCGCGCTCTTTTCGCGGAACCCGGAGCCGCGCTTGAAAGTGAGCGCGGCGTTGCCTTCGCCCGCCGCGACCTTGATGGGCGACATGCCGCTCTCCGCCAGAACCAGCACATCGTCGCCCGGCGCGGGCGGGGTGAGGTCCGGCCGGATCTGCTGCGCTTCCTCGAACGCCGTCTTCGCCAGTTGTTCGTCGCCCAGCAGGTGCGACGCCCAGCCTTCGAGGTAAATCAGGAGGGCGAAGTCCATCTGGTATTTTTCGTTTTCGGCGAGCGCATCCTGCAGCTGGCCGCTTTTGAAACAGGCGCGGGCGTTTTCGTAATCGCCTTCCTTCAGGAACAGCAGGCCCCGATAGTAATAGGCCATGGCGCGCTCATACGGCTCGCCCTTGAAGTCTTTTTTGCCTTCCTCGTACCACACGCTCCGCGCTTTTTCCGCAGACTCGTTTTCCGCATAGACGGCCTCGATGCTGAGAAGGGTGGTCTCGAACGACTCCGCGGCGAGGCGGTCACGGCCCAGTTCCATCGCGCCCAGTCCGGCGCGCATGTGGTTGAGCACGAAGTTGCGCTGGCCCTCTTCCAGCACGTCGCGGTAAACGTTGTGGAGCGGTTCCGGTTTGTTTTCGAGGTACGCCTGCATCTGTTGTTTGGGAATCTGCTTGCGGGCGTAGCGGGTGGTGTCGCAGGCGGTGAGGAACAAGGCGCAGAGGAGGAGCAGAGTGCAGTACCCCACCCTGCGCCCTCTCCCGGCGAAAGGACCTGAAGACAAGGGGGGGCGTCGAACGTTGAATGCCATTTCGATGTGGGTTCCCGCACGCACGTGTTCCTCCCGATTCCATACGGTCATTATGGATACTGCCTTTCAGATTAATTCAATTATTCCGAAATGCCAGAGGGAAAGCAACGGCTGTGATGCGGGGCAAAATTGGATATGAAATCGGCCGACTTACAGGGCTGCCTATTTCCCGAACTCTTTCTTGTAGAGGTCGATGGCGGCGTTGAGGATGCGCACGGCTTCGTCGCGGCCGGTGGTGACTTATTGACAACTCAACCAACATCCAAAAATAAATATAAGTGGCTGGCCATTTTTGAACGATTGTTGTTCTAAACTTTATATTTCCCGATTTCCTTCTTGTAGAGGTCGATGGCGGCGTTGAGGATGCGCACGGCCTCTTCCCGGCTCAAAAAGTCCTCCACCACCACTTCCTTCTTCTCCAGCTTCTTGTAGTCCTGGAAAAACCGTTTCACCTCTTCCATCCGGTGCGGCGGCAGCTCGTCGATCGACTCGTAATGGTTGTATTCGGGGTCGTCCATGTGCACGGCGATGATCTTGTCATCTTCCTCGCCCTGGTCCAGCATTTCCATCACGCCAATGGGTTTGGCGCGCATGATGGACAGCGGGTACACGCGGTCCTGTCCCAGCACGAGGACATCGAGGGGATCGTGGTCGTCGCCCAGCGTGCGCGGGATGAACCCGTAGTTGGCGGGATACTGCACGGAGCTGTACAGGATGCGGTCCACCTTGATCATGCCGGTTTTCTTGTCGAGTTCGTACTTGGTCTTGGAGCCTTTGGGCACTTCGATGATGGCCGGAAATATGTCCGGCAATTCGTCGCCCAGTTCCACGTCATGCCACGGATGAAACATAGTAGAGGGGGTTTCCTTTCTTTAATCGCACTCAGCGTTGAAGGGGTGGTGCGGTAACGGGAACGGCGGGGCCGCTCGTTACCGTCAGTTCAAATGCGCCGTGGTGGGCGATTTCCGGGCCGGCGTCTTGCGCGACCGGGATTTCGGCTTGGCGGCTTTTTTCTTTGTTGCGGATTTTCTGGCGGCGCGCTGGGGTTTGACCTTCAGCTTCTTCTCGAAACTGTGCTCCAGCACGTCGTCCATCGTTTCCACGGAAATGAAGTTCAGTTTTTTGCGGATGATCTCCGGGATGTCCGGCAGGTCCTTTTCGTTGTCTTTCGGGATGATGACGTTTTCGATCTTCATCCGGTGCGCGGCGAGGGCTTTTTCCTTGAGGCCGCCGATGGGCAGGACCTTGCCGGTCAGGGTGATCTCTCCGGTCATGCAGATGTCGCTCCGCGGCACGTTTCCGGTGAGGGCGGAGATCAGCGCCACGGCGATGGTGATGCCCGCCGAGGGACCGTCTTTCGGGATGGCGCCTTCCGGGATGTGCACGTGGACGTCCACGCCCATGTGGAAATTCGGTTTGAGCCCGAGTTGATCCGAGCGTTTGCGCACATAGCTCATCGCCGCCTGCACGGATTCCTTCATCACGTCGCCCAGCTTGCCGGTGCTGATCACCATGCCCTTGCCGGGGGTGACGGAGACCTCGATGTTCAGCATCTCGCCGCCGAACTCCGTCCACGCAAGCCCTGTGGCGACGCCGACTTCCGGCCGGTCGCGTTCGCGGTCGCCGGGGTATTTGGGAACGCCGAGCAGTTTGGAGAGGGTTTGCGGCTTGACATCGATGACCGTTTTCTTGCCCTCCTCCACGACCTTCATTGCGGTCTTGCGGCAAAGGGAACCGATTTCCCGTTCCAGGCTGCGTACGCCCGCCTCGCGGGTGTATTCCTGGATGAGTTTCGTCAGCGACGATTCGCTGATGGTCAACTGCTTTTTCGTCAGCCCGTGTTCCTTCAGCTTTTTGGGGATCAGGAAATTCCGGGCGATGGCCAGCTTTTCCTGTTCCGTGTAACCGGGAATGCGGATGATCTCCATGCGGTCCTGCAACGGTTGCGGAATGGCGTGCAACACGTTGGCGGTGCAGATGAACAGCACCTGCGACAGGTCGTAGTCGATTTCCAGGTAGTGGTCGTTGAAATTCACGTTCTGTTCCGGGTCGAGCACCTCCAGCAGGGCGGACGACGGATCGCCGCGGAAATCCATGCTCATCTTGTCCACCTCATCCAGCAGGAACACGGGGTTGGTGGTGCCGGCTTTTTTCATGGACTGGATGATCTTGCCCGGAAGCGAACCGATGTAGGTTTTGCGGTGGCCGCGGATCTCCGCCTCGTCACGCACCCCGCCCAGGGACACGCGGACGAACTCCCGTCCCGTCGCACGGGCGACGGATTTGCCCAGCGAGGTTTTGCCGACGCCCGGTGGGCCGACGAGGCACAGGATGGGGCCCTTGATCTTTTTCACCAGCTTCATCACCGCCAGGTGCTCGACGATGCGTTCCTTTACTTTTTCGAGACCGTAGTGGTCGCCATCCAGGATCTTCTGGGCTTCCTTGATGTTGATCTTGTCCGAGTTTTTCCCCTTGTGCCAGGGGATGTCCACCAGCCAGTCGATGTAGTTGCGCACCACCGTGGCCTCGGCCGACATCGGCTGCATGATCTCGAGCCGCCGGACTTCCTTCATGGCTTTTTCCTGGACATCTTTGGGCATCTTGGCTTTCTTGATTTTCTGCGTCAGCTCGTCGATGTCGGACTTGAACTCATCGCGCTTGCCCAGTTCCTTCTGGATGGCCTTCATCTGCTCGTTCAGGTAGAACTCTTTCTGCGAACGCTCCATCTGCTTGCGCACGCGGCCGTGAACGCGCTTTTCGATCTTCAGGATTTCCATTTCCGACTTGAGCGAGGAAATCAGTTTGTTGAGGCGATCCACAGGACTGTAGGTGTCGAGCAACTCCTGCTTCTCGGTCGTCTGGAACACCATGTAGGAAGCGATCGTGTCGGCGAAGCGGTGCGGTTCCGCGATGTTGGCGATGGCGGAGATGGCTTCCAGCGGAATCTTCTGGTTGAGTTTGACGTACTGCTCGAACAGGTTTTCGATGCTCCGCATCAGCGCCTTGACGTCCGGGACGACCTGGATGTTTTCCTCGATGCGGACAATCTCGACCTCATGGTAGTTCGGGTTGTCCTGGAAACTGATGATGCGGCCGCGCTGGACGCCTTCCACCAGCACCTTCATGGTGCCGTCGGTGAGTTTCAGAATCTGCAGGATGTTGGCCAGCGTTCCCGTTTCAAAGATGTCAGCGGGACCGGGATCGTTGTGGTTGGCGTTTCTCTGGGTTGCGAGAAAGATGTTTTTCTGGTCGGCCATCGCTTTTTCCAGCGCCAGGACAGATTTGTCCCGTCCCACGAAAAGCGGGATGACCATGAAAGGAAACACCACAATGTCCCGCAGGGGGACCAGCGGAAGAATGGTTCGTTCTGATGTCATAGGGGTCAACTGGCCTGTTTCTGATTCTGGTACACCATCAACGGTTTTTCCAGATGGGAAATGACTTCCTCGTTGATGACGACTTCTTCCACGTCCTCACGGGACGGCAGGTCGAACATGATTTCGAGCATGACTTCTTCGAGGATGGAACGCAGGCCGCGCGCCCCGGTTTTGATGCGGTAGGCCTTCTCGGCGATGGCGCGGATGGCGCCGTCGGTGAACTTCAGCTTGACGTTTTCGAACTCGAACAGTTTCTTGTACTGCTTGATGAGCGCGTTCTTGGGTTCGGTCAGCACCTGCACCAGCCCGTCCACATCCAGTTCGCTCAACGTGGCGGTGATGGAGAGGCGGCCGACGAATTCCGGGATCAATCCGTATTTCAGAAGATCTTCCGGCTGCACCTTTTCCAGAACCTCGGTCATGTCCTGGCTTTCTTTGCTGACCAGCTCCTGCCCGAAGCCCATCGTTTTCTTGCCGATGCGGTTGCGGATGATCTTGTCCAGGCCGACGAACGCGCCGCCGCAAATGAACAGAATATTGGTGGTGTTGACCTGAAGGAACTCCTGGTGCGGATGCTTGCGTCCGCCCTGCGGCGGAACGCTGGCGTGCGTGCCTTCGATGATTTTCAAAAGGGCCTGCTGGACACCCTCGCCGGAGACGTCGCGCGTGATCGACGGGTTCTCCGACTTGCGGCTGATCTTGTCCACCTCGTCAATGTAAATGATGCCGCGCTCGGCCTTCTCCACATCGTAATCGGCCGCCTGCAGCAGTTTCAGGATGATGTTTTCCACGTCTTCACCGACGTACCCGGCTTCCGTCAGCGTGGTCGCGTCCACGATGGTGAACGGCACGTCGAGAATGCGGGCCAGCGTCTGCGCCATCAGCGTTTTGCCGGAGCCGGTGGGGCCGATGAGCAGGACGTTGCTCTTCTGCAGTTCCACGTCTTCCATGTCGATGCCCGCATCGACCCGCTTGAAGTGGTTGTGCACGGCAACGGACAGGATTTTTTTACAACGCTCCTGGCCGATGATGTACTGGTCCAGGTGGGTGAAGATGTCCTTCGGCTTGAGCAGGTGCTTGAAATCCTCGGTCTTTTCCTGCGCCCACTCCTCGACCATGATTTCATTGCACAGCTCGATGCACTCGTCGCAAATGTAAACCGTGGGGCCTGCGATCAGTTTTTTAACTTCTTCCTGGCTCTTACCACAAAAAGAACAACGGTAGTTACCTGAGTTGGAAGTTTTCTTAGCCATGAATGCCTCCGAGTGCGTCCGCTATTGGGAGAACCTCCCGGTTCCCTTGATCCGGCAATTTAATCATCGATTCCCTTGGACAGGTCCTTCGATTCGGTACGGCTGGTGATGACATTGTCGATCAGCCCGTATTCCTTGGCCTGTTGGCCGGTCATGAAATGGTCGCGCTCCGTATCGCGCCGGATCGCCTCTTTCGGCTGACCGGAATGCTTGGCGAGAATGTCGTCCAGCGTGTCGCGCACCTTGAGAATCTCTTCTGCATGAATCTGGATGTCCGTGCTCTGCCCCTGGAACCCGCCGGAGGGCTGATGGATCATCACCCGCGAGTTGGGCAGGGCGAAGCGTTTGCCTTTGGTGCCCGCCGTCAACAGCAACGCGCCCATGCTGGCCGCCTGGCCGATGCAGATGGTCTGCACGTCCGGCTTGATGTACTGCATGGTGTCGTAAATCGCCAGGCCGGAGGACACGTGCCCGCCGGGGCTGTTGATGTATAGATAAATGTCCTGGTCCGGCTCGTCCGATTCCAGAAACAAAAGCTGCGCGATGATCAGGTTGGCCATGTGGTCTTCAATCTGCTGTCCTATAAATATAATACGATCTTTCAGCAGGCGGGAATAGATGTCATAGGATCTTTCTCCGCGGCTGGTCTGCTCGACCACGATGGGAACCAGCTGGTTGGTGATCTGATTGTAGATGTCTTGTCTCATAGGCACACGAATTCACTTTCTATATGGGTGGTGACGCAAACAGGCGTGTTTATGACGGAATTTCCTGCCAGATGCAAACGAATCTTGCCGGAGCAGGGGGAAACTGAAAGGGTAATCATTACAATTAATTATCTTTTTTAAGGTCGGCGCTGTCAACCATTTCTTCCTGCAGCTGAACCTGGTCGAGCAGCTTCTCCAGGGTCCGGTCCCGGCGCATCCGGTTGTGGAGTCTCAGTAATGCGCCGGATTGGGCCCATTCCTGCTTCATTTTCTTCAGGTCCTTGATCTGCAAAAGGGACATGAATACTTGCAGTTCTCGGTCGAGTTCCTGCTCGCTGACCTCGATGGCCAACTCGTCCGAGAACTTGTTGATGACCAGTTCCTGCTGGAGCAGTTTCACCGCCTGCTCGCGGTGTTTTTTCTGGTCTTCGTCGGTCAACGCCACGTGGTCGGTCTGGTGTTCGTGCACCACACCTGCGGCGTCCTGTTGTTTCTCCTTGTTGACCATGAACTTGATCTGCTCCTGAACCAGTTTTTCCGGCACGTCGATCGGGTTGACGTCGGCCAGTTTGTCGGCGAGGGTTTTCTGCGCCTCCACCCGCGCCTGCTTGCGGTGGTGTTCCTCCAGCTCGGCGCGGATACCCGATTTCAACGCGTCCAGGTTCTCGTATTTCTTGTCGGGGTCCACCGTCTGCGCGAAGGCGTCGTCCAGTTCCGGCAGTTTCTTCACCTGGATGCCCTTGAGCGTCACGGTGAAGTCCACTTCTTTCCCCGCCACTTCCTTGTTGGGATGGTCGTCCGGCAGGGTGAGCGAAAACGAGCGCGTCTCGCCGATCTTCATGCCCAGCACCTTGTCGTCGAAGCCGCCGATCAAGTGGCCGCCCACCTGCACGACATAATCCTCGGCCTTGCTGTTCTCGTAGGGCTTGCCGTCACAGGTGCTTTCGAAATCAATCTTGATGAGGTCGTCCTTGGATATTCCGCGGTCGGTGACGGTTTCGTTCACCGCCTTCTGCTCGCGGTAGGACTCCAGGGTCTGCTCGACCTGCTCGTCGGTGACCTTCGGCACCTTGACCGGCACCTCAAGCTTGCTGATGTCCGGCGCGGAAAACTCCGGCAGCACCTCCACGTTGGCGGTGACGGTGATGTCCGTCCCCTCCTCGGCGTGGATTTCCACGATGCTGGGTTCGCCGATGGCGTGCAGGTGGTTGTCCTGGATGCCCTGGTTGATGCTCTCGGAGACCATCAGCGTCAGCACTTCCTGTTTGACTTCCGGGCCGAAGCGCTTTTCCATGATGGACTGCGGGATTTTGCCGGGCCGGAAGCCGGGCATTTTGACCTGGTGGCTCAGTTTCTTGTAGTAGGCACTGACCTGGGACTGGTAGTCGCCGAGCGGAATCTCGATCTTGAGCTTCCGGTTGCACTTGTCGATCTCTTCAACTTCACATTTCATGATTCGGTTCGTTTCCGGGTGAATGGATAAAGGTTCCGGGCATGCGAGAGGGGGGAGTCGAACCCCCACGGTTGCCCACTGGATCCTAAATCCAGCGCGTCTACCAGTTCCGCCACCCTCGCAAAATTCAAAAGGAAAATTAGACCACCTTTTCCAGAGGCTGTCAACGAAGGGGGTCCACGGCCTCTGGCGGGGCTTCGCCGGCGCCGTGATCCGGGCTCGCGGGGAACAGTTCCAGCCCTTTTCTTTCCTCCAGAAGCTGGTTGGCGAGAAGCAGGCCGGAAGCCGACCAGGTCTGGTACAGGTTGGCGCGCCGGCCTATGAGCCGTCCCATGTGGCCGTCGTAATACTCCGGCCAGCGGTCCTTCGGCAGGCGGTTGCAGGCCTGCTCGAAGGCCGTCTCCGCCAGGTCGTCGCGCCCGGATTTCAATGCCGCCGCGACGAACGGCCACAGAAGCACCGGCCAGTTGCCGCCGTTGTGGTACGACCATGCCGCGTTTTTGGCGTCGCTTCCGGTCAGCATCTTCCAGCGCACGCCCTCCAGTGCCGGAAAGCAGATCTTGATCGGCATGGCGCCGATGAGGTCGTTCCAGTGCTCGGTGTACAGGTTCAGGATGCTCTGGGATTGCTCCGGCGTGGCCAGGCCGAACAGGATGGCCAGCAGGTTTCCCTGTGCGAAAAAGCGGAAATCCATGCGCCCCGGCCCCAGGTTGCCCACGAGGTAGCCGCCTTTTTCCGGAATCCAGTTGCTCAGCCAGTCGGGAATGGATTCCGGGTAGATGTTCAGCATGTTCACACTGCCGGTGCCGAATTCCTCGGTCTTGAAGCGGTGGATCTCGCTCAGCCGTTCGATGTCCAGCCAGTAGAAAATGCGCACGTAGGTCCGCAGGACCTTGATGCGTTGCTCCGCCATGCCGCGCAGTTTGCGGCAGGTGTCGTCGTTATCCGGAAGCAGGTCGAGGGTGGTCTGGAGGAGGCCGTAGAAGAGGGCCTGCACCTCCAGCGGGTGCCCGTACACCCCCATGCGGCGGTCGATCATGAAACTGCCGTCGGGCACGAGGAGCGTCGGGAACACTTCAAACGTGTCGCGCAGAAACAGCTCCAGCGACAACCGCATGCCGTTCTGGAAGGCGTCGGTGTGTGCCAGTTCGCGGTCGCCCGTCTTCCTCACGTACGCCCCCAGCAGCAGCACCCACCACATCATGGAATCCACCGGGGCGACACGGCCGATGGCGCGGTCGCCGAAATCGGACACCAGGTTCTCCGCGCCGTCCTCGCTTTGTTCGATGTGAAAACTCGCGGGCATGACCCCGGGATGGATCTGGTGGCCGCTCACCTGCCTCTGCTGGTTGCGGAGTTCCAGCACCGTCTCCAGAAAGTTTTTAACGATGTCCGGTTTGCCTTCGTTCAAAAACACCAGTGCCGCCGGAAAGAAATCCCGGATGAAGCAGTCGGCGTAATTGGGAGAGGCGAGGTTGGGATCGCGCGCCGCCGCCGTACCCACGGGACGGCCCTTGTGGTGAATGATCGCGTCTTCCAGCAGTTGCCGGGCTTCTTCGATGGGGGAGGGGGCCATGTGCCTTCGTATAAGTGGATTCAGATGGGAACAGTGTATAGGCAGTCGCGGGACAAAGAAAAGGCTTTCATGAAAATCCATGCCGCAACGGGCAGGCGCAGGGTGCAGGGGATCAGGTGGCTTTGCGCGTGCGGCCCTTGTTCTCGCGCGAGGCCAGCAGACTGTCGGGCGGGTAGTAACCTTGCGATACGGTCATGTTGGGATACACCCAGGTCTGCTTGCCCAGGAGGACACCCGGACACAGCACCGCGTTGCACCCGATCTCCACATGGTCGCCGATGACCCCTCCCAGCTTGGACATGCCGGATTCGATGGTCTCGCCGTCGAGCTCCAGTGTCATCGGCGGAAAAGCGACGTCGATTTTGTCCTGCGGCGAACGGAAGCGCAGGTTGGCGAGCTTCGATCCCGCGCCGAGGTTCACGTAGCTTCCGACGATGCTGTCGCCGATGTAGTTGAAGTGCCCGGCTTCGGTGTGGTTCATGAGGATGGAGTTCTTGATCTCCGTGTTGTGACCCAGCACGCAGTGATCGCCAGCAAGCAGGGTGCCGCGCAGGTACGCGCCCTGCCGCACTTCGCAGTGGTTGCCGATGACGGCCGGGCCCTTGATGACCGCGGTCGGTTCCACCACCGTGCCCGCGCCGAAATAAACCTGTGCCGGTTGTATGTAGGTGGGTTCCTGAAATTCGATCCAGCACTCCACCAGCACGGCGGGTTCGGGAAAGCGGGTGAGCGATTTTGCCGGCAGCAACTGCATGCCTTCCATTCCCTGCATGCAGTGGACGGAATCAGGCAGGCGGTCAAGGATGTTCGTAATGGAGGTTTTGAGTTGGGTCAGCGGTTCCCACACGCGATCGATGCCGTCGAACACCGCCTTGTGTTCGAATTCATCGAGGTGATCGAAAAATGAGTTGAGGTTGCGCATGGAGGGGGCCCGCCTTACGGGTGGGTGTGCTGAAACAGTCAGCCCTCAATATACCATTTCCCCCGTGGCGTTAAAACGAATCCTTTGGGGGTGAGGCGGGTGAGGCCCTGCTTGCCCATCTCGCGAAGAACGCGCTGGAGGCTGTCTTCGTTTGCTTTGGGCGCGGCCAGCGGTTTTGTCACCATGCGTTGCAGGAGGTCCTGTTCCACCGCGTACAACGGATGCGCGCTGTCCTTGAGCGACCGCATGAGCAGGTGCAGGACCGCCTCGCCCAGGGTGTTCAGCGCTTTGGCGCTTGACTTCGCGCCGCGCAGGTTGACGCCGATCTTGTTTTCCGTGCCCGAATTGCGCACAAACACCGCCGCCTCTCGTCCGTCCGCAGAGGCCATCGCCACGTAAAGCATGTCCGGGTCTTCACTGAAACGAACCGTCTTGCAGGTGAAGCCCAGCGGCCTGGCCTGTTTGCGGATCACCGCCAGCACCTGTTTCCAAACAGGCGAATTGTGATGAAACTCCGCCTGCTTCACATAATAGGCGTAGAGGGTGGCCTTGAACCCGGCAGGAAACGGTTTGGCGAGCACGGAGTAATACCGCTTCGCGGGTTTGTTTTGCAGGAGTGATTCCGTAGCGGCGAAGGTGTTGAGCGCACTTTTGAGCCCGTTGCCGCAGAAGACAGGGACCCGCCGGCCGAGCGGCGTGTCCAGCCAGCCAAGGGTGATGTTGTGGCCCGTCTCTTCGCTCCCCACCGCAAACGGAATGGACAGGGCGGTCTCGGGCAGGCCCACACTCACCCGGTCGATTTCTTTTTCCAAAGCTTCGAACTGCCCCACGTCAAAGCAGACGCCTTGCAAAATCGACTTCAAACGGTTTGCCAAATCCAGCTTCGCCGGACCCTTCAACCGTTTCAGTCGCGCCGCGGCGATCATCCCTGCGATTCGGTACAGAATCCACTTGTCACCGACGGCAGAAAGTTCGCGCTTGAGTCCCAGTTTTTGCGCTGCCACACCGGTGTTGAGGTCGCTTTCGACGGTGTGGACGTATGCCGCGTTCCGGTAACGGTCCGGGTCCCTGGCTGACAGGTAAGCCGCCTGCAGGTACGCGGTTTCATCGCCGCTCGACACGGTGAGGTGGTCGGTAAACGGATCGTAGTCGAGCCGGTAGAAGCGGTCGCCGTCGGCGTCGAACACAGCGGCTGCGATTCGGCGTTGTCCGCTGATGATCTCGGCCCGATGTTTTCGGCCGAGCTGGAACAGCTTGACCACCGCCTTGTGTTTTCGGAACGCACCGCTTCGGGCCGCGATGGCCTCGGGGGGAATCTTACGGTGGCCTTCCAGATCGGCGACGCCGCTGTTCACGTTGACGTGGCCGTCCATGTGCGTGTTGACCTCGATGACCTTGCCGAACCCGGCGCGACTCAACACCGCGGCGGCCACCCCCGTCAACGCACCGCAGGCGGGGTCCACCACCAGCGTGATGTTTTTCAGGAGGCCGGCATTGTCCACCCAGCTGTTTTCCGGATCGAGGGAAAAATTGAGAAACAGGTTGGTCGCCGCCTTCTGCCGGTCGACGCGTTTTCCCTTCAACGGTTTGTTGACGAGCGAGGGCGTGTCCAGAAGGGCATCGGTGAGAGCGATGTCGTTTTCGGGCAACAGCTTCATGCCGCGGTGCGCGAGAAATATCTTGATGCCGTTCTGGTCCTTGGGGTTGTGCGAAGCGGTCACCATGAAGCCGCCGTCGGCATTCGCATATTGGATGTAAAGCGGCACCAGGGGCGTCGGGGCGATGCCCAATACGTGCGCGTCGCCTCCGGCCTTGCGGATGCCGCGCACCACGGCCTCGTTGAATTTGCCCTCGATATCGCGCGGGTCCCACGCCACTGCAAACACCGGGCGCATGGAGGACCGCCGCTCTTGCAACACCGTCCGCACGTGGGCGTAGGCGTACTGTTCCATGAACAGGTCGGTGATGACGCCTTTTTTAAGAAACGCTTCCTGCGGTGTGAGTCCCTTCATGGAAGGGTGCGAGGACAGCATCACCTCGCGGCGGATGCCGTCGGTGCCCTGGATACGTAAGCGGGTTTGGAGAGGGGTCGGCTTCAGCATGGCGGTACGGGGGTTCAAGAACTCCGAAATTCTAACACAAAAAATGAATATTTTGCCGTTTCTGGCAAGTTCAGAAAATTAGCCTGTAACGTCTGATAAAAACCGAAAGGGAAAACAAGGCGGGAGCACGGCTTTTGTCGGAGCAGGTTTACGAACAGGATTGTCTTTTTTGGGTAAAGGAGAGGGGTGCAGAGTTTGTATGAAAACCTGGAACCGGAGGTCACTCCTTTGTGGCCATGCCGCGGTTGCTGAGAAAATTGAGCTCGTACTCGGCCTCGACCCACGGCACGTTGGGAACCGGTGCGTCGGCGGGCGTGGCTTGCTGGATCGCGTCGTAGGGATTGGACTCGATCGGCACCTCTTCCAGTATGGCGACGTCCGGGGTGACGGGGTCGCGCCGCAAAAGGGGCAGGGTGCCCGGCGCGAAAGAGAACTGCTTCGCCGCGTCCTCCAACGCTTTCAACGGCGAGGCACCATCGGCCAGCTGCGCCTTGATGGCTTCCTCGATTTCGTGGTTGCGTTCCATCAGACGCCGGTGCGGGTAATCGGGTTTCGACAGGATCATGAACTCGAGGTGCGGCCAGTAGGTGTTGATGAAGTCGTCGAAGTCCACCTCCACCTCGCGGCTCAGGCGGATGTCGCGTGCCCCGTTGGGATTGGTTTGCAACAGGTCGTTGTACACGCGCACGATGTTGTGCGTGGCGTCGTAGAGGATGACCCACTGGTACGTCGTGCCGCGCTCGAAGGTGCGGAAGGAGTCGAGCGACTGGATCAGCGTCACCATCAGGCTGTGCATGTCTTCCATGCTCAAAAACGACGCGGACCATGGAAAGCGGTCGCGGTACCACGCGGGGACGTCCGCGGGATACGAGTCGCGTTGCGAGCCTTCGGGTTTCTGGTGGTCGTTCTCGACGTAGTTCAGAATGTCGTCGAGTTCCTTGTAAGCGAGGTCCAGCCCGGCGCGCACGATGGTGTAGGGAAACAATTGGCGCTGGTATTCCATGTACTTTGCCAGTTCCGGATGGTCCGCCTCGCGTTGAACGCGCGGGTTTCTTTCGTAAATGTCTTTGGCGAAGATCAGCATGAATGTGGGATTGAGTTCGGCATTAATAATAAAAGAGGAACGGACACGCTTCAGCGCGGCCCGGGTTTGGGTTTGAACAGGTCGCCCAGCGATTTCATGATGGCCTGTTTTTCTTCCGGCGTCATGTTTTTCACGCGTTCCTGGACCTCGCGCAGTTGTTCCGGCGTGAGCTGGGACATGGCCTTCTGCATTTCGCCTTCGAGGTTGGACAGGTTGTTGAGTCCGGGCATGCGCTTCAGCATGTCGAGCCACGACTCCGCACCGCCCCCCGGCGGAGTGTACGAATTTCCGGCCGGCTCGACCTCCGGCTCCGCCACGCCCTCTTTGCGGTGGGGAGACGGGAACACGATGTAGTCGCCTTCGATGTGCCCGGTGATCTGTTCGTCCTGCAAATTGGCCAGAACGGTCTTCAGCGCGGTGCCGTGGTCCTTGCAGCTCTGGTAGACCGGCTTGAACGGCAGTTTCACCGTTTTCCCCGGGTAGCCGTTCTTTTCGATGGAATACTTGATGTTGGTTTCTACGGTGTGGGTGTCTGTCATGGATCCGTTGATGAAAATCGAGAAGGTCCGCGTTCGTCGCATGCGATGCAATGCATGAGACCCGACGCGCCGTTTCTGTAACCTGTGGGTTCCGAGTTGATTTAAGAATTTGAACTCATTCTAGTACATCCGGCTTCCAGACCCAAATAAAACCAAAAAGCCCTGTTTTCTTTTACAGCAGGGTGGGGATTCTGGCTGTGAGGAAGGGCGCACACGGATTTTGGAAGGCGTTTGGCATTTGTGCTAGAATTTCCGCAAAAATCAGAATACGAACCATCGACCCATATTCAATCATTCAACCTGGGGCTCCAGGGGGAGGTGTCCATCATGAAAAAGCGAATTGGTGTGGTGCTGGCCGGGTGCGGAGTTTACGACGGATCGGAAATCCATGAAGCCGTGATCACCCTGCTGGCCATCGACCGCAACGGGGCGGAAGCGGTGTGCATGGCTCCGAACGTGGACCAGATGCACGTCATCAACCATCTCACCGGGGAAGAGGCGAAGGGCGAAAGCCGCAACGTGCTGGTGGAATCGGCGCGCATCGCACGAGGCGAGATCAAGGACATCGCCACGGTGAAGGCGGATGACCTGGACGCGATCATTTTCCCCGGCGGTTTCGGCGCGGCCAAGAACCTGTGCGATTTTGCGGTGAACGGCGAGAACTGCAAGGTGCATCCGGAAGTCCATCGGCTGGTGTGCGAGTTCAAGGACAAGCAGAAACCGCAGGGCGCAGTGTGCATTGCCCCGGCAGTGATGGCGGGCATCTACAAAAACACCGACATGCACCCGACACTCACCATCGGCAACGACAAGGGCACGAGCGGCAAGATCGTGGCGATGGGAAGCAAGCACCAGGACTGCGCGGTGGAAGACATCGTCATCGACCAGGCGGCAAAAATCGTCACCAGCCCCGCGTACATGCTGGGCAAGAGCATTTCGGAGGTGGCCGAAGGCATCGAAAAGACGGTGAAGGAACTGATCAGGATGATCTGACGGCACGCCGCATTGTCTGCGTGAAAAACAAAAAGGGTCCGGCGAACGAGCCGGGCCCTTTTTTCGTGCGTGCGTATGGCGCGTCAGCTTTTGTGGTGTTGCAGGATCTGGTCGAGGGTGTTGGTGGTGGACAGGCCCTTGACGATGGGCACCAGGGCCACCTTGCCGCCGTAGCTTTCCACGATCTCGCGTCCCACCACCTGGTCGATCTTGTAGTCGTCGCCTTTGACGAGAATGTCCGGGCGCAGTTCGCGGATCAGGTTCTCCGGCGTCTGTTCGTTGAAGATGACGATGTAGTCCACGTCCTGCAGGGCGGAGAGAATATTTGCGCGCTCCTGCTGGGTTTTGATGGGGCGGTTCGGACCCTTGATGGCGCTCACCGATTCGTCGCTGTTGAGGCCGAGGATGAGGATGTCGCCCATGCGCCGGGACTTCTGTAGAAACTCGATGTGCCCGCCGTGGATGAGGTCGTAACAGCCGTTGGTGAACACCACCTTCTTGCCGATGTTCTTGGCGAGGCTGACGATCTTTTTCGCTTCCTCGACTTCGAGGATGGTCGGCGACGTCCGCAGCATGTCTTCCTGCAGGAACTGGTTGAGCTCGTTCAACGTGACGACGGCGGTGCCGATCTTGCCGACGACGATGCCCGCCGCCATGTTGGACAGGCGCGCCGCTTCCTCAAACGTGAAGCCGCTGAACAGCGACATGCCGAACACGCTGATGACCGTGTCGCCCGCACCGGTGACGTCGAACACCTCTCGCGCGACGGTGGGAATGTCCACCGGCTTCTTTTTCTTGCGATAGAGGATCATTCCCTCCTTGCCGCGGGTGACGAGGATCGATTCCGCCTTCGCGAGCGAGATCAGGTATTCGGCGGCGCGGTCGAGGTCTTCCTGCGTTGCGATCTTGATCGGTGCGACGCGCTCCACTTCCAGCTGGTTCGGCGTGATCACCGTGCATCCCTTGTATTTGCTGAAATCGGTCCCCTTGGGATCGACCACCACGTGCTTCTTCGCGTTTTTGGCGCGGTGCATGATGGTGTGCGTCACTTTTTCGGTGAGGATGCCCTTGTTGTAATCGGAGCAGATCACGCCATCCATCTTCGGCACGGTTTCGTTGATGTAATTGATGATCTTTTTTTCCGTCTCGGGCAGGATGGGCCGGTTGTCCTCCTTGTCGATGCGCAGGACCTGCTGGTTGTGCGCGATGACGCGGATTTTGGAAGTCGTCGGCCGGTGCACGAAACGGAAGATGCCGTCGGTGTGGATGTTGCGGTTGCCGATGAGCTCCAGCAGCTTGTCGCCTTTTTCGTCCTTGCCGACACCGCCGACGAGGTACACGTCGCACCCCAGCGCCACGAGGTTGTTGGCCACGTTCGCCGCACCGCCCAGCGCCAGGTTTTCGGATTTGCTCTCCAGGATGGGCACCGGCGCCTCCGGTGAGATGCGGCTGACCGATCCCCAGATGTATTCATCCAGAATGAGGTCGCCCACCACGAGGATCTTGACCCGCTTCTTTTCGTCAAACAGATGCTGGAATTTGGTTTTCATCCTAGAACTCCTGGTCGAGGATTTCGCAGAGGATGTGACCGATGGTGATGTGCACTTCCTGGATGCGCGCGGTGTCGTCAGACGGCACGACGATGGGCAGGTCCACCATGTCTTTCAGTTTACCGCCGCCCTTTCCGAGAAACCCGATGGTGACGGCACCGATTTCTTTTGCGGCTTCCACCGCCTTGATCACGTTGCCGGAGTTGCCACTGGTGCTGATGGCGATCACGGCGTCTTCCTTGCGGGCGAGGCCTTTCACCTGCCGCACGAACACGTCGTCGAAGCTGTAGTCGTTGCCGACGCAGGTGAGGATGGACGAATCGACGGTGAGCGCGATGGCGGGGATGGGACTGCGCTCGCGCTTGTAACGGCCGATGAACTCGGCCGCGAGGTGCTGGGCGTCCGCCGCACTGCCGCCGTTGCCCATGAGCAACAACTTGCCGCCGTTCTCGAAACTGGTGCGTACGTGGTTGATCGCTTCGAGGATCTGCGGCGCCAGCGTGTTGGCGACTTCGCGTTTCAGATCCGCGCTTTCGTTCAGAAATTCCTTGATCCGGTCCATGGGGTTCCTTTGAATTCTCGCTTACAAAAAACCTTCTTCAGAAAAACTGTAATACTCCGAGCCGCCGATGATGATGTGGTCGATCAACGGGATGCCGATGATCTCGCCCGCTTTCGAAACGCGGTGGGTGATCTCGATGTCCGCCTGGCTGGGGGTCGGGTCGCCGCTGGGATGATTGTGGATGAGAACGATCCGCGCGGCAGATTCCTTGATGGCCGGGATCATCACCTCCCGCGGATGCACGATGCTGGCGTCCACGCTTCCCTCGGAGATGGTGAGATCGCGGATGATGTTCAGCTTCTGGTTGAGAAGAACGACTTTGACGATTTCCTTTCTGAGATTTTTCAGGAAAGGTGCGTACAGATCCACAAACGACTGGCAGGAATTCATTTTCTGCCGCTGGCCGACGCTGTGTGCGGCCAGGCGCTTGCCGATTTCCAATGCGGCCTTGATCTGTGCGGCCTTGGCCACACCGATGCCGGGAACGGAACACAGTTCGTTCACCGAGGCGCGGTCGATGCTTTGGAAATTCCCGAATTCATGCAGGAGGTCGCGGCTGATGTCCACCGCGTTTTTCTGCGATCGATGGTCCCCCGACCCGATCAGGATGCCGAGCAGCTGCGCATCGGACAGTTTATCACCGCCGTAACGGACGAGCCGTTCGCGGGGACGTTCATCCTCGGGCCAATGCTTGATTGAGGACGAGGACGTGGAGTTGTCTGCCATAGGGGCGCCATCATGACTTCGGGGGTTCCATCTGCTGCTTGAAATAATCCAGGGTGGCCCGGAGTCCCGTTTCCAGATCGACCCTGGGTTCCCAGTTCAGGAGCCGGCGGGCCTTGTCGATGTTGGGCCGCCGCAGTTTGGGGTCGTCCTCCGGCAATGGTTTGTGGACGATTTTACTCTGGCTCCCGGTGACTTGCAAAATTTTCTGGGCCATCTCCAGAAGGCTCATTTCTTTGGGGTTGCCGATGTTGACGGGTTCGTTGATGGAGGACGTCATCAGGCGGAAAATGCCGTCCACCAGGTCGGACACGAAGCAGAAACTGCGGGTCTGGGTGCCGTCCCCGTATACGGTGAGGTCCAGCCCGTTCAGCGCCTGGTGCATGAAGTTGGGGATGGCCCGGCCGTCGTTCAGGCGCATGCGCGGCCCGTAGGTGTTGAAGATGCGAACGATACGCACCTCCATGCCATGCGTGCGGTGGTAAGCGGTGATCAGCGCTTCGGCATAACGCTTGGCTTCGTCGTACACACTGCGCGGTCCGATGGGGTTCACGTTGCCCCAGTAGGTTTCCGGCTGCGGATGCTCGTGCGGATCGCCGTACACCTCGGAGGTGGAGGTGGTGAGGTAAACGGCGTTTTTCTCCCGCGCCAGGTCCAGCGTGTGGTGTGTGCCGTAGGAGCCGCATTTGAGCGTCACGATGGGGTGCGCGTAGTAGTCCGGGGGGCTGGCCGGCGACGCCATGTGCGCCACGTAGTCGAGCGGCCCGTCGTACGAAAACGGTTCGGTGATGTCCTGCTCGATGAACCGGAACCGGGGATCGGAGATATGAGCGATGTTGTCGCGTGAGCCGGTGATGAAGTTGTCGAGGCACACCACGTCGTGTCCCTTTTCCAGAAGGAGGTCGCAGAAGTGCGATCCTACAAATCCGGCGCCGCCGGTCACCAGGGTGGTTGGCATGGGGCTCCTTTAGTCGGATTGAATGGGTTGCGGCGCGGATTCGAACCGGTCGCCGATCTGCACGTCATGTCCGGCGAGGAAATCCTGCGCGTTCATTTTCTTTTTGCCCTCGGGTTGCAGTTCGGTGAGGATCAGCCGGTCGTCGGCGGTGCCGACTTCGATGCCGTGTTTGGTGACGCGCATCACCATTCCGGCTTCGTCTGTTTGCTGCCTCGGTGCGGTTTCTGTTTTGTACAGTTTGAGCCGGTGCCCGTTCAGGAACGTGAATGCACCGGGCCAAGGGTTGAGTCCGCGCACCAGGTCGTGAAGGCGTCGAGCCGGCTGGTTCCAGCAGATGAAGCCGTCTTCTTTTTTCAGTTTGCGGGCGAAGGTGGCTTCGTCATGATTCTGCGGTGTGATGGGAAGCGTTCCCGCCTCGAGCTGGTCGATGCTCTCCAAAGCCAGCTCCGCCCCGGCGTCGGCCAGCGCGTCGTGCACGTCCTGCGCCGTGTCGTTTGGACCGATGGGCACCTTGCGGATCAACAGCATGTCGCCGCTGTCGAGGCCGGGGTCGATTTTCATCGTGGTCACCCCGGTTTCGGTTTCGCCGTTGATGATGGCCCAGTTGATGGGCGCGGCGCCGCGGTACTTCGGTAGAATGGACGCGTGGATGTTCATGCAGAAGTGTTTCGGGATTTCCAGGAAGTTCGGTTTCAACAGTTGACCGTAGGCGATGATGACGATGAGGTCCGGCTTCAAAAGGTTTAACTGTTCGACGAAATCCGGGGCGCTGGCTTTCACCGGTTGCAGGACGTCGAGTCCGTGGGCCAGCGCGAATTCCTTGACGGGCGGCGGCTGGGCGGCACGGCCGCGACCTTTCGGCCGGTCGGGCTGGGTGACCACCGCCTGCACGGTATGGCGTGATGCATGCAGGGCCTTCAACGTGGGGACGGCGAAATCGGGGGTGCCCAGGAAGACGAGGTTCATTCGTCTCCTTGTTCTTTGAGCAGTTTCTTGAACTTGCGTTTCAGCATGTCGCGTTTGGTGCGGCCCAGCATGTCCCAGAACAGCTTGCCTTCCAGGTGATCGAGCTCGTGCTGGAAGGCACGCGCGAGGTAATCTTCAACTTCGTAACGCACGTCGTTGCCGTCCAGATCGACCCCCTTCACTTCGACCCGCTTGAAGCGGGGCACGTCGGCGACGATATCCGGGATACTGAGGCATCCTTCCTGCCCGTCCTGCTCTTCTTCCGCGGCAGTGATGACCGGGTTGACGATGATGATGGGGTTGTGGTCTTCCTTTTTTTCGGCATCGAAACCGAAATCGACCACGATCAGGCGTTGCGGAATGCCCACCTGGTTGGCGGCGAGGCCGACGCCCACCGAATCGAACATGGTTTCGATCATGTCATTGGAAAGCGTCACCAGGTTTCCGTCGATATTCTGCACCGGCGCGCACTTTTTACGAAGCACCGGGTCGAGACAATTGCGTATGTTTAAAATGGACATTTTCGAATTCGTAAATTGCGGGGTCCAGGCAGCTCACAAATGGAGTTTCAATCGTCAGCCACAAAAAAACCATTATAAAACAGTTTCCACAAATGGCCAATTTCCTGAGATCAGGTGAGCGGCGGGTCGGAGCCCGGCGGATTCTGATTGAATGACTGAAGCGCCGGGTCCTGCAGAACGTCGGTATGGAGGTTCCGGGCCTTGACCGGAAGGATGACAATGAACCGGGTGCCTTCCCCCGGTTTGCTCTCTACCTGGATGTCGCCGCCGTGCATCTTCACGATTCCGTAGCTTACGGAAAGTCCGAGCCCGGTGCCCTTGACCGAGGGTTTGGTCGTGAAAAAAGGATCAAAAATATTTTTCATGCCATCCGGAGGAATGCCCTGCCCGGTGTCCGTGATTTCGAGATGGATGTTGTTCTTTTCGAGGTCGGTGCGTATGGAGATATTGCCCTGCGGCTCCGTGATGGCTTCTTCGGCGTTTTGCAAAATATTCAAAATGACCTGCCGTATCTGGTCCGGTACGGCCTCAATGTTTTTGACTTGAGGTGAATAGTTGCGGATGAGGTCGATGTTTTTTTCCTTCAGTTTCTTTTTGGTCAGAAACACCATATCCTCCACCGCTTCGTGAAAGTTGAATACCTCTTTTTTGTCCGATGACGGGCTGTGAAAATTGAGAAGTTTTTTAATGAGGTTGGAGATGCGGTCGCATTCCTTGATGGCGAGCGAGACAAAATCACGGTCCTTTTCCTGGAGGTTGCCACGGCGGAATATTTTTTCCAGAACACTGCGAATGCCGTAGATGGGGTTGTTGAACTCATGAGCCATGGAGGCGGCGAGTTTACCGGTGGCCGAGAGTTTTTCCGCGTGCATCAACTGGCGGTGCGCACTTTCCAAATCGGCGGTGCGCTGTTCCACCAGTTCCTCCAGTTTGTGCCGGTACTTGAATAACTCTTCTTCCGCTTTTTTCTTTTCGGTGATGTCCTGCACAATGGCAAAGTAGACCGGGCGCGAGGCCATCTCCGAATATTGAATACGCATCTCGACGGGGTAGGTCGATCCGTCTTTTCTTCGGTGGTGGGTTTCGAACACGATCTGCTGAAGTTCTCCCTGCAGGGGTTCCAGCATCTTGATGAATTTTTCCAGGGTGAAATGCGGTTTCAGTTGGAGGGGCGTCAATTCCTCAAGTTCCCGCATGGAATAGCCCAGGTTCTGCCGCGCGCCCAGGTTCACCTGGAGAAACTTCAGGGTTTGCGCGTCAAACACGAAAATTTCGTTGGATGAATTTTCCAGGATTCGGCCGAGCGAGGAGGTGCGCTGTTCCGCCGCTTCGGTTTCACTGATGGCCGCGGTGAGGATGAGGGTCATGATGGTGAGCACCAGCAGGTAAAACTGAAGAAGGCGCAGCGAACTTTCGATGGTCTGCAGTGCCATGGGACCGCGTCCCTGCGCCGTGCCCCAGATGGCAGCCAGCGAAACGAACAGGATGGCGATCACCGCGCCTGCCTGCCGGAAGCGGAACGCCGACCACACGAGGACGGGGAACAGGAGATACACCAGCGGATAATGCCAGTAGATCAGCCAGTCGCCGAACGCCATCTGCGTCGTGAAATAAAAGAAAAAGGCGAGCGCGGTCGCTTCCAGCGCCTGGCTGCGCCTCAGTCTCAAGGTGCCGGAAAGGTAAACCATGAACAGCGGCGCCACGGTCAACACCCCCATTGTGTCACCAAGCCACCAGGTGACCCACGCCGAGGCGAATTGATCCTGTTCCAGAAATCCACCCAGCAGGAGGCTGGTTTGAGCGAGAGTCGAATGGATGGTTGAGTTCAGCGCGCCGACGCCGAAGATGAAAATCAGGACGTCCCTGATGCGGGTCAGGGGATTGATCGAACCGACGCCGTACTTGAGAAGCAGGGCCCCGGTGGCGGTCTGGATGACGGCTCCCAGCGCGATGAAGGTGGCGACTGGAAAGAACTCGAGGAGGGTGAATTCCCGCACCGAGGCCATGGAACTCCACAGGAACACGGTGAAGGTCAGCGACCCGAGCCAGATCCCGGGCAGGATCCCCGCTCCCCAGCGCAGGTAGGCTCCCAGTGCAAACCCGGCGGGGGCGAACAGGGGAATGGAATAGCCGTACACATTGGCCAGGTGCACCATGCCGAACCCGCAAAGGAAATATAACAGCGCGGTGAGCAGGTTGCGGCCCAGGCTGTGCTGAATCCGGTGACTGCGGAAAACCTTCATCCAGTTGCCCCTGAATGGTGAAATCCCCTAAATTATAGGGTGATCCGGGCGGGGGCACCACCGTTTTCTGGAACGCGGGGCAGGAGGGGTCACTCCAGGTATTCTACGCGGCACTCGTATTCGCTGTCGGAGATCCAGTTGACCTTCATGTACATGGGGAGTTTGGTTTCGCGGTCGATGATGGCGGCATGCAGCTGTTCCGCGGTCAGTTCTTCCGCGCCCCGCAGGTCCGCACCTTTGAGGATGGCGCCGGACAGGTTGGTGCCGCGGAACTTGGCTCCCTGCAGGCTGGTGCCGGTCAAATCGGCATTGGTAAGATCTGCATCCATGAGGATGGAGCCGTGTCCCATGTCCGCTCCGGCAAATACCGTTCCCACGGCACGCGCTTCAGTGAAATCCACTTTCGCGAGGTTGGCCCTGGAAAAGTTGCCTTCGTTGATCTCGGCGTCGAAAAAGTTGGAGCCGCCCAGGTTGGCCTCCCGGCAATCCACACCAATCATGTCCGCGGAAACGAAAATCGTGCCGATGAGAATGGCGTTTTGCAGGTTGGTGCCGCAAAGGTCGGCGTAAGTGAGGTCCATGCCGCACAGGTCCACTTTGGGCATGTGCAGGTTGGCCAGCGTGGGAATGCTCAGGCGGTTCTTCCACATGGCATTCAGAATTTCACCTTTCTTTTCCACCTCGGAGGCGGCCTGGCCTTCTCGGTATTGCTCCCACAACTGGAGCAGTTCTTCTTCTGAAAGATGTCTCATTGAATTGCCTTTGCTTTATATCTGGTGAATTGATGAATGATTGAATTTGGGTGCTGAAACCCAATCATAGACCGAAATGCTCCGGGAAAAAAACCCCAAAAGGAGGTGGGAATTGAAAAACCAAAGGGAAAGGGGCGGGGGTCCCGGGGCGTCTCAGGGGTTGCTGCCGAGCCTCCTGCCGGGGATGAGATATTCGCAAATGTAGTCGCGAACGCCTTCCTCCAATGAAGACAAACTCCTGTTGAACCCGGCCTCCCGGATTTTCCGTATGTCGGCGCAGGTGTGGTACTGGTACTGGTCCCGGATGGAGGCGGGCATTTCGATGTATTCGATAAACGGTTTTTCACCCATGGCGTTGAAGATGGCGCGTGCGAGATCGTTCCAGTTGCGCGCGCTCCCGGAGCCGATATTGAAGATGCCGTTCACCTCCGGGTGATCGAAGAAAAAAAGCGTCATGGCCACGGCGTCTTTAATGTAGACGAAGTCCCGCTCCTGTCCGCCGTCGGCGTATTCGGGGCGGTAGGATTTGAACAGGCGGATGCGTCCGGTGTCGCGCACCTGTTCGTGGCCTTTCAGCACCATGCTCCTCATGTCTTCCTTGTGGTATTCATTGGGACCGAACACGTTGAAGTATTTCAATCCCACGATGTGTTTCAGCAATCCTTCATCACGCGCCCACAAGTCGAAGCGGTGCTTGCTGTGGCCGTACGGGTTCAGCGGCTCCAGTTCGTCCAGACGGCTTTCGTCGTCGTTGTACCCCTGTTCCCCGTTGCCGTAGGAGGCCGCGCTGGAGGCATAGATGTATCGCGCCCCCTGGTCGAGGGCGAAGCGGGCGAGCGTCTGCGTGTATTCGAGGTTGTTGATGCGCAGAAACTCTTCGTCGGTTTCCGTGGTGGAGGAACACGCACCCATGTGGAAGAGGGCCTCCACCTTCGGCACGCTTCCCCCCCGCACCGCATTGATGAACTCATCGCGGTCGAGAAAGCGGGTGTGGGTCAGGCCTTCCAGGTTTTTCTTTTTTTCCGGATGATCGTCCACATCGACTATCCAGATGTCGTCGTGCCCGCGCTGGTTGAGGCTGTGCACGATCGCACTGCCGATGAATCCCGCTCCTCCTGTGACTATGATCATGGTTTTGAGTTTCTTGTTTCCCGTTGAGGGGTGGTTGTTGGTTTTTTGTGCAGGGTATTCCAGTCCGCTTCGAGCCGGATCGGTTCCGGCGAGACGTCAGCGTTGCCGGACATTTTTTCCAGCATCTTCACCCGGTTGCCCGCGGCGGGATGGGTGGAGAGGTACTGCATCCATTCGGGGACCTCGCCTTCCTCGCTCTGAACCACGGCGAGCAGTTTCTTTTCTTCCTTTTCCAGTTTCTCGAACACACGCACCATGCCTTGGGGGTCGATGCGCGCGGCGACCATCATTTTCATACCCTCACGGTCCGCTTCCGTTTCCATGCTGCGGCTGAATCGCAGGCTGTCGAGTTCCCCCGCGGTTTGCAGGACGGCGTTCATGACGCCGTTGGCGTCGCCCACCATCATGGAAAGAAACATGCCGGAAGCCAGTTGGCGGATGATACCGCGAGTCGAGTGGCGGTGCAACACGTGTTGGAACTCGTGAGCAAGAACGCCCGCCAGTTCTTCCGGCGATTCCGTCTGGTTGACCAATCCCTGAAACACGACCACGATGCCGCCGGGCAGGGCCAGCGCGTTGATCTGGTTGGAGGGATGGATCGATACGCGGAAATCGTAAGGCTGGTCCGGAACCGTGGCCAGCAGGCGCTGCGTGATGGCGTCCAGCATCTTTTTCTGCGTGCCCACGGCGGTCTGCGAAGCCCCGCGAAAAAGGGATTCGTGGACCGTGTCGCCCAGCTTCACCTCCCATTCCACCGGAACGTTCTCGGCCACCCGGTCCGCCATGGCGGGAATGAACAGCGTCCACACGCCATACAGCAAAAAGGGAATGGCCACCACCGCCAGCCACAACAGGATGCGGCGGCTGGAGGCGTGTTTTGGCCGCGACCAGAAACTGCCCAGCGCGTCCGGAGCGATGGCTTCCACGCGATCGAGGAAGGTGGGGTCTTCTACCAGCAATTGTTCGGTTACGGATTGGGCCGGGTCTCCGGTGGTGCGTTCCAGGTGGACGCCACTTTTGCCCTTGCCGGAAGGAGAAAGGCGGATCTGCGGGTAGGGCCACTCGATTTCCTCCCCGCTCTTTAACCGCAGTGTCAATGACTGTGCGGTGGCGCGGAGGAGCACGGGGTGTTTGTTGGCCGTCCGGCCGTCATAGTACCAGGCGCGGAAAACCGCCGGGTTGGCCGCCATGCTGCGCTCCTGTTTATCGAGGTGCGGGAATCAACCGAAATCGAGCGGGATATCCAGTGCGTCGAGACCGCCTTCGCTGAACGCGCCGCTTTTCTGCATGTCCTGAATCACCCGGTTCATGTCGATGGCCCCTTCGAAGGAGAGGTGTTTGGCCAGGAACTGCTGGCGTCGGCAGACCACCCAGGCAAAGCCGATTCCCAGCGTGAAGACCAGGATCAGCAGATTGCCGAACTGAAGCTTGAACATCTCCCAGCCGCTTGCGGTGAATTTGAACGAACCGCTCCCGAAGTGCGTGTGGCTCCAGTTGTAACGGGATAAAAACGCCTGCCACCACGGAATGTTGAGTCCCGCCGTCAGCGGAAACAACAGGACAAACAACAGGAACTTGCCGAAGAGGTCCTTGCCCTGACCGGTGTAGTGAAACGCCTGGTTGCCGAAGTTGGAATTTTCAATCCAGAACTTTTTGATCTTGGCCAGAAAGAACGGGTAATACAGCCCCACCGTGAACAGGGTCAGCATGTACCCGACGAAGTAATTCAGCATGGCCTGTCCGCGTTTGCCGTAAAACGAGAAACGGATGTTTCGGAGTGAGGTGCGGGTCAGGCGGTAACGGTACGCCCCGACCATGAGCGCCGGAATCAAAAGCAGGATCACCAGACCCACGATGGGATCCACAATTTCCTGCGAACCGGGACCGAGGTACATCCCCAGCCCCGCACTCCCGACACCGACAAGAATCAGGATGAGGGAAAAGAATGCCGCGCCTCGGAACAGCTCCGCCCCGGTGCCGTGATAGGTAAAATAGTCCTTATTGAAGGAAGTGTGGTCCAGCGTGTACTTGCGGACTTTGGTTTTTGCCCAGAAGGAATATATGCCGAGTGTGAGGATGGTGAGGATGCTGTTGACGAACATGATGCGGAACAACTCTCCGCCGACGCCGTGGAACTCGACTTTATACGTTTTCTGCGGACCTTCCGCCACCATGGTCTGGTCCACTGCGGTGTCGGCGGGAGGCGCATCGTCGAACCCATCGTCCAGATCGGTGTCGGCGCCGGTCGCATCCATGCCGGTGTCGTCTGCCGGGGAGTCGTCACCATAAACGGTGTTTGCCGTTTCGACCATGGAATTCGATTCCTGGCCGTCGATCGGGATCAGTTCAACGGAAAACCCCTGGTTGGACAGATAGCGGTTCACGTTCTGGGCGTTCTGGCTGTCGAGCGGATTGGCAAACCTCCAGGGAATGCCTTTTTTGACCTGCTTGACAACCTGTCCCGCTTCTTTCTGCGTCAGGGCGAACATCGTGGCCAGACGAAAGGCGGCCCGGTTGACGTCGTTTCCGCTCCAGGCATTGAGGCTGATGTAATGATTCATGATTGCCCTCACCCTTTTAAGAAGAATGCAACTCAGTCATCCCGTTTGGGTTGTTCTTCGAAACCGAAATCCTCATCCATGCCGGCTTCCATGTCCTGTCTCATTTCAGCATCCATATCCATGGAATCGTCCATGGCCGCGGCTTCCATTTCCGGCTCGGCTTTTTTCTTTTTGCGCGAGAAAAGGCCTGAAAGTTTTGCCATGAGTCCACCCAGCATTCCGCCTTTGGCCTTTTTCGCCGGCGCCGCCATTTCCTGCGGCATGGGTTCCGGAGCCCCTCCCTTGACGATGGCGGGAATGGTTTCGACTTCAAATCCCAGATCGGTCAAAAAATTCCTGGCGACTTCCGTTTGTTGATCGGAAACCTGATATTCGAACTGCCACGGGTTGCCGTTTGCCAAAAGATCCACAATGGGACCGGCCTCTTCGTTGCTCAGGCGAAATATGCGGGCCATCTTATCGGTGGCTTCATCCTGGTCGGCGCCCATCCAACCGTTCAATAAAATGTAGTGGCTCATGGGTCTCCTCACTGGTTGGTTTTTTTGTTAAATGGTTGGATTGTTTGATCTTACTAGTATCAACGATTCGCCGGGAAAAGCAAAGTAAAAATAAACAAAAAGAGCCAGGAAACTGGGTATTGCGTGAATCGCGGACCCGGAGGGGAGGGGGATCAGATCTGCAGTTCGGGCAGGGAAAATTCCCTTTGGAACACGGGCGGGGTGTCGGGACTCAAATAGGCTTCGGCGACGATGCTGTCCGGCCCCTCGCCGGCTTTCAACACCACCTGCCGTTCGTACTGCGGATCGGGTTCGTTGGGCACCAGTTGAACGGTTTTGGGAAGCAGGGGATGTCCCGGCAGGTTCCGCCAGCCTTCGAGATCGGGATTGGCCTCGATCATGGCCTCGGTGACGGGCCAGACCCGTTGTGCGCCCGGCGAAAACACCCATTTTACAAAATCTTTTGCGCGCTGGCGCGGGTACCGGTAGGGGAAATTGGAGATCATCAGGATGTCGTGGCGGGTCAGGTACTCGACGACGGCCATGCCGGTTTTCAGGTCATCGAGCGCAACCTGTTTTTCGTCCTTGCCGCAGGACGTGCCGGTGAGGGCCAGCAAGCAGATCAGCAGAAACCATGCCCCCATTTGCCACAAGGGGAATGGACGCCTTGAAGATATGAAAAACTGTTCGGGAAGGTTAAAAGAAATCATAGGCGACCCGGGGTTGGGCCCAGCCGAGAAAGCCGTCTTCCTCCGGAACGCCGGTGAACTTGTCCGACTCCTTCACCCAGCCTTCCGGTTGGTCCCAGTTGTCGCCGAAGTGGTAGAGATAACACTTGGCGCGAATTTCCGGACTCAAGGTCATCAGTTCTTCATAGGAGGCGTGAACGCCACCCGTGAACAACTGGCAGTCGTGGAACATCAATTCCGCTTCCTGAGCGAACCGCTCCGGGTACTCCCGGTCGAACATGGTGTCGCCGGAAATCCAGACACGGCGGTTGATGTAGAGGCCGCAACACCACTGCGACTCGTCCACGCTGTCTGCCGAGTCCGGGAAGTGCCGCGTGCGCACCAGCACCACTTCGATGGGACCGTGCTGGTACACCCAGCATTTGCGGCCGAGGACCTGCGTCGCCTTGGGGCGCAGAATTTCGAAAAAGTCGTTCAGTTGCAGGGGGCGTCCCTGGTTGGCCTCGCAGTACTCCGCACCGCCGGAGAGGCTCTTGGTCCACAGAATTTCCTGGTAATCCCGCAGGATGATCAGTTCGGGCGGGGTGGGCTTGCCGAAGTAGCGGTTGGTCAGCATGATCTCTTCGAAGCCGCCGATGTGGTCGGCGTGGCTGTGAGTGGGCAGGTAGGTGCGCACCTTTTTCACGTCCAGCCCCACGTCATTGAGCGCCAGCGGGCCCTGTGTGCCGCAGTCCATCAGCAGGTGGTGGTCGCCCTGGATGATCAGAATATTGGATTGTCGATTTCTTTTTGCGAATGCCGAACCCACTCCCACGAAAACGATGCGCAGTTCACCGTCTGTGGTCAGCGGCAATGGGTTTCCCTGGTCAAAAGTATCGGTTAATTTATACATGGCAGAAGGTCCGGTTTTTGGATAATCTGTATGGAATCCGTGATTATTCTGACAAGATCCCATTTATTGTATTATTATACAGAGGAAATTAAAAACAATTTCTTGACGCTTTTCGGTTATTGCAATCAGGCCAAAAACAATAAAAATCAAAAGGTTCCGTCAAGGTTTCGTTAACTCGAAACCGGGGCGGCACCCGCGCCTTGTCGAATAAAATGCAAATCTTATTCCAAATTTAGGATCTGCTATATATTTTGGCTCTATTGGGGAGGCATTGAGTGGCCATGAAGCCATCGGACCTGTCTAAAATGACCCGCCAGCAACTGCAGAACCTGGCCCGGCGTAAGAAGATACCTGTCTCCTCCAGCCTGTTGAAAAATGAGATGGTGTCCAAAATCGGGCGGGAGCTGCGCAAACAGGAAAAACAGAAGGCTGCAGGAGGCAAGGGGCCAGCCGGAAAAACCACCGCAAGGAAGACCGGTTCCAGAAAAACCGCGACAAAAAAGGCGGCCGCCGTAAAACCGTCCACGAAGAAAGCAGGCGGCTCGCGTTCTACCGGTGTCGCGAAAGCCGGAAAGAAGGCGGCCAGCCCCAAGTCGGGCAGGGTCCGGTCCACCGCCAGGAAGGCCGCAACAGGGAAACCCAAGGCAAAGGCCCAGGTCAAAACCAAAAAGAAAACCGCTGTCAAATCCACCGCCAATACAAAAAAAGCCGCGACCCAAACCGGCAAGGCGCAGGCCAAAGCCAAAACGAAACCCACCGCCAGGGCGGTGAAGGGAAAAACCAGAAAAACCGCGGACAAAACCCCGGCACGCAAAAGCCGGACCCCCGTCCAGGCCAGAAAGCGCCCGGCTTCTGCCGGCCGCATCCGCCCGCAGCGCGAGGTGGACGAGGAGTTGACAGCGAAATTCGTTCTCGGTGCCGCCACCATGCAGGACGAATCCGGGCAGGAAGCGCGCATGGACCTCCCTGCGGGATACGGCGATCACCGGTTGGTGATGATGGTGCGCGACCCCTACTGGGTTTACTGTTACTGGGAGCTGCAGCCGCAGTACGTGGAAGAAGCGCTATCCCGGCTGGGCCGCCAGGCGCACGAGGTCCGCTGGGTTATTCGCATCCACTCGCAGGGCGGGCAGGCCGGGACGGATCATTTCGATACGGAAATCGACACCCGCGCACGCAGCTGGTACATCCACCTCGCTCCGCCGGGCGCGACGTTCACCGCCGAGATCGGGGTTCGTGACGGTGCCGGGCAATACGTTGCCGTGGTGCGTTCCAACAGTGTGACCCTGCCCATGGACCGTCCCTCCGCCAATATGGACGAGCAGTGGATGCTGAGCGACGAGGAGTTGCACCACCATTACGCGGGCATGGATTTCCCCCACGAGGAAGGCATGAAACCCACGGGCAAGGCCACCCTGTTTGATGAGGGGCAGTCGGGCCGGCCCGTGCAGCCGGGGGGAGCCAGCGAGTACCGTCCGCCGTCTTCTTCCAAAAAATAATTTTTCGCCAAAGGACCGCTCATGGCCAAAGGATACCTCGCGCTCGTTTTACACGCCCACCTGCCGTTCGTCCGCCACCCGGAATACGACGAGTTCCTGGAGGAGGACTGGCTGTACCAGGCCATCACGGAAACCTACATCCCGCTCATCCGCATGTTCCGCGGACTGGTGCACGACAAGGTGCCGTTCCACCTCACCATGTCGCTCACCCCGACCCTGATCTCCATGCTGAGCGACCCGCTCCTGCAAACCCGTTACGTGCGTTACCTCGACCGCACGCTGGAGCTCGCCAACAAGGAAGTCGACCGCACGCGCCACGAACCGGATTTCTACACCGTCGCGCTCATGTACAAGGAACGGCTGGAAGAGACGCGCGACCTGTTCTGCGAACAGTACCTGGAAAACCTGGTCAACGCGTTCGTCGAATTCCAGGACCGGGGCCACCTGGAACTCATCACCTGTGGCGCGACGCACGGTTATTTCCCGCTCATGAACGGCAACATGAACGCCATCCGGGCGCAGGTCCGCACCGCCGTGCGCACGCACGAAGTCTATCTGGGACGCAAGCCGCCGGGCATCTGGTTGCCCGAATGCGCCTATGTGCCGGGCGTCGAGGAGATTCTTAAATCCGAAGGAATCGGTTATTTCTTCGTGGACACGCACGGCATCCTGTACGCCGACCCGAAACCCAAGTACGGCGTCTATGCGCCGGTGTTCTGCCCGAACGGCGTCGCCGCCTTCGCCCGCGATGTGGAGTCGTCGAAACAGGTGTGGAGCTCGAAGGAAGGGTATCCCGGCGATTTTGATTACCGCGACTTCTACCGCGACGTGGGGTTCGATCTCGATTACGAATACATCAAGCCGTACATCGCCTCGACCGGCGACCGCAAGATGACGGGGATCAAGTACTACCGCATCACCGGCAAGACCGATCACAAAGAGCCGTACCATCCGTTCCGCGCCATGGACAAGGCGGCGGACCACGCGGGCAACTTCATGTTCAACCGCGAGCGGCAGGTGGAGCACCTG
The DNA here is from genome assembly GCF_052156615.1 of Nitrospina sp. P1_D6. Lineage (NCBI taxonomy): Bacteria > Pseudomonadati > Nitrospinota > Nitrospinia > Nitrospinales > Nitrospinaceae > Nitrospina > Nitrospina sp. P1_D6. Next base: position 256,058 of record NZ_JBQKUN010000002.1, on the reverse strand, counting down.
AACGGGCTCATGGGCCAGCCGCCGATCGTCGTTGCGCCGTACGATGCCGAGTTGTTTGGTCACTGGTGGTTCGAGGGGCCGGACTTTTTGAACTACCTCATCCGCAAGGTCGCGCACGACAGCGAGATAATCGAACTCACCACGCCGGGCCGGCACCTCGGCCGGTTTCCAAAAAACCAGGTGGTGCGACCGTGCATGTCCAGCTGGGGCTACAAGGGGTACCACGAACACTGGATGAGCGGCGAGAACGACTGGATCTACCGCCACCTGCACAAGGCCGCCGAGCGCATGGTGGAGTTGGCGGAGAAACACCCGAACGCCCGCGGCACCATGGAACGCGCGCTCAACCAGGCGGCGCGGGAGTTGCTGCTGGCGCAGTCGAGCGACTGGGCGTTCATCATGTTCGCCGGGACGATGGTCGAGTACGCCGTGAAACGCACCAAGGACCACCTCGTCCGCTTCAACAGGCTGTACGAAGACATCAACCGCCACCACATCGACGAAGCCTGGCTGCAAGACCTGGAACTCCGCGACAACGCCTTTCCCTTCGTCGACTACCGCGCGTACCTCTAGCCCGGCCCCGCCGGGAGGCAACCGGGCATCGCCCCTCTGGCACCGGGCCCCTGCCCAGGCCACCGAATATCGTTCGCCCCCAACGCACTTCCCAATTGTTTCCAGGTGCAATATGGGGAAAATTTGTATGATTTCAAAGCCTTTGGGCGTGGATTTCATCCTAATTCCAAGCTATAATTTTCTATCGAAAACCCCGAATAACGCGTAAGTTAATGAAATATTTAATAGTTCTCGCCAATGGACTGAGCGATCACCCCATTGCCGAACGTGACAATAAAACCCCGCTGACCCTGGCGGACATGCCGAATCTCGACCGCATCGCCGCCGAAGGCCGCACGGGCTCGGTGCGCACGGTGCCGGAGGGCCTGCCCGCCGGAGGCGAGGTGACGGCGCTGTCGCTCCTCGGTTACGATCCGCTGAAACACGGCGCCGGGGCGGGCCAGTACGTGGCGCAGGCTCTGGGCGTGGAGGTGAAGGCCAGCGAAGTGCCGTTGTGCTGTGACTTCATCATCCTGCAGACCAGCCACAACGACATGATCGTGAAGGATTTCACCGCCGGGCAGCTGGCCGACGCCGACGCGCGCACGCTGATCGAGGCGTTGCAGCAGCAGGTGATGGCGGACACGGCGGTGACGTTCCATGCCGGCCGCGGGTACCACAACCTGATGGTGATGGAGAGCGATCCGCTGCCGAACCGGCTCATGCCGCCGAACGGGTTGATCGGCGAGGGCATCCGCCAGCACATCCCGCAGGACGCGCCGTACCGCGATCTGGTCAACATCATGAACCAGGCGCAGATCATCCTGCACAACCACCCGTTCAACAGAAAGCGCATGGCGGATGGCACGGATGCTGTCAACAGTGTGTGGTTTTGGGGCAACACAAACGGCCGCGGCAAGGAAACCATGCCCGCCTTTTTCAGCCGCTTTGAAAAGAAGGGGGCGATGGTCACCGCCTCGCTCCTCCTGCAGGGTGTGGCGCGGCAGGTGGGAATGACGGTGGTGGAGGTTGAGGGCGCAACGGGTTTCGCCGATACCAACTATAAAGGAAAAGTCGAAGCGGCCATCACTGCGCTTGAATCGCACGACGTGGTGTACCTTCACATGACCGGCGCGGAGATCGTGTCCCTGCAGGGCAACATCGACGACAAGATCGCCGCCATGGAGGACATGGACCAGCAGGTGCTGGAACCGATCCTCGATTACCTGGAGACGCACAAAGACGTCACCCTGCTGGTCACGGAAAACCACATGAGCAGTGTGGACCGCATGCGTTACGATGAAGCGCCGGTTCCCTTTGCCGTGTACCCCTCCGGCAAAGGCGGGGACTCCATTCAACGATTTGACGAAGACCTCGTGCAGAACGGTTCCGAGCATTTCAAGGACGGGCCGTCGCTGGTCGAGGCCCTGTTGAAAGGAGCCCTGTGAGCCGTCCATTGATCGTTCAGAAATACGGCGGCACCTCGGTGGGGTCGCTGGACCGGATACGCACGGTGGCGCGCCGCGTGAAAACCGCATGGGAAGCGGGGCAGAACATCCTCGTCGTGGTCTCGGCCATGGCCGGGGAAACGGACAAGCTGCTCGGCATGGCGCATGAATTATCGGAACGCCCGGAGCGGCGGGAGATCGATCTCCTGCTGTCGTCCGGCGAGCGGGTATCGAGCGCCTTGTTGTCGATCGCGCTGCACAACATCGGCTGTCCGGCGGTGGCGCTGACGGGACGGCAGATGGGCCTGCTGACCGACAATTCGCACACCCGGGCGCGGATCAAGCAGATTTCGGCGGACCGCGCGCATGAGGTGCTGGCTCGCAACCACGTTGTGGTGTGCGCCGGGTTCCAGGGCATCAACGAGCTGGGCGACGTCACCACCCTCGGCCGGGGCGGATCGGATACCTCGGCGGTGGCGCTGGCGGTGGCGGTGAAAGCTGACCGGTGCGAGATTTATACCGACGTCAAAGGGGTTTATACGGCCGACCCGCGGGTCGTGCCCAACGCGCGCAAACTGCATGTGGTATCCTTTGATGAAATGCTGGAGATGGCCAGCCTCGGCGCGAAGGTCCTGCAACTGCGTTGTGTCGAGTTCGCCAAGAATTTCAACATTCCCCTGGTCGTGAGGTCCACCTTCGACGAGGAGGATGAAGGCACGTACATCTGCAAGGAGAGTCCGGATATGGAAGATCCCGTCGTCTCGGGTGTCATGTATGACAAGGATCAATCGAAGATCACGGTCAAGGGTGTGCCGGATCAGCCGGGCGTCGCGGCGAAACTGTTCAGCGCGCTGGCGGCGGAGTCGCTTTCCGTGGACATGATCATCCAGAACGTCAGCGCCGAAGGGCACACGGACATTTCGTTCACCCTGCCCACCGCGCACCTGAAGGAAGCCGAGCCCATTGTCCAGCAGGTGGCCGATGCCATTCGCGCCAAAAGTGTGGAATCGGATTCACTTATTTCGAAAATTTCCGTCGTCGGTGCGGGCATGCGCAGCCATTTCGGCGTGGCGGCGCGCATCTTCCAGGCATTGTCCGACGAGGGCATCAACGTCATCATGATCAGCACGTCGGAGATCCGTGTCTCCTGCGTCATTGAAAGAAAATACACAGAGCTCGCGGTGCGTGCGCTGCACGACGCCTTTGATCTGGAACACGAACCCGAACGCGTCACCGAGCCGGAGCCCGCTTCCTCCGTCGAACCCGGTGAACCTGAATAAACCGGCCATGCCCGTCATCAAAATCTACGACACCACATTGCGCGATGGTTCCCAGGCTGAAGACATCACCTTCACCGTCGAGGACAAAATCCGCATCGCCCACAAGCTCGACGAAAACGGATTCAATTACATTGAAGGCGGGTGGCCGGGGTCCAATCCCAAGGACGTGGATTTCTTCGAAAAGGTGAAGCACCTCAAGTTCGAGCAGGCCAAAATCGTCGCTTTCGGCAGCACGCGTTCGCCCCGCAAGCGGGCGGACCAGGACCCGAACCTGAACCAGTTGCTGAAAGCGGGTACGGAAGTGATCACCATCTTCGGCAAAAGCTGGGACATGCACGTCAAGGAGGCGCTGGAAACCGACCTCGATGAAAACCTGCGCATGGTTGCGGAAAGCATCCAGTACCTCAAAAAGAATACCGACGAAGTGATGTTCGACGCGGAACATTTTTTCGACGGCTACAAGCACAACCCCGAATATGCGCTCAAGGTGTTGAAAGCGGCGGAGAACGCCGGAGCGGACTGGATCGTGCTTTGCGACACCAACGGGGGTTCCATGCCATGGGAAGTGCACTCGATCTTTGAAACCGTAGCGGCGGAGTTGAAGGGCAAGCTTGGCATCCACACGCACAACGACTCGGAGCTGGGTGTTGCCAACGCGCTGGCCGCGGTGAAGGCGGGCGCACGTCAGGTGCAGGGCACTGTCAACGGTATCGGCGAGCGGTGCGGCAACTGCAACCTCATCTCCGTGGTTCCCAACCTGAAATTGAAGATGGGAATGGATTGTCTCGACGCCAAACAGATGAAGAAGCTTAAGGAACTGTCGGCGTTTGTGGATGAACTTGCCAATCGTTCGCACTGGAATCACCAACCCTACGTCGGCAAAAGCGCCTTCGCCCACAAGGGCGGTGTGCACGTCTCCGCCATCCGCAAAAACCGCGAAACGTATGAGCACATCGATCCCGAACTGGTGGGCAACCAGACACGCATCCTGGTATCGGATCTTTCCGGCAAGAGCAATATCGTGTTCAAGGCGCAGGAGTTCGGGCTGGATATCGATTCCGCGGATCCGAAGGTGCAGGAACTCCTGGAAGAACTCAAGCGGGCCGAGCGGCTGGGCTTTCAATATGAAGGCGCGGAAGGTTCGTTCGAACTCATCATGCGCGAGGCGCTGGGCCAGCGGGAAGAACATTTCGAGTTCGTCGGTTTCCGTGTGATCGTCGAAAAACGCAAGGAGGACGAGGCCCCCATCGCCGAAGCGACGGTCAAGGTGAAAGTCAACGGCGTGCAGGAAGTCACCGCGGCGGAAGGCGACGGTCCGGTGAACGCGCTGGACAAGGCGTTGCGGAAAGCGCTCACGCGTTTCTACCCGGAACTGGAGGAGATGAGCCTGTACGACTACAAGGTGCGCATCCTCGACGAGAGCAAGGGGACGAGCGCGAAAATCCGGGTGCTTCTGGAGTCCGGAGACCAGAATGCCAAGTGGGGCACCGTCGGTGTCTCCGAAGACATCATTGAGGCCAGCTGGCAGGCATTGATCGATGCCATCATCTACAAGCTGGGTGTGGCTCCCCGCCACGCCAAGGAAAAAGCCGAGTCCAAAACCCAGCCCAAGCTGGAGCGCCGGGGCTCCCGGTTTCACCTGAAAATTTGATCGGCGTCACAGCGCCGTACGTAAAAACGTGTCCACGTTGGTGGTGTAAAACGTGCGGACGCTTTGGGTGGTTTCCTCGTAGTCCCTCATCAACTCTTCCGCCGCTCCCCCGTTTTCCCCTTTGTACCCCAGAATACGCGCCAGCGTTTGCAGGGCCACCGGGTCTTTCGGAAGGTGGTTGCTGAACTGCGGGTTGATGAGGCGGAGGCTGCACTCCACGTTGCGCAGGAATTCGTAATGTTTCTGCAAGGCCTCCGCCTGTTCGTATTGCAGGATGCCGTAGGCTGACAGGGTGTTGATGACTTCCAGCGTGTTGGTGGCGCGCAGTTTGGGATTGCGTCGGCCGTGCATGAGTTGGAGAATCTGGACGGTGAACTCGATGTCCGCCAGTCCGCCGTGACCGAGCTTCACGTTTCTGCCTTTTTTGCTTTCCTCTGCAAGCTCTTTTTCCATGCGTTCCCGCAGACGTGCGATTTCAATCAGGGACCCGTACTCCAGTTTCGACCGGTAGGTGAACTTGTGCGCGACCTCGAGAAACCGGTCTCCCAGTTCCCTGTCCCCCGCAATGAAACGTGCGCGCGTCATCGCCTGTTGTTCCCATATCCGGCCCCGCGATTCGAAGTAGTCCTTGTAGCCTTTGAGCGACAGCACCAGCGCGCCGCGGCTTCCTTCCGGACGCAGGTCGGTATCGATCTTGTAGGCCGGGCCCACGGCTGAACTCTCCGACGACAACTGAAAAATCCCCTGCGCGAGTTGAGAATAAAGCGTCATGGCGGTGAGGTCGTTTTCCGGATCTTCCTCTTTGTTGTCGTAGACAAAAACAATGTCGAGGTCGGAGCCGAAATTCAATTCGCGACCACCCAGTTTGCCCAAACCCATGATGGCGAAGCCTTCGCGTGGGGCCGAATTCGCGGGCCCTTCCTGAATGCGGTTCCATGCCAAATCCAGAACCGATTGCAGGTACAGGTCCGCCAGGTTGGACAGATCCAGCAACGTGCCGGGCAGGTCCGCTTCATGGATGAGGTAACGGGTGCCGATACGCAGCTCCTCCGCCTGCTTGAACCAGCGCAGGGACAGGTTGCGCTGTTCCGGCGTTTCACAGGTGGACAGGAAATCGTCCAACCCGCGTTTCATTTTTTCCGGGGTTTTGAACCGGTACAGCGATTCCACGTTGGAAAGAACGTCAATGAAATTGGGTTGCTTGATCAGGAACGTGGAAAGCGTTTCACTGGAGCCGAAAAGGATCAGCAGGAGTTCCAGGAATTTTTCGTTGTCATGGAACAGGTCCAGGTATGTTTCCCGGGCCTTGCTGGCCTCGACAAACTTCACCAGGTTTTCAACGGCGAAGTTGGCGTTGGGCACCTTGCGGCACAAATTCAAAACCTGGGGAAGAACTTTGTAGAAGGTTTGAATTCCCCGTTCCGTCGCCGGTTTGGAGGAAGGCCCGTCGCGCAGGGAGCACAGAAACTGAAAGGCCCGTTTGGAATCGTTGAAGGGGTACTGGGAAAGATACTCTTCGGAAAAGCGGCTCTCGATATCCTGCCGGGCGTCCCATTTCTGCGATGTGTCGTGTGCGGCCTTCTGATCCTTGTCCTCCGAAAACAACTGGTCGAACATGGCGCCGACAAAACAGGTATGACGTTCGAATTCCTTTTGCAGGTTGTCCGCAAGGCTTGAAACGTTTCCGGCCTGGCACCCCATTTTCCGCGCCAGCACCGCCTGGCTTCGTGTTTCCCTGGGGATGCTGTAGGTTTGCAGACCGAAGGTCAACTGCACCCGATTCTCGAGGTTGCGGAGAAAAATATAGGCGTCGTAAAGTTTGTTGTATTCGTCGGTACCGACAAATTCACGTTCCTTGAGTTTGGCCAGCGTGGACAGGGTGCCCGTGTCGCGCAGGCTGGAGTCGCGTCCTCCAAACAGCAACTGGTAAGACTGGATGATGAACTCAATTTCCCGGATACCTCCAAAGCCGAGTTTGATATTGCCCTTTTCCTGCTTTTTCTGTTTGAGGTTGGCGTCGACCTTTCGCTTCAGTGCCTTGACTTCCTCAATGGCGTTGAAGTCCAGAGTTTTCCGGTAAACGAAGGGACGGATCATGGAAAAGAACTGCTGTCCGAGTTTTTCACTGCCTGCGGAAACCCGCGCCTTGATCAACGCCTGCCGTTCCCAGGTGCGCCCCACCGATTCGTAATACGTTTCACAGAAAGACAGGGAGTGCGCGATCTCTCCGTTCTGCCCTTCCGGCCTCAGGTTGAGGTCCACCCGGAACACGTTGCCGTCGCTGGTGATTTCGTTGATGAGGCGGGTGATGCGTTGTCCCAGCTTGGTGTGGAATTCATAACAGGTGATGGTTCCGGAAGGGGGGCTGATCAGGCTGTGCGCCTTTGTTTCGCCCTCGGCGCTGGTGTAAATGTAGATGAGGTCGATGTCGGAACTGTAGTTCAATTCGCGTCCACCCAGTTTGCCCATGGCAAGAATGGTGAACTCCGATTCCTTTTCCGTGCCATCGTGGTCGCGGAACATGGGCGCACCGTGTTTGTTTACCAGTTCCCGGTGGGCATGTTCATAAGCGACCTGCAGGCAGACGTCGGCCAGGTTCGACAGGTCTTCCAAAGTCTCCAGCGTGTCGGCGCGACCCATGAGGTCCCGCAAGCCGATGCGTATGTATTCGCGCTTTTTGAATTTGCGGAGCAGGGAGGTTGTGGTGACGCCGGACGCAGCCCGGTCCATCATCGTGTAATAATCCCGGTACAACTGGTCTTTGGTGCGCGAAGTATTCAGCGTTTCCGGGTCCACCAGCCAGTCGAAAAATTCCGGATGGCGCAGCAACGAATCCGTGAGGACCTGGCTTCCGGAAAAAAGGATCATGAGCGCATTGAGAAAATCGGGCGTGCGCGTGAGGAACGAATACAAGTGTTCCTTGTCCGGCAACTTCGAGGAAAGCCTCTCGAAGTTGTTGAGCGCGAGATCCGGATCGTAGCATTGTTCCAGGCATTCGAGCAGGCTTGGGAAAAATGCGGGATAAAGCTCGTGGAAATTGGCCTGCTCCTTGAGCATCATCAAATTGTGCCAGGCTTTTTTGGGGTCGTCGAAACCGACTCCCGATAGCGGTTGGGTCCACGAGTCCGACCAGGTTTCCCCTTCCAGTACAAGCGAGCTCAAATGAGTGACAACATTCATGACGGCAATTGGGAAAAAAAGAATATGTGCATTACTCTACCATATATAAAAACCCCTCCGGATAATTCCGGAGGGGTTTTGCAATGGCAACCTGCAACGGTGGAAACTTTGCCTCTTTTCCGTCCGGATTACGCGTCGTAGTAAAGGTAGAACTCGTACGGGTGCGGGCGCAGGCGGATGGGAGCCACTTCGTTTTCCCGCTTGTAGGAGATCCACCGATCAATGATGTCCTGCGTGAAGACGTCGCCTTTGAGCAGGAACTCATGATCTTCCTCCAGACAATCCAACGCTTCTTCAAGAGACGTGGGCAGGCTGGGGATGTTCGCCAGGTCTTCCGGCCCGAGGGCGTAGATGTCCTTGTCCAGCGGCTCGCCCGGATCGATTTTGTTTTCGATGCCGTCGAGGCCGGCCATCAGCAACGCCGAGAACGCCAGGTAACCGTTCGCGGTCGGGTCCGGGAAGCGGCACTCGATCCGTTTTGCCTTCGGGCTCGGCGAGTACATCGGGATGCGGATGGATGCACTGCGGTTCCGGCTGGAATACGCCAGGTTGACCGGAGCTTCGAAGCCCGGTACCAGCCGTTTGTAGGAGTTGTTGGTCGGCGCGACGAATGCCGCAAGGGCGCGTGCATGTTTCAGCACGCCGCCGATGTAGTGCATGCCCATCTCGCTCATGCCCGCGTAGCTGTTGCCCGCGAACAGGGGTTTGCCGTCCTTCCAGATGCTCTGGTGCACGTGCATTCCGGAACCGTTGTCTCCGTAAATGGGTTTCGGCATGAAGGTGGCCGTCCTGTTGTGGCGGCGGGCGACGTTCTTCACGATGTACTTGAACCACATCAGGTTGTCCGCGCATTTCACCATGTCAGAGAAACGCATGTCGATTTCGCACTGGCCGCCGGAGGCCACTTCATGGTGATGGCATTCCATGGCGATGCCTACTTTTTCCATGAGGAGGAGCATCTCGGTGCGGATGTCCTGCAGGCTGTCGCTCGGCCCGACGGGGAAGTAGCCTTCCTTATGGCGCGGTTTGTAACCCAGGTTGGGGCCTTCGTCGCGTCCCGTGTTCCAGTTGCCTTCCCGTGAATCCACGTAATAGGCAGAGCGGTTGATGTCCACTTCGTAACGCACGTCGTCGAACAGGAAGAATTCCGGTTCCGGTCCGAAATAAGCCGTGTCACCGATGCCCGTCGATTTCAGGTACGCCTCCGCTTTCTGGGCGATGTTGCGCGGGTCGCGGGTGTATTTTTCCTTGGTGATGGGATCCACGATGTTGCAGATCATGCTGATGGTCGGGACCTGCATGAAGGGATCCATCACCGCCGAGGTGCTGTCCGGCATGACCAGCATGTCACTGGCGTTGATGGCCTGCCAGCCGCGTATGCTGGATCCGTCGAACCCCAGGCCGTCTTCAAACAAATGCTCTTCCAATTCGCTCATGGGAACACTGAAGTGCTGCCACGTGCCAAGAAGGTCCATGAACTTCAGGTCCACCATCTCGGCGTTTTTGTTTTTTGCAAAATCGATTACCTCTTTGGGGGTCATTATGCTCTCCTCAAGCTTGTGTATGGATAAAACAATTCAGAACAGGTGCACGCTCGTGGAAACCCGGCGCCATTGCGGGGAGGACCGGCAATGGGTCAGATAGCTTCTTCGCCTCGTTCCCCTGTGCGAATTCGAATGGTGTCTACCAGGTCGGTGACGAAAATTTTACCGTCGCCGATCCGGCCCGTCTGGGCGCTTTTCATGATGGCGTCGACAACGTCGTCCAACTGGTTGTCGGGAATGATGATTTCCAGTTTGATCTTGGGAAGGAAATCCACGACGTATTCCGCGCCGCGATAGAGCTCAGTATGTCCCTTTTGCCGGCCGAACCCTTTCACCTCGCTGACGGTAATGCCTTTGATGCCGATCTCGTTGAGCTTTTCCTTGACCTCGTCGAGTTTGAACGGCTTGATCACTGCCTCCACTTTTTTCATAAACATATCCTCACGTCGAAAGGAACGCTCCGCGGTTTTTCGCCCGAAGGCCAAAACCAGGGGATCGTTCGGATCTGTTGGGGTCAAGCTGGTTTGGATGGGTCGATGGATTCGAACCTTAAACCAAAATTACCAACCGAGCTAGCAAATTTTGGTAAACCGCCGTCCTCCCAGACCATAGATGGTTCCCTTAATATCCAATTTCCGTGCCAATTTCCCAATTTTGGGTGCAAAACTTGAAGTCTGTTACTCATTACAGAACAAAGAGTTGTGGTGTCGACGCCGGAAGCATCCGGTGGCGGGTCCTGTGATTCGCCACAAGGTTGCCTGTTAATGCGTCAAACTCAAAAATGGTGATGGAAATTGGGGCAGTCAGGGGAAGCTCACCTCCTGTGCCAGCCGCTTCAGTTCGGCTTCCAGTTCACTCCGGCGGACTTCCAGAAGGGCGTTGTCTGCTTCACGGGGGAGGTCCCGGAACGGGCTGTAGGCGATGCGGCACCGGCTGAAGGGCAGGGGCAACATGAACCGGTCCCAGCTTTTGAACTGGATTTTCCAGCGGGCATCCCAGGAACAGGCGGAATAGGGTGCACCGGTCAGCCGACTCAGATACAGGGTGCCCATCTGCGCAACGTGCCGGGGGCCGCGCGATCCATCGGCCATGATGCCGACGGTAAAACTATTTTTGAGAGCCCGGATCAGGGTACGGGTGCTGGCGGTGGGTTGCTTGTACGACGAGCCGCGCACCACCTGGTAGCCCATCCATTTGCACATGCTTGCCGCCAGGTCGCCGTCGGTACTGGGGCTGATGAGGATGGTCAGTTCCTTCCAGCCGCGGAAATGATAAAAGAACAGGCCCAGGTGCTGGTGCCAGCAGGTCAGAATGTGCGGGCGGCCCTGCCGGAATACCTCCTGCTCGATCTCCGGATTCAAAACCTGGATGCGCAGGGTTTTGAACCACAGGTGCACCAGGCAGAAAATGAGGGGTGGCAGGATGTGGTTAAAGAGAAACTTTTTCATCGGCCGTGCCGGAGGGCAGATTCAACGAGTCGAGAATGTTCTGCGCGATGCGGTCCACCACGCCCGGCTCGCCCAGCGAGCGCCGCACGTCTTTGAGGCGCTGGCGGAACTCGGCGGCGTGTTCGGGATCGTTCAACACCTTGAGCGCTTCGTCGGCGATGGCTTCCGGCGTCACCTGTTCGTTCAAAAGTTCAGTGGCCACCTGTTCTTCGGCAACGATATTGATCAGCCCGAACAGGCGGATGTCGGTGAAAAATCGCGCGATGAAATACGTCAGCGGATGCACTTTGTAGATGATGACCATGGGGCATTCGAGCAGTCCCGCTTCCAGGGTCGCGGAACCCGATGCCATGATGAGGAAATCGCTCCCCGCCATCACTTCGTAATTACGCCCGGTGACCAGACGGATATCGAGCGGATTGTTGCCGAGGCGTTCCCGCAGGAGGTCGGGGTCGATGGAGTCCGCCACCGGCAGGAGGAATTGCACGTCGCCGAGTTTGTCTTTCAGAATGCGCGCCGCGCCGAGGATGTCGTCGAGCAGGTAATTGATCTCGCTCATCCGGCTTCCGGGCATGAGGCCGACGGTGGTTTTGCCGGGATCGAGCTCGAACTCGCGGAACGCATCTTCTTTCGACAGATGCGGTTTGGCGATGTCCACGAACGGATGCCCGAAGTATTCCACATCCACGTCCACTTCGCGGTAGATGTCCTTCTCGAAGGGAAGGATGACGTACATCTTTTTCCCGGTCGCGGCGATGGTATGGATGCGCCCTTTGCGCGAAGCCCAGACCTGCGGGCTGATGTAATAGTAAACGGGGCAATGGTGTTTTTTGCACACGCGGGCGAGGCGCAGGTTGAAGAACGGGTAGTTGATGAGGATGGCGCCGGCGTACTGTCCTTTGGCGATTTCGCGTGAAAGTTTGCGGAAGACGGCGATGTGGTGCCACAGGTTGCTGAAAAATTCAAAAAGACCCATGCCTCCCATGCGCTGGATGTCGAACAGGGTGCGCACACCGGCGTTCTGCATGTGGTGGCCACCGACGCCTTCAAATTCGATTTCGGGATGGCGTTCCTTCATGGCATGAACCAGGTTGCCACCATGCAGGTCGCCCGAAGCTTCTCCGGCCACGATCAGGATGCGTTGGTTCGGCCCGTTCATGCCGCATCCGGAGTGGGTGTGGAATGGGAAGGGGGCACGGGGGGTTGTACCGAGACGATGGCGAGTCCTGCTGCGTCCGCCATGTCGACCACCTTCTCGCGTTCAATCACCATGACGCGGCCGGCTTCGATGGCCAGCGCGGCGGCGTTGCCTGCGATCAGGGTTTCGACGGTTTTGGGTCCGATGCCGGGGCTGTCGAACCGGTAGTCCTGGTCGGTGCGGCTGACCTTGATGGCGGTGCATGCGCCCTGCGACAATTCACACCCGCGGGCCAGGGTGCGGTCGGTGCCTTCCACCGCCTCGACGGCGATGACGGTGCCGTCTTTCATCACAAGGGTCTGACCGATTTCCTGGTCGGCCATGTACTTGGCGATGGCGAATCCCGCTTCAATGTCAGCCAGGGATTTTTTTGACGGTTTGGCGCGGGTCAGGACTCCGGCGGAAGGGTAGAGTTCCTTCATGAAATCCATTTGATCGAGAACCGTGTAGCCGCGTTTTTCAACTTCTTCAATGATGCGGGTCAGGATGTCCTTGTCCTGACTTGTGGTGAGCGACATCATGAACTTCAGGGAAAACATGTCAAACATCTGCGGGCGGAAAATCATTTCCTTTTCCACCTTGCCCAGAATGAGCACCTCGCGGACATGGGTGGCTTCCAGGGTGCTGAAAATCTTTCCAGCCTTGACGGGACTGATGCAGAAATTCTGTTCGACGTAGGGCTGAAGGGTTTCACCGATGGCTTCGGTGAACGACACGGAGATCAGTGGAATGCCGCGCTCCTTTGCCTTGCGGGCGAAGTACACCGGGATGTCTCCGGCTCCGGCGATCAAACCGATGGGCTGTTCCCTGTCGTGGTTCATGACGGCTGGTTTCCTTCACCGGACCGCGACTCTTGAAAGGTTGATTCCGCGGGGGAAGCGTTGCGGGCGGGACCGTTCACTTCCCGTTTCTCTGCTTTTTGAACGCGCCCACAATGTCGAGTGCAATTTCCAGCGAGTACAATTCCTTGTCCACGGCCACGTTGCGCGGTGTGCCGTTCTGCACACAGTCCAGGAAATGCTGGAGCTCCAGCTTGAGTGGGTTGTCCTTGTGCACGAATATGCGTTCGATCAACGATTCCTGCTTGTAACGCAGAGCGTCCTTGCTCAACTGGTGCTCGGAAGAAGTCTGGCGATGCACGTAGATTTCCTGGTCGGTGTAATCGAGCAGGATGTAAGACTCTTTTTGTGTCACGGAAAGGGTGCGGATCTTGTTCTGCGAGGCGCGGCTGGCGATGATGTTGGCCATGCACCCGTTTTCAAATTCCATCTGCACGTTCACCAGGTCATCCCGGTTGGTGAACACGGAAGTGCCCATGACGTTGATGCCGACCACTTTGGATTGCATGAGGTTGAGGAGGATGTCGATATCATGGATCATGATGTCCAGCACCACGCCGTCGTCCTTGATACGCTGGTTGAACGGGCCCATGCGTTTGCATTCCACAAAGATGGGTTCGTGCACCAGTTTGTGCAGTTCCTGCACGGCGCCGTTGAAGCGCTCGACGTGGCCGATGTGCAGGATGAGCTTTTTTTTCTCTGCGATGTCAAACAACTCGCGGGCCTGTTCGAGGTTGGTGGCGCAGGGTTTTTCCAGAAGGACGTGAATGCCCGCCTGCAGGAAGTCCTTGGTGACGGGATAATGCAGGGCGGTGGGCACGGCCACCACGACGGCGTCCACCTGGCCGAACATTTCCTTGTAATCGGAGACGGCAGTCAGGCCGTAACGGTTGCTGATCTCCCGGCACCGGTCCTCGTTGACGTCGGCGATATGCGTCAGTTTGATATCGCGCATTTCAGACAGCACACCGACATGGTACTGTCCCATTTTTCCAATGCCGACCACGCCGGCTCGCAGTGCTTCCATCAATCGATAAATCCTCGTTTGGAGTTCTTCATAAAATCAATAAGATATCGGATTTCGGGGTGCATTTCAATTTCCGCCTCAATCTTTTCAATAACCTGTGTTGTGTTCCACTCCGGACTGCGGATCAACTTGATGGCGGTTTTGATGGCGGTGCGCACTTCCGGTTTCACCTCCCGGCGGCGCAGGCCCACCGCGTTCAGCCCGACGAGCCCCGCGGGATTGCCCGCCACCGTGGTGTAGGGCAGGACGTCCTGATTGACACCGGACATGCCGCCCACCATGGAGCCGGTGCCGACACGCACGTGCTGGTGGATCCCAACCTGCCCGGAAATGAAGGCGAAGTCTTCCACCACGATATGCCCCGCCAACCCCGCGTAGTTGACTACAACCACGTTGTTGCCGACCTCGCAGTCGTGCGCAAGATGGGCGTAGCCCATCAACATGCAATTGTTGCCGACACGGGTGGTGCCGTTTTCGTGCCCGGACCGGTGAACGGTGACGTATTCGCGAATGGTGGTGTGGTCGCCGATGCGGGCGAACGACACCATGTCGCGCTTGAAACCGGTGATCTGCGGTTCCCCGCCGATCTGCGCTCCCTGAAAAATGCGGCTGTGCTTACCGATGGTGCTGCCGGGTTCGATCAGCACATGCGGACCGATCTCGGTGCCCTCACCGATGACCACGTTGGGCCCGATGATGCTGTAGTGTCCGATCGAAACGCCGGGGCCGAGTTGGGCTTTGGGATCGATGATGGCGGTATTCGCGATGCTCACTGTAGCGGTTCCATAAAGAAGGATTATGAACGAGGTCGACCGGCCGGCGGGATTGGGGTCAGGCTGACCGGGAACAAGACAAGGTACCGATAAATTTTAAACCCGGATGAAAAACGTTTTCAATCTTTTCCCAGAACCGCCTGCAACTGTCCCTCACAGGCGAGAGTGTCCCCCACCATGGCCTTGCCCTGGAAGCGGAATAATTCGCCGCGCTGCTTGATCTTGGTCAGTTCCATGCGCAGGGTGTCGCCGGGAACTACGGGTTTGCGGAACTTGACACCGTCGATCCCCGTGAAAAAAACGGATGCGTGCCCTTCCTTGTTCAGGACGCGAAGCGCCAGGATACACGCGACCTGCGCCATGGCTTCGACGATCAGCACACCGGGCATCACCGGGAACTCCGGGAAATGGCCTGGGAAAAACGGTTCGTTGTGCGTGACGTTCTTGATGCCGACAATGTGGCTGTCGTCATCACATTCAATCACCTTGTCCACCAGCAGAAAGGGGTAGCGGTGGGGAATGATTTTTTTGATGTCATTGATGTCGAGCATGGTTTCCTCAGTTTGAAGCGGGTGGGCCGGGGCCGCGACAGACGTCCGCGCGCCCTCGCACCTTATTTATTCATGCGGTTGTAGGTTTCGGTGGCGAGTTGGGTCAGGTCCGCCGAGTCATCGCTGTAAAACACCGTTTTCTGTTCCAGGATCATGGTCAGTTTCTTCTGTTTCCCGATCTTTTTGATGACGTCCAGCATTTTTTTCAGGATACGGTTGGTGATTTCCTGTTCCTTGCGGGCGAACTCGTCATTCCTGTCCTGAACGTATCGCTCCAGATCTTTTTTCTCCTGGATGAAGCGCTCTTCTTTTTTCTTTTTCAGGTTGGGATCGAGGACAAAGCTCTGCTTGTTGATTTCTTCAAGCAGTTTCTGCACCCGTTTTTCCTTGAGCGCGATGCGCTTTTTTTCTTCCTCAAAGTCGGCCTTGAATTTGTTAAGCGCGTTTTTGAATTCCTTCGTTCCGGAAACGGCTTCCTGCATGTTGATGAAACCGATTTTGACGTCCGCCGCAAGGGCTTGAGTGCCGGACAGGGGGAGTGAAGCCCAGGCGAGTCCCAGCACCAGGACACATTTCCATACGATTGCCAATCTGTCTCCAGACCTGTTCATGAAAACCTCTCTTGTGAAACGTCGTTAACGTTAAAAAGCATTTCCCGCGGAGAAGTGGAATTCGGCGTTGCTGTCGCCCGGCACGGCATCGAGTTTTATGCCGTAAGCCAGGGATATGGGACCGAAGGGACTGAGAAACCGAACGCCGCCACCGACACTTTGCCGCATGTCAAACGGGTCCATGGTTCGCGATGTGGTCGAGACATCGAAACCGGTTCCGTACACGTTGCCCCTGTCGTAAAAACCGAAGATTCGAAATTCCCGGGTGATCGGGTACTGCAACTCGACGTTGATCAGCAGGGACTGATCGCCCCCCAGCGGATCGCCGTTGCGGTCCTTGGGACCGACCTGCCGGATGGTGAACCCGCGCAGGGAATTTGACCCACCCATGAAATAATGTTCGAAAATCGGCAAGCCCTCACCGCCGTAATCCTCGGCAAACTGGACTTCCCCGTGCAGGGCTAACACCAGTTCGCCGATCAGCGGGGTGTAGTAGGTTCCTTCGTAGCTGGTCTTGTAGAAGTCCGCGCCGCCCAGAAAACTGCCGGCGAACTCAAATCGTACCACATGCCTCGTGCCCTGTGTAGGGTTTAAAAAGTCGTCCCGGGTGTCGCGGATGAAGGTGGGACCGATGCGGCTGGTGGTGCGTGTTCCGTTTCTCAGGAACACCGTCTGGTTTGCGGGTTCCACGTCCGAAACCTTCACTTTCTCAAAACGGTAGCCAATGCCCAGCCAGTCCGTTTCCGAAAGGTTTTTACCCAGGCGGAGGCCGCCACCCGTGGAACGGGAATCGAAACTGAAGAAATTGGACCTGCGGTTGAACAGGTCGACCCCGAAAGAGATGTCGCTGTCGAACACCCGCGGATCGGTGAAATTGAAATTGAAATTGGTGCGGCGTGCCGAAAGATCGGTCGACAGGTTCAGACTGCGACCGGTGCCGAACAGGTTGTTCTGCGAGATGGAGGCGTTGAACACGACCTTTTCAACCGAACTGAACCCGGCGCCGAAGGTCACGGCTCCCGTGGGGCGTTCGGTGACGGTGGTGGTGAGGTCCACCAGTTCCGGGCTGTCGCCACGGTGGGTGTCGATCTTCACGTTTTCAAAAAAGCCGAGGTTGTTGATGCGCTGCTTGCTGCGTTTGAGTTTCTTGCTGTTGAACAGCTCGCCCTCTTTCAGGCGAAATTCCCGGCGGATGACGTTGTCTTGCGTGCGTGTGTTGCCGTAAATATCCACTTTGCCCACATAGACCTTGCGGCCAGGCGTGACTCCGATTTCGACATCGACGGTTTTGTTTTCGTCGTCCAGCCTGGTTCGGGGCAGCGCGTCGGCGTAGGCGTAGCCTTTCTCCGAATACAGCTCCGAAACGCGCAGCGCGTCCTCCCTCATTTTCGTGGCGTTATAGATTTCGCCCTTTTTGGACTCCACGACTTTAAGCAACTCCTCGCGGGTGTACGTTTCGTCCCCTTCCACGGAGATGCCTCCCAGCCGGTACTGCTCTCCCTCCTGGATGCGGATGTCCACGTAGATTTCTTTTTCTTCCCGGTTGATCTCGATGGTGGGATCTTCGATACGGACCTTCAGATAGCCATTGTCGTGATAAAAGGATTCCAGCCGCAATACGTCGATACGGAGGGTGTCTTTTTTATAAATTCCGGATTCGTCGAACCACGACAGCCAGGTTTCGGATTTGGTTTCCATATGGTCTTCGAGGTCGTCGCCGTCGAACGCCTTGTTGCCGTGAAAACGGATCTCCTCAATCTTCACCTTCTCGCCTTCCTGGATTTGAATGACCACATTTACGAGACCGAACTCGTTCACCTTGTGCTGGATGTCGATTTTGGCAAGGAAATAAGCTTTCTCCTTATAGTGCTGAGTGAGTTTGGTGATGCTGTCCTGGATGAGATGGTCGCGGAAGGTGGCTCCGCGCTTGAGAGCGATGAGCGGTCGCAGGTCCTCGGTTTTGATGTTGGAGTTGCCGCGGAACGTGACGTCGCCGATGGAGGGAATCTCCTCGACAATGTAGATGACCTTCACACCGTCCCCCATCGGTTCGGTTTCCACGCGGATATCGGAGAACTGGCCGAGGCTGTAGATCTGTTCGATGTCGCGTCCGACGAGGGGCCGGGACAGCGGTTTGCCGACTTCGGTTTTGATGTAGTAAAGAATGGTGGAGGAATCCACGCGCTGGTTGCCCCGGATTTCCAGGCCGCTTACGGTGGGTGAGTCCTCGAACTGGGCGTGTAGGGGAGCGGCAAAAAGGGCGGTCAGCAGCAGGCAGAGATAAACGAGCGCAATCCGGCAAATCCGTGCCGGTGGACCTGACCGGGTGTGTTCAATTCGGCATCCGTCCAATGTCTTGCAGGGAGTGGGTTTTTCGGGCAAAAAAAAGTATTAAGCTTTACGGCATAAATAACCATAAAGCTTAATACTTTGTCTATCAAAAACAAGGGTTGGGAAATCCGGGTGCCGGGTAACGGCACCCAACACCGTTAGACGGTGTTGAGCGCCCCGGTTTTTTCGGTGAAGACGAGTTCGTCGTCTCCGAGAGTGATTTCCACCACGCCGCCCGATTTGAAGCGGCCTTTCAGCATTTCGTCGGACAGCACGTCTTCCAGGTATTTCTGGATGGCGCGCTTCAACGGCCGGGCGCCGAAGTTGCGGTCGTAGCCTTTTTCGGCCAGCCATTTCTTGGCGTCCTCGGTCATGTCGATGGTGAGTCCCTGCTGGATCAACTGTTCGTTCAACTGACCGATCTGGATGTCGAGGATCTGCGTGACGTCCTCCAGGGTCAACGGCCGGAACACGATGACGTCGTTCAGGCGGTTGATGAATTCCGGGTTGAACGTTTTGCGCAGGTCCTGTTTCAGGTCCTTCTCCATTTTGTCGAAACTCATGTCCACGTCATCCTTGTGGAACCCGAGGGATCCCTTGTCCAGCATCTTGGAACTGATGTTGGAGGTGAGGATGATCACGGTGTTCTTGAAATCGACGTTGCGTCCATAGCTGTCGGTCAGCCGGCCGTCGTCCATGATCTGCAACAGCAGGTGGAAGACATCCGGGTTGGCCTTTTCGATTTCGTCGAACAGCACCACGGAGTAGGGCTTCCGGCGGACCTTCTCGGTCAGCTGGCCGCCTTCTTCGTATCCCACGTAGCCGGGAGGCGCCCCGGTGAGGCGGGAGACGTTGAACTTCTCCATGTACTCGGACATGTCGAGGCGGATGAGCGCATCGCGCTGACCGAACAGGAACTCGGCCAGAGCGCCCGCCAGCTCCGTCTTGCCGACACCCGTCGGACCGAGGAACAGGAAGGTGCCGATCGGGCGGCGCATGTCCTTGAGGCCCGACCGCGAGCGGCGGATGGCCTTGGTGATGGCCTCGACGGCTTCCTTCTGGCCGACGATCTTGTTGCCCAGTTCCTCCGCCATGTTGAGCAGGCGGGTGGACTCCTTTTCCTCGATGCGGTTGAGCGGAATGCCGGTCATGCTGGAAACCACCGCGGCGATGTCTTCCTCGGTGATGCTCGGCTCCTGCAGCTGGTTTTCCTGCTCCCAGCTGTTGCGGGCCTGTTCCAGCTTGGTGCGCAGTTCTTCTTCCTTGTCGCGCAGGTCCACGGCTTTCTCGAACTCCTGGTTTTCGATGCGCACTTTCTTTTCGCGCACCAGGGTATCGATCTCGCGCTGGATCTGGCGCATTTCCGGAGACTGCGTGGCCTTGCGCAGGCGCACGCGCGAACCCGCCTCGTCGATCACGTCGATGGCCTTGTCGGGCAGGAACCGGTCGTTGATGTACCGGTCCGAGAACCGCACGGCGGTGATGATGGCGTCGTCGGTGATCTTGGCCTTGTGGTGCACTTCGTAAGGCACCTTGAGGCCGCGGATGATCTCGATGGTTTCCTCCACCGACGGCGGGTTGACGATGATCGGCTGGAAGCGGCGTTCCAGAGCACCGTTCTTTTCAATGTATTTGCGGTATTCCTCGAGAGTGGTGGCACCCACGCACTGAATCTCGCCGCGCGACAGCGCCGGTTTCAGCATGTTGGACGCGTCCACGGAACCTTCCGCGGCACCGGCGCCCACCAAGGTGTGCAACTCGTCGATGAACAGGATGATGTTGTCGTTCTGCGTGATCTCTTTCATGATGCCCTTCAGCCGGGCTTCGAACTGACCGCGGTACTTGGTGCCGGCGATCAGGGAACCCAGGTCGAGAGACACCACGCGCTTGTCGAACAACGAATCGGGAACTTCGCGTTCCACGATCAACTGCGCCAGCCCTTCGACGATGGCCGTCTTGCCGACGCCCGGCTCGCCGATGAGCACGGGGTTGTTCTTGGTGCGGCGGCTGAGAATCTGGATCACCCGCTCGATTTCCTTGGAGCGGCCGATGATGGGATCCAGCTTGCCAGCCAGCGCCATCTGCGTGAGATCGCGGCTGAATTCATCCAGTGTCGGCGTCTTGCCGGCTTCGCGCGAGGATTCGGCGGGTTCCTTGAACATCTCCACCAGTTTTTCCTTCACGTCGTCGAAGTACATGCCGAAACTGTTCAGCACGCGGCAGGCCACGCCTTCTTTTTCTTTCAACAAACCCAGCAACAGGTGCTCGGTACCAATGTAATTGTGGTTCAGGGAACGGGCTTCCTCGACGGCGAACTCCAGAACCTTCTTGGCCCGCGATGTGAACGGGATGTCGCCGATGACAAGGGAATTGGAACTGCGAGGAAGGTTCTTCTCCAACTCCTGCTTGATCTGGCTGAGATCGACGCCGGATTTCTGAAGAAGCGCCACAGCAATGCCGCCTCCGTCCTTGATCACGCCCTGAAGAATGTGCTCCGTACCCAAATATTCATGTCGGTACAACTCAGCTTCTTCGCGCGCTAAGATGATGACTCGTCTGGCTCTTTCTGTGAATCGCTTAAACATATTGGTTCTTTCCAAAAGAGAATGAAAAACGGGTCTGCGGTGAAATCACCTAGAAACCTACGATCCAAAAGGAGTTGTGAGGTTCTGCTGGTAATTCTATTAAGCATTTTAGCAAACCAACGCCATAATACAAGGATTATTTTCCCCGCGCATGTTCCGCCAACTTCTTTTATTACGGGCAATTATAAGATTTTTCCGTAAATGTGGCGATTTGGGCGCGATCCATTTTGCTTCCGATAAAAAATGCCAATATTGACTATTTTTTATGATCCCGCCGTCCCGGGCGCCTTCCTGCGGAGCCCTTCGGGGTGGGTTAAAAATAACCCGCATCGGGGTGGAAACACACCACGGCGGCTGTTGTGCTGGGCGGATCGAACTCGTTGGCATCGGTCAGCTTGATACCCAGGTCCTCGCTTCCGAGAATCTCGTAAATGCGCTTGTTGTTGATCAAATCCTCCAGTGCCGGGTAGCCGGGGCTGTAGCGCTCGCCCCCCTTGTCCCTGGTGCCGGTGCGCTGGCGCAACAGGCCGTGCACGTATTCGGCGAAGTCCTCGGCGATGCGGTCGCCCAATCCCTGCAAATACAACGCCGACTCGGAGTCGTTTTCAGCCTTGAAGGTGTTGATCGCCTTCTCCAGCGTCGATCCGGCGGTGGTGATCTGCAGGCCCACTACGTCCATAACACCGGAATCCCTGGAATGAAAGTACTGGGCGACAGAAAATTTGTCGCGCTTGCCGTTTCTGGCCTTGCCGATGTTGACGGTCCAGGTGATGCGTCCCAGCTCGCGCTCCTGGTTCTCCGGATCGTAGATGATCAGTTCGTCTCCCTCGCTCTGTGCGGGGAGCAGGGCAAACCGCGCGCGCGGGATGATCCACTGGTTGGCGTCGGCCTTGTCGATCCATTCCTGCTGCAGCCGCTTGAGGTTTTCAATCGTCACGCCCTTCTTCGACCACGACGACTGCTTGCCGTATTTCCAGTTGAGCGAGAACAGGCTCTTGGAATCGATGACGTCCGCCAGCTTCTTGAGCTTGAACTCGACTTTCTGGATGCCGTAGCCGTCCTTCACCGGCTGGTATTTCTTGAAATCGACCTTCCTGCGGTCGAGCGACTTCAGCAGGTTCGCCCGGTCTTCCTCCATGCCCTTGGCCTTCTTGTACTGGCGGATGAGTTTCTCCCGGTTTTCCTGCATGAAGGTTTGAAGCAGGTCTTTCTCCTTCTCCACCAGCTTGTTCATGGTGTTGACGCCGTCCATGCCGCTTTCGCAGTAGAACACCGTGGACAGGATGTCCTCCAGTTCCTCCTGCCCGTGCATGGCCACGTAACCCGCGTGCCGGTGGTTGACCGGCGCGCCGCCGATGAGGATGGGGATCTCGTAATTCTGCTCCTTCAGCATTTTGGCAACGGTGATCATGTGGTTCGACGTCTGAACCAACAGCGCACTCATGCCGATGGCGTCGGCTTTCTCCTTGCGTGCCGTCTCGACGAAGTTCTCCAGCGGGACCTGCACGCCGAGATCGATGGCGCGGTAGCCGTAGTTCTCGAGCAGGGTCTTGGCGAGGTCCTTGCCGATGCTGTGCACGTCCTGGTAAACGGTGCCGATGACCACAGTGCCCTTGTAGTTGATGGCGTCCCCCGGTTCGACGCCGCTGGTGTGCCGCATCCACGCTTCGAGGAAGCCCATGACACTGCGCATGACGTCGGCGCTTTTGAGCAGGTGAGGCAGGCTGATCTCGCCCCGCCCGAACCCGTCCCCGAGTTCGCGCATGGTTTTCATAAGGTAATCGCTGATGAACACCAGCGGTTCGTGCTTGTCGATGGTCTGGACCGCTTCAAGCACGATGCGGTCGGTGTACTCGTACTTGAATCCCTGCACCTCGACGGCGCCTTTTTCCTTGTCCTTGTAGCCGTCGAAGATTTTCTGGCAGATGCTGTCTTCCAGCGACAGGTCGGCGTAGTTGGATTTCTTTTTGACCGTGCCTGTTTTTTTCTGCTCGGCGATCTCCTCGAGTTTCTCGAATGCCTCCATGTCGCGTTCGAGCACCACCTTGCGCCCCAGTTCCGCATCTTCCGGCGGCAGGCTTTCCACCGGCACGTAGTGGTTGGGATTGAGGATGGCACAGTCGAGTCCGCGTTTCCGTCCCTCGTCGAGGAACACGCTGGTCAGCACCTTGCGCATGTACGGTTTCTTCGCCAGGCCCGCCGTCAGGTTGCCGACACCGATGGAGGTGCGCAGGTCCGGATGGATGGCCTTGATGCGCGGCAGGCTCTCCAGCGCTTCCAGCGAAAAGTTCATGCCTTCCTGCGACTCACTGCCGATGGGATAGGCGTTGATGTCGATCAGGATCTGGTCCGGCGTGACGCCGTACTTCTCGCCGCACTGCTTGACGATCTCCGCCGCCAGGTCGTACTTCTCGTCGGCGGTGATGGCCGGTCCCGACTCGCCGTTGACCAGCGCGATGTAGATCGGGTGATGTTCCGCCGTCACTTTCAGCACCGCGTCCAGTTTGGAAACCCCCGGCGCATACTCCTCCAGCGAAATGGAATTGATGATGGGGCGTCCGGGATAGGTTTTCAGTCCCGCTTCCAGCGCCTCGACGGAGAACGAGTCGATCACCATCGCGCCCTTGAAGTCGGTGGTCAGCTTGTGAATGACCTCGGGCAGAACGGTTTCGGTCTCGACGATGTTGGAATCCATGCACACGTCGATGATGTCGATGCCGAGGTCGTCCAGCTGCTCACGCACCACGTCTTCCAGTTCCTCCATGCGCACGCCTTCGCCGTTCTCCACGGCATCGCGCACCTTTTTGCTGCCGCGCGCGTTGAGGCGTTCGCCGAAGCGCACCAGGCTTTCGGTGCCGTCCAGGAGCACTGCTTCCTGCGGGCCGGAGATGTAGGTCCGGCGGTCGATCTCGCGTTCAACCGGTTTGGCGTTGTCCACCATTTTGCGCAGGGCGCGGATGTGTTCCGGGTTGGTGCCGCAACAGCCGCCGACGATGTTGACCCCATATTCATAGACAAAGGGCTTCATGATCTCGGCCATGGCCTCCGGTTCCAGCTTGTACACGGTGACTCCGTCCTCGGAGAACGGCTGGCCGGCGTTGGGCACGACGGACACCGGCAGGGCGCTCTGATGCGTGATGCGTTTCACCGTGTCCACCAGGTCTTCCGGGCCGACGTTGCAGTTCATGCCGAACACGGTGACGCCCATGCCCGCCAGCGCGGTGTAGGCCGCGTGGATGTCGGTGTTGAAGATCTGCATCTTGGAAAACCCGTCCACCGTGACCTGGGCGATGATGGGCAGGGTCTTGCCCTTGTTCTGGAAGGCGCGTTGGGCGCCGATGACCGACGCCTTGGTCTCCAGGATGTCCTGCTGGGTCTCGAACAGGATGACGTCCGCGCCGCCGTCGACCATGCCTTCCACCTGGATGCGGTTGTTGTCCACGATCATGTCGAAGGTGGCCTTGGCCAGGTTGGCGTCGGTGCTGGAGACGACGTAATTGGACGGGCCGATGGACCCGGCCACGAACAGCGGCCGCCCATCGTAGCCTTCGGAGGTCTTGTAGCGCTCGATGGCCTTCCGGGCGATCCTGCAACCTTCCACGTTCAGGTGGTAGGCGATGGCTTCCAGGTCGCCTTGCTTCAGGTCCAGCCCGGCAGGGGTCGCCTGCATGACATCCTGCTTGATCTTCGCCCAGTCGAATTCCTTGAGCCGCAGGGGCGACGCGCCGAAGGTGTTGGTCTCGATCAGGTTCGCGCCTGCATCGAGGTATTTGAAGTGTATGTCTTCCAGCCACTCCGGCCGGGAAAAGGTCAACAGGTCGGTCAGCATGCGGAACAGCGACCCGCCAAAGGTCTCGTCGGTGACGTCCAGGTTCTGCACCATGGTGCCCATGGCACCATCGAGAACCAGAACGTGCTCTTTTAAAGCGTCTTCAAACTTCATAAGCTCCCGTAATCAATGGGTTTGCAATATTTTGCGTGGTGTGTCGATGTAATCGGTGAAGTCCATACTATATATGATACGCTGGAGGGGAACAAGGTGCGGACATGGTCCAACTCTTTTTCAGAAGGGGCTAACTGCTTATGCCAAAACCCGTTACGCGATCCAAAACTTTCGGGATTGTCTGCCTGGGCCTGCTCTGGCTTTTGCTAGAGGGGTGTGGCTGGGCCAAGGACCGGGACTACGGCAATCTCCTTGAAAATCAACTGAAATACCCGAAGGACCTGCAAATCACCATCTTTGCCGAGGCCCCGAAGGCGCGCCACATGGCCTACGATGACCAGGGAGTGCTGTTTCTGTCGCAGACCAAGGCGGGCAAGGTGGTGGCCCTGCCGGATGCGGATGGGGACGGCAAGGCGGACCGGGCGGTGCCGATCATGAAGGGCGGGAACGGACCCCACGGCCTGGCCTTTCTGCAGTTGGATTCGGGATACTACCTCTATATTGCGGAAGAGAACCGGGTTGTGCGGTTGAAACGCACCGCCAAACCCTTCACTTTCGGCAAGCCGGAAGTGATCGTCACCGGCATCCCCACCGGCGGCCACTCCACCCGCACCATCAAGTTCCAGGACGGCAAACTCTACTTGTCGGTCGGCTCGTCCTGCAACGTGTGCATCGAGGAGCACCCGTGGCGTTCGGCCATCATCCGTTTCGACGTGGATGGCAAAAACGAAGAAGTGTTCGCGCGCGGCCTGAGGAATTCCGTCGGCATCGAGTTTTCGCCCTACACCGGTGAGTTGTGGGGCGTCAACAACGGCCGTGACTGGCTGGGCGACGACCACCCGCGGGAGGAACTCAATATCATCCGCCTGGGGAAACACTACGGCTGGCCGTACTGCTATGAGGACCGCGTTTCCGACCCGGATTTCGGCGACCAGTACGACTGCAAGTTGACCGAACCCCCGGCGCACACCTTCACCGCCCACATGGCCCCTCTGGGCCTCGAGTTTTACAAGGAAGGCGCCTTGCCTGTGCGTTACAACAACAGCCTGTTCGTCTCGTTTCACGGATCGTGGAACCGGTCGATGCCCGCCGGGTACCAGGTGCGGCGACTGCAGCTGGACGCCGAGGGCAACATCCAGTCGGACGAGGTGTTCATCGAAGGCTGGTTGCAGAAGGACGGCTCCAAGGCCGGGCGGCCGGTGGACTCGATCGTTTCACCCAGGGGCGAACTGCTGGTCTCCGACGACTACCTCGGCGTGGTGTACCGCATCACCGGGAAATGAACGCGAAGGAAATCACGGTTTGTTTTTCGTGTCGGCGGAAACGGGTTCTCCGGACCAGTCACCAAACAGCATTTCAAACGTGGAGGGCACTTCCTTCACGCAGCGGAAGCCGACGTCCGGTTTGCGCAGGATGGGATGCAGGTTCTCGCGGTAGGACACGCGTGACTTGAGCGCCACCACCTTTTTGTATTCCTTCTCGGGAAAATGCCCGACGCCCATGTAGGACAATCCGCGCACCACCACCACGTCCTTCGGAAATTTCAGGTTGGTGGCGGTGTTGCCGGAATAGGGCAGGTAGTAATCCCAGATCCATTCCCACACGTTGCCGATCATGTCCTCAACCCCGTAGGGGCTCGCCCCCTCCGGGTGCTGGCCGATGGGTTCCAGCCCGTGTCCTCGTTTCCTCCGCGGGGACTTGCTGACATTGGCCTTGGAGAAATCGAACTGGTTGCCCCAGGGGTAATCGATGACGTTCGGTCCGCGCGCGGCCTTTTCCCATTCCATCTCTGTCGGCAATCGCTTGCCCGCCCACTTGGCGTAAGCGGCGGCATCGTAAAAATTCACCTGCGTCACCGGATAATGGTCCCGGCCTTCGGCATACTTGGGTCCGTCCCAGCCGGGGGGCGTGCGGTGGTCGGTGGCCTGCGTGAAGATGTAGTACTGGAGGTTGGTGACCTCGTACTTGTCGATGTAAAACGCGGGCAGGTGCAGGCGCTGTTGCGGCGACTCGTCGGCGAACCACGGTTTGTTGAGTCCCAGCGACAGTGCGTGGCCTTTCTCGTCAACTTCATCCGTGCCCATGCTGAAGTACCCGTCGGGGATCAGAACCATGCCTTCCGGCGCGGGCGGCGTGCAGGCGGAAAGGAGCCACAGCAACGCCACGCACAACCAGAACGGTCCGCGGCGACCCGGTATGAATTGACGGCGACTGTTCATGGCGCCCCGAGCAAATGGAGGGAAGGTGGCATCTCTCATTAGTTTACTATATCCTTGAAAGGAACGCATGAAGGAACGCGGGAGGGGACAGCCTGTCATGACCGAACCACAAACCATGCAAAGCGACCGGGTGCCGCGGGAGGCGATCCGGCGGGACGCGCTCACCGCCTTCGGCATGGACCCGGTTCCCGGCGAGCTGGTGGAATCGATCCGAGCCCTCGGCATCACCCACCCGCTGGTGCTGGTTCCCCAGGCAGACGGGTTTTGCGTGGTGTGCGGCCACCGCCGCCTCGAAGCGGCGGAGGTGCTGGGACTGGACACGGTGCCCGCTCATCTGGTGGAACCCATGCCCGACGCCGACCGCCTGATGTGGAACCTGCAGGAGAACCGCGCCCACCGCCGTTATACCGATATCGAAAAAGGCCGCATCCTCCACCGCCTGCACTCCGCGGGCGTTGGCGAGGCGGAGCTGGTGGCCGGGGTCCTGCCCGTCCTGGGTGAACCGAAAACCAGAAAGCGCGCCGCCGACCTGTTGGGCGTGCGGGTGTTTGCCGAATCGTTCCAGCGCCTTTTGCACGAACTCAACATCCCCCTGCGCGTCTTTTCGTTGATGACGAAGTGGGACGACGCCGACCGCGCCGCCGCGGAACGCCTGTTTGCCCAACTGCGGCCCGGCCACAACAAGTGGCGTGCCGTTTTGGAGACGGTCGACGAGACCGCCACGCGCGACGGCACCGCCCCCGCTGAGGTGCTGGAGCACGCGGCAATCCTGAAAACGCTGGAGGACGCCTCGCTTCCCACGAATGAAAAGTACGACGCGATTTTTTCCTGGCTGCATGCCCGGCGGTATCCGCACCTGTCGGAACTGCAAAGCCGGGTGCGCCGGGCCGCCGAGCGGCTGCAACTGGACCCGAAGACGAAGCTGAAACTGCCGGAAAATTTCGAGCAGGATCTTGTAAAAATCGAATTGAAGTTTTCTACTGAAGAAGAGCTGACCCGTCAGGTGGAAAAACTGTTTGGTGCCTGCGACGCGGAAGCGCTGAAAGAACTCCTGCGAACCCTGAAAGATCCTATTACATAAGGACGCGCCGATGGACGCGAAATCCCCGCCCTTTCCTGAATCCTTAAAATCCCTGATTGAAGCCGTCGAAAAGGAAACGCACTGGAGCCCCCAGCGCGCCGCCCAGATTCTGCGCGAAGCGGACATCACCCAGCAGGACCTGATGCCCTGGGCCTTTTTCGATCACCCGGTGAAGGACAGCTACGGCCGCAAGCTGGTGCACGACGGCGGGCATTACGAGATGATGGTGATGTCCTGGAATCCCGGCGACGTCTCCGCGCTGCACGACCACGGTTACGCGCAGTGGGGCGCGGTGAAGGTGTTTGGTCCGGCGGAGCACGCCTCGTTCTGGCTGATCAACGGCGAACTGCACACGCAGTCGCGCACGCGCCTCAAGCCCGGCGACGTTATGCACGTCGGCCACGAATGGGTGCACCAGATGGGCAACACCTCCGGCATCCAGTTCCTCACGTTTCATCTGTACGGATGCGTTGGGCGGCGCGGAGGCATCACCGCCAACGCACGCGTGTTCGATCTCGACGCCGACCAGGTGCACCTCACCAACAACGGCGTGTTCTTCGCATTGCCGGAGTCCGCCATCAACGCGCGCATCGCCGGGCCCATGCCGGATTTCATGACGCACTTCCGCCATCAGGTGGAATTGAAGCACCGCCTCGACCGCATGCGCGCCGCGTCGGACACGCAATCCCTGCCGCCGCTTTTGGACACGCGCGACCAGCGCGTCACCGAGGACCTGTTCGACGCGAAGCACTGGGACGCGTTCGAGCACGACCTGTTCCTGCACGTGGATACCGGCACCGGGTGCATGACCGATCTCGGTTACTGGCAGAGGCTGCGGCAGGAAGTGCAGGCCGTGGCGGAGCTCCAGGAGAAACTGCGCGAGGAAGCCGACAACGGCGATCCCTTCGACACCTACGCGGAGTTGTACGACGCCGTGGTCGGCGAACCGTGCCTGGACAGCTTCATGGAAAGCTACCTGGAGTTCGCCTTCCGCAAATACCGCCTGCTCAACAAGGGCGGGCGGTTTCTGTCATTGGGCTGCGGCACGGGCATGGTGGAAAACCACCTGGTGCGGCGCGGCCGCGTGCCGAAAGACCGCATGCACGGAGTCGACAAGTCGCCGGCGATGGTGAAGGTGGCGAAAGAACGCATCAACGCGTGGGAAGGGGATATCCTGAAACTCGACGAAGAAAACGCGTGGGACGTCACCTACAACGGGCTCAACGTGTTCCAGTACCTGCGGCCGAAAGAGATGGAACAGGCCATTCGCGTGGCCGCGCACATCACCCGGCCCGGCGGGTACTTTGTCGGCGACTTCATCACCCCGGATCACATCCGCGTCTATCCGCATGTCATCCGCTCGAACTGCGGCAACGTCATCTCGCTCCGCCAGCCGGAATTGATCGAGCAGGAAGGGCACATCTTCCAAAGGAGCGCGATACTGAACGTGAGCCGTCTGCACGGCACGTTGCAGATCACCGATGAAGGACGTCACCTGCGGTGCCTGCCGTCGGTGACGCGCGTGCGTGGCTGGTTCGAACAGGCGTTCCGCGGTCCCGTCGACGTGTACGACGCCGCGACGCTCCATCCCCTCGACCCCTCCGACGAAACCTGCTGGTCCACCCGTTATCTTGTGATCGCAAAGAAGAAGTGACCGGGTTACACCCGGGGGAAGCGGGTAATGCCCGGTGGGCGAACGATGGTCCGAGGGCCCGTTTCAAAAAAACCGTTTCCCTCTTCGTAGAGGAGCCACAGATAAACACAGATGAACAAAGGTGGACATGGATGGAAACAGATCGAAAAATACTTTCCTCTCTCCCTTTCCTGAAGGGAAAGGGAGGGAACCCCTTCTCCCCGGGTGGGAGAAGGTTAGGATGAGGGGGATTCATGATTCCTCTGCTATTTGGTAAACCATCGAAGGCTGGCTGGAAAGCGATGAAAGCGAATAGATAAATCTTACTGGTGAGGCTGTATGGAAATCATCGAACTGGAAAGCTGGGAGGAATTTGAACAGGCAATTGAGGAAGAGCACAATGCAATAACCGAACTTAAGAAAGATAACCCACTCCATTTTTCGGATTTGCTATTTAGGGGGCATGCGGACGCTAATTGGAAATTGTCTACAACTTTGGAGAGGTTTTCTAAGGACAAGGGGTTACCACCTATCTGGTTTTGGGAAGAATATTTTAATGTTTTGCGGCGAATACTTCCCGCGGTTTCCTCGCTAGCCTCCCAAGAATATGAATTGCCTATGGATTTTAAAGTGAATCCGATAAATCCCTTTCCGCTTGGTTATGAGCTAATGATTTATGCTAGGCACCATGGTTTTCCTTCGCCAATGTTGGATTGGACGCGCTCTCCTTATGTTGCCGCTTTTTTTGCTTTTAGTTCCATTACAGATAGTTCTCATGTAGCCATATTCTCATTCAGAGAATACGTTGGTGCAGGAAAGGCTTATACAACTTCTTCCCCAGCTATAAAAGGCCTAGGGCCATACGTTACAGCCCAAAAAAGGCATTATTTGCAACAGTGTTTATATACTATTTGTCATAAGGATGTTGAGGGTGCAGAGGTCTATTGTCCGCACGAGGATGCGCAGTTTGGCGAAGATCAGGATCGATTGAAAAAATATACCCTCCCTTCCACCGAAAGGGAAAAGGTCCTCAGAAAACTGGATTTCATGAACATAAACGCCTTTTCGCTTTTTGGGAGTGAAGAAGGTTTGATGGATTGGCTGGCTTATCGAGAAATCGAAAAGGATTATCGTGAAGGTTAGTATTTTAAAGTCCATTCAATTCGACACCACTTCCTTGATCTTTTTGGCCAGGGGTTCGGTGACGCCGGGGAGTTTTTGCAGGTCTTCCAGAGAGGCGTGCTTGATGTTCTCCAGACTGCCGAAGGTCTTGAGCAGCAGGAGATGCCGCTTCTTGCCGATGCCGGGGATGTTCTGAAGCGGCGACTTGAGCGCGTTCTTGCCGCGCAGACTGCGGTGGTAGTCGATGGCGAAACGGTGCGCCTCGTCGCGCACGCGTTGCAGTAAAAACCTGGACGGCGAATTCTCCTTGAACCACACCGGCTCCTTCTTCCCCACCAGGAACACTTCGTCCGTATCGAGGTTCGTGCGGAACTTGCCCTTGGCGATGCACGCAAGGTCGATGCGTCCCTCCAGTTCCAGGCTCTGCAACACCTTGTAACCGGTGTTGAGGTGACCCTTGCCGCCGTCGATCAGGATGAGGTCGGGAAGCGGCTTGTCTTCGTCCAATAACCGGGCGTACCGCCGCGTCATCACTTCCGTCAGCATGGCGTAATCGTCGATGCCCTCCACCGTCTTGATCTTGAACCGCCGGTACTTGCTTTTCTCCGCCCTGGCGTTGTGGAAGTAGACCATCGATCCCACGGCGTGCGTGCCGCCGATGTTGGAGATGTCGAAGCCCTCGATCGTTTTCGGAAAGTTTTTGAGTCCCAGCGTCTCGCGCAATTCCTCCAGACTGCGCGTGGCGACGTCGCCCTTGTCCATCTCGGCGCGCATGGCGAAGCGCGCGTTCTCCTCCGCCATCTGCACCAGCGAGCGTTTCTTGCCGCGTTGCGGGATTTCGATCTTCACCCTGGCCTGCCTTTTTTCGCTCAGCCAGTCTTCCAGCAGTTCGCGGTCCTCGATCTCCTGCGACACCAGGATCTCCGAGGGCAGGATGGTTTCGTCGGCGTAGTACTGCTTGATGAAGGAAGCCAGCGTTTCTGCGTCGGCTTCCTCGCTCGGGTTGTTCATCTTGAACAGTTTTTCGGCGAGCAGTTTGCCGTTCCGCACGATCAGCACCTGCACCATGGTGGCTTTCGATTCCGTGTAGCAGGCGAGGACGTCCTGGTTTTCCATGCCGGTGGAGATGATGCGTTGCTTGTCGAGAACCGTGTTGACGGCCTCGATCTTGTCGCGGAACACCGCCGCCTCTTCGTAGCGTTGCGCTTCCGATGCGGCGTTCATTTTATCTTTCAGGCTGTCGATGAGTTCCGTGTTGCGGCCCTTGAGGAACAGGATGACGTCGTTGACCACCTTGGCGTAGTCTTCCGGCGACACCAGAGACGCGCACGGCGCGAGGCAGCGTTTCATGTGGTAGTTGAGGCAGGGCCGCCGTTTGGGCGTGCCGTCGAGTTCGTCACTGCTCTGCCTCAGCGGAAAGATTTTGTAGATGAGGCGGATGGTCTCCCGCACCTCGCGCACCATGGTGTAGGGACCGAAGTACGTCGCGCCGTCTTTCTTCACGCGCCGCACCACTTCCAGCCGGGGATACGTCTCCTGCGTGGTCAGGCGCAGGTAGGGGTAATGCTTGTCGTCCTTCAGCATCACGTTGTAGCGCGGCTGGTGCTTTTTGACGAAATTGCTTTCGAGGATCAGCGCTTCCTGCTCGGTCTGCGTGGTGAGGAACTTGATGTCCGCCACCTTGCGCACGAAGATGCGCGTGCGCGGCGCGTGGTCGCGCGACTCGGTGAAGTAGGACCGCACGCGGGGATACAGCGACTTGGCCTTCCCGATATAAAGAATTTCTCCGGCTTTATCTTTCATGATATAAATGCCGGGAACTTTCGGGATGGTTTTCAGAATGTCTTTTATGGAATCACTCGGGGGCAAGGCGACCTTCCTTTTTATATGCTTCGGACCGCACCGGTGTGCCGGTTTGGAATTCTCTTCAATTATATAGCACGCGTTTCACCCGCCGCCAGTCCCCCGCCTGCGGACGCGCCATGAACCCTTTTCAGACGTGGGGGATCGTTCTTCTTTGTGCCCTGCTGTGGGGCGTCCCGGCCCACGCCACCGGCACGCTCGATACGGTGCGCGAACAGGGTGTTCTGCTGTGGGGCGCCGATGCCGAAGGCGGCGCGCCGTACGTCTTTCCCGATCCCGAAAACCCCTCCCGCCTCATCGGTTTTGAAGTCGATCTCGCCAACGCGCTGGCGCACGAACTCGGCGTCACCGCGCGCATGGTGCAGAACGACTGGAGCTCGCTCCTCCCGGCACTGCAACGCGGCGACTTCCACATGGCCATGAACGGCCTCGAATGGACCGGGGAACGCGCCCGCGCCGTGGACCTCTCGCGTCCCTACTACATCTACGAACAGCAACTCGTGGTGCGCGCGGACGACACGCGCATCGACAAGCTGAGCGACCTGTCCGGCATGACGGTGGGCACGCTGGTGAACTCGGTCGCCCACTCCATCCTGAAAAAAATGGGGAGCGTCAAGGTGCGCGTGTACGAGGGACAGGTGGAACCGTACCGCGACCTGAAACTGGGACGCAGTGACGCGGTGCTGCTGGACCTGCCGATCGCGCAATACTACGCCGCGCCGGACCCCGCATTCCGCTTCGCCGGGCCGCCGGTGGGGGAGGGGCTGTACGTCATCGCTATGCGAAAGGGAGACGACGCGTTCCTGAACGCGGTCAATGCGGCCATCGGTAAGTTGTACGACGACGGCACCCTGCAATCGATTTATAAGAAATGGAATCTGTGGAACGACACCCAGCGCGCGCTGGTGGAGGAAGATCACACAGCCAGGCGGGTGTTCGACTTTAACGAGGATCAAGCCATGCAGGAATACCTGTTGATACTGATGAAGGGCGCGGGCATGACGGTGGTCATCTCCGTGCTCGCAATGACGCTGGCGGTTCTACTGGGGCTGGTGCTGACCGGCATGCGCCAGCTGGGCAGACCCTTGATGCGCGGGATGGCCGCGACGTATGTCGAGATCGTGCGCGGCACGCCGCTGTTGCTTCAACTCTACATCATCTATTACGGCCTGCCCAACATCGGCATCCGGCTCGACGCCTTCACCGCCGCCGTGGTGGGACTCGGCATGAACTACGCCGCGTACGAGGCGGAAGTGTACCGCGGCGGATTGAAAGCGGTCGCAAAAGGACAATGGGAGGCGGCGCTGTCGCTCGGCATGACGCCGTTCATGATCTACCGGCGCATCCTTCTGCCGCAGGCGGTGCGCGTGGTGCTGCCGCCGGTCACCAACGATTTCATCTCGCTGTTCAAGGACACGTCGCTCGTGTCCATCATCGCCATCGTCGAGCTGACGAAAAGTTACAACATGCTGGCCGTATCCTCCATGCGTTTTCTGGAACTGGGACTGCTCACCGGCCTGCTGTACCTGATGATGGCGTACCCGCTGTCGTTGCTGTCCGCGCGCCTCGAGCGGAGGTTGCAGACGGCATGATCCACGTCGAGGGCCTGACCAAACGCATCGGCGACCACACACTCCTGCGCGGCATCGACCTGGACGTGCCGACCGGCGGCGTGCACGTGGTGATCGGGCCCTCCGGCGCAGGCAAGAGTTGCCTGTTGCGTTGCATCGCCGCACTGGAGGCATTTGAGGCAGGCCGTGTGCGCGTGGATGACCTGGAAATCGCCGGTACCGAAACCGACGGCCACCGCGCGCCGGACCCGAAACGCGTGCGCGCCCTGCGCATCCGCGTCGGCATGGTGTTCCAGCAGTTCAACCTGTTTCCGCACATGAGCGTTTTGGAGAACCTCATCGAGGCGCCGGTGCAGGTGCTGGGCCTTCCGCGTGCGGCCGCTGAGGAAAAAGCGCGCGCCCTGCTTGGCAAGGTGCACCTGCACAACCTGTCGCACCGCTATCCCGGCGACCTCTCCGGCGGCGAACAGCAACGCGTCGCCATCGCCCGAACGCTGGCGATGAATCCCAACTGCGTGCTGATCGACGAGCCGACCTCGGCGCTCGATCCGGAAATGGTGGGCGAGGTGTTGCGCGTCCTGCGCGAACTCGCCGACGAGGGCATGACGATGCTGATCGTGACGCACGAAATGGATTTCGCACGCAGTGTGGCCGACCGGGTGGTGATGCTCGACCGCGGCGAGGTGGTGGAGGCGGGCGAACCGGCGCAGTTCTTCTCCGCCCCGGCAACGGACCGGGCCCGAAATTTTTTAAAAAGGCTTCTGGAACGCTGATATACTTGGTGGCTTGTTGCGGAACCACGTTAACTCTTTATAATTGAAGGCCATGGAGACTCAAGGCAAACAGCGCGGATTCTGGGGGTCGCGGCTGGGATTCATCCTCGCCGCGTCCGGTTCGGCGGTCGGGCTGGGCAACATCTGGAAGTTTCCCTACATCACCGGCGAGAACGGCGGCGGTGCGTTCGTGATGATTTACCTCGTCTGCATCCTGGTCGTCGGCCTGCCCATCATGCTGTGCGAGTTCACCATCGGCAGGCGCACCAACCTGAACCCGGTCGGCGCTTTCAACATGCTTAAACCCGGCACGCCGTGGGTGTTGGTCGGGTACATGGGCGTGCTCGCCGGCTTCCTGATCCTTTCCTTTTACGGTGTGGTCGGCGGCTGGACGCTGGCCTACGTGGTGAAATCGCTGACGCACGTGGTGGATCACTTCGCGTCCTCTGCGGAGGCGGGAGCGTTCTTCGGCCAGTTCATCGCCAATACGGGCGAGATCATGGTGTACCACACGCTGTTCATGGCGATGTGCATGGCCATTGTGTACCGGGGGGTGCACGGCGGGATCGAGCGCGCCTGTGACATCCTGATGCCGACGCTCGTCATCATGCTGTTCCTCCTGATGATCCGCGCCCTCACCCTGCCCGGCGCGGAAGAGGGGGTGAAGTTTTATCTTTATCCCGACTTCAGCAAGATAACAGGGCAGACGGTTTTACTGGCGATGGGCCAGGCGTTCTTTTCGCTCAGCCTCGGCATGGGCTGCCTGATCACCTACGGAAGCTACCTGTCGCCGAAAGAAAACCTGACTTCCTGCACGTTTTATGTCGTCCTGTTCGATACCATGATCGCGCTGCTGGTGGGGATGGTGATCTTTCCCGCCGTGTTCGCCATGGGGCTGGAGCCCGAAAGCGGTCCGAGCCTCGTTTTCAACGTCCTGCCCGCCGTGTTTTCGAGCATGCCGTTCGGCACGCTGGTATCGATCATTTTCTTTGCGCTGTTGACCATCGCCGCCATCACCTCCGCCATTTCCCTTTTGGAATCGGTGTCGGCCTACTTCATTGACCAGCGCGGCTGGCCGCGGCAGAAGGCGGTGATCGTGACCGGCGTGGTCATCTACCTGTTCGGCATCCCCTCCGGCCTGTCTTTCGGGGTGATGCAGGATGTGACCTTTTTCGGCATGACTTTCTTCGACGTGGTGGACAACCTGTCATCCAATTTCCTGCTGCCGCTGGGGGGCATGTTGACCGCTGTCTTTGTCGGTTGGGTGTGGGGCACGAAGGAAGCGCACAAGGAGATCGAACGGCATGAAACCACTTTTCACTGGGCGCGCTACTGGGAGTTCATCCTGAAGTACGTCAGTCCCGTGGCCGTCGCCATCGTCTTCATCACGCATTTCCTGCCTGCCGACTGAAACCGGTGGTAATTCAAACTGAATTTTCCCCAATCGTTTGCTGAGCCGATTTTGTCCTCCTGTTTGTTTTGACAAAGTGGGATTTAGCCTTAAAATTGAATCAGATGTAAACGAAACCGGGTCCCGCCGGGAAGGTGGCGCCCCCGCCTTGCAAATCACGGGGCAGCGGACGGGCTGGAAAAGGCTTTTGTTTTGACATCGAACGTGGGAAAATTTTTTATATTGAAACCGGTTGCATTCCTGGGAAACTAAATCAAGTATTAGAATGGTTTGCAGGTTGGCTGGCGCAACCGGCACACACCGGAAATGGAACGTTCCCATTATTCGGAATGGGTTTCGGGAACCGCACATTTCATCCAGATCTTCCT
This sequence comes from Nitrospina sp. P1_D6, assembly GCF_052156615.1. NCBI lineage: Bacteria > Pseudomonadati > Nitrospinota > Nitrospinia > Nitrospinales > Nitrospinaceae > Nitrospina > Nitrospina sp. P1_D6. The sequence goes on along the minus strand of NZ_JBQKUN010000002.1, from coordinate 219,056 downwards.
GAACAAAGGAAAACAGGGTTGAGGAGTTCCGGTGGAAAAATTTAAAGCCTACATCAAGGAAAACATCAGCGAGGTGATCATCCTGGCCATCCTGCTCGGGGTGGTGGTGATCAATTATTTCATCTACTCGAAGATCGCTTTCCTTGACATGTTCTACCTGCTCGCGGTGCTGGCCGGGTACTACATCGGCCGGCGGTTTGCGGTGCTGGGTGCGTTTCTCGCCATTCTGCTGGTCTGGTATTTCCTTCTGGCCAACCAGGACCAGCCCATCACCATCGAAAGCCGTTTCGACTTCAACATGAACATGACGGTCTGGGCGTCGTTCCTCATCCTGGCGGCGTGGCTGATCGGCACCCTCACGGAAAACCTGCGCAAGGAATTGAAGGAAAGCAATCGTCTACGTGAAGACATGCAGAGAGACCGCATTCTCCTCAACATCACCAACGCGCGCCTGAACGAATACACGCAGCACCTTGAAGACAAGGTCGCCGACCGCACCCGTGAGCTGGAGCAGAACAACAAGGACCTGCAAAACTTCGCCGCGATCGCGTCCCATGACCTGAAAGAACCCCTGCGCAAGATCGTGGCCTACAGCGAAATGATCGAACAACAGGAACCGGAGATCGCGCAGGAGATCGACTCGTTCCTGCAGCGCATGCGCAAGGCGGTCGCCCGCATGGAGGACCTGATCGACGGTCTCATGAAGCTCTGCCGGGTGTCCCAGAGCAGCCAGATGCTGGAGGAAACCGACCTCAACCGCGTCCTTCGGGAAGTGGTGCAGGATCTGGAAGTGCGCGTCGTGGAGACGCAGGCGGAAATTCAGGTCAACCGTCTGCCGGTGCTTCATGCCGATCCGTTTCAGATGCAGTTGCTGTTCCGCAATCTCATTTCGAACTCGCTCAAGTATCGCCGGATGAACCTGCCGCCGAAAATTTCCATCGGTGTTTTGTACGAAAACGAGGACGAATACCAGTTCTATGTCGAGGACAATGGCATTGGTATTCCCAAAGAAAACATCGACATGATTTTTCTGCCGTTCGAACGCCTGCATTCGAGGGACAAGGTGGAGGGGTCGGGCATCGGGCTGGCCATCTGCCGCCAGGTGGTGGACCGCCACAAGGGCGAACTGAAAGTCGAAAGCGAAGTCGGGCGCGGCACGCGTTTTCTCATCCGCCTTCCAAAAGTGGAAGTCGCCCACGTCGAAGCGGCTTAGGATTCTTTCCTTCCTCTTTGTTTCATTCCTGCAGTGCCATTCCGTTGCGGCCGGGTCAGGGCCGGAAATCCATGAAGAACACCCGGCCGGAATCAGGGTGCACCCGCATGATGGGATTGGCCGGGTCTTTCCCGGCCGGAGTTCCGAAACATTCTCCCGAATAAGAGGTTTCCGGTGAGCCCCACCACTCCGGTGGATGGGCCAGGTTCATCGGGCAGGGGCCCGCTTGCGGAACCATTTTCTTCGCCTCCTTCAGGGCGGTCAGGACCGGAGCGTTCTCTTCCAGATCGAAACGGAACAAGGCCATATCCGGCGAATGCAGGTGATACAGATTGCGCACCCCGCCTCCGGGTTCGACGCCGAAATATTTTTCAAACTCCAGTTGTGCCGCCGGAGTGTCCGGACCCTGATTGGAAGCCAGCCAGGGTTGCGGAAGAAAGGAAAGATAGATGAATGCGTAAAATCCCACCAGGACGCACGACAGCATCCACATCGCTCCCAGGAACAGGTTGGAAATCAGCAGGTAGCGTTGAGGAAGGGGAATCGCCGCCGCCCTTTTCCGCTTCGCCAGCCAGACACCGAGCCAGCCGAGGGGAATCAGGAAGAACAGGATCACCAGTCCCAGTGGGGCGCCGACATCGAACAGCGGGTGATGGTTTTCAAAGCCGTGCTCCATGACGGCGAACAACAGCACAACCACGCCCGACACATTGAGGGCTGTGTAAATCCGCAAAACAAAAGAGCCTTTAGCCGGCCGGAATTCCTCTGTCATGCCTGCGCTCCACTTGTCGAAACCGTCCCGCAGCGATCCCCTTCACGCATCCGGTTTTTTCCACATTCGGGGATTCCCGGTTTGATACACTGGAAGTAATAAGAGTTATTCGAACCGGAGGTGGTCATGAAACGAATCCTTGGCATGCTCGCGTTTTCCCTGCTGGTATCGGGGCCGGCGTATGCCGCCGAGTCCGGTACCCAATGCGATCCGCCCTACGACCCGTCCAATATTGTCGAGGTGCTGTTCTTTTATCCCGGCACCATGAAGTATCTGGCGAACGGACCGGACGCCTGCCGCTTCGACTTCGGCGACAAGGTGAAGGCGGTGGTGAAGGACACGTGGCTGATGTGGGGCGGGTGCGTGGACGCGACGATGAAAGACATCGACAACTCGCTGGCGGGCAACCTGAAACCGCAGTGGCGGGAAAAAGACACCTCGCAGGCTGCGACTCGGCAACCGCCCTACCGCGAAGGCAGTTGACCGGTTACATGGGAGTGAAGTGGCCGCCTTCGCTTTTCAGTTTTTTGGAGGGAATGACCACTTCCTTGCCGTCGTCCCCCGTTGTTTCCACGTAACCGATACCGTGGCAGGAGATGCCGTGGCGTTTGCAGATTTTCTGCACCGCCTCGGCGTCGTTGGCGTGCTCGACGATCACGCAGAACCCCACGCCCATGTTGAACACCTCGTACATCTCCGCATCGCTGATCTCCCCCCTTTGTTGAATGAGTGAAAATACAGGGGGAACGTCCGGCAGGGGATCGATGACGAAGCGGATGCCTTTTTTCTGCACGCGGAGCAGGTTCAACAGACCGCCGCCGGTGATGTGCACCAGCGCTCGCAGGTCGAGGCCGGCATCGAACATCTCCAGCACCGCGGGAACGTAAATACAGGTCGGTTCCAGCAGTTCCGCGCCCAGCGTGCGCTCCAGCGACTCCTCGTATTTGTGCACGTTTTCCTTCTGTTCGTCTTCCGTTTCGCCCAGCAGCACGCGTCGGGCCAGGGTGAGCCCGTTGCTGTGCACCCCGCTCGACGCCATTCCCAGGATCAGGTTGCCTTCGGCGATGTTCTGGCCGGTGTTGATGCGGTCGAGCTGGATGTGCCCCAGCGCCGCTCCGATGAGGTCGATGCCGCAGATGATCTCGCGGATCTGGGAGATTTCGCCGCCGGAAATGCTGATGCCCGCCTGCCGCGCCCCCTCCGCCAGTCCCTGGCCCAGTTGATCGAAGACCTGCGGCTCCAGGTGCGAGCAGGCGATGTAGTCCACCATGCTGACAGGTTTGGCGCCGATGCAGATGAGGTCGTTGACGTTCATCGCCACGCAGTCGATGCCGATGGTGTCGTACTGGTGCATCATCTCGGCCACGCGCATCTTGGTGCCGACACCGTCGGTACAGAGTGCCACACCGGTTCCGTTGCCCAGGTCGATGACGTTGGCGAAGTAACCGATGTCGGCTTTGACCGGGAATTCGGTGTTGAACTGCCGGGTCGGCAGGATGTGTTTGAGTATATGGTCGAGCGCGGTTTCAGCGCCGGTCTGGCTGACGCCGCTTTCTTCGTATTTTGAAGGGGTCGGGTTGTTGTTCGGCATGGCAGGTCGCAGGGTTGATGGAGTTTTTTTCACTATATCATTATTGCCCGGACGGTTGAATCTTTTTGGAAACCGCGAGCGAACCAAAACAGATGACGAGGTTGAGAGTCATTCCCAAAACGCCGGAATGGATGCCCCACACTTTCGGGTGGTTGGCGTCGGCGAGGCCCAGGTCTCCGGCGAAGTTCAGTCCCATCGCTAAAGCCGACCCTGCCAGCAGACCCGTCATCACCGTCCGCGCCCCGAGACGCGTTGTGTGCACGCCCATGTAAAACGCGGGCACGCATTGCAACAGGAGGTCGAACTTCACCTTGAGCAGTTGGATGAGCGTGCCCTCGTAACCCAGAGCGAGTCCGGTGATCGGCACCATGAGCACCCAGGTCAATACCTTTCCGACGCGCGTCAGGTGCGCCTGTGTTGCATCCGGACGCACGTACTGGCCGTACAGGTCCTGCGTGATCATGGAACTGATGCTGAGAAGCGCCGAGTCGGCGGTGGACATGACCGCCGCGAGGATCGCCGCGAAAATGAACACAACCAGCCAGTAACCCAGTGCCGACGCCTGCATCACCTCCCGGCACATCAGCGCCAGCACCGTCTCCGACGGCACCACCGCCTCTCCTGTCTCCGCGAGAAACAGGCGGTCGAGGTCCGGATAATGCGCCGCCATCAGGATGCCAACCGCCACCGCGATCACCGTGGTGAGGAGTGGCATGAATCCCATGGCGGCGAGCGAGCGCTTGAGGGCCCCGGCATTTTTGGCGGCGTAGATGCGTTGCAGGGCCTGCGGATAAATGGCCGCGCCCAGTCCGACCATCAATATGAAACTCAACCACGTGCGTGCGCCCTCGCCGGTGGGTGGCGACACTTTAAACCTCGTTTCGGGATTGGCCGCGAGCGTGGTCAAGGCATCGGTCAGGCTTCCCAGCTGACCGAATGCGAGGAGCAGGAGGATGAGGAACCCGGTCATCAGGATGCCGCCCTGGATGACGTCGGTCCACGCCACACTGCGCATGCCGCCCAGCGATTCGTACACCAGCATGATGAGGGCGAGTCCCACCACGCCGACCCACATCGGGATGCGGCCCTGTGAAATGCCGGCGAACGCCGTACCCAGTGTTTTCATTTGAGCCAGGGTGAAGTTGCACAGCACGTACACCATAATGAGCGTCACCGCAATGCGGAGGGCGTGACTGCCGAAGCGGTGATAAACGTAATCTCCCGGTGTGATGAATTGGTGTTCCCGACTCAGCCGGTGCAGGCCCGGCGCGAAAATGAGATAGGCGATGACGATGGCCGTCATGAAGTGCACGCACACCAGGAAACGCAGGCCTTCGCGGTAGGCGGCGCCACTGAACCCGAACAGCGTGTTGCCGCTGTACTGCGTGGCGTAGAGCGTGAGCACCAGAACGAGGAACCCCATCTCCCGGCCGCCGAGAAAAAAATCGTTGAGGCTGTTTTCCTTTCGCCGCGAATAGGCGTACCAGCCGATACCGAGCAGGGAGAGGATGTAGATGGCGACGACGAACAGCGCACCGGGTCCGAAGGGAAGCTCCGTCATGCGGCGGGGTCCTCGTCATTCTCCGGTTCCCGCCAGACGCGGAGCGTCACCCACGCGATGAAGCCGCTGGCTGCCACGCTGACCCCCAGCGCGAATATTGCCCAGCCGGGAATGCCGAGCCAGTTGCCATCGATCGGCCAGATGGGAATCATCGCCACGATCAGGATCGCGAACACGCCCCACACCCAGCGGGGAAACCGGGCATCGTTTGCGGATGAAGAGCAGGGTTTGGAAGAGGAAGAATGTTCGAGCATTACAAATAGCTGGGAGGGAGCGTTACGGGTACACGCCCATTTCGAGGTAGCTGTTGGCGATTTTTTCGATGGCGATGGCCATGGCGGCAATGCGGTACGATTCCACGTTTTCGTTCCGCCAGAAATACTCGCGCATGTGCTGGAACGCCTCGCGCATGGTGTCATCGAGACCGGAAAGCACCAGTTCCCCTTCACCCGGCCCGACCATCAGCTTGGCGGCGAGGGTGCCCTCGATTTTATGGCCGTTGCTTTCCAGCGCCTGGATGAGCAGTTCGTTCTGCGTCTCCTCCCAGCGCCGCGTCATCCTGCCGAAGCGGATGTGCGACAGGTTCTTGATCCACTCGAAATAGGAAACGATGACGCCGCCTGCGTTCAGGTAGATGTCCGGGATCATCCACACCCCGCGTTTGCGCAGAACGGTTTCCGCGTCGAAGGTGACCGGACCGTTCGCCGCTTCGGCGATCAGTTTCGCCTGGATGCGCGGCGCGTTTTCCAGTGTGATGACGCCCTCCATGGCGGCGGGGATGAGGATGTCGCAGGCCTCTTCCAGCAGGGCGCTCCCGTCGTCGTAAAACTGTTCACAGCGGAATCCCTTCACCCCGCCGTGCACCCTTTTGAATTCCGCGACCTCATCGACGTTGAGTCCGGCGGAATCGTACAGGCCGCCGTCCCACTCGATGATGCCGATGATCTTCGCGCCGTCTTCATCCTGAAGAATCTTGGCGGCGTGGTAGCCGACGTTGCCGAGACCCTGCACGATGACGCGCTTGCCTTCCAGCGTGCCTTCGAGCCGCGCCTGTTTTTTGTCTTCGGCGTGACGGAAGAACTCGCGCAGGCCGAACACCGCACCGCGTCCCGTAGCCTCCACGCGACCGCGGATGCCGCCCGCCGATACGGGTTTTCCGGTGACGCAGGCGAGGTGGTTGATGTCCGTCGGCCGGTGCTGGATGTAGGTGTCGGCGATCCAGGCCATCTCGCGCTGGCCCGTTCCCATATCCGGAGCGGGTACGTTCAACGCCGGGTTGATGAGGTCCTTCTTGATCAGCTCGTAGGCGAAACGGCGGGTGATGCGCTCCATGATGTCCGGTTCGAAATGCTTCGGATCGACCACCAGACCGCCCTTGGAACCGCCGAAAGGCACATTGACCAGCGCACACTTGTACGACATCAGGGCGGCGAGCGCCTCGACCTCGTCCTGCGTGACCATGGGGGAGAAACGGATACCGCCTTTCACCGGAAGTTTGTGGTTGCTGTGCACCGCGCGCCAGCCGATGAAACTTTCGAACCGGCCGTGAATGCGCACCGGGAACCGCACCTGGTACACGTTGACCGCGCCCTTGACGAAATAGGCCAGGCCTTCCGGTATATCCAGAGTCGCGGCGGCGAGATCAAAAGACAGGTTGACGTTTTCGCGGAAACTTTTCTCCTGCGTGGTCACTTTGGGCATCGGGTTTCGGGCTCCTCTGCTGTTGCGTTGCCTTTTACAATGTAAAACTCCAAAGCCCGGCTTTACAGTAAAAAATGGCCTGTCCGGGAAATTTACAAAATTTCCGCCGTCAGCCTCTTCGACTGAAGAGGAGCCCGGCGCATGCCGTGTTACCATGTGCTTTCAAAGTCGGCCCATTTTTGCGAAAGAGGTCATGCAACAGCGCACCCACGAATTCACCGTCGCCACACGCGGACGCGGACTGCACAACATCAACGCCACACTGGTGGACTGGGTGGAGCAGCAGGGGCTGACCACAGGACTGTTGAACGTGTTCCTGCGGCATACCTCGGCGTCCCTCGTCATTCAGGAAAACGCCGATCCCGACGTTTTGCACGATCTGGATGCGTACCTCACGCGGCTGGTGCCTGACGGCGATCCCAGATACCGTCACGACGCCGAAGGCCCGGACGACATGCCGGCGCACATCCGCGCCGCCCTCACGCAGACGCAAATCGCCATTCCACTGGTAAAAGGACGGCTCACCCTCGGCACCTGGCAGGACGTGTACCTGTTCGAACACCGTACCGAGCCGCACCGCCGTAAGGTCGTTTTGCACCTGATGGGAGAATGATTTCGAAATTATAAGGATTGCCGATACGGCTTGACCGTTTCCTCCAATCCTTTACACTAATTAAAGTCGAACCCGCGGCCGATACGATGGCATGAGCCGCATCCACGTACTTGCCATCATTTCTGACGCCCCCACTGCCACCCCCGTGGCGGAGCTTGTAGTGGAATCCAATACCAAACGAAAAATCTGGCAGGCTGTTTCGCTGGTTCTGTTTCTGATCGGCGGATTTTTTTATTACGTGCACTTCACCGGCAACCCTTTGCAGTTGGCCTTCGTCGAGGAAATGAAAAAATCCGGCCTGCTGGACTCCATGCGTTTCAACAGTGCGCTGGATAAATACAAGGAAGGCCGTTTTGAGGAATCATTGAGCACGCTCGCACCCCTGCTCCGGAAAAAAAACGCTCCCTCCGATCACCTGGCGCTGGGGGCGTGGTTGAGTTACCGGTTTGACCGCTACGCACGGGCGTTGGAACTGGCAGAGAGGGCGCTGGAGAAGGATCCCGAACGCGCACGGGAACACGCCCTGGCCGGGGCCTGTTACCTGGCGGGCGGACACGTGGACCGGGCCATCGAGCATTCCAAGGAGGCGGTCCGCTTGAACCCAAGGTTAACCCTGCCTTACCTGACACTGGGAGAAATCCTGATCCGGCAGGACCGGAATGAAAAAGCCATTCTCGTCGTCAAACGCGGCGCCCGCAACAATCCCCGTTCCGTCAAGGCGTGGAACCTGTTAAGCTCGACGTACCTGAAAATGGATCAACTGGACAAGGCGATCCTGACCGGGCAGGCGGCTCTGGAGATCGATCCCAATTCCGCGGAAGCGCATTACAACCTGTCCCGCGCCTACTACAAGCAGAAGGATTCCGGTCCCGCCATCCGCCACATCCAGTTGGCGGAGGACCTGTACGAGGCGCAGGGCGAAACCAACTGGACGGCGCAGGCCCGGCAGGCCAAGGAAGTGATGCTGAAGGAATTCAAGATGCGGCCGGAAGACATCATCCATTAACCCCCCCACCCGATACCGACAGGGAGTTGGTCATGACCGCTTTCACACCGGACGACCCGGAACCGGGCAACGTCCCGACGGATCCCGCCGAGATTCATTTCCGAAAAGCGTGGCAGTGCCGCCGTGCCAAAAAACTGGAAGAGGCGGTTGCCGAATTCGAAAAGTCCCTGAGCTACGATCCCAACCACCCGGCGACGCATTTCAACCTGGGGCTGGTGGCGGACCAGATCGGGCAGGGGCAGAAGGCGGTGCACCACGCCGAAAAGGCGCGCGATCTGTTTTTGCTGAAGAACGATCCCTCAAAACAAGCCACCGCGCAACGGCTGCTCAACAAACTCTACCGCAAATATCCGGAACACGACCCTTCGCGGAATACCTGAACAAAAAAAGGAGGACCCGGAGGTCCTCCTTCCTTCAAAAGCAATCACGCAACAAGCGGTCCTGCACGTTTTGGAACCGCACCTGTCCTGCCTAGCTTTTCTCCTGCTGTACGAACTGGAAGCGCCGGATGGTGAGCGCGGCGACGATGACCGCGACCATGAATCCGCTCAATGCCGCGCCGCCCAGAATCATCACAACGGAAATCGGGATGTTGGTCAGCATCCATTCGAGGATCGTGTGCAGGCCCAGCCAGGATTCGGGGCTGGTCATCCAGCCGTGCAGGGCCGTGCCCTCGAACAGGAACGTCCAGATCATCATCAGCGGCATGAACTGCCAGTCACCCGCCTGCAACCACAGGAACACCTGGTACAGCAGGAGGCCGGTGCCGATCGCACCGATCAGCATGCCAAAGCCCCACAGGGCGAAGCTGATGCCGCCGCAGACGTAGTCGAACGTGGTGAACTTGCCGTAAAGAAATTTGATCTCCTCTTTCATCCGCTCCCAGCTTTTCCAGAAGCCTTTCTGCAGAAGAAACTTGAGCGCGTCGGTGAGGTCCGTCAGAAACACGCGGGTGTTCTCGGCGCCCTTAACCATGTCCTTGGCCAACTTCGGTCCTTCGGCCATGGTTTCCTGATAAATCGTTGGTTTGGTCGTCATGGGTGATGCCCCTCCTTTTTGCCTGTTCACAAGGTTGCGGGACAATAATAAAAACTACCTCTAGAGTAGTCCGGGTGCGGCCCGGATCGCAATATCCCTTTGTACTGTTTAGATGAAATCGAAACCGCCCCGATGCAAGCTTTTCTAAAGAAATCATTTCGCGAACTGATTTTGAAAACCTTTATCACCCCGCGTGGCGGGGGGCAAAATGGCTACTGCGTGGTGGTGACTGCGATGGTCCGTGGGGGCAATTTCGAACGTGTGGTGGGGTATTGCTGTTGAATTATGGAAGGATAAAGGAGACCGGACGCGCTCCCAACGCAAACCGTTCGCTCCGGACATGGCCCGGTGGATTTGCTTTTTGGGGTGATGGGATAAAATGGTAAGGTGAGGGCGCACGGAACCAATGGGTAACGACACGACATTTCATTCCATTACGGGGAGTTTATGATTGCAGGCTACGCCACGCCGGAAGGCACGAAGCAGTATCGGGACCGGTTCGAACTCCAATGCGGTGAAGAGCATTTTCAAAAAGCGGGGCCGCTGTACTGGTCTTCCGTGGGCCTCGGCACCTACCTGGGCAATGCGGACGACGACACCGACGACATGGTGTACCAGTCCATCGTCAACTGCGTGAACGCGGGCATCAACGTCATCGATTCCGCCATCAATTACCGCGGTGAGCGCGGCGAGCGCTGCGTCGGCCGCGCACTGGAGGAACTGGTCGGGCAGGGTGCAGTGCACCGCAACGAGGTGATCGTCTGTTCCAAGGGAGGGTTCCTGCCGCAGTCGCTGGGCGTCGAGTGGTTCCAGGAACAGTACGGGGCCGGCGAGGAGCCGGCCATCGGCATGGACGACCTGGTGGCGGACTGCCACTGCATGCACCCGCTCTATCTGCAGGACCAGTTGGAGCGGAGCCGCCGGAACCTGGGCCTCGAAACCATCGACATCTACTACGTGCACAATCCCGAAGCCCAGTTGGGCAACGTGCCGCAGGAGGTGTTCTGGGACCGGCTGGAAAACGCGTTTGCGTTTCTGGAGCAGGCGGTGGTGGAGGGCAAGATCCGCGCGTACGGGCTGGCGACGTGGAACGCGTTGCGCCTGCCGCCGGGGCAGGCCAAGCATCTGTCATTGGAACGCGCCAAGAAGATCGCCCGGTCGGTGACGGAAAGCGGGGCGGATCATTTCCAGTACGTGCAGTTGCCGTTCAACCTGATGATGCGCGAAGCGGTGGGGCGACCGACCCAGCCGCTCAACGGCAAGGTGACTTCCGCCGTGGTCGCCGCCAGGGAACTGGGATTGATCCCGGTGGTCAGTGGTTCCATCGCACAGGGCAAGCTGGAACCGCTTTCCGAAGAGCAGCGGCATTTGTTCGGCGACGCTCCCTTCAACGATCTGCAACGGGCGTTGCAGTTCACGCGCAGCACCCCCGGCATCGCCACCGCGCTGGTGGGCATGAAGCGGCTGAACCACATCGAGGAAAACCTGGCGGTGTGCCGAGAGGAACCGATGGACGGGGCCCAGTTCAAGGCGGTGTTCCAATCCCTGTAGTTAGACACATCATTACCCATTCAGGGTGTCTATTCCCTTTTCCTGAAATTCCAAAAATGTTTCCAGTCGAAACAATTTGAAAGTAAAGAGGTTATGAAAACCTCAACAAAAAAATCAATATAACCTGACAAAACTGTAGAATTTTCGGGAAAATGTTATATACTTCGCGTTCGCAGGATTGATTCTTGCGCAATTAAAGAGGTATTTCTGGCTGGAAAGCTGGTTGCTCAGGCCCTGCCTCGGGGCTTCAAAACCAGTACAAAAATCGCTTTTGGACGGGGGAGGGGAACTTTGTCCGAAAGCCGATGTGGCGCTCTTATGGCTGACGAGTGCCCGAATTTTATAGTTTACCCCTCCTCAACTCAGCCTGACATCCAAACAATTCATTCAGGGTCGTCCCAATGGGACGGGCACGCTCTTTTTAAAGACAGCACGGAAGGGTTTGCTAAAAAGGACTCTACTTCGGAGCACCTAAACTATATCCAGTTCACCCGTATTCTGTCAAACAAAAACTAATAAATTGGCCGTCCAGTATAAAAAAATAGACTTGAAGGAAGTGGGTCAGCGCATCCGGAATTTGCGCGGGTCATTGAGCCAGCTGGCGTTTGCCCGCAAACTGAATGTACACCAGGTGGACATCAGCCGACTTGAACGCGGCGAGACCGTGAACCCGTCTCCGGAACTGTTGCTGAACATTTGCCGGCTGCAGGACCCGCAGGTGAACCTGGAGTGGCTGGTTTCCGGCCAGGGACCCAAAGCCAAGGATCCGGTTCAGGAAAACGAGGAGAGGATCCCGTCTGCGGAGGAATTCCTTTACCTCAGCCGCATTTACCGGGAGGCGGACCCCAATCTGAAAGCCTCGCTGGACCACCGTGAGATGGTGGATCACCTTGCTTTCAAGAAAAAATGGGTGCAGGAAAACCTCCAGGTTCCAGAGGACCGGCTGGTGCTGATCGAGGCCATCAGCGACAGCATGGAGCCGACCCTTAATCAAGGCGACCTGTTGTTGATCGACGGCTCGGTGAATTACATTCGTGATGACGGCATCTATTGCCTGCGAACGCCAAGGGACGAGATATTGGTCAAGCGCCTGCAAAGACTTCCGGGCGAGAGGCTGGCCGTCAAGTCCGACAACCCCAAATACGAGCAGTTCATCCTGTCCGAAGAGGACATCCCGCGTTATGCCATCATCGGCCCGGTCGTCTGGATTGGCCACCGGTTCTGAATCCTCTCCCCACACCCCTCAAAGCATTTCAATCAGTCCGGGAACTCAACGATTCGCACCGCTTGTTTCAGGTTCAGAAACTTGGCGCTCAATCGCAGTCCCGTCCGTTGGCAGTGTTTTAAGTTGATGTGCAGGGTGTAGCGCAATGTGCCATCGGCCACGGGTGTCAGCACGAACTGGATCATGCCGCCTTGTTCCGAAAATCCTTCGATTTCGCTCACCGTAACAATGGGCAGGTTGGAGATGAGTTCCTTCAGGCCATCCCAACGGTTTTTTTCGGAGGGCAATACGTAGAGGAGGTGGCAGGATCGGACCGATTCGGCAAGTTCCGTGTTGGTGGAGAAAAATGGCAGGATGCCCAGCGACAGGATTTCCAGGTGAACCGGCCGGCCCTGTATGGAAGAACCGGATTCAATGATGAGCCGGTCGATACTCCGGGCCATGCCCTCAATATCGTGACCCAGTACGCAGAATTTGATCGGCCTGCCGGTCGCTCCCAGTTTCGGTGAAGGCCACGTGGTGTATTCGGCGATGTAACGCAGGTAAGCCACCTTGAGTGCCGTGGCTTTGGCCTGGTCAAATTTTTCCGGGACCTGACCCTCGATGATCCGGGAAGGATAGAGGAAACTGGAAAGAAAGAGCCAGGCCATTGCGAGCAACAGCACCGCCCCACACCTTCTTCCCACTCCCTGTTTGCCCCGAAACCGGACCATTTCAATATCTCCAGACCACCTGGCCGAAAACCGAGCGTTCAATGAGCGAAAGGTCTGTGGTCTGGGCCGTGCCGGTCGTGAGTTCCAGGTGATGCGGGTCGAGCAGGTTGCGTCCCACCACGCTGAACTCCCAAGATGAATTGGGCCGCCAGCCGAGACGCAGGTCCAGCCGCGTGTAGGATTTGATCCGGGTGCTGCTGGCCAGAATGGAGTCCACGTAGTAAAGGATCTGGTCGAATTCGAATTGGCGCGGCAGGTCGATGTGGGAACGCACGTTGAACTGGTACATCGGGTCCACCTGTTCTTCCTGGCCGATGGTGGTGTCCTGGCTTCCCGGATCCAACTCCAGGTTCAAGTCGAACCAGGTGAATGCCGTTTTCAGTTGCCACCAGTCCAGCGGGTTCCAGTTGACAGCGGCCTCGACGCCGTAGCTGTACCCGGACTTGCGGTTCTGGAAAGTGAACGGCACCACCGGATGAGCCGGAGCGGGCGTGCCCTCCACAAACACGGCCCCCTGTTCAAGCGTCCTCAGGTTTTCGTAAAAATTCATGAATGTGGCGATGTCCAGCAACAGGTCTTTTCTCGGCTGAACGCGGTATCCCAACTCCAGTGCCAGCATGTCTTCCGACTCATAATCCTCTTTGCCGATGAGCGCGGTGATGGCCGGTCCGGCCGGACCCGGCTGGTTGATGCGCAGGGAATCGTCGGCGCGGGAGGGGATGCGCACCGCACGGGACACCGCCGCCCAAACCGTGTGTCTGGGGTCCGGCGTCCACAGGAGACGCGCGCTCGGCTGGTACTCGAAGCCGGTGAAGTTGTTGACCGAAAGCTTGGTGCCGACGGTGAGCGTCCACAGGTTCGGCGACAGCACGATCTGGTCCTGCACGAAACCGCTCGTGATGTAATTCAACCGGCGATCGGGGTCGAACTGGAAGCCGAGCGTGTTTTCAAAGGAATCGTCGTAGAACCGTTGGCCGAATCCCCAGATGATTTCATGGCGCGGTCCCATCTGGAGCCGGTGCTGGAAATCCAGGTCGTAAGTGTCGATCGTCAGGTCCGCGACCTGGAAGGTGCGCCGATGCTGGCGGTTGTAATAAAACTGCAGGGAAAAGTCGGAATCCTGGCTCAGCTTGCGGTTCCACCGTGCGAGGAACATGCCGCCGTCGATCTTCCAGTCGCTTTGCTGAACCCCGGCCTGGGGAGGCGCGAACGAAACGAATCCGTTCCGGTTCCTCCGTTCCAGCTCCCCGTCATAATAGTTTCCGGAAAAGGTGAAGGTGTTGGATGGCGAGTGGTTCCAGTCCACGCGAAACCCGCCGCGCCCCACGCGGTAGTCGTCCACTCCTTCCATGCCCTGCATGGTGTCGAGGGGCGCGCGCTGCACGTATTTTCCCCAGACGCGGTAGGCGGTTTCCGGACTGGCCTGCCCTCCATAGCGGAAGGAATCGATGGTGTGCACCATGGTGCCGGCCCCCGCGCTCACCAGGCCACCCTGCGTGCGCTGGGCAGACTTGGTGATGATGTTGATCACGCCGTTGACGGCGTTGACGCCCCACAGCGAGGCCCCCGGACCGCGGATCACCTCGATGCGCTCGATGTCTTCCAGGATCAGATCGACCTCGTCCCAGAACACTCCGGAGAACACCGGGGTGTAAATCGACCGGCCGTCGATCATCACCTGAAGCTTGTTGGCGAACCGGTTGTTGAAACCGCGGGCGGAAATGGCCCAGCTGGCGGAATCGATCTGAGCCACCATCATGCCCGGCACCAGCCTCAGAGCTTCCTGCACGCTGGTGGCCCCGGTGCGGCGCAGGTCCTCTCCGGTGAGCACGTAGATAGCGGATGCAGTCTTATATAGCGGTTGTTCTTTTTTGGCGGGAGAGGTGACGGTGATCTGGAACAATTCCTCCAGCGGCACCTCCATCAAGGTATCGTGCGGCTCCGAAAAAACCGGCGGCGTCTCCACCGCAAACGATTCCCCGGGTTCAGCAAAGCCCGAATGGGCCTGTGTTAAAATGCCCCCGGTAAAGAGCAGGAAGAATAAGAGAAGTCTCGGGAATCGTGGGGTCATGGCAATGGGTAGACGGGCCGATCCAATCAAGCAAAACCCAGAAAGGCCCGGAGAGGGTGCAGGAAGTTCGGGACCGCATTCAATTATTGTTTTCCGTTCAGGGTATTCGAATTCGGTTTCTACCCCTTATAGCTCAACCTGGAGCCGTGATAAACAATTGAAACCGTTTTGTTTAAATCTTTTTACTGGCGCCTGGTCCCTCCCTTATCGAAACCCGGGCTTTGGAACATTAATTATTGCGGATTTTGTGTGAAGGGAAAACCCTCGAATTCCCTAAAGCCGAAATATTTTTGATTATATCGGTTTTTCGAAAAAGACCTGCATCTGCGGAGCGGAAAATATTCCGGGTTTGCGTTTGGCGCCCGGGGGAGTATCATTCCGGTTTTTGGTCCGCCGCGCGGGCGGGCATAAAGAATAAAACGGCAAGGACGGAAGCATGGCGATTTCTGAAAAAGTGGCGGGGTTCATGGAGCGGGCCTCCTGGATCCGCAAGATGTTTGAGGAAGGCATTCGCCTGAAGCAGGAACATGGCGAGGAAAACGTGTTCGACCTGTCCCTGGGCAACCCGGTGGCGGAACCGCCGGAAGCGGTGAAGGCGGCCATCCTCGCTGCCGCGCAGGACCCCACCCCCGGCCGCCATCGC
Organism: Nitrospina sp. P1_D6; assembly: GCF_052156615.1. NCBI lineage: Bacteria > Pseudomonadati > Nitrospinota > Nitrospinia > Nitrospinales > Nitrospinaceae > Nitrospina > Nitrospina sp. P1_D6. The sequence continues at coordinate 203,358 of NZ_JBQKUN010000002.1, read as the reverse complement.
TACATGCCGAATGCGGGTTTCCCGGATGTGCGCGCCGCCATCGCAGAGGCCCTGTCGGCGGAATGCAAGGTGACGCTGGGTGCGGACGACATCGTTATGATCTGCGGGGCGGCTGGCGGACTCAACATCGCGCTCAAGACCCTGCTCGATCCGGGCGACGAGGTGATCGTGTTCGCGCCGTACTTTGTTGAATATTTTTTCTACGCGGACAACCACGGCGGGCAGGCGGTGGCGGTGAACACCAGGCCGGATTTTTCGATCGATTTCGACGCGCTTGCCGCCGCCATCACCGACCGGACCAAGGCGGTCATCATCAACTCGCCGAACAACCCCACCGGCGTGGTGTACACCCGGCAGGCGATGGAAGAACTGGCAGCCCTGCTGAAGGAGCAGTCGCTGAAACGAGGCAGACCGATCTACCTCATCGCCGACGATCCGTACAAGAAGATCCTGTTCGAGGGCGAACCGACGCCGAACCCGATTGAGGTGTACGAGCACAGCCTGTACATCACTTCGCACTCCAAGGACCTCGCGGTGCCCGGCGAACGCATCGGCTACGTGGCGGTACACCCGGAATGCGCCGATGCGGCGAACGTCATGTCGGGACTCATCTTCTGCAACCGGGTGCTGGGATTCGTCAATGCCCCGGCGCTGTTTCAGCGGGTGGTGAAAGAGGTCCAGCACGTGACGGTGGATGTGGACGCCTACCGCAGGCGCCGCGACCTGCTTTACTCGGAACTGACGCGCATCGGCTACGACGTGGTGAAACCGGGCGGGGCGTTTTACTTTTTCCCCAAATCGCCGCTGGAGGACGAAATGCGGTTCATCGAGATTCTGACGGCGAAAAAGGTGCTGGTGGTGCCGGGGCGCGGATTCGGCGCTCCGGGCTATTTCCGCCTGTCGTACTGTTTTCCGGATGCGGTCATCGAGGGGGCCCTGCCGGGGCTGGAAGCGGCCTTTCGGGAGGCGCAAAACGGGTAGCCGCAGGCCGAATAAATCCAATTGCGGTTTCCGAGCATCTCACTATTTGATAGAATGACCTCATACCTAACCATCCCGGATAAACCATTCACTGGAACAGAACCATGAGTTTGACGCAAGACCAGATCAATCGATACAGCCGCCACCTGCTTCTGCCTGAAGTGGGCGTGGAAGGCCAGGAGAAAATCTGCAACTCGAAAGTGCTGTGCATCGGCACCGGCGGGTTGGGATCTCCGGTGTCCCTGTACCTCGCCGCGGCGGGCGTGGGCACCCTGGGTCTGATCGACTTCGACGTGGTGGATCAGAGCAACCTGCAACGCCAGATCGCGCATGGCGAATCGACCGTCGGTGTGCTCAAGACGGAATCCGCCAAGGCGCGGATCAAAGACATCAATTCCGACGTGGACGTCGTCGTGTACAACGAGCGCCTGACCTCTGAAAACGCCCTGCGCATTTTCAAGGACTGGGACGTGATCGTGGACGGCACCGACAACTTTCCGACGCGCTACCTGGCGAACGACGCCTGCGTTCTCCTGGGCAAGCCGTATGTTTATGGATGCATCCTGCGCTTCGAGGGGCAGGTCTCGGTATTCAACCATGCGGACGGCCCGTGCTACCGGTGCCTGTACCCGGAACCGCCCCCTCCCGGCCTGGTGCCGAGCTGTGCGGAAGGCGGAGTGCTGGGTGTGCTCTGCGGCATCATCGGGTGCCTGCAGACCAACGAAGCCCTCAAGATCATTCTGGGCAAGGGCGATCCCATGGGCGGACGCCTGCTCATCTTCGATTCGCTAGCCACGAAGTTCCGCGAGATGAAACTGCGCCGGGACAAAAACTGCCCGATCTGCGGTGACAACCCGACGATCAAGGAACTCATCGATTACGAACAGTTCTGCGGAATCATGCCTGCAGCGGCGGAAGATGAAGAAGCCGACCGGGCGATGGAGATCGAACCGGAAGCGGTGAAGGCCATGCTCGATCAAGGCAGGAATTTCCGTTTCATCGACGTGCGCGGGGACGGCGAACGGCAGATCTGCCGCATCGATGCCGCCACGATGATCCCCCTCGACGTCATCGAGGAGCGGAATCCTGAAAAGCTGAACGGCCTGCAGAAAACGGACGAAATCGTGATTCATTGCAAGAGCGGGGTGCGCAGCCTCAAGGCGGCCAAAGCGCTCAAGTCGATGGGATTCGACAACGTCAAAAGCATGCGCGGCGGGATTCTGGAGTGGTCGGAGAAAATCGATACTTCGATACCGCAATATTAATCGTTCAATTAGGCTTACCTGCAACGAGGTTCCGTTTACCGTTCTTGACATGGGGCGGTCCCCGGTTTAAGGTGCCTCTAAGCAATCAAGTTTTGTTTGGGGAAACACGTGTAATTAAGGAAAGGAGGTTTCCTTGAGTCACTCCGAGGATCCCGAACGCGATTACGAAAAGCTTTCGAAAGCCATCACCGAAGCGGTGCTGAGCTCCGAGAAAGTTAAAAAGATCGTTGCGGAAATACAGAAGCGGGAGGAAATCTGCCCGCAGAGCTTCATGGTTCTGGTTCTCAAGCTGCAGACCCTGACCGAAGGGTTTGACGTGGAAGTGGAAGAGGGCTCGGAAAAACCCAAGAAGAAACCCCGCCGTTCCAAAAAGAAAGCCGCGGACACATCTCAGTACATCGATGGCCAGCCTTTGTCGCAAAAGGAAATCGAGTTTGAGGAATTCGTCAGCGAAAACTTCGATACGGAAGAATGGCTTAAAAAGAACGGTCTCATTTTGTAAACAACTTCTTCTTTTTTTCCTTTTCACAGCCGTCTTCTCGGTTTCATTTCCACCCGGCCTGTCCTGGCCGGATAGTTTCGAACAGGAACGCCGCCGCATGGTAAGCGAGGACCTGCGCGGGCGGGACATCACCGACCCGCGGGTGCTCGAGGCCATGGGCCGTGTTCCCCGGCACCAATTCGTGCCCGCCTCGCGGCAACCGTTCGCTTACTCTGATTTCCCCCTTCCCATCGGCCACCGCCAGACCATCTCGCAACCTTACGTCGTTGCCCTCATGACCCAGGCTCTGGAGTTGAAACCCGGCGACCGCGTGTTGGAGATCGGCACCGGTTCCGGCTACCAGGCCGCGGTGCTTTCCGGACTGGCAAGCGAAGTCTATACCATCGAGATCGTCGAACCCCTCGCCCGTGAGGCCCGCGACCGCCTGCGAAAACTGGGGTACAATAATGTTCACACCCGCCACGGCGACGGCTACAAGGGATGGCCTGAACACGCGCCGTTCGATGCCATCATGATCACCGCAGCCGCCCCGAAGGTGCCCGAACCCTTGCTCGACCAGTTGAAGGTCGGCGGGCGCATGGTGCTTCCGGTGGAAGCCGAGGTGGCACAAAAACTGTTGCTGATCCGGAAGGATGCCGGGGGCATTTCGCAGGAGGTCATCACCGGCGTGCGCTTCGTGCCGATGACCGGGGCGGTGCGCAACCGGTAGTTTGAAACGGGAGGTGTGGGATGCTTCGCCAACCCGCGGTGTCCGGCCGCTTTTATCCGGACCAGCCCCAGGCGTTGATCGAGGAAGTCAAAAGCCACCTGTCAGGCGACCGCAATGCCGTGCGTGCATTGGGGGTGGTGGCGCCGCACGCGGGCTTCATGTACTCCGGTGACGTCGCGGGATCCGTGTACGAGCGCATCGAGATTCCCGAACGCATCCTTCTCATCGGACCCAACCACACGGGCCGCGGCCGGCCCGTCGCCATCCAGTCCCAGGGCGCGTGGGTCATGCCCATGGGCGACGTGCAGATCGACACCGAACTCGCCGCCGCCATCAGGAAACACCTGCCCGGCGTGGAGGAAGATGAAGCCGCGCACGAAAACGAGCATTCCCTGGAAACGCAACTGCCTTTCCTTCAATACCTGAAAAAAACATTCAAGTTTGTGCCGCTCTGCCTGAAACGGCTCAGCCTCAATGACTGCGTGAAGGTGGGGCACGCGCTGGCGGGTGCGATTGAGGAGATGAATGAACCGGTGCTGGTGGTGGCGAGCTCGGACATGACGCATTATGAAACGCATGAAAGCGCGCTGGAAAAGGATCGCCGGGCCATTGACCGGATATTGAAACTCGATGCCGCCGGACTCCACACCACCGTGCACGACGAGCGCATCACCATGTGCGGGGTCAATCCCGCCACCGTCATGCTGACCACCGTGCGCGACCTCGGCGCGAAGCAGGCGGTGCTCAGCCGCTACATGACGTCGGGGGAAGTGAGCGGCGATATGGAAAGCGTGGTGGGGTACGCCGGGGTGATCGTGACCTGAGGCGGATTCAGGGGTTTCCGCGCTGAATGATCTCGATCTCGTATTTGTCCGGGTCCTCGGTGAAGAGGAACCGCGAGCCGCTGCGGCTTTCGGTGGGTCCTTCGGTGATGGGCGCGCCACCTTCCTTCAACCGTTTCAACCACACATCCAGGTCGTCCACCTCGAACGCGAGGTGAACGAGGTCTTCGGGCACGGAAACCTCGCCGCTGTCGGGAAACGAACACAACTCCAGTTCGGCGTCGTTTTCCGGAAACTGCAGGAACACCAGTTTCGAGCCGCGCGGCGAAGTCGATTCCTCAACCACTTTCATTCCCAGCACGTCGCGGTAGAACTTCAGCGATGCGTCCATGTCGGACACGCGGAAGCGTGTGTGCGCGTACTTCATGCAGGCACCGGGACGAAGTTGACATCAGGTTTGTATTTTTCGAGTTCGGCGCTCACCAGCTGCTGGTACTCGTTGAGCTTTTCCTTGTTCGTCGCCTCGAACCGCAGAACCAGCACCGGCTGCGTGTTGGACGCGCGGAGCAGGCCCCAGCCTTCATCGAACTCGATGCGCACGCCGTCGATGTCGATCACATTGTAGCGTGCGCGAAAGATTTCGGTCACTTCCTTCACCAGGCTGAATTTCAGGTCGTCGGGGCAGTCGATGCGGATTTCCGGCGTGTTGTGCATGACGGGCAGGTCGGCGAGCATCTCGGAAACCGGCTGCTCTGTATTGGAAACGATCTCCAGCATGCGGCAGGCGGCATAGATGGCGTCGTCGAATCCGAAGTAGGAATCGGCGAAACACATGTGTCCGCTCATCTCGCCTGCAAGCAGGGCCTTGGTTTCCTGCATCTTTTTTTTGATGAGCGAATGACCGGCGGCGGACATATGCGGCTGGCCTCCGTGTTTCTTGATGTCTTCAAACAGGTTGCGTGAACACTTCACCTCGCCCACCACCGCCGTACCGGGGTGGCGTTTCAACAGGTCGCGCGCGAACAGGATGAGCAGTTGGTCGCCCCACAGCAGGTTGCCCTTGTCGTCCACCACGCCGATGCGGTCGGCGTCGCCGTCGAAACCGATTCCTATCTGCGCCTGTTCTTGTTTTACGCGGGCCATCAGGCTTTCCATGTATTTGGCCACGGTGGGATCGGGATGATGGTTCGGAAACGTGCCGTCCGGTTCGCAGAACTGCTCGATGCTTTCCACGCCGATGCGGCGGATGAGTTCGGGGCCGACGATGCCGAAACAGCCGTTGCCTCCGTCCAGCACCACCTTGATCGGACGCTTGATTTCAATCAGGCCGGCAATGTGGTCCATGTAGTCCTGCTTGATGTCCTGTTCCCGGGCGCTTCCGCTCCCGGTCTCAAAATCGTTATTGTCGATCAGTGCCTTCAATTCCTGGATGCGCTGGCCGTACAGGCTGTGCTTTTCGAAACTGATTTTGAATCCGTTGAATTCCGGCGGGTTGTGGCTGCCGGTGATCATCACCCCGCCATCGACGTCCAGTTTGTGAAGGGAGTAATAGGCGACCGGCGTCGGCACCATCCCGATGTCGATGACATCGCATCCCGTCGCGTTCAGGGCCCGGGTCAGGATGACGCGGAACTCTTTGGAACTGGCGCGAATATCCCAACCCAGTGACAATGTCTTTTTGTTGTGGCGCCGGAAATAGGTGCCGATGGCCTTGCCGATCAACTCGACGTTTTCGGGAGCGAGGTCCTGCTCCACGAGGCCCCGGATGTCGTATTCGCGGAAGATTTGAGGGTTCATCATTTGAGGGGGAAAAGGTTGTCTGTTATATTGAATAGCTGAATGATTTCAAGAATAGAATAATTGCGACCCGTTGGCAACGCAGGAAATGGTGAGCACGCCGGGCGAGATACGGCCGCGGGACGCCTGCTGCAGGATCATACAATGACAGACATTGCGATTGTGACCGGCTCGAGCGGCATGGTCGGCTCCGAAGCCGTTGAGTTTCTGCTGGGTGAGGGATTTTATGTGCACGGCGTGGACAACGACATGCGTTCGGTCTATTTCGGCGAACAGGCTTCCACCGTGTGGAACGAACAGCGCCTGACCCAGACTTACGACTCCTACTCCCACCACTCCGTGGACATCCGCGACCGTGCCAACATGGAGCGGTTGTTCAAGACGTACGGCAAGGACACGAAACTCATCGTTCATTCCGCGGCGCAGCCGTCGCACGACTGGGCCGCAGAGCAGGCGATGACCGACTTCACGGTCAACGCCAACGGCACGCTGGTCCTTCTGGAGCTGGCCCGGCTGTTCTGTCCGGACGCCGTTTTCATCTACATGTCCACCAACAAGGTGTACGGGGACCGGCCGAATTCCTTTCCCTTCGTGGAAGAAGAGACGCGCTGGGAACTGGAAACCAAGCATCCGTACTACGCCCACGGCATCGACGAGAGCATGAGCATCGATGAATGCATGCACAGCCTGTTCGGCGTGTCCAAACTGTCGGGCGACCTGATGGTGCAGGAGTTCGGCCGCTACTTCGGCATGAAGACGGCGTGCTTCCGTGCGGGGTGCCTCACCGGGTCCGCGCACTCCGGGACGGAGATGCACGGTTTCCTTTCGTACCTGATGATGTGCACCATGAAGAAAACCCCCTACAAGGTGTTTGGCTACCAGGGCAAGCAGGTGCGCGACAACATCCACAGCAGCGACACCGTCTCGGCGCTCTACCAGTTTTACATGCGGCCGGGAGTGGGCAAGGTGTACAACCTGGGAGGAGGGCGCCACAGCAACTGCTCGGTGCTGGAGGCGATCCAGATGTGCGAGGAAATTTCAGGCAACAAACTGAAATGGGAATATGTGGATAAGGCCCGGGCGGGAGACCACATCTGGTGGATCAGTGACGTCACGCGCTTCAAAACCGATTATCCCGAATGGGATTACAAATACACCCTGCAACAGACCCTCCAGGAAATACACGACGGACTGCGCAAGCGGATTTAACGACACGGTTTATTTTTTAAAACGGGTTGCTGACGATGCCCCCGTCAACGGTGTAATGCGCGCCGGTGATCCACGATGCCTGATCCGAGGCGAGAAACAGCGTGAGACCGGTGACGTCCGCCGGCACACCGATGCGTTTGAGCGGCACTTCCTGCGCCGTGGACTGCTTGATCTCTTCAATTTTTTCTTCCTTGCTCTGGCCCGAACTTTTGGCGCCGGCCTCCGCTTCGAATTCCCAGGACCGTGTCCACACCGGACCCGGCGCGACGGTGTTGACGCGGATGCCGTCCGGCGCGAGGGTGTGTGCGAGCGACACGGTGAGGTTCGAAATCCCCGCCTTCATGGCGGCGTAATGCGGGAAGATTCCGGTCGGACGGTTGCCCGCGATCGACGAGATATTGAGGATGCAGGGAGACTTCGATTTTTTCAGCTCCGCCACCGCCAACCGGCACAGGCGAACGGCGGTCATGAGGTTGATGTCAAACGCCTCCTGCCAGTCGTCGTCGGTGAGTTCGAAGAACGTCGCCATTTTGGTGATGGAACCGACATTGTTGATGAGTACGTCGAGTCCGTCCAGCTGCTCCACCGCAAACCAGAAGAAGCGTTCGAGGTCGTCCTTCTGCATGAGGTCGGCGTACTGGAACAGGTGCCCGTCGCCTTCGATTTCCTTTTCCAGAGTCTGCAGGCGCTCCGTGGTGCGGGCGCACCCGGCGACGCGCGCACCTTCTTTTCCGAAAGCCAGCGCCAGTTCGCGGCCGATGCCGTCTCCCACGCCCGTGATCAGGACTTTGCGTCCTGCCAGATTCAAATCCATGTTAAAATTCCTTTCCTGTTTTCCAGCCAGCCTTTGGAGATGCATCCATGAATCCCCCGAACATGATCGATCAGGTGCAGGCGTCGCCGTCCCTGATTTGGGTCGCGGCCACCATCTGCCTGCATATCATCAACGTGTTCGTCGGATTGTCGCTCGGGTTTCAGAAGAAGACCCCCTCTTTGGTGCGGACGCATCTGCTGGTTTATATTGCGGTGCTGTTCGGACTCGGTTCCTACCTCGTGATCAATGCAATTCATGGAGAAAACACGATCTGGGATTACCTCGTGGCCCTCTACTTTATCACAATCATTCCGATGAGCCGCAAATGGGATGTGGTTTTGCATGCGGGAGTGACGGTGATGGGGCTCATCTTCCTGCCGATGCTGATCCTGCTTCAGATCATTTGAAGACGCACTTTCGCCGTCCACATATTTTGCCGGGTCGTTCAGACGGATAAGAAGGAAAGGGGAGTGCCGGAGAGGGCGCTCACTCCACCAGCTTGGTCTTGATGGAGATGTCGCCGTACACCTTGGTGCGGCAGGCCAGCTTGCGGTTGCCGTTGATCTTGTGGAGTTTCTCGATGAGACCGTGATCGTTCACGTGTTCCATGGGCTCGATCTCCACGAGGCAGGTGCCGCAGGACCCCATGCCGTGGCAGTTGGTGTATTCGTGGAGGCCCCGGTAGAGACTGATGTCGTGGTGCTGGGCGGCTTTTCTCAGGTTGCCGCCGTAGCCGACTTTGAAGACTTTCTGTTCACCGGTTTCGGTGTCGTGAACGGTGATCTTGGGCATGGATGTTTCCTCAAAATGCCGTATTTTCGGTCAATTAACCCCAGAATGAAGATTGTAAATTGACATGGGAAGCGGCAAAAGTCAAACAAATTCTCTCCCGCCATGCGGGAGGGAAACGGGTCAGCACGTTGACCGCGAACGAGGGTCCGGGGCCCTGTTCTGGATTCATTTTCCGTGCCCGCTTCCACCCCATGGAGTGGGGTTAGATTGAATAGTTGTGGCCGGTCAGGATTTTCTTTTCCTTCAGGTAATCAACGATGCGGGTGACCGCCGTGTCGATGTCCTTGGCGTCGTTCAGGCTGAGCACGATTTCCGGCATGCCTTTCGGGTACTGGTCGTCGGTGATGCGCACCTCCACCAGCGGGCTCGGTTCGATCAGCAGGTTGACGTTCGAGTGGTCCTCCTGGTTGAACACGTTGGAGGTGGAAATGACCACGTGGCCCGCGTCGAGGAACAACTTGGCCACCTCGCCAAAGCGGCGAACCGCCTCGCCGTCGGAGAAATACGTCTCCGCGTCCATGTCGGCGCCGACGCCCACCTGGATGTTGCGTCCGTCCAGCAGGTAGCTCTGGAAATTCTGGTGGAACAGCACTTCTTCCAGCTTGCCTGCCAGCGCTGCCTTGCCGGTGCCGGACTTTCCGGTGAACAGGATCATGGCGGGCAGGTGCCCGTTGCGGTAGGCGCGCATTTCCGAGGTGACGGTGCCCTTCACCCAGTGCGAGTCGCGGTAGCGTGCCTCGTTGCGCAGGCGATCCACTTCCTCAAGCGGGGTGAAGTGGGTGATGATGCCGCCACCGCACACGTCGTACTCATCCACCAGCACGAATCGTCCGGTTTCGGCGATGTCGGTGAACAGGTCGAAAGCGACGGGCCGCTTGGTGCGTAGCGTCACTTCCGCCACGTCGTTCTTGGCGATGAAATCCTGGTCCGGGAGGGTTTCCAGTGTCGAGGCGTCGATGGCTTTCTTGAACTCGACGACCTCGCAGTCCACGTTCTGCGTGGTGAGTTTCAGCTTGTAGGTTTCGCCCCGTTTCAGGTGGCGTTGTCCCATCCAGAACACGTTGGCGTCGAACGTGGTGGTGACCACCGGTGCGTTCTTTTCGAGGCTGATGATCTCACCACGCTCCAGGAACAACTGCTCGGCCAGCGTGATGCCCACCGAGTGCTGCGCTTCCACCGCTGCCGGGGTATCCGCATTCCACGTTTCGATACTCTTGATCACCGTGCTCTTGTTGGACGGAGAAAAGAGGACGCGGTCGCCGACTTTCGCCGTGCCCGATTCCACCCGGCCTGCGATGATGCGTCGCTGGTCGAACTTGTACACGTCCTGGATGGGCATGCGGAACGGTTTTTCCACGGTACTGACTTTTTCCTGGAACTGGTCGAGGCGTTCGAGGATGGTCGGCCCGGTGTACCACGGCATGTGCTCGGAACGCTTGGCGACGTTCTCACCTTCCTTCGCGGAAATAGGGATGAACTCGCGCACCTCGATGCCGATCGACTCCAGAAACTGCGTGTACTCGCTTTTGATGCGAAAGTACACTTCCGGGTCGTATTTCACCAGGTCCATCTTGTTGATGACCACCGCTACCTGCGTCATGCCGAGCAGGCGCAGGATGTAGCCATGGCGGCGCGACTGCTCCTGCACGCCTTCGTGGGCGTCGATCAGAAGCAGGGCGGCCTCCGCGTTGGCGGCGCCGGTGACCATGTTCTTGAGAAATTCCTTGTGGCCGGGGGCGTCGATGATGACGTACCAGCGCTTCTCGGTCTTGAAGAAGATCTGCGAGGTGTCGATGGTGATGCCCTGCTCCTGCTCTTCTTCCAGAGCATCGAGCAGGAAAGCGAACTCGAACGACTTTCCCTGCTGGTCGCAGATGTTCTTTACGAAATCCAGCTTGCCCGTGGGCAGGCTGTCGGTGTCGGCAAGCAGACGACCCACGAGCGTGGATTTGCCGTGATCCACGTGTCCCACGATGACCAGCTTCATCAGGCGGCCATCCTGGGGAGTCTTGAATCCGTTGTCTCCCATATTTACATGTAACCTTTAGCCCGAAGCTTCTGCATGGCGTACGCGTTTTCCTGGTCCTGCGCGCGCCCGGAGCGTTCGGATACGGTGGTGTTTTTCAATTCATCAATGATCTCTTTCACATTCCGCGCCTTGGACTTGATGGAGCCGGTGCAGGGGGCGCAACCGAGGGACCGGTAACGTTCTCCCTGCTTGTTGGCGAAATACAGGTCGATGATGGGGATGTTCTCCCGCTCGATGTATTCCCAGACGTTCAACTCCGTCCAGTGCAGAAGGGGATGGATGCGGATGTGAGTGCCTTCGGCGAAGGTGGTCTTGAACTGATCCCACAACTCCGGCGGCTGATCCTTGAAGTTCCATTCAAAGTTTTTATCGCGCGGCGAAAAGTAGCGCTCCTTGGCGCGCGTGCCCTCTTCGTCGCGACGGATACCGAGGATGAGTCCGGTGAAATTGTACTCTTCCATGGTCTGTTGCAGGCCCTGGGTCTTGAGCGCTTCACAGCACACCAGGCGCCCCATTTCGTGGTTCATGCCCTCGTCGAGGGCCTTCTTGTTCTGGCCGACAATGAGGTTCAGGCCCCATTTTTTGGCGTAGTGGTCGCGGTACTCGATCATTGCCGGAATCTTGTAAGAGGTGTCGATGTGCACCAGCGGGATCGGGCAGTGGCCGAAAAACGCCTTGCGCGCCAGCCATAGCATCACCGTGGAGTCCTTGCCGATGGACCACAGCATGGCCAGGTTTTTGAAATTTTTATAAGCTTCACGAAGAATGTAAATGCTCTGATCTTCGAGGTCAGTCAAATGATCCATGATAAACGTACCTGTGCGGCGCGAGGGCCGGGATGGGGATGAATGATCCCACTTTATATTCTTAATTCAATCGAATCAAGGGTTTTACGCGAAAAACCGGGGGACGGACGGGGCTTTTCAGGAGAAATACCGCTCCACCATGCCGGGAAACTTGCAACGCAGGCAGTTGTTTTCATTTTTGGTGCAGTAGTCCTGGTAAATCTGCATCAATCCCTGCGTCTGCTGGTCGCTGGTCAACGGTTTGAGCATGCGCTCTTCGTTGCCCATGATGTAGTGCTTCATGAACCGGATCCACTTGTTGTCCGCGGGCCGGTTTTTGACCTGGAACAGGGAACTGAGAGCCTGCTCCAGTGGAACCGATTTGCTCGCCCGGGCGTAGATCAGGCCGATGGGAATGGCGATGTTCACCACCACCTCCCGCGATCGGTCGGGGCCCACAAGCTGTTGATTTTGCTTGAGGGGCTTGCCTCCCGGCGTGTAGTGCCGCGACCAGTAGTCCGCGGCTTCCACACAGAAAAACTGCGTCAGCCTGTTACGGGTCGGCCTAGTATACCCTGTCTCGCCGGAATTGGAAACGGCGGATTGCAGCGTGTCGAGAAAATCGGCGAACATGCCGTTTTCCCAGTGCCGAACCAGAAGGTGGCTGAGGGCGGCGATGCGACGGTACGGGAAATTGGCCGGGCGCATTTTGCCGAATTTCCACTCGCGCGGGCTCATCAGCCGGTCCTCCCAGCGGTCCCGCCGGGACGTCCAGTGTTTCGCCATCCTGTCAAAGAAGATGCGCTCGGCGGGCAGAAGGTTTTCGTTTTCGACGATCTCATCGAAATCTATCAGTCCCGACACCCCGAACAGCACCGCCTGGATGATTTCCGTGCGTTCCATCTCGCTGGCGCGGGCGGGGAGGGTCTCGCGCAGTTCCACGATCGGTACATTTTCCGCCAGGAGGCGGAACGGCAGTTTGTTGCTTGGATAGCCCATCGCCTCCGCCACCCCTTCGTAAAACGTCTGCTCGTAACCCCTGGTTATGACCCGGTCGTGAAAGCGGTCCATCTTGGTGTGGATGCGCGCGTCGCCGGCGGCGTTCAGCAGTTTCAGCAGTTTTTCCTCCGGCAGGCGCGACAGCGGCTGGTGGCACAGGCCGTAGTTGAACGAGTGCAGGACGGGATAGGATTCAAAATCCAGCTCCTCGTTCAGTTTCAGGATGCCGCGCTTCAGGTATTTTTTCAGTTCGAGTTCGTGGATGTGCGGACGCGACAGCTTCGGTTCCGGTGTTGTTGATTCTTCTTTGGTGCTGAGCTTGCGTCGGCCCCGGCCCTTCCACATGAAAACGTGCAGGATGACGTTGTCGTATTCGTTGTTGCCGCTGTGGCCGTGCGCCGCCCAGTCGGAGCCGAACACGTGCAGTTCCACGTCGCCTTCCAAAAGTTCGCCGCCAATGCGGACGGCGGCGCTTTTGAAATCCGGACCGCTTCCGAAATTCCAGTAGCCGGGAAAGACGACTTCGAGGGATTGTCCGTCGGTGGTTTTCAGGTGGGGAGTTTTGAACAACTGGTCGTTCCACACGCAGCGGATCACCTTCTCCGGCACCGGCGGTTCTTCCGCCTCGTTCACCTCCATCCGCGAATGGAGCCGGTAGAATTTCAGGTAGGCATCGGAAAAAGAATCATGCGTGCTGTTTACTGGACTTCCCATGTCGTGCCCGTTTTGGTGTCTTTCAGGACCACGCCCATTTTCAGCAATTCATCGCGGCACCGGTCGGCGGTGGCGAAATCCTTCGACGACCTGGCCGCCTGCCGCTCGGCGATCAGCTGTTCGATGCGCGCGACGTCGAGCTCCTGCCCGCCGCCCTTGATGACGCGCGTCTCGGATTTGTACTCCTCCGGCTTTCGGCAGAACAGGCCCAGAAGTTGTCCCGCATGCCGCAGCGTCGCCGCGTCCCGGTGAAACGCGTCCCGGTCGGTGCCGTCTTCACCCAACTGCCTGTTGAGTCGGCGCAACTCTTCCATCAAATCCGCCAGAGCCACCGCGGTGTTGAAATCGTCGTCCATCGCCTCGTCGAACTTCTTCATCAGGGGTTGCGCCCGCAGGGTGTCCTCCGGAATCTGTGCCGCACCGCCGTTCAAGCCGCCGTGTTTGGACTCGGCCTGCGCGAAGAATTCGTAGAAGCGGTCGAGGTTCTTCTCGGCGTCTTTCAGGTACTGGTCGGAGAAATCGATCGGCCCGCGGTAATGGTTGGTCAGCAGGAACAGGCGCAGCACTTCCGGGTGGAACGTTTTTAAAATGTCTCGGATGGTGAAGAAGTTGCCGAGCGACTTCGACATCTTTTCCTTGTTGATGTTGACGAAGCCGTTGTGCACCCAGTAACGCACCGGCGGTTTGCCGGTGAAGCCGCACGACTGGGCGATTTCGTTTTCGTGGTGCGGGAACACGAGGTCCTTGCCGCCGCCATGGATGTCAAACGTGTCGCCCAGCAGTTGGTAGCTCATGGCCGAGCACTCAATGTGCCAGCCGGGACGGCCGGGTCCCCAGGGGCTGTCCCACGCCGGTTCATCGGGTTTGCTTTTTTTCCAAAGCGCAAAATCCATCGGGTCTTTTTTGTGTTCCCCCGGCTCCACGCGCGCTCCCGCCTGCATGTCCTCGACATTGCGTTTGGACAACCTGCCGTATTCGGGGAACGCCTTGACCGAATAATACACGTCGCCTTCGGCGGGGTAGGCCTTGCCCGCCTTCACCAGGCCCTCGATCATTGCGATCATGTCGCCGATGTGTTCGGTGGCCAGGGGCTCGGTGGTCGGACGCTCGACGTTGAGCGCGTCCATGTCCTCGTAGAACGCGTTGATGTACTTGCGCGTCACCTCCTGCCAATCCACCTTCTGCTCGCGGGCGCGGTTGATGATCTTGTCGTCGATGTCGGTGAAGTTGCGGACGTAGGTGACGTCGAAGCCTGTGTGTTTCAGGTAGCGGTAGACGGTGTCGAAGACGATGGCGGCGCGTGCGTGGCCGACGTGGCAGTAGTCGTATACGGTGACGCCGCAGACGTACATGCGCACCTTGCCCGGCGAGAGCGGGACAAACTCCTCCTTGTTGCCGGTCAGGGTGTTGAAAATGCGCAGTGTCATGCGTTCAAAGTACCATCCCGGCAGGGCAAAATCAAACTGCCCGGCACGGCGGTCACTGGGTGGTTTTCTTGTCCGGATTGAGGCGGTGTTCCAGCTCGCGCACGTTGTTTTTCAGCTGCGCGATGATGCGCTTGGCCTTGAACTTGAGCGAGGCCTCGGTCACTTCCTCGGACTTGTCGATGCCCGCGATCTGCTTGCGGATTTTGTCAAGACCGTCTTCAAGGTTCTGGCTCCGGTTTTCGCTGAAGCTTTTGGTGATGGCGTCTTTCAGTCCGCCACCGTCGAAGTGACGCGTGATGGCCGTCAGCATGCGTTTCTGCGAAGAATACTTCTTGCCCTGCTTCCAGTGCTCGATGGCACCGTAAATTTCCGTCTCGATCTTGTCCACGATCTCGTTGTAATCCGTGCCGTCCACCAGGTCGTGGATGTCTGCCGGATCGGACTGCGTCTTGATCTCGAGCTTGAGCGTCTTGTCTTCACCGGTCAGGTTGAGGAAGCGCATGTTCGCTTCCACTTCCTGCGGGAACATGCGCGGATGCCAGAAGCCCATCTTGTAGTCCTGGCTCTTGACCACCGGCAGGACGAAACGGCCGTTTTCATCCGTTTCCGCAACGTAGCCGTTGGGGGCGACGAACAGGGTGCCCACCATGTCCTTGTGCATGTTGCAGCGCAAAACCACCGGGCCCGGGGTGTCGAACGTGATCTGCTTCTGCACGCCGCCGGACATCGCCCCCAGGTTGAACTGGTTGCCGCTGGATTTGGAATAGATGTTGTGCACCTCGAAATCCTCGTTCATGAAGGTCACCGTGGAACCGACCATCACCACCGAATGACCCGGCAGGAACTGTTTGGACTTCTGTGTGATGGTGATGTTCTGCGTGGCCTGCTCCGGCACCTTCAGCTTGTTGGTGGTCTCCAGGTACACCACGCCGCGCTTGCCCGCCGGTTCGCCGTTGACGAGCACCTGCCCGTCGAGGTGGGTGACGGTCTTCACCATGTTGGAGCCGGAGCCCTCCATGCTGTGGTCGGAGCCTTCGGATTTTTTGGCTTCCTGCGGCTCGTGCCTGGCGTGCTCCTCGCCTTTCTCGTGTTCATGGTCTCCGTGCTTGTCGTGATCGTGGGCCTTGTCCTCACCCGTTTCTTTCAACTTCGCTTCCTTCATGCTGGTTTTGTTTTTCAGGCCCATGGCGGTGAGGAACTGGACGACGAAGGGTTTTTCGAACTGCTTGTCCAGCTCGATGGCGCGGATGAAATGCGGCGCGGCGTCTTCAAACTTTTTTTGCAGGCTGCGAACGACAGCGAGATTGAAATGCGCCTGCGCGAAGTCCTCCTTGAGCTCCAGCGATTTCATGTAGCTCTCTTCCTCGTTGACGTAATCCTTTTTCAGGCCGTACGCCTTGCCCAGGTAGTTCCATGCGAGGTGGTTGTCGGGATCGAGCGCCACGGTTTCCTTGAACAGTTCCAGCGCGCCGTCGGCGTTTTTGCCGAACAACCGGGCCATGCCCCAGTTGAGGGTGATCTCGGCGTCATTCGGGGCCAGTTCGTGGGCGCGTTTGAACTTGCGGTCGGCGCCCGCGTATTTTTCCGCCATGCGCATCGACGTACCCCACAGGGAATACACTTCCGGCGCGTTGGGGCTGATCTTCGAGGCTTTTTCGAACTCGAGGTCGGCGTGGTTGAACATGCCTTTTTCCGAGTACTCGATGCCCTTGGCGATGTGCTCCAGGGTCTGACGTGGCAGGTCCTTGCCTGTGGGGGTTTTCGGCCGCGCCTCGCGCAGTTCCTTATCCAGGTCGATACCGGTGGCCGGATCGATGCCGGGTTCCACCTCCGCTTCTGCGACCAGGTTGTCCTCCAGCGTGGGTTCCTGCTTCGGCACCGCCTGCTCGACTTCTTCCGGAGCCGGGGCAAGGGTGGATATGGTTTCAACGGGAGCGGGCGGCTCGGGTTCCGTGGTGCTGGCGGGGATGGCCTGGAACTGGTTGTAAGGTTCGAGATTGGCCTCGGGGGTGGACAACTCCGTGAACGTCCAGACGACGAGGCCCGCCGCGACCACACCCAGCACCGGACCGGTCCACGATTTTTTACGCGATTGTTTTGAAGAAGAACCCATGAAATGCACCCACCTTGCAGGAATGTAACAATAATAGAGAAGGGCCGTCGCCCGGCGGGGACCCGATCCCGCCTCCCGGATTTTGCGACTCCGGGGTGTTTTATTCAGAATTCGTCACGTGCCGCTAAAGTTCCGAACGCAATCTCGGGACAGGAAGCTTGAACACATCCTTGTTGGGATAATCGTCCATCGTCACGGGCTTGGAGGTTTTGGGAGTGCCTCCCACCACCTTGGACGCGAAAGAGGAAAATTTGTACCTCACGTTACCGGAGCCGCACAGGTCGCACACCGTTTCCTCCTTGTTTGCGGAGGTGGATTGCAACAGGGTGAATTCCTGTTCACAGGTTTCGCAGAAGTACTCGTAAAGAGGCATAATTCGTTGAAACTTGGACTCGAAAACAATGGTTGCAAAGTGATGAATATTAGGATTTAATCATAGCGGCAAATGGCCTGTCAATCGGATTTTCCAGCCTGTTGGCGTCCGTCCAAGCCTGATCCCGGGCCATCGGCACCCCGATCCGCGCAATCCCGAATCCCACGTTTGGTTGAATGAAAAAGCTGACCGCCAAGTCTCTGGTTAAAACGTCCCTGCAACAAAGTCTGAAGGGGAAGTCCGGCTACCTGACCGACCGCGAGATCGAGCTGGCGTACCACCAGGGCATCATCCACACGCCGCGCACGCTGTACGACAGCCAGATCCAGCCTGTCAGTCTGGACCTGCGCCTGGGGCAGAAGGCGTACCGCATCCAGAGCAGTTTTCTGCCGGAAAACGAAACCGTCGAGAAAAAGCTCAAGGACCTGAAGTTGTACGAGGTCGACCTGCGCGACGGCGGAATCCTGGAAAAGGGTGCGATCTACCTGATTCCCCTGCTGGAGGAACTGGACCTGCCCACCAGCCTGTTCGGGTGCACCAACCCGAAAAGCTCGACGGGACGGCTCGACATGTTCACCCGGGTGATCATCGACCGCGGTCACCGCTTCGACGAGATCGCGCCGGGCTACAAGGGCAAGCTGTACCTGGAGGTGCTGTCGCGGTCGTTTCCGGTGCGCGTGCAGGAGGGCATCTCCCTCAACCAGTTGCGCCTCAAGCAGGGCAACGCTGAGATCACCGACCGCCAGCTGCAGACGCTGTATAAGAAGAAACCGATTCTCTATCACAAAAACGGCGGGGCGGTGGACTGGGACAAGGTGAAGGCCGACGACGGCCTGTTCATCAGCGTCGATCTGCAGGGCACGAACCGCAAGAACTCCATCGTCGCTTACAAGGCCAAAGCCAACAGCCAGGTGGTCGATCTCAGCAAGACCAATCACTATCATGCGGATGATTTTTGGGAGCCGGTGTATTACTCTAAAAAGCACCGGCTCATTCTGGAGCCGGAGAGCTTTTACATCATGATGTCGAAGGAGAAGATCTGCATCTGGCCGGACCTCGTGTCCGAGATGGTGGCGTACGAGCCCAACAGCGGCGAGTTGCGTACGCATTACGCGGGCTTCTTCGATCCCGGTTTCGGTTGGCATCCGGGCAAGGGCGCGAAAAGCCAGGGCACCCGCGCCGTCATGGAAGTGCGGCCGCACGACGTGCCGTTCATGATCGAAGACGGCCAGACCTTCTGCCGGATGAAGTTCGAGAGAATCATCTCCGAACCCACGCGCCTGTACGGCAAGCAGTTGCAGTCGCACTACCACACGCAGGAACTTTCGTTGAGCAAGTATTTCAAGAACTGACCGGAACCGGACAACGTGGAACGCGAAAAAATCAAAGCCATCATAGAGAACCTGCTCCTGGCCTCCGACGCGCCTTTGTCGCCGGAGACCCTTCAGCAGGTGCTGGCCGACGGCACCACCGCTGACGCCGTCCGCGATATCCTGGAAGAGTTGCGCGCCGACTACGAGGACCGCAGTCTGCAGATCGTCGAGGTGGCGGAAGGGTACCAGATCGGAACGCGGCCGGATTACTTCGAGTGGATCCGCCGCATGCTGAAGCTCGACAAAACGTTCCGCCTGTCTCAACCGGCGCTCGACACGCTGTCGATCATCGCCTACAAGCAACCGCTCACCCGCGCCGAGGTGGAGGAGATCCGCGGCGTCGATTCCAGCGGCGTCGTCAAAACCCTGCTGGAGAAAAAGATCATCGCCCCCGGCGGACGCAAGGACGTGCCGGGCAAGCCGATCATGTACAAGACCACGAAAAAATTTCTCGAATACTTCGGCCTGCGCGACCTGAGCGAACTGCCGACGCTGGAAGATTTCAGCGAAGAGATCGAAGGCGAGGACACGCCGCAGCAGGGTGAGTTGTCCTTCGGTTCCGGCGGTGGAGAAAATGGCTCTGCTACCCCGGAAAACACGGAGGCCGTTGATACGGAATCCGCGGCGACGGCTGACAATGTGTCGGCTGATCCGGCAGAACCGCCGGTCGACAACGACCCCCAGGCCTGAGCGCAACCCTCTATAAGGATGCCCCGTCATGGCCATGCGTTTGCAGAAAATCATTGCCCAGTCCGGTGTGGCCTCACGCCGCGAGGCGGAGCGCTACATCGAAGAAGGTAAAGTCTCCGTCAACGGCATGGTCGTCACCAAGCAGGGCACGCTGGTCGATCCGGGCGCCGACCTCATTCACGTCAACGGCCGCCTCATTCCCCCACCGAAAGAAAAAACCTACATCCTGGTCAACAAGCCACGCGGCTGCGTCACCACCACGAAAGACGAAAAGGACCGCCCTACGGTCATGGACCTGCTCAAGAAAATCCGTGTGCGCGTGTTTCCCGTCGGCCGCCTCGACTACAACACCGAAGGCGTTCTGCTGGTCACCAACGACGGCGAAATGGCCGACCAGCTGCTCGATCCGAAAAATAAAATTCCGCGCACGTACCACGTGAAAGTCAGTGGCATTCCCACTGAAAAAACGCTGCGTAAACTGGAAAAAGGGGTGAGGCTGGACGGTCGTCCCACCCTTCCCCTGAAGGCAAGCCTGCACCGGACCACGGGCAAAAACAGCTTTCTTGAATTACAATTGATCGAGGGCAAGAAGCACCACATCCGCCGCATCTGCGAGCTGGTGGGGCACGCGGTCATCAAGATCACGCGCATTCAGTTCGGGCCGTTGACCCACGACCAGCTACCACCCGGCACGTTCCGCCCGTTGACCATCGCCGAGGTGAAGGCGCTTCGCCGGCTGGTGGCGAATAAGAAATCCGAACCCAAACCGGAGGCGCCGGCACGGCCCGCCTCGCGGACGAAGGCCCCCCGGACGAAATCCGCCAGGGGCGCAAACCGGAGATCCGGTCCGCCAGCGGTGAAATCGACGAAACGCACGAAAACCGCCTCCACCGGGAGGCGAAAGGGAAAGACATCGTGAACCCGTTTGGCGCATTCAAACACGCATGGTTTTGGATATTGATGTCGTGTGTTTTTGCCTGGGCTGGCTCCCCGGTCCACGCGCAGGACGTGGTGGACATTCCATCGATGGGTTACGAGGCGTTCGGCGATTCGGCGGTTCATAACGAGAATTACGTGGCCGGACGCGACCGTGCGGTGAGGGAAGCTTTCCGCAATTCGCTCGATGAGGCCTTGCGGGACATGCTCGGCGCGACGGTGTACAACCAGAATAAGAGCGCCCTCAAAAGCATGTACTCCAACCCGGAATCGTACATTCAAAGTTACCGCTACCTGGAGGCCACCGACGATCTCATCGAGAAAGTCAGCCGCGTGAAGCTGGAGGTGATGTTTTTCAAGGAAGCGCTCAACAAGGAACTGAACACCCGCGGCGTGCTGGCGGCGCTGGTGAAACCGCGTACGGTGCTGGTCCTGCTTAAAGAAAAGAGCCTCACCGCCGATACGGTTTACAGCTTCTGGGAGGCGGTGCCCATCGCCGAGGTGTCCATGTACAAACACCTTGTGGCGAAGGACATCCTCATCGTCAAGCGCGGGGACGTGCGTGACAAGATTCCGGAAACCCTGGTGCTTCGGGCGGTGAACGGCGACCTGCAGGCGTCGGTGGAGGTGGGACTGAAAGCCGCCGCCGACGTGGTGGTGCTGGGAACGGCCCGGTCCACCGTGGTGAACGAAGACGCGGGCACCGGCACCAAAACCATTCAGGCGAACCTCAACGTGCGCGCCGTCTCGGCGACGCAGGGTGTGCTGATCGCCGCCAAAAGCGAGATCGCCACCGTCAAGGTGGAAAAGGATTTCGACGGTGAGCTGAAAGCGTTCGAAAAAGTCAGTGAAAACATGGTGCGTTTTCTGGCGGACGCGCTGGGCCGGTACTGGGGGCCGGATAAGAAGAAGGTGGTCCAGCAACAGGAAGACGACGATTTGCCTCCCGGCGATGAGTTGGGTGGAGATGACGAGCCGCCTCCTGTAGAACCGCCGCCGACCCAACAGATTCCTTCCAACCTGCCGCCCATGATGGGCGACCTGTGATCGCATGGATGAAAAGGACAAGAAACTCCTCATAACCCTGCTGGTGAGCACCGTTGTCGCGCTGGTGTTCCTCTACTTCGTGCGGCGCGTGGTGACGCCGTTCTTTCTCGCCTTCGCCATCGCCTACCTGCTGGACCCGCTGGTGGACCGGCTGGAAACCTGGAAACTCCAGCGCACACCCGCGGTGGTGGTGTTGATCGTTTCATTTTTCATCGTCGTGCTGGTGGCGGGCATCGTGCTCATTCCCATCCTGCAGGTGCAGATCCAGAGCCTCGCCGAAAACCTGCCGGATTACCTGACCGTCATCAAGGGCTGGATTCAACCGTACCTGCAGGACCTGGCGGGCATCGACCGCGAACGCATCGGCGAAGTCCTGCACGACAGCATGCAGAAACTCGGCCGCGTGCCGCTGGAGCTGCTGGGCACCGCGGGCGGCTGGGTGTGGGGATCGATCACCGGTTTCGTCAACACGCTCCTGTTCGTGGTCAACCTCGTCATCATTCCCATCGCCATGTTTTACCTGCTTCGCGACTTCGACGTCATCGTCGAGAAACTCGGCAAGCTCATCCCGCCGCGCTTTTACAAGCAGACGACACAGGTGGTGAAGGAGATCGACGATGTGCTGTCGCAGTTCGTGCGCGGGCAGCTGATGGTGGCGACGTTCATGGCCATCCTTTACAGCGTCGGTCTCTATTTCTGCGGAACTCCGTTGAGTCTTCTGATCGGCATCATGGCGGGATACGCCAACCTCGTTCCCTATCTCGGCATCGTGGTGGGATTCATCCCGGCGGTCCTGCTGACGTTTCTGCAGACGCAGGACTGGGTACCGCTGATCGGGGTGGTTGCGGTGTTCGGTGTGGTGCAGGCGATCGAGGGATTCCTCATCACGCCCTACATTGTGGGCGACAAGGTCGGCCTGCACCCGGTGGCCATCATGGTGGCGGTGCTGATCG
This sequence comes from Nitrospina sp. P1_D6, assembly GCF_052156615.1. Classification (NCBI taxonomy): domain Bacteria; kingdom Pseudomonadati; phylum Nitrospinota; class Nitrospinia; order Nitrospinales; family Nitrospinaceae; genus Nitrospina; species Nitrospina sp. P1_D6. The sequence continues at coordinate 181,068 of NZ_JBQKUN010000002.1, read as the reverse complement.
GCGCGGAGCTGTTCGGCCTGTTGGGGATCCTGCTGGCGGTGCCGGTGGCCGCGATCCTGAACGTCCTCGTCCGGCGCGGTGTCAAAATGTACCGCGAATCGGCCGCGTTCACCTGACCGTCTTCACACGTATTCGTAACGCATGGTGCGGCGCTGGGGTGTGTAGCCGCTGTCGGTGATGAGGCGGCGGATGGCTTCTTCGTCGAGGTGGTACACCGTGCCTGCCGCGGAGACGACGTTTTCTTCGAACATGGTGCTCCCCATGTCGTTGGCGCCGAAGTAGAGCGCCATCTGTCCCACCTTCGGCCCCTGCGTCACCCACGACGACTGGATGTTGGGAATGTTGTCGAGGTAGATGCGCGAGATGGCGAGGGTCTTGAGGTATTCCCAGCCGCTGGTTTTCTTCGCGCCGATTTCTTTCCGCAGGTCCGTGTTGCCCGCCTGGAACGGCCACGGGATGAACGCGGTGAAGCCGCCGGTTTTGTCCTGCTGTTCACGAAGACGGTCGAGGTGCTCGATGCGCTCCGCGAGGGTCTCGACGTGACCGAACATCATCGTCGCCGTGGTGGGCATGCCGAGGCGGTGTGCGATGTCCATCACCTCCAGCCACTGGTCCGTATTGCATTTTTTCGGACTGATGACGCGCCGCACGCGATCCACCAGGATCTCCGCCCCGCCGCCGGGAATGGAATCCAGTCCCGCCTTCTGCAACCGCTCGATCGTTTCCTTCAGGGAGATTTTCGAAATCTTGCTGGTGTGCACGATCTCCGGCGGCGACAGCGCGTGGATGTGGATGTCGAAGCGCTCCTTGATGCGTGACAGCAGGTCCTCGAAGTATTCGATCTTCAAATCCTTGTGGTGCCCGCCCTGCATCAGGATCTGACGCCCGCCGTGCTGCAGGATTTCGTCGATCTTCTGCGCGATGATCTCGAACGGCAGGACGTAGGCATCTTCTGCGTCTTCCTTGCGGTAGAACGCGCAGAAGGAGCAGTCGGTGACGCACACGTTGGTGTAGTTGATGTTGCGGTCGATGATGTAGGTGACGGCGTTGTCGGCGTTCTTGCGGCGCTGGCGCGCTAGGCGCGTGGCGACGTTGCCCAGCAGGGTCAGGTCGTTGGCCTCGAACAGGGCGACGCCTTCGTCCCGCGACAGGCGGTGGCCGTCCAGCGCTTTCTGCAGGATCGCTTCGGCCTGGGAATCGGATGCGGTGGTGTTTGCGTTCACAGTATACGGGGTGTTATTTGAGCGAGATGGCGTGCAGGCCGTCGATGCCGAGGTCGTCCATGCGCTCTTCTTCGGTGACGAGGAAGATGTGGTAGCCGAACTTGCTCTGCACCGGCCCGCCCAGCTTGCCGACGGGCGTGGCCATGGCGGCGTCTTCCAGCTCCTTGGCGTTGGAGTTGTACTCGAGAAATCCCAGATCGCCGCCCTTGTCGCGGGTGCCGCAGGCGCTGTACTTCTTCGCCATCTTGGCGAACATCTTGTACAACAGTTTGGGGTCGTCGATGTCCTTCATTCCGTCGAGCAGGGTGTTGGCCAGGTCTTCCGTGCTCAACAGAATGTGGCTGACACGTATGGATCGCATGAATTTCGTTCCTTCACAAACGCCGCCGGGGTGCAATGCCGACGACAGTGGGAGATTAACCGAAATTGTACCCCTTTTGGCGGAATTCACAAGAAAGAATGGGGCGGCCGGGCCGGGGCGGATTCTGGAGGGTCGAAATGAGGCCGCCGTTTCCGGGCTTCCTTCGGAATAGCCGTTGCGGGCGGTGAGGGGACCCCCTATAATCCGAGGCGGATCAACTGCCTGAGGGCCGGTTTTTATGGAATACGGATTTCTTTTGGCCGGGGGGTTTCTCCTCGGTTGCCTGCATGCGCTGGACGCCGACCACGTCGCCACCGTGTCGTCGCTTCTCCTCGACCGCCGCTCGCTGAAACAGACGGTGTTCCTCGCGCTCCGCTGGGCCCTGGGCCACAGCCTGACGCTGCTCATGCTGGCCGGACTCATCACCCCGCTCCGCGAAGTGTTCGCCGAGGTGAACCTGGGCGTGATGGAACGGGTCGTCGGCCTGTCGATGATTTACCTCGCCGTGTGGCTGGCCCTGCGTGAGGTGCGGCGCAAAGGGGATGCGCATGTGAAAGCGGGCGGCACGCCGATGCGTTCCGGCTGGGTGCTGTTCGGCATGGGGGTGTTGCACGGCACGGCGGGCTGGGCCGGGGTGCTGTTGCTGGTACCGGTGGCGTTGTTCCAGTTCCCGGCGGGAGTGATCGGTTACATCGCGCTGTTCTGCCTGGGGATGGTTGTGACGATGGCCGTGTACGCCGCGATGGTGAACCGCGTCACCGCATTCGAGCACGTCGCCCGACACCTGGGGAAAATCCGTTACGCCACCGCCGCCGTCACCCTCGCCATCGGCACCCGCCTGATGTTGGCAATTTGATCACGCGTTTTCTCTAAAAAAATCTTCCATCGCCTCGATCAACCCCGCGACGGTGTAGTCGCTGGCGGTGAGGTGGACGGGCAGGCCGAGGTCGGTGGCGGTCTTCGCCGTGATGGGGCCGATACAGGCGACGGTGACGCCCTTCAGATGATCCTTTACTTTGTCGCCGACCAGGTCCATGAAGTGCTTCACCGTGGACGAGGCGGTGAAGGTGAGCACGTGGACCGATCCCTCCTGCAAACGCGCAATGAGATCGGCGGCATCCGTGTCCGGCAGCACCGTGCGGTACGCCGGGCACACATCGACTTCAATGCCCATCCCTCGCAACGTGTCCGGCAACGTCTCCCGCGCCACGGCGGCGCGCGGCAATAACAATCGCTTGCCCTTCAAGTCCGCTTTCCCCAGCGTTTCGATCAACGACTCGGCGACGAATTTTTCCGGCACCGCCTCGACGGGGATGCCGAGGTCCGTCACCGCCTGTTCGGTTTTCGGCCCGATGGCGAACAGCCTGAGTCCTTTGAGGTCGCGGATGTCGCGTCCGGTCTCCTTCAACCTCTGCATGAAACAACGCACGCCGTTGGTGCTGGTGAAGATGAGTCCGTCGTAACTTTCCAGTTCGCCCAGCGCGCGGTCGAGCGGCTCCCAGCTTTCCGGCTCGACGGTTTCGATCACCGGAAACAGGTACGGCTCGGCGCCGCGTTCGAGCAACGCCTGCGTAAAATCGTCGGCCTGTTCCTCGGCGCGGGTGATGACCACCGTCTTGCCGAACAGCGGCAGCGTCTCGAACCAGTCCATGTGCGGTTTCAGGTTCACCACCTCGCCGACGATGGTCAGCGCCGGCGGTTTGATTTCTTCTTTCTGCGCGATGGCGACGATGGTGTCGAGCGTGCCCGTCCAGGTTTTTTGCCGGGGCGTGGTGCCCCACTGGATGACGGCGATCGGCGTCTTCGGGTCTTTGCCGTACTTCATGAGGTTTTCGCTGATGCGTTGCAGTTTGCGCGCGCCCATCAGGAACACCAGCGTGCCCGCGCGGCTGGCGATCTTTTCCCAGTCGATGTGCAGGTCTTCCTTGCCTTTTTCGTTGGAACCGGTGACGACGGAGATGGTGGAGGAGAAATCGCGGTGCGTGAGCGGGATGCCGGCGTAGGCGGAGACGCCGGTGGAGGCCGTCACCCCCGGCACCACTTCGAACGGCACGCCCGCTTTCTGCAGAGCGACGCATTCCTCGCCGCCGCGCCCGAAGACAAACGGATCGCCTCCCTTGAGCCGGACGACGACGTTGCCGGCCTTCGCTTTCGCGACCAGCATGGCGTTCATCTCGTCCTGGGAGAACGTTACTTGCCCTTCCTTCTTTCCGGCGTAGATGACTTCAGCGTGTTTCGGCGCGAACGCCAGCAGGCGCTGGTTGGCGAGGTAGTCGTAGATGACGACATCGGCGCGCTCCAGCCACGCCTTGCCTTTCAGCGTGAACAGGCCGACATCGCCCGGCCCCGCGCCGACGAGGATCACTTTCCCCTGCCTGCCTGCCGCACTCATTGCGGTTTGCTCTCCATCAAATTGGCCAGCGTGGCGAACTCTTCCAGCGACAGCGTCTCGCCGCGGCGGGCGGGATCGATCCCGGCATCCTCAATGCCCTGCCAGGTGAAATCGAAATGCTTCGCCAGGCTTTTGAGATTGTTCTTGAGCATCTTGCGTTTGTGGAAGAACGCCGCGTGCACGACGTGGAAAAACGTTTTGAGGTTGTCCACCTCCACCGGCGGCGCGGAGCGGGGAACGAGGCGGATCACCGACGAGTCCACTTTCGGCGGTGGATCGAAATTCTTTTTACCGACTTCCATGATGCGCTCGACCTCGCAGTGAAACTGCGTGAACACGGTGAGCGATCCGTAATCGCGGCTTCCCGGTTGCGCCACCAGCCGGTCCACCACCTCGCGCTGCAGCATGAGCGTCATGTTGGCGATGTGGCTCCCGTATTGAATGAGCCGTTTGAGGATCGGCATCGCCGCGTAGTAGGGCAGGTTCGACACCACCTGGAACCGCGGCCCCGCCTGGCTGTAATCGTACACCAGCGCGTCCTGCTGGTGCAGGTCGAATTTCGGGTTCGACTTGAAGCGTTTGTTGAGCAGGTGGCAGAGTTTGGGGTCGATCTCCAGCGCGATCAGCCTGCCGCACCGTTCGAGCAGCAGACCGGTGAGGATGCCGGGACCGGGACCGATCTCGATCACCGTGCCGCCGTCCTCGATCTGCGCGTGCGCAACGATCTCCTCCGCGATGGCGGGATCGGTGAGGAAGTTCTGTCCGAGTGTGCGTTTTTTTCTCATGAGGCGGCGTGCGCGGTGGGGGACAACCGGGCGGCCATGCGCAGGGCTTCCACCAGGCTGTCGGCCGAGGCGATGCCCTTGCCCGCGATGTCGTACGCCGTGCCGTGATCGACCGAGGTGCGCAGGATGGGCAGGCCCAGCGTGATGTTCACGGCGGAACCCATCGACGCCATCTTGATCGGGATCATGCCCTGGTCGTGGTACATCGTCACCACCGCGTCGCACGGCGTTTTGTGGATGCGCCCGAACAACGCATCGGCGGAGTGGGGTCCGGTTACGTCCATCCCCTCGGCGCGCACCGTGTCGAGCGCGGGCACGATGGCTTTGGATTCCTCGTCGCCGAACACGCCGCCGTCGCCGCAGTGCGGGTTGAGTCCGGTCACCGCGATGCGCGGACGGTCGATGCCCACCTGGCGCAACCACTGGTGGGTGACGCGCAGGATGGTTTCGACACGTTCTTTCGTGATGAGCGCCTTCACCTGCTCCAGAGGCACGTGCGTGGTGGCGAGCACCACGCGCAGGTCGCCGCCGGCGAGCATCAGCCCGACGTGTTCGGTGCCGGTGAAGTCGGCCAGCATTTCCGTGTGGCCGGGGTAGGGATGCCCGGCGAGATGAATGGCTTCTTTATTGATCGGTGCGGTGGTGAGAGCGTGGACTTCATGCGCCAGTGCGAGATCGACGGCCTTGCGGATGGCCTCCACCGCGGCCCGGCCGCTCGCCGCCGACGGTTGCGCCATCGGCAGGTCGTCCGGCACGTGCGCGCAGTCGAGCACATCGAGCTGGTTTGCTTCAAATTGCGCGTCTTTCGGGCTGGCGACTTTATGAACGTTGACCGCCGGGTTGTATTGCTGCAGATGACGTTCGACGCACGCCGCGTCGCCGATCACGAGCGGACGGCAGAAATTGAGCACGCGCCCCGGCAGGGCCCTGGCGATGATTTCGGGACCGATCCCGGCGGGGTCGCCCAGCGTGACGGCAATGAGGGGGCGTGTTTCCAAGTCAATGAATCCTTCCAGGACGGTGTGCTTTAAATAAGAGGAGTGGGAACAAAGCAAGAGCGGCCCGGGGGCCCGGGCCGCCGCTTCGTGTGTTACTTGATCTTCTTGATCGACGCTTTCTTCCCGTTCGGCAGACGGGGTCCGCCTTCCAGGATTTCGCGGCTCACTGCGCCTTCGTACTCCTTGAAGTTTTCAATGAACTGCGCCGCCAGTTCGCGCGCCTTTTCATCGTACGCCTTCGGGTTCTTCCACGTATTGCGCGGATTCAGCACATCCGCCGGCACATCCGGGCAGGACGTGGGCACGTGGATGCCGAAGATCGGGTCCGGCCGCGTTTCGACGTTACTCAGTTTGCCGTCGAGGATGGCGTTGATCATCGCGCGCGTGTGGGCGATGGACATGCGTTCGCCGACCCCGTAGGGTCCGCCGGTCCAGCCGGTGTTCACAAGCCAGCAGTCCACATGGTGGTCGGCGATGCGCTGGCCGAGCAGGTTGGCGTACACCGACGGGTGCAGGACCATGAACGGCGCGCCGAAACAGGTACTGAACACGGCGGTGGGCTCGCGGCTCATGCCGCGCTCGGTGCCCGCGACCTTCGCCGTGTAACCGGAGATGAAGTGGTACATCGCCTGCTCCGGCGTGAGTTTGGCGACGGGGGGCATGATGCCGTAGGCGTCGCAGGTCAGCATGATGACGTTTTTCGGATGGCCGCCGCGCCGGTCTTCGACAGTGTGTTCGATATGCGTCAGCGGGTACGCCGCGCGGGTGTTCTCCGTCAGGCTGGCGTCGTCGAGGTCCAGCCGCCGCGTGGTCGGGTCCATCACCACGTTTTCGAGGATGGTGCCGAAACGCCGCGTGCAGGCGTAGATGTCCGGCTCCGCTTGCGGGTTCAGGCGGATGGCCTTGGCGTAACAGCCGCCCTCGAAGTTGAACACGCCTTCCTGGCTCCAGCCGTGCTCGTCGTCGCCGATCAGCTTGCGGTGCGGATCGGTGGACAGCGTGGTTTTGCCGGTGCCCGACAGGCCGAAGAAGATGGCGGTGTCGTTGTCCTCGCCCATGTTGGCGGAGCAATGCATCGACAGCACCTTGTGGCGGTGCGGAAGCAGGTAGTTCAGCACGGAGAAGATGGACTTCTTGATCTCCCCCGCATAGTGGGTGCCGCCGATCAGGATCAACTGCTTGCTGAAGTCGATGATGATGAACGTTTCCGAGTTGGTGCCGTCGATCTTCGGCACGGCCTTGAAATTGGGCACGCCGATGATGGTGAACGCCGGGCTGTGGTTCTCCAGCTTCAGGCGGTCCTTGATCTGGATGAACATGTTGCGGGCGAACAGGCTCTGCCACGCGTATTCGGTGATGACCCGGATGTGGAGCTGGTAGTTCGGGTCCGAGCCGGCCATGCAGTCCTGCACGTACACGTTTTTGCCCTGCAGGTAGGCGAGGACGCGTTCGTAGAGGGAGTCGAACTTGTCCATGGCAAACGGTTCGTTGACCTTGCCCCACCAGACGTTTTCCTGGCTGGACGGCTCCTGCACGATGAACCGGTCATTGGGCGAACGGCCGGTGTGCTCGCCGGTGGTCACCACCATGGGTCCGAGGTGAGACAGGTGCCCTTCCTGGTTCCGGATGATGTGCTCGTACAGCTCCGGCGTGCTCAGGTTCCAGAAGCTCTGTTTCACGTTGCGGATTCCGTGGTGCTCCAATCCGACTTTATGTTTCAATACTTTCTGCGCCATTATGGTTCACTCCCTTGTTGTAAGTGAGTAAAGGTTGGGTTTGAGGAAATTCACCGTTCGGAAGTGCTGGAACGGACGGATTTCATAGGGAAAATTGGGAATTTTTAAATTCTTCTCATGGTATCATAGAGGCGGATCAAAGAAAAATTTTTGTAAAAAATGATCCAATCGGGCAAATTTTGGTGAATAAACTCCCCTGAAACGCCTCTCTACTCTGTCCGGGCTATGAGTTTCCAACCGACGAAAAATCAGGAAACAGGCGAGGATTTGAAGGTGCTGGCCCACGCCCGCAGCCGGTACAACGATATCTTCGTCATCCAGAGCGGGACGCACCGCGAGATGTGGTTCAAGGGCAACGGCGACTTTTTCCTGCAAAGCCGCATCGACCCCGCCCGGCCCCGGGAGCTGGTGCTGGTGTATTCGCGGTTGACCCTGGTGGCTCTGCTGTTCCGGCCACCCCCCAAACGGGTGCTCGTTATCGGGCAGGGCGGCGGAGTGCTGCCTGCGGCGCTGTCGCACTGGTTCCCGGGTTTGGTGATCGACGTGGTGGAAATCGATGCCAAGGTCACGCGCCTGTGCCGACGATTCTTTTATGCGCTCGACCAGAATGGCGTGACCGTGCACACCGAGGATGGGCGCAGCTTTCTGGAGCGTGTCCGGGGAAAATGGCATTACGACCTGGTGATCCTCGACGCGTTCAAAAGCGGATCGATCCCGTTTCATCTGAAAACGGTGGAGTTTTATGAAAACCTGCGCGCTGTGCTGTCTCCGGACGGGGTGGTGGCGACAAACCTGTACGGGCCGAGCAACATTCACAAACCCTCGGACTGGAAGACCTTGACCGCCGTGTTCGAACACCTGTATTTTTTCGAGGACGAAGAAGGCCGCGCCACGGTGGCGGTGGGCACCCGTGATAAATCCCGGATGACCGCGGACGCCCTGAAAAAACGGGCGGCGGCGTATCCCGGGCCTCCGGGCATGAACCTGGACCTGGTCCATCTGGCCGAACGGTGGGTGGAACCCGACGTCACGTCGCCCTCGGCACGGGTGTTCGTGGACGCCATCCAGGGAAACGATCTCAAACGCATTATCGACAACAACAACCGGCTCGACCCCGTGGGCAAGATTCCCTACACGCTTGTCAACGCGCATTGACCCGCTCCGGACCGTTGCGCCGGGTGCGGTTCTCGGCGACAATACGGGGACTCATCATCAATCGTTAAACATTCCTATCAGGAGGTGGCGTCGTTATGATCGACGAGTTGAAAAAACAGCATCGCGAACAGGTGAAACGGATCGAGCGGATCAGGGGGTTTCTTTGACGTCGATGACAAACTGAAAGAAATCGAAACCCTCGACGCCAAAACCGCCGCGCCCGATTTCTGGAACGACAACGAAGCCGCGCAGAAGATTTTACAACGTCGCGCCTCCCTCCAGCGCACCGTCAAGGTGTACCAGGACCTCATCAAGCAAAGCGAAGACCTCGACGCCATGCTGGACCTGATGGAAGAGGAGGAAGATGCGTCCATGGAAGGTGAGGGCGAGACGCTGGTGAACGATCTCGAGCAGGCGCTCACCGAAGCCGAACTCAAGGCGATGCTCTCCGGCGACAACGACGGCAACAACGCGATCCTCAACATCAACTCCGGCGCCGGCGGTACCGAATCGCAGGACTGGGCGCAGATGCTCCTGCGCATGTACCTGCGCTGGGGCGACCGCAACGGCTACAAGACCGAAGTGCTCGACATGCAGTACGGCGACGAAGCGGGCATCAAAAGCGCCACGGTGAACTTCGTCGGCGACTACGCCTACGGTTACCTCAAAGCCGAGATCGGCGTGCACCGCCTCGTGCGCATTTCCCCCTACGACGCCAACAAGCGGCGGCACACTTCGTTCGCGTCGGTGTTCGTGTTCCCGGAGGTGGCGGAGGACATCGACGTGGAAGTGAAAGACGACGATCTCAAGATCGACGTGTACCGCGCGTCGGGTCCGGGCGGACAGGGCGTCAACACCACCGACTCCGCGGTGCGCATCACGCACATGCCGACGGGCATCGTGGTGCAGTGCCAGAACGAACGCTCCCAGCACAAGAACAAGGCGTCGGCAATGAAGGTGCTGAAGTCCCGGCTGTACGAGATCGAGCTCGAAAAACAGGAAGAGGAAAAACGCAATCTTGCAAAGGGCAAGAAGAAGATCGAGTGGGGAAGCCAGATCCGTTCCTACGTCCTGCATCCGTACCAGCTGGTCAAGGACCTGCGCACGCAGGTGGAGATGGGCGACGTGGAGTCGGTGCTCGACGGCGACCTCAACCGCTTCATCGAAGCCTTCCTCATGAACGAAAAGGTTTCGGCCTGATCCGCACCCCCTTCTCCGAAGGGGGTTGGGGGGGCTTTCCCCTTTTCGGTTTGTCATTCAGAGCGAAGCGATGGATGACATTTCTAATGAGTCTGCATGGGCATCGAGATCCTTCACTGCGTGAAGGATGACAGATGGCAATGGAAGAATCCTCCTCATCCTGCCCTTCTCCCGCGAGGGGAGAAGGAACTTTGACGACTCCCTCTCCCTTGATGGAAGTGGGGGGTGAGGGTGTTTAATGGTTTACTTTGCTCCTTTATTGGAGAAAGGGAAAGTCGAAAAACTGAGGAGGGGCAGAACATGAGAATAATCTTGGTGATTATGTTTTTTGTCGTTGTGTTCCCCAGTAAGTTATTTGCAGAAAGCGATTATCAGGATGGTTGGGGTTTGCTAGAGATGTGTTCTTTCGATGAGAAAGGCGAGGCGCTTATTAGGGGGTTTGTAAGCATGGCAAGAGATCCTAAAAAATCCGAGGGCCTCAATGATATTGGATTATTAGAAGGAAAGAAACTATTACTCCAGATGGATAGGGAGAGCCTTAATAATCTTCATTTATGCATTGGGTATCTTTATGGAGCTGCTGAGGCGCTAGGGCTTTGGAGGGCAACCTTAAACGAAAACAAATCTTGCAAATCGATTACCGTTCACGATTTAAGAAATGCTGTCATCAAATACTTGCGTGACAATCCAGAATATTTAAAGGCCTCAAGAATTTTTTCAGTGATAGGAGCATATAATAACGCGTCTCCTTGTGAAATAAGTAGTGGAAAGAAAAATGCTTCTAAACTCAAACCGTTGGACGGTCAGAAGGTTAATGAGTCTATCGAAGACGTATTGAAACAGTTAGAGGAATTAAGTAACCCGGAAAAAGGAGAGTAAATTTCCTTTGATAGGGTTGATGAAAAAGTTGGCTGACAGGAAAGTTTTGCAAAAAATGAAACCGATTTTGCATCCATCGCTGGTGAACGATCCGTTGGGCGACCCGGGCCTGTTCGTGCGTTTTCTGTATGAAAAGCGCGCGCTGTTGTTCGACCTGGGCGAAATTCACCGCATCGCCAATGTCGATCTCCTTAAAGTCAGCCACGTGTTCGTCAGCCACACGCACATCGACCACTTCATCGGCTTCGACCGGCTGCTGCGCATCGCCTTCGGCCGCGGCCACACGCTCCGCCTGTTCGGGCCGGAACACTTCATCGCCAACGTCGAGGGCAAGCTGGGGGGCTTCACCTGGAACCTGGTGGACCGCTACGAGGAGTCGATCGACATCGAAGTCACCGAGGTGCATCCGGATCATTTGAAGACCGCGACCTTCCGCGCCATCGACCGTTTCCGGCGCAGTAATGAGACAACGCGCCCGTATGAAAACCGCGTCATCTGGCAGGAGCCCGGGTTCACCGTGCAGGCGTCGATTCTGGAACACCGCGTTCCGTGCCTCGGTTTCGCGCTGAAAGAATCGAAACACCTCAACATCAACAAGGATCGGCTGGAGCAGATGGGCTTCACTCCGGGCAAGTGGTTGAACCAGCTCAAACAGGCCATCCTCGAAGGCCGGCCGGAGGACACGAAGATCGAGGTGCCCACTGGACCCCGCGGCCACGCCACGCCGGAGACGCGCACGCTGGGGGAACTCCAGCGTGAACTTGTTACGGTGACCGAAGGGCAGAAGATCGCCTACGTCGTCGATACCGTGTACAACCCGGAAAATGCGGAGCGCATCGTCGAACTCATCAAAGATGCCGACGTGTTTTACTGCGAGTCGCCGTTCATCGCGGAAGAAGAAGAGCGCGCGCGCGAACGCTGTCACCTGACGTCCAGGCAGGCGGGGCTCCTCGCCCGTGCCGGCGGGGTGAGGGAGTTGCGTACCTTCCATTTCTCACCGCGCCACACCGACGCCGTCGAGCAACTCCAGAAGGAAGCGCAGGATGCGTTTCTGGGTCAGTGACCGTTCTCCGGTTATCCTTTCTTTTTAATTTGAATCAACGAAGCAGGGACTGGTACAGGTGGAGGGTGCGCTGGGTGATGTGGTTCCAGCCGAAGCGGTCGCGCACCTGCGCGCGGATGCGGTCGCGGAACGCCTGCCGCGTCTCGGCGTTCGACAGTTTCATGATGCGGTCGCCGATGGTGTCCGGGTCGGCGGGCACGACGAATCCGGTCTCCCCCGCAACCACCAGGTCCTGCGTGAGTCCGGCGGGAGTGGAGACGATGGGCAGCCCGTAGGCCGCCGCCTCCAGCAGAGGCAGACCCAATGACTCGTGTCCGACGGGATACACGAACACGTCGGCGGTGCGGTACAACCGGTCCAGGTCCTCGCGCTCGTTGGCACGGTGGATGTGCAAACGATCCTCGACGCCCAGCACCTTCCCCAGTTTTTTGATCGATTCGACGTATGCGTCGGCCCCCGGAGTGGGATCACCCCATTCCGCTAGGTCGATGGCGAACGGCACCGTGAGGTTCCTCGCCGCGCGCAGGATGAGTTCCAGCCTGCGGTTCGGGTGCAATTCTCCCACGTATAGCAAGCGGAGCGCGTTGCGCGAAGCCGGTGCGGGCGGAGGCGGATGCACCACGTCGATTCCCGGCGGAATGATATGAAGCCGTTCTGCGTCCACCCCGATCTGCCGGGCCTCGTCGTATTCCGCCTTCGATCCCACCACCACCGCGTCGGCGCGGCGGATCGCCGTCTTCAGCGTCAACAGGTCATGCAGGCGCGGCGGAAAGCCATCCTTGCGGCTCGACCCCGGCAGCAACGTGCCGTGGGTGCTGATGACGCATTTCTTTTTCTTTAAGAGGGCAAAAAAAAAGCGGTGTCGGTGAGGAAGTCGCGGAATCCGTGTGCGTGGAGCAGGTCGAAGCGGCGCAGGTAACCGATGGCGCCCAGGCTGAATCCGTAACCCATCATGCCCGCCTGCACCGGAAGTCGGCGAATGGCCACGCCGTCGGCGATTTCCTTTTCCGGCAGATGTGGGTCGGTGTGCAAATAGGTTGTGAGAATGGGGGAGGGCACGCCCTGTTTTTCCAGGTGACGCGACAACTCCCAGGCTTGACGGGAGGCGTCGTCTTCTTCCGGGAGGAAGGTTTGCAGGGTTCTCAGAATTCTCAAAGTTCAACCGGGAGAGGAGGGTTGAAAGCAAGGATGTGCACTGCCCGCATTCTACCGCAGGGGGCGGTGGCTGTAAACGGGCGAAAAAAAGGGAGGGGCCGTAGACCCGGCGGGGACAGGGTGAACCAGGTCTACGGCCCCAAGTGACCCCTCATCTCCAGTTTAGGGAAACTTGGAAAGGGAGATTACACTGCTTGAGGGGCCAAGTCGTGTTTCGATCGGGCGCGCAGGACTTTCTTCTTCCGGCCCTGCGAGGCCTGACGCACGCGCTGCGCCATCGTCTTCAGAATCAGCATCAAGGCCTGCGGGTTCTGCCTCACCGTGCGAAGCATTTCTTCCTTGGAAACGATGGCCACCACGCCGTCTTTCAGGGCGCGGACCGTCGCCGTACGCGGGCGGCTTTCAATGACGCCCAGTTCGCCGAAAATGTCGTCGGGCCCCAGAACGTCAATGACCTCCACGCGGCCGTCCCGGTTGTAACGGGACACTTCAAACTCGCCTTTTTCGACCACGAAAATGAAGTCGCTTGGACTGCCTTCGCGGAAAAGAATCTGGCCTTCTTTCAAATATTGCCGGGTTTTCATGGTTGAGTCTCCATACCAAATAGTCAGGTTGTACCAGTAAAACAGCAATTACCTTGCCAACTGGAGACTTAGAAGGACTAAAAATGAAGATATGCTGATTAAGGGCCACTTAAAAGCAGACGGCTGGCCACGAAAGTGCATATCCGGGGATCCTAGGTGTATGATTTAGGATAAATTAAAGAAAAAATTTTATAAAAAAAGTTAAATTTTTAATGGATCATGCATGGATGAGAGGTCCGGATTTGAATGAAGGGAATCGATGGGCCGTGTGAGGGGGAGCGGGACTCAGTCTTTCAGCTCGCGGTTGATTTGCAGGATCATCTCGTTGAGGCGCCCGAAGAAGTGTTTGTTGAAGTTCAGGGTCAGGCGGGGCAGGTTCGGCGCTTCCCCGGCGCTCACCTCTTCCGGCAGGGCTTCGGATTTCTGGATCTCGCCGCGCAGGAGGATGTCCTTGTACTCGACGTTGAGGTCCTTGACCAGCGAATCGGGGATGGATTTGATGAAACGCAGGACGGTGAGGTCGTGTACGTAGCGAAAGGAATGGTACACAGTGTAGTAGTCGAGGATGTAATCGACCCCCTCTTCGACGTTTTTGACGATCTTGAACAGGCTCAGGTCGGCTTCCGAAATGTAGCCGTTGTCGAGCAGTTCGTTCTGCACGTAGGCTTCCCAGCGTTGCCAGTAGGTGTCGTCTTCCGCATCGGCCAGCACGATGGGGCGCGGTTCGGTTTTTCCGGTCTGGAACAGGGTGAGGTTTTCGAAGCCCTCGTCGAGGGTGCCGAACCCGCCGGGAAACAGCACGGTGGCGTCGGATTCCTTGATGAAGAACAGCTTGCGGGTGAAGAAGTATTTGAACGACATCAGTTTCGGGTCGCCGTGGATGTGTGGGTTGGCGCGTTGTTCGAAGGGCAGGTCGATGTTGATGCCGAAACTGCGGTCGGGCCCGGCCCCGGCGTTGGCCGCTTCCATGATGCCGCCGCCCGCTCCGGTGATGATCATCATCCCCCGGTCGGCCAGTTGTTCGGCAAAGTCCCGTGCCATCAGGTAGTTGGGGTCTGTGTGCGAGGTACGCGCGGAGCCGAAGATGACCGCTTTGCGGGAATCGCGGTAATCTTCGAAAACGCGAAAGGCGTGACGCAACTCCTTTAATGTGGTATTCATGAGTTTGTAATCACCCCGGTCCTGGTGTTCCAAACCGACCTTGAGCACCGTCGTCAGCATTTCGCGGAACAGGTCGCGCAGGGAAGGGTCGGTGCAGAATTCCTGCAGCTGGGCAATCAACTCCTCGGCTTTTGGATCTCCTACGCTATAATGGTTCTTGGGCATCCACGAACTCCAGCAACCGGACGCATCCCGGTCAACCGCAATGAAAAAAGAGGAATTACCTTATCATGAATGATTCGCGCAAGGAATCTGAAAAGGAAGAAACGGGCATGAGCGATGCGAACACCAAGATCCTTTTGTACTCGATCGTCGGCATGCTGGCGCTGGGTTTCCTGGCGGTGATGTTTGTCATCGTTCCCTGGTTGCTGCATGACGACTCCCCGTCCTGGAAACAGATTCTGGTGGACGACTCCATTGTGCTCGTCACCATCGCGATGTTCGTTTACGGTTTTTACATGAATACCAAGATTCATTGATCCCGTCTTTGCCGCACCCCTGCCCGGCGGCCCCAAATCCCGGTTCAACTCATTCCATAAAACGGAGCAAGCAAGATGGCCAAATCCTGTTCGTTTGATATTGTGTCCGAAGTCGACCTGAGTGAAGTGCGCAACGCCGTCAACCAGGCGATGATGGAAATCCGCCAGCGTTTCGATTTCAAAAACAGCAAGAGCAGCGTGGAGCTGGAAGAGAAGGAAAACCGGCTGGTGCTGGTTTCCGACGACGAGATCAAGCTGAAGTCCGTCGTCGATATCCTGCAGGGCAAGCTGATCAAGCGCAAGGTTCCCATCAAAGCGCTCAATTACGGCAAGGTGGAAGCGGCGGCGGGCGACACCGTGCGCCAGTACGTCAGCCTGCAACAGGGCATCCCGCAGGACAAGGGCAAGGAAATTGTCAAGTTCATCAAGGGGCTGAAAGTGAAGGTGCAGGGTCAGGTGATGGACGACCAGGTGCGGGTGACCGGCAAGAGCCGCGACGACCTGCAGGAAGTGATCGCTCAGCTCAAGGCGAAGGATTTCGACATCGCCATGTCATTCACCAATTACCGGTGACGTTTTGACCGGAAGCAGGTCGGGACGCCGCAGCCGCAACACCATCACCCCCAGAATCGCCAGCGTCAGCACCGTACCGCACAGGCCCAGCACCCCCTCGCCGATGTAAAACGTCACCGCCAGGTTGAACAGCAACACCCCGAAGTAGAGGGCCGGCCCCAACAACGCCTGGTAGGGCACCTCGCGCTGGCCGGCGTCGCGGAATCCCGGCCGGCTTTCCAGCCAGCGATTCACGCGCGTGAACGTGAAGAGGATCGCCGCCCCGGTGATCACCCAGCCGCCGAAATTGGTGAGCGGAATGTTGAAGTATTCCCCCTCCTCCTGGTACGTGTAGATCTTGCCGAGAAACCAGCGGTCGCCGCGAAACGCGACGGGATCGATCACGACGTCCATCAGCATGAACAGCACCGCGCCGGAAAACACCACCTTCAACGAATGACGTACCTTCGATGTGTCGCCGAAACGGATGTCCCAGCCGTTTCGCTTGAGCGGCGCAAAAAGGAACAACGCCATGGTGTAAGCGACGTAGGTCAGGAACGAATACGACAGCGAATCCATGAACGGCACGTTGGCGATCCACAACTCCTGGTCGCGGGTGGTGTCGATGTAGCTGTAGTAACCGTAGGGGAATCCGTTGCGCGTCGAGGAGTACTCGGAGAGGAAAGCGATGCCGTAGGCGATCACCGTGAACAGGGCGGATCGCTTCCAGCCGAAATGCCAGACTGCAAGCGTCAGGTAGATCGCGAGGAAGACAAACACGTAGGGCCGGAGCAGGACCGTCCCGATCAGCAGGTTGAGAAAATCCATAACAGGTCGTGTGCGTGCAATCTCAGCGGGCGAGCCCGTGTTCGCGCATCCAGTGAACGGCGTCGCTCAACGCCTGTTCCACCGGGTTCTGCGGCAGTCCCAGTTCCCGGACCGCCTTCGAAGCATCAAAGTACATGTGGTATTTCGCCATCTTGACGCCGCCCAGCGGCACGGCCGGCGGCTTGTGCGTGATGACGTTCGACACCGCGTCGCAAACCCATCCCGCCGTGTAGGCCACCCAGTAAGGCATCTGCACTTTCGGCGCGGGAATGCCGGTGATCTTCGACAGCGCGTCGAGGATTTCCTTGAGCGACATGTTGCGGTTGCCCAGGATGTAACGCTCGCCTGCCTCGCCGCGTTCTTCCGCCAGCAGGTGGCCGCGTGCACAGTCGCGCACGTCGATCAGGTTGAGTCCGGTGTCGAGGTATGCCGGCATGTTGCCGTTCAGGAAATCCTGGATCACCTTTCCCGTCGGAGTGGGTTTGATGTCGCGCGGTCCCACCGGTGCACTGGGATTGACGATGACCACCGGCAGACCGTTTTTGGCAAATTCCAGAGCCACCTGTTCCGCTTCCCACTTCGACCGCTTGTAATCGTTGCAGAGGGTGGCCTCGTTGAACGGAGTGGTTTCGTTGCCCGGAGTGCCGTTCTGGGTGAGGCCGATGCAGCCGACGGTGCTGGTGTACACGACGCGTTTCAGGTCCGCCTGCTTTGCTGCATCCAGGATGTTGCGCGTGCCGGTGACGTTGATGTCGTACACCATCTTGCGGTCGCGGCTCCACAGGCTGTAGTAGGCGGCCGCGTGGTAGAGCGTATCGCACTTGTCGAGTGCGCGTGCGAGGGAATCCGGATCGCGCAGGTCGCCGTGAACGACTTCCACGTCGAGCCCGGAAAGGTTGCGCAGGTCCGACCCCTGCCGCACCAGCACTTTCACCGTGCGGCCGGACAGGATCAGCTCGCGCGCGATCGCCGAGCCGAGAAACCCCGTTGTTCCTGTTACCAGTGTTTTCATTTTGGATTTGAAGTGGTCATGCAGTTTTTTGGGTGTCCCCTTCCTGTCATGAAGGGGCAGGGGGTGGTTCTGAAAGACCTGTCTTTAAAAGAACACCTCGACATCCGCCTCATCGCGCAGTTCGGAAACCAGCTTGTCCTTTTCTTTTTTTACTTCTTCTTTCAGCAGGTGGTTCAGCAGGTCGGTCTTCACCTGGTCGAGCGGAACCACCTCTTCCGGAAGCGCCGCGTCCAGACGCAGGATGTGGAACCCATACTCACTGCGTACGATGCCCGAGGTTTGGCCGGGTTTCAATTTGGAGACGACCTCATAAATCTCTTCCGGCATTTCATGCTGGGCCATGGTACCCCATTTGCCGCCGTTTTTGCGCGTTTCCTCGTGTTCGGAATATTCTTTGGCGACGTCCTGAAACTGTTTGCCGGATTTGATTTCTTTCAACGCGTTTTCAATTTTCTTCCGTGCATCGGCCTCCACCAGGTTCTGGAGTTTTTGGAAGCGCTCTGTGAGTTTCGGGTCTTCCGGCTCTTCCTGTTTCAGGGCCGCGGTGAAGATGTGTGAAAATTCCCAGCGCGGCGGTTGCAGGAACTGTTCCCGGTTCTCCTCGTAAAATGTTTTCACGGCCGCATCCGAGACGTTGGCTTTGGGCGCGAGCCGGGTACGCGTGACCTGTTCTTCCACCAGCTGACGTTCGATGCTGACCTGCAGGAGGTCCTCGTTCAGTCCCTGCACGTGGAGCGCGCGTTTGAATAATTCTTCCGACGGAAACTGGCTTTGGATTTTTTGAATCTCACCCTGCACGGTCTTTTCATCGACGGTGATCTCCCACTCCTTCGCTTTCTGGAACAGCAGTTCCTGTCCGATCAGGTTGTCGAGCGCTTCTTTGGAGTATTCGGCTTCCTGCTCAGGGCTCACCCGATGCCCCTGCTGTTGGTGGAACATCTTGTACATCTGCACCTGGCTGACCAGCATGGTGCCAGGGATTTCCCTGCCGTTGACGGTGGCCACGATGGGCGGCACGAGGCGCCCGTTGATTTCCATGCGCGCCTCTTCATGCGCATGGGTGTCCGCCACCTGTGCGATAGACACATGGGGCCATAAAAGCAGCGCCGCAAGCAGAAGAGGGAGCAGAAGTCTGGAAGGGGTCTTGAAGTGCATGTCAATTCCTTGGAGGTTGATGAATGAACAATGTGCGAAACGGGCCTCGACGGTATTCAGGCCGCGGCTTGGCCCGGTCCCGGTGGCACGACCGATGTTGTGTTGAGAATCGTGAAGGGACCGGCAGGGCGGGTGGCCCGTTCCGAGGTTGCGCGGGTTTGCCTGCGTGCAGGATCCGGCGCAACGGGTTTTAGGCTGCCACTCCGGGTGGCTTGAAAGAGCATGGATTCCATTATAGGCCGTTTGGACGTTTCTGTAAAACGGTGCCCGTAACGGGCAAAAAAAATCCCCCGGGCGAAACCGCCCGGGGGATGGTGATACAGGGTTGAAGAACGATCAGAACTTCAGGTCCAGCTGTACGTAACCCCAGTTGGCGGAACCGTCAACAATTCCGCCCTGTCCGGCAGACCGGGATACACGCGGGTTGACCAGGATAAAACCCGGGTCCGCCCAGTAGTTGGAATACCCGGCAGTCATCGTCAGGTTCGAGCTGTACTTGTGAACAATGGTGATGTCCAGCTCGCGGCCCAGATCGATGTTTTCGGCCGGGGTCTTGAAGTAGTGAAGATCCGCTTTCACGGTCCAGTTAGCCGCGGGGTTCATCGCGGTTTTGATGGCGATGTCCTCGAGACCCAGGTACGACGTGTCGCCACCGGTGGCGTTCAGGTACGTGTCCATGTACCCGTAGAACTTGTGACCGGTGTCGTAAAGGGTGTCAAAGGTACCCCAGATGCCGTCCTGAACGTCCTCGGAGTCCGTACCGGAGAGCCGGTCGTACCACAGGGTGACGGAAGGGGTCCACATGACGTTCTTGAAGGACTTGCCGAGACGCGCGCCGATCATGTACGCGCGGCGGTCAACACCCGACCCGCCGCCTTTGGTGTAGGCGGCCAGGTTTGCGGCGGAAACCACCTTTCCCGTGGCCGGCATGGTCGTCGCGATGCCTTCCGCGCGACCGCCCTGGAAGTAACCTTCAAAGCGGTAGTCGAAACCCGCCATGTTGCCGGCGATGCGACCACCCACGGTGATCATCTCGTTGTCCGGGTTGCCAGCGGACGTGCCGGAACCGTTCCAGGAGTTGTCCACCGTGATGACCAGGTACGGAGAGATCACCGCGTTCGGAACCAGGGTCTTGATGTTACCCCAGAACACGTGGTCTTCCCGGTCACAGTTGTCACTCAGGTCGCCCGCGCCGAAACCGGTGCCACGGCCACAAGTACCCTGGCCCAGCAGGCCACCGGGGCCGGCACCACCGAGGTTGATCGGTGCACCCGCGCTGTTGCCACCGACGGCGAACGGTACGGAACCATTCGCTTCAATGGCCTTGATGAAGATGTACGAAAACATGTTGTCGCCATGATGATGATCCAGGCGAATCGCATCCGCGGACTGAGCGCCCGTGGTCCAGCCGGTGTTACCGAACAGGCGGTGTCCGTCCAGAACGACTTCCTGCCGACCGATTTTCAGGTCAGCGGGCATGCCAAAAAAGTCCTGTACGGTGAAATAAGCCTGGTGGAGACCGACATCAACGAGTCCGTCGGCAGGGACTGCAGCATTGCGGGGTCCAGGAGCGGGACCGGGGATGAGACCGCCGGTGCCGGCACCGTAAACGCCACGGGCCTGGAACTGGATGAACGCCCCGATTTTGTCATCGATGTTGACGTCGGCGTTCAGTCGAATGCGTGTCAGGAAAAAATGGGTGGGATCGGTTTTCTTGTCGAAATCGTTTTGCTCAAAAATCTCGTATCGGGGCCGCATTTGACCGCCGAACTTGACACTTGCCGCCTGGGCGACCATGACGCCGGCCAGTAAAACGGCCACCGCCACCGCACCTGCGGCTAAAAGTTTCCTTTTCATGCTTACCTCCTCCAAGTAAGGAAATGAAACTCATTTGACTCAGGTATCAACGCTTATATGGGAAGCTCCTTGACCTTGAGCGAACTTTTCTCGGGTTTTGCGGGGCAGGTTCCTCCTCTTTTGAATGGTTGGTGTCTGGGATCACTTCCAGTCATAGACGAACAACGTGGTCATCTTTTCATCCCGGAAGAGGCCGCCCTTGTCGGCCACCGTGGCTACGTGGACTTGATGTCTGCGGGAGTCCTTCGTACCCACCACCTGGAATGCGGCCAGGTATCCCTTTTGTTTATTGGTTTCAAATGCCGTCTCAAGCCCCTCCTTGTTGACGGCAATGAATGCCAGACTGCTGCTGTTGATTACGACCAGTTCCGACAGCCAGTTGCCGCCGAACCGATGGTTTTTCGGTACCAACAGGAAGCGCTGGTTCCTTTTTTGAACCGGGACCAGCCTGCCTTTGTAACGGACGGGCCTGGGAACGTAAGGATCTGTAAAGTCAACATAAGGTTGGTCTTTCAGCCCCACCTCGATCTGCCGCGGGTCGTGTCCGTAGTAATCCTCTGATTTTACTAGCAGTTTTCCGTCGGTCGAATATACCCTCAAATTGTAATTGTTGTCAAGGACAATTATTTCAATGGATTTGTCGAAATTTGTGTCCTCCAGGGTCACCCCGTAGAGGGTCGTTTGCTGGTTCAAAAACGGCTCGAACCCCAACTTTGCACCTTCCTTATAGGTATTATTCTTATATACCATGGTATGGACTTCCGACCCGAACGGTTCCTCCACTCCGGGCCGTTGGGTGAGGAGGCGGGGGACTCCCTTGTAGGAACGGATAACCCGGAAATAACGGTTGAGGCCGATGGCGATTTTCTCAAACCGGGTCTGGCCCGGCGCCTGTTCGAGGATGAAGCTCTCCAGCTTTTGCCCGACCTGGTTGGTGACAAAGATTTCGGCGCGGCCGTTGCCATTGATGTCCGCCACGTCCACGGTGAGGAACCGGTTGAACTCCGCCGGCACGCGGATGGTGCCGATTTTGACGTACTGCCCTTTGACGAAACGGTAAATCATCACCTGGTTGCGGTCGATGAACACGAATTCCGGCTCGCCGTCACCGTCGAGGTCACCCACGTCCATGTCCGCCAGCACGAAATCGAAATCCTGTTTGCCGATGAACTTCACCAGCCCCAGTTCCTTGGCGGCCTGAGACTGGGTGCCGCTCTCCGGCGTGGCCAGTGCGGTCATTTCATCAAACACCACGCGCGCTTCCTGCAAAACGGCGCCGTCCTCCACCGCCACCACGCGGTAACGGAGCACCGTCTGGCCCTGCACGGTTTCCACCCTGGACAGAAGAAGCAGGTCGAAGGCGATTTCCTTGTTCAGCCTGGCCAGCACCTGCGGTTTCATGAGGTCGGCGGCTTGCAGGCCCTGGTCCAGCATCCACGCCTGCATGCCGAAGGCGGGCACTTCCATGCGCGGACGTTTTTTGAGCGAACGCTCGATGGCCAGTCCGACCGCCTGCGTGTCGAGCGACAGGTCCTCCGCCTGCAGCACCGGCGCGGACAGGATGACCATCTTGCGGAAGCGGCTTTCCACGCCGTCGCCGTTCTGAATGGGTTCGTTGGTGTTCAATGCGCGCGCGACCGAATAGTTGGTGCGCACCTCGGTCACCTCGATGACGCCGATGTCGGTTTCCTTGCGGCCGATGACCTCGCCTGTCACCGGGTGCACGATCTGTTCGCCGTAACGGATGACTTTCAGCCGGTCGCCGGAGTGGATGGGCTGGCCTTTCTTGAGGTCGATCAGAACCTCGCCGTTTTCCACCGACAGCACAATGCCCTGGATGTCCGGGAACTGCGCTTCGATCTGTTCCGCCATGCGGTCGAAACCCGTGGCGGCCCAGAGGGGAGACGCCCAAACGGACATCAGGAATAATGCGACGAAAAAAATCCTCGGGGTGCGGGAGTGGGTGAGAAAGTTCGGCATCGGCCTCAGGTATTCAGAAGTTGGACGGTGACCCGCTCGCCCTTCCGGAGTTCGCTTATCTCCAGAGGAAACACGAGCAGGCCGTTGGCGGCGACGGTGGACTTGAGCACCCCGGACCCCTGCTGTTCCGCGGGGGTCACGGTGCAGTCGCCGCCGTCCCAGGAGACCACGGCGCTCATGAAATGCACGCGGTCGGTTTTTTTCTTGATGGTTTCGGTGAGGGTCGCCTGCACCGTCCGCGGACTCAGGTCGCGCGCACCCATCATCTTCTTGATCGCCGGGCGCACAAACTGCTCGAACGACACGAACGAGGACACCGGGTTGCCCGGCAGGCCGAACACCGGCGTCTCGCCGATTTTGCCGAAGGCAAGCGGTTTGCCCGGTTTCATGGCGACTTTCCAGAACACCATCTCGTTGCCCATTTTCTGGAGGCTTGCCTTCACCAGGTCGTAATCGCCGACCGACACGCCGCCGGAGGAGAGCACGATGTCGCTCTCCAGCGCCCACTCGAATTTTTCCAGCAGGTCCTTTTCGTCGTCCCGGGCGACCCCCATGTAGCGCGGGATGCCGCCGGCTGAGGCCACCTGCGCCATCAGCATGTAGCCGTTGCTGTTGTAGATCTGCGAGCCTTCCGGCACCTGGTCGAGATCGACGATCTCGTCGCCGGTGGAAAGGATGGCCACCGTGGGGCGCTGGCCGACGGTGACGCTGCTTCTGCCGCACACCGCCATCATGCCGACGTGCGCCGGGGTGATGACGTTGCCCTTCGGCACCACCACATCGCCGGTCTTAACGTCTTCTCCCGCGAGGCGGATGTTCTCGCCGATCGTCGCCTTGTCCTTGGCGAAGACAAAGTTGCCGTTCTTGTCCGTGTCTTCCTGCATCAGCACCGCGTCGGCGCCGGGAGGTATGGGGGCGCCGGTCATGATGCGGATCGCCTGGTTGGATTTCAGCGTGATTGTGCCGATGGACCCGGCGGCGACTTCATCGACCAGTTCCAGCTTCACCGGGCTGTCCGGCGTCGCCGACTGGATGTCGCCCGCGATCACCGCGTAGCCGTCCATCGCCGAGTTGTCGAGCGGCGGGTTGTCGCGGCGGGCGGTGATGTCCTCCGCCAGCACGCGCCCCAGCGCCTCGGTGATGGAGACCTTTTCCAGTCCCTTGGGTTCGATTTTGGCGAGGATGCTGGACAACGCCTCGTCGACGGTGATCATGCCCATTTCAGTTTTCCTCCTTCTGTTCCCGCTTCACCCGGGCCACTTCGTATTCCTCGGGCGTGTTGACATTCATGAAATCGGAACGGTTGTCCTCCGGCACGCTGATGGAATGGAACGGCAGTTCGTTGATGATGCGCGACAAAGAAAGTTCGCGCCGCGACATGGCCTCGAACAGGGGCACGATGAACTTCGGTTCGTATATGCCGCACATGGGTTCCACGCCGAGGCGTCCTTTCTTCATATAACAGGTGCCGTAGCGGAGCGGGTCGCGTTGTTCGATGATGTGCCGGACGTTGCGTTCCTTCAGGAACGGCATGTCGCAGGCGACCACCAGCCACGCCTTGTCCGGGTGGTTGGCCATGAGCGTCGCCAGGCCGCCCACCGGACCCAGTCCACTGTGTTCGTCGTTCAACCGCTCGCAATCGGCCAGGTCTCCGAGGTCGGCCAGGTCCTGGTCCGGCCGCGCCGACAACACCACTTTATCGCAGAACCGCGACAACAAGTCCACCATCCGTTCGGCTTCCGTCTTTCCGTTGTAAGCGAGCGAGAACTTGGCCTTGCCCATGCGTTTGCTCTGCCCGCCGATGAACACGCCGCCGTAAATCGGGCTGGTGCACTGGAGAAAATGGCTGCGCACGAATTCATAGATGCGGTCCACCTCGTCGCGGTGAAACAGCGGGATGCCGAGATCGGTCAGCCCCGTGTCGTGGATCACGCCCTGGTGCACCACCGCCTTGATTCCGGTGTCGTCACGGGAGATGGGCAGGCGGCCCTCCGCGTCGAGGAACACGATCTTGTTGAACGGCGATTTCTTGTAGCCCTCGATGAGGATACAGTCGCACTGCTCCAGCGCGTGGGTGATGGACCGTTTCTTGAACGGGTTTTCGGCGATGATGGCGAAGTGTTCGGGATCGTTGATGGTGAGGATGCCCGCCCCCGCCTGCCGGGCGCGCCAGGTGTCCTTGCCTTCCTTGTCCATCTGGAAGCGGTGTGCGTCGTGCTTGTAATACCCGGCGCGGATGTGGTCGCTGCGGAACCGTTTGATCAGCTCCACGAGCAGGGTGGTTTTGCCCACACCGGAAAACCCGGCGAAGCAGAGGAATGGGGTCTTGAAGCGTTCCCAGTAGCGGTCCATGCGGTTTTCTTGATCAACCTCCCACCGGGCTTTCCAAAACAGAAGGTTTCGCCAAGGGGGTGGGGTATAAGTTATTCAATTATTGAGATTTAGCTATTATTGGCGATAACGCGCGGTCTGTCAATAAGTTTCCATCGGTTACGGGCGGCAGACCTGGAGGAACAGGCGGTATTCAGAAAAAGGAGGAGTTGCCCGACGACACGCAACTGCCTGCAACGTTGCGTTGATCAGTTAACGCAACAAGGGAAAGGGCCCTGTCCTGTAAATTCAGCTTAAAAACGGTGGTTTGGAATTTGGCACGGGCCTTGTATTAACGAGGCGGTAGGTTGTTCCATGGATTTTTTTTAACCTTTAGGAGTATGAGTTACATGATCGAATCCCTTTCCCGATTGCGCTTTAGACCCGTTCAGCTGATTTTGTTCCTGTTCATCCTGTCCGTTGCCGCGCCGGGGTGGTCGCATGGCGATTCCGTCATGGCCACGGCGCCGAATGTGCCGTCCCCCACCCAGCGTTCCGAGTCGAAAACGGTGGAGGTTCATTTTGAGGCGAAGGAATTCGTCGGCGACCTGGCGGATGGATTGGGTAAAGGCATCAAATATAAATTCTGGAGTTACAACGGCACTGTTCCGGGCCCCATGGTGCGGGTGCGGGTGGGCGACACGGTGCAGTTTCACCTGACCAACCCGAAGACCAACTCGCAGGACCACAACATCGACATGCACGCGGTGAACGGACCGGGTGGCGGTGCGGCGGTGATCACCGTGGCTCCGGGTGAGACCCGCGTCTTCTCGTACAAGGCGCTGGCTCCGGGCCTGTTCATTTATCACTGTGCGGCCGGGCAGATTGTCGATCATATCGCCAACGGCATGTACGGACTGATCCTGGTGGAGCCGGAAGGCGGCCTGCCGCCGGTGGACCGCGAATACTACGTGATGCGAAGCGAGTTCTTCACCACGCAGAAGAAAGAAGGGCTGGTCGAGTTCGACATCCAGCGCGGCCTCGATGAGAACCCGACCTACGTCGTGTTCAACGGCAAGGAAGGCGGCGTGATGTTCGACAACGCGCTCAAGGCGAAGGTCGGCGAAACCGTGCGTATTTACTACGGCAACATCGGTCCCAACCGGGTGTCTTCGTTCCACATCATCGGCGAAATCTTCGACAAGGTGTACATGGAAGGTGCCATCGGCGGACTGGTGAACACCAACGTGCAGACCACCATGATTCCTTCCGCAGGTGCGACCATTGTTGAGTTTAAGGTGGACGCGCCGGGCACGTATGCCCTGGTGGATCACAGCATTTTCCGGGTGGCGAAAGGGGCGATCGGCCACCTGGAGGTGGAAGGGGAAGAGAACCCTTCCGTCTTTCGAGCCGGGAAGTGACCCCCCACACTCCGGCTTTCAACTCGCCCCATCCCCTCAACACCTGGTCCTTCCCCGCGCAAGCGGGGAGGGGGCAGGGGGCTTCAGCCAGAATCTCAGCAATCCGGGAATTTGTTAAAAACAGAAAGCTTTTTTACCAAACGGCGGGCGGGGCTCGATAACCACGTAGTGACGTGCTTCAAGCGGGAAGGCCGAACTCCTTCATCTTGCGCCAGAGGGTGATGCGGTGCACGCCCAGTTCCCGTGCGGCCCGCGACTGGTTGCCTCCGGCTTTCTCCAGCGCGGCGGCCACCATCTCCCGGTTCAGCCAGTTGCGGCGGCGCACGGGGTTCACGCGTCCGGGAGCGGGACCCTCTGCCTCCGATTGCAAAAATGCGGGAAGGTCCACGTTCTGTATGCGCGAGCCGGAACACTTCACGCAGGCGTGTTCCACCACGTTTTCCAGTTCGCGGATGTTGCCCGGCCAGTCATGGTCGAGGAGGGGACCCAGCGCGTCGTCGGCGATGCCTTCGATGGGTTTCACGTGCTGGATGTTCCAGCGTTTGATGAAATGCTGGACGAGGTAGGGAATGTCTTCCTTGCGGTCGCGGAGCGGTGGCAGGTTGAGCGGGATGACGTTCAGCCGGTAATACAAATCTTCGCGGAACCGGCCCGTTTTCACTTCTTCCAGGATGTCCTTGTTGGTGGCGGCGATGATGCGAATGTCCACCTGGCGGGTCACGTTCTCGCCCACGCGCTCGACTTCTTTTTCCTGCAGAACGCGCAACAGCTTGACCTGGATGGTCGGGGTGAGGTCGCCGATCTCGTCCAGAAAAATGGTCCCGCCGTGTGCTTCCTCGAAACGACCGATGCGGTCGCGAAGCGCCCCCGTGAAGGCGCCCTTGGCGTGTCCGAACAACTCGCTTTCCAGCAGGGTGTCGGCGAACGCGGTGCAGTTTACCTTGATCAGGTTTTTTCCCGCACGCGGGCTGGCGTAGTGCAGGGCCCGCGCCACCAGTTCCTTGCCGGTGCCGCTTTCCCCCTGGATGAACACGGTGGAATCGTAATAGGCCACATTCTGGATGTTTTCGAACAACTCCTTCATCACCCGGCTTTTTCCGATCATGTTGCCGAAGGAGTGGACTTCTTTCAATTCCTGCCGCAGTTGGGAGATTTCGGTGACGTCGTTGAGCGCCACCACCACCCGCGTGCCGTCTTCGTTGCGTTGCAGGATGCCCGCCTGAAATTCGCCCGTGCGCTTCGCCCCGTCTTTGCGCAGAAAGGAGGAGGTGAAGTGCGCTTCCGGGTTGATGCCGTTCTTCACGGTCAGGCACAGCTCGCAGTTGTTCAGGCACACGCTCTGGTCGAGGATGGTGATGCATTTCCTTCCCAGCACCTCCTCGCGGCTGTACCCGGTGATCCGTTCCGCGGCGTCGTTGAAATAACGGATATTCAGATTCTCGTCGTAAACGAAAACCGCTTCCTTGAGCAGATTGATGATCGATTCGATGTTGTCTGTGGGCCGTGTGTTCATGATGCTTCTTCTCTTTCCGGTATGGGACGGGGTGCCGCAATCCAATGGATGGTACCCTGTTGCCCGGAGTGTTGCAATGGAATAGTGCAACAGTGTGATGAGGGCTCCCCGTACTGGCCTGAAAAAGCAGATCACGAAGTTGCCATTAAAAACCCGGGGGCCTGGTTTCCGGAAACGGGGGATCGATTCGCGCGGTTTGGGCTTGTGGCGGTTTTCGCGGGATTGATATAATTTTAATGATGATGGCAATCCGGCTGGGCGCCACCGTGTGGTGTTTCTCTTTCAGGTGTGCTCATGAAACTGTTGGCCTTCCCTTCCATTTTATTGACGGGACTTTTTGTTTTCTCCGGCATCTTGCCGGAGGTCGCCTCCGCCGGTGGTGGGAGTGCGGGGTTTCATTCCTCGTTCAACCGGAGTTCAGGATTCAAAAGCCGCATCGGTTCCAAATTCCAGTCCAGTATTCAACGTCGCATCCGCACCCAGCAGGGATTCCGCGACGGGAGGACTTCGTCGTTTCGCGGTTCCCGCAGGCAGGGCGTGTCTCCGCTTCGCCGGAAGTTTCTGTTCGGTCCCAATGAACTGCGCAACCGCCTGGACGAAAACTCACTGAAAATTCAAAATGACGTGATCCGGGATGGGCAGGGTTTTCGTCCGCGCCACCCCGGTTTCAAAATCAAACCGCGCGACACCCGGCGACAAGGCAATAAAGGGGTTCGCGGGCCGGGATTTCGTCGTCGGCATCCCGGACCGTCGCCGTTTTCCCTTCAGCCGTTCCAGCGGCACGGATTCGGGGGACCTTTTCCGTTCGTCGGACCGTTCCAGCCGTTCGTGTTTTCTCCGGGATTTGGCGTTCTGCGGTTTCCGCTGGGCCCCACCACCAACATCACCGCGTTTCCCGGGCGCAGCGATTTTTCCGAGCGCATCCTGGACCGGACGCAGGGCATCGGGTTTAAAACCCGGCTCCGCGATCAGACTGTGTGGCACATTCTGGAGCCGGATGATTTTGCGGCGGATGAAGACCCGCAATCGAGTAGCAAGAAACGCCGTTCCCATCACCACCTGAAACGCATGAAGAACGGCCAAAAAGTGTTTTCCGATTTCGGCGGACGCGTGATCGGGGAAACGCAAACGGATTCCGAGGCTCCGCCTTCCCCCTTTTCCCTGCGCTGACCGTAACTGTTCTGCAGGCGCGTGTGCGGGTGGGGCCAGGGAAACCCTTCCGCCGGAGGCGACCGGATGGCCAGGTGTCCTGTTCTCCCACACCCTGAAATTCGGGGTTGGCAGCGATGCATCCTTCTGATGCTTTGCCTGGCGGTTGCCGCCGGGTGCAGCCGCACCCGGATCGCCTACAATTTTTCCGACTGGTTTCTCGTCCACCGCATCGACCATTACTTCGATCTCACCCGCGAGCAGGAGCGGTTTCTCGACCAACGTGTCGCCGCTTTGCAGGCGTGGCACCGCAAACAGGAACTGCCGCGCCTTGTCGCCGCCCTGGACGAACTCGACCGGCGTTACGCCGACGGCTTGAGCGCGGATGACGCCGATTGGATCTGGCATCAGCAGGGGGCCTTCTGGGACCGGTTGATCGCCCGCGGCCTGCCGGACTTTTCACGTTTTCTCGCCACCCTTGACGGTGATCAGATTCGCCATCTGGAAGGGCGTTTTAAAAATGATGGAGGCTGGCTGGTGAAACAGGCGGGATTGGACTCCCGCGAACTGAAACACGATCACCGCGAGTGGGTGCTGGAGGTGTTCGACGACTGGTACGGCGGGTTGACGGAGAAACAGGTCACCCACATTTCGCATTGGTTGCGTGCCGATCATGACTGGGTGCAGCTTCGGCTTAAAAACCGCAACCGGTTCCAGCTGGATTTTCTGAATCTCGTCCGGCAAGGAGGGTCGGCGGAGTTTTACCATGCCCGCCTGTTGCAGTGGCTCCGTCATCCGGAAACCCACTGGGTTGCCCGGTTCGAGGCCGGGCTGAAGGATCGTCACCGTTACTGGAAGGATTTGATCGTGCGCGTGGATGCGGAGATGGCCCCCGTCCAGAGACAGCACGCCCGCCAGCGCATGCAGGGTTACCGCGACGACTTCGCGGCCCTCACCGAAACCGGCTGACGCACGCCGTTGAAATACCGCAACGCGTCATCCCCGGACGGCAGAAAAGCCTTCCACCCCCAATCCACTGCTCTGGTATTGGATCTGGATGGGGCGGCAACAGACCTCACAGTCCTCGATGTAGGTCTGGGCCGGAACCGAAAGGTCCACCAGCATGGAAATCTCCTCGCCGCACCAGGGGCATTCAAAAAAGTATTCCTCTTCCATTTCAAGCATCCCGTTTGAAGCACAGGTTGTAAAACATCCATTGATAACCCGCTGACAATTTATTGTCAAAATGGACCCTGCAGCCAACCTGCGCCAGAGCGAAATACCGAGACAGAAGAAAAACAGGCGGGCCGTGTCGGTGGTGGTCTTACAAGCGAATCCTTTTAATAAAGGAAAAAACAAGTACTTTAATTCCGATCTCCATAATTTGACGTTAAAAAATTAGTGCAATTACGGAAATTGGACAAACCATGTGCACAAAGAAATAATCAGCCCGAAATTTGGAACAGTATATAAGTAATTGAAAAATAAGGATTTTATGAAATTTAGAACTCAAATTTGTCACTGGTGACACATTTTTGTATTCGGAAATCGGGAAATCTGATCCGGGAGAACCTTTTAATTTTTTATTAAATTATTGAAAAAAAAGCCGTTAAGTATCTTGTGGCAGGAATGGCACGACTGTTGCTTATAACAAATTGAAGTCAGTAAAGTGATTACACATAGGGGGCAGGACCCGCAGTCGGGCCTGGTTCAGGTAACAACGAACCCGGAATACAGGGGGTGAAGGAGGTAACCATGATTTACGAAGTGAAAATTATCAAACCGGATGGAAGTTTGAAAGAGGTCATTTCTTCAGATCGTCTCGAAAAGATGTACTGGGAAACGTTCTACAAGAATGAGGATAACATCGGGCTGGTGACGGCGCCTAAAGCCCAGGTCCCTTCCTGGGTGAAGCAGCGCCTGGACCTGAACTATCCGGACCCCGTCAATTCGGGAAGCTGAAAAACAGAAAACAGCGAAGCCGCAGGCTTCGTGCGGGTTGCCAAGGACAGGTCCCGTGTATTCCAGGATTCTTTTCCCTTCCATACCTTAGTCAGGGAAGGCCGGATGTTTACGGCCAGGGAAAGGGTCGCCGGTCCCCGCCGGCGTGGTTTACCTGAAAGGAAACCCGGGCTGGAACGATTTCCGGCCCGGGTTTCTTTTTGCCCTCCGTTATTCTTCTCATCCAGTGCTTTCCATTTTTGTCTTTCTTCGCGTCGATTCAGTGTTAGAGTAAACGCTTTCACATTGAAACCGGAAAGCTCATGTCCCGATCGCAGACAGGCATTGTTTCAACCCCCGCCCGGCACTCGTGCGTTTTGATTTATGAAGTGGTGGATCTGCCGATGAACGCGATGAGCGTCGGCCAGTTCTCGGTGATGGTGCCGGGGTTCGTGTCGGACGTATTGAAAAAGTATCCGGGGGAAAAGATCGCCTGCGTGGTCGGTTTCGGCCCGATGTTCTGGTTGCTGGCCTGGCATGGCAAAAAACCGCGCCGGTTGCGTCCGTTTGAAACGCTGGAAGCGGAGGGCCGCGAGTTTCCCGCCACCGAGGGCGACCTTCTTTTTTACCTTCACGCCAACCAGATCGAATGCCTGCGTGACATGGTGGGGTACATCGACGAAAACCTTCAGGGGCTGGTCCAGCCCATCGACCGCTTCTGGGGCCAATCCCCCGCCATCACCTTTGCGGAACAGGAAACCGCCGCTCCGGATGGAGTGCCGGAGTCGGTGTTCATCGACACGCACGAGGCGGATTTTTTTCGTGGCAGCTTTGTGCTGGTGCAGAATTTCCGTCACGCTCCGGACGAGACCGTGGAGGTGGCCGTGCCCCTTAAGGAAGCCGCACGGCAACTGGGACGGGAGGAGCACCTGCTCATCCATTCCCTTCCATACCGGGAACAGGAGGAGGCCGGGACGCTGACCATGCTATTTCACAGCGACCCGGATGCGGTGGACACCGTGCTTGAGAAATCTCTCGAGATGGCACCCGGCCGGGACGGGGTGCACTGGTCGGATCGCCTGCGTCCGGTGTCCGGTGCCCGGTTTTTCGTGCCGTCGATCGATGTGCTCACCGGCCTCCGCATGGGCGGCATCCGGATGAACCGTTTCTCCCCCACGCGCCAGTATTCCTGATAGGCACATCCCCCTCCGAGGGCAATCATCCGGTTACAGGTGTTGATGGCCTCACCCAATTTGTTACAATGCACCCTTTATCAGGATAATCGGAGCCTATGAACGAAGAAGCCCCCACCAACGAACCGCCTGCGGTCAACCCGGAAATCGAAGCCCTCAAACAACAGGTTGAGGCGAGTCCCGATGAACCGGGCCTGCTGATCAAGCTCGGCCAGGCCTGGATGAAGGACCTGAACGGCGAGGAGGCGTTGAAGGTGTTCCGTAAGGCGGCGCAGCTCGACCCCGAAAATCCCCGGGTCCACTTCTGGCTGGCCAAGGCGTTTGACGCCCTCAACCGTTGTGAGGAAATGATCGACGCCTTCCGTGAAGCCGCGTACCTGGATCCGGAATGGGCGGAGGCGCAGTACAACCTGGGGCTGGCGCACATGGTAGTCGGCGAATACGACGAGGCGGGCGAGGCGTTCATGAAAGCCGTCGAGATCCAGTCGGATTACGCCGAAGCGCACCGCGTGTTGAGCGTGGTGTTGGCCATTCAGGGCCAGAAGGAAGCGTCCCAGCACCACAAACAGGAAGCCGCCCGCCTGAACCCCGAATTCCGCTGATTTCTTTTTTCCCTCACGTGCTGGCGAAGAGCCCCATTTTTTTGGAGAGGACCTCCCGCGCCATTTTCAGGGCCGCGTCGTGTGGGTACTGTTTGCGCTCGCGCACGCGTTTGAGCAGCGCGGTGGTGTTGCGGTAAACGGATTTGCGGATGGCCTCGAACGCCTGGTCCTCCGTCTTGCCTTCATATTCCGCCGCCGCGCAGATGACCCCGCCGCTGTTGGCGATGATGTCCGGGATCACCATGATGCCGCGGTCATGCAGCACGCGCGCCGCCTCGTGCGTGATGGGAATGTTCGCGCCCTCGAGCACCAGCCGGGTCTTGAGCAGGTGCTGGTTGGCTTCGGTGAACACATCCGGCCGCGCCGCCGGAACAAAGATGTCGCTTTCCACTTCCAGCACCTGGTCGCGCTCCACGGGCTGGCCCAAATGAGTGGCGCGGTCCAGGTTTCGGGACTGCACCCAGCGGATCAACCCCGGGATGTCCAGTCCATCCTCATTGTGCAACCCGCCATCCGAATCGTTGACCGCAATCACTTTCGATCCGCGCTCCAGAAGGGATTTTGCGGCCGCCCGGCCCACGTTGCCAAACCCCTGGATAACCACGCGTGCGTTTTCCAGAGGCAACTGCATCCATTCACTCGCCGCATCCGCCGCCACGGCCACACCAAAGCCCGTCGCACCCAACTCATCCAGCGGCAGGCCGCCTTTCGTATAGGGAAGGCCGACGGCACGGCCGGATTCTTCGTGAACCCAGGCCATGCATTGTTCGTCGGTGCCCATGTCCGGGCCGGGAATGTATTCTTTCAGGTCACGGATGGCGCGTGCGTAGTCGCGCACCCAGGTTTCTTTCAGATCGCTTCGCGGATCGCCGACAATGGCGGACTTGCCTCCACCGTACGGCAAGCCGTTGACCGCGTTCTTCAGCGTCATGGCCCGCGCCAGCCGGAACACCTCGCGCGTGGAGACGTCGGGTGCCATGCGGCATCCCCCAATGGCGGTCGGACCCATAGCAAGATTGTCGACCACCACAATGGCGCGGAGCTGGGACTTGGGTTCATAAATATGCAGGATTTTAATGGGACCGATGTCGTCGGCGAAATTGTCCACGTATTGAGTGCTCATACAGGACCCCTTTCCGTTGTAGTGGTTGAAAGCGGGGCGGGCATTTCATTTTTATTTGCACCCTGTATGGGGTGAGACGTGCCCGGAGTCGATGTCTTACAGGTTTCGAACCTCCAAGTGATCTGCGGTATGAGTGGGCTGTTTCAGGCTCCACGATAAGATTGATTTTGCATTTAAAATCAATCTTGTCCACACTGTTCAATATGATCACCCCGGCCCTGGTTTGCCATAAAATCGGCACCCAAAAACCAAAAAAAGAAGCCCAAATTGAAATTCAGATTTTGACTGACGGGGAGCTTTGGTTTCCCTGAAGGGGAAGGTGTTTTTTCGGTAGACTTGGTCAAGGGTGGGATCGATTGGACGGTGCGAGTGTAAACTCTTTTTTTTTATAGGTTTGATTGTTGACAGTCCTATAAATTTTAATAAAATCTAAATTGAACCGACTCCGTATGAATCTCTTGGTTGGAATGCTTTCCATGACGTGATTCCACCTGACGGGGAATCTTTGCCTGCAGGGCCTGTCTTCAAGCAAGGGAGCCTCAGGACGGGATCCCCCGGCCTTCCTTGGGATCAGATACAGGAAAGGAACTGTGAATGGCCAGTAAAGGCGTTGCCCAAACGCTCCAGGAAGTACTGAACAACCTTCAGACTCAATTGAAGGAAAAAACCGCCCAGCTGAACGCGGCGAAAAAGAAAATCGCCGAACTCCAGAAAGGTGGGGCGACGGAGGACCTCACTCCTCTCCTGCAAGCGGAAAAAGAGAAACGCCTCAAATTGGAAAAAGCCCTGGAGGATGCGAACCAGAAGGCCGCCGAGCTTGAGAAGAAAGTGTCTGAAGGCGCCGCGGCCGGCATTTCCAGCGGAGCCGAACTCAACCAGGAAATCGAAAAGCGCACCCGGGCCGAACAGGAACTGCTGAGCAAAACACAGGAAGTGCTCGACCTGAAGCAGAAGGTCCTGGATGAGCAGGCCCTGCGCCAGAAAGCCGAGACCGCCTTGCAGCAGGCCCCCGCCGCTTCCTCAGGCGGGATTCCGGAATCCCAGTACCAGCTGGAAGTGCAAAAACGCGAAGGCCTGGAAGCGCAGGTCAAGGATCTTCAAACCCGTCTCGAGGAGGCGCAGAAGGCCGCCTCTTCCGCCCCAAACTCAGATGCGCTGCAACGTGAACTGGATTTGGTGAAGAAGTCCGAGGAACTGGCGAAAATGGAAAAAGCCAACCTCGAGACCAAACTCCAACAGACCGAAGCCAAACTTCAGGAAGCACTTCAGCGTCCTGCTGATACCGGCGAATCCGATACGCTCAAGCAGGAGCTCCAGGCCGCCAAGTCAGAACTGGAATCCCTCCGCGAATCCGAACAGGAGCTCCGCGACAGCGAACAGGCTCTGCAGGATGAAAAGCTCGCCCTCCAGAACGAGTCGATCAATCTTCAAACTCAGATCAGCGATCTCGAATCCCAACTGGAGAATGCGCAGCGGCAGTCTACCCAGGGCTCGGAAGAGGTGGAATCCCTGCAAAAGGAAATCGAGCTCACCAAAAAAGCCGAGGAGCTTCTGAAAACGGAAAAGGATTACCTGGCCGGACAGTTGAAGGAGTTGCAGGCCAGTCTGGAGCAGGCCAACCAGTCCAGCGGGGAAAGCGATGCCTTGAAACAGGAAGTCGCCGCACTCAAGGAGTCGGAGCAGGCCCTCACGGCGGAAAAAACATCACTCGAGCAGCAGTTGAAGGATGCGTATACAAAGGTGGATGAGGCTCTGAAGCAGGCCGCCACGGGGTCCGGCAAATCCGAATCGCTGGAACAGGAACTGGTTCAACTGCGAGAAGGCAAGGAACAATTGCGGCAGGAAAAAGCCGAGTTGGAAAAACTTCTCAATGCCGCCAAGGCCAAGATCAAGGAAGTGGAACAGAAGGCCACCGATACGAAGGAACTCGAGGCATTGAAGAAGGAACTCGAGCAGGCCAAAAAGAACGAGGAACTGCACAAAAAGCAGACCGAAAATCTGGAAGGCCAGTTGCGCAAATACCAGGACGACCTGCAGCATTTGCGGTCCGGCATTCAGATGGAGTCCGAAGCCCGGGCCAAGGCGGAAGCGGAGGTGCGGGCGATCCAGTCGCAGATCAGCGCTGCCGCGGCGGTGTCTTCGGAACCAGCCGCTGCGCCTCCGCCGCAAAAACAGTCGGCTCCGGCACGCCCTGCGAGTCCACCGCCGGGACGTCCTGCGCCGGCGGGAGGCGGGGGACAGGATGAGCGCGAGATCGAACGCTTGAAACAAATGATCAAGCAGAAACCCCGCGACCCGAAACTGCATGCTCAATTGGGCAAACTGTTTTCAGACCGCAAACGGTATCAGGAAGCGGTGGAGCCTCTCACGCAGGCGGTGCGGCTGAACCCGCGCGACGCACAGATCTGTTACCAATTGGGCAACACGCAATATCGGCTGGACCATTACCAGGAGGCGCTCGACGCTTTCAACAAAGCGGTGCGTGCCAATCCGAAATACGCGGAAGCGCATTTCTTCCTGTGCACGCTCAACGAACTGGTCGGCAACGAAGACGTGGCGCAACGCCACTATCAGAAAGCCATCAAACTCGATCCCGACATCGAAAACAAAATGGGCATGATCTGATTCCTTGATCCTGTCTCCCATTTCATTTTTCCCCTCCCCTCAAAATTCCGGAATCTCGTGCACCATCTGCACCGCCTTGATGTGCGCGTACACCTTTTGTCCGGGTTTCAGGTTCAAACGCGCCAGCGATTTTTTCGTGATGGTGGCGAGCACGGGTTGACCGACATCCAGCCGGATATCCACCGCATGCGCCGCACCCCCGCCTTCCAGGATTTCCAGCACCGTCGCCTCCAGGATGTTGAGCACGCTGGTCTGAATGGTCGCCGGGCTGACCACGATACTGATGTCGCGGGCCAGCACATGCAGGCGGAGGGGGCGTCCCGGTGTCGCGTTCTGCCGTGGGAGATACAGGTGCTGGCCACCGTAACTGACGCGCGTCAACGCGAATGCATCGTCATGGTCCACAACCGTTGTGTCCAGCAGCGTGCCCGCCAGCCCGGGATCGATGCGTTCTTCCGCGGGCAGGGTCTGTAGCACCCGGTTCGCCGCATCGCAGGCGACCACCCGTCCCTCTTTCAGCAACACCAGGGTATCCACCAACTGCATTATTTCCTCCAGCGAATGGCTGACGTACACAATGGGCAGGCCCAGTTCCGTGCGCAGTTTCAAAAGATAGGGAAGGATTTCCATTTTGCGCGCGGTGTCCAGGTTGGCCAGCGGTTCGTCCATCAGCAAAAGGCGCGGACTGGTCAGCAGGGCCCGGCCAATGGCGACGCGTTGCTGTTCGCCACCGGAAAGATGCGCGGGCCGGCGGTCCAGCAGGGGGCCGATCTCCAGCAGGGAAACGATATGGTCGAAGTCGACCTTTCGTTCATTTTCCGCTATTCGCCGGTAACCGTACTGCAGGTTGGATTGAACGCTCAGGTGCGGAAACAGCCGCGCGTCCTGAAAGACCAGGCCGATGGCACGCTGATGGACCGGACGGAAGAGACCCCTGGATTCGTCCTGCCACACATCGTCGCCCACCGAAAAAAAACCGGAAGGCGATCTTGTGAGTCCCGCCATGCAGCGGAGAAGCGTGGTCTTGCCGCTTCCCGACCGGCCGAAGATCACGGTCACCCCGCGTGCCGGCACATCCACTTCGGCATCGAGGGTGAACCCGGGGTACGGAACCTGAAAGTGTGCGGTGAGGCGGGTCATGAAACGTGCAGAGGAAGGCGGCGGTTGAAAGTGTAGACGATCAACAGCACCGCAAAGGAAAATATCAGCAGACCGCCCGACAGCAGGTGGGCCTGCGTGTATTCGAGCACTTCCACGTGATCGTAAATGGCGATGGAGAGGACTTTCGTTTTGCCCGGAATATTGCCTCCCACCATCAGCACCACGCCGAACTCACCCAGGGTGTGCGCGAACCCCAGCACGATGGCGGTGATGTAACCGCGAAGGGCCAGAGGCGAAGCAACGGTGAAAAACGCATCCCACCTGGAGGCACGCAGCGCCCACGCCGCTTCGAGATAGGGCCTGCCAATCGACTCAAACGCGCCCTGCAAAGGTTGCACGACAAAGGGCAGGGAATACAGGGTGGAGGCGAGGACCAGGCCCGGAAAGGTGAAGGCCAGGGAGGAGCCGGTCCATTTTTGGAGGGGGCCGCCGATGATGCCGTTCGCGCCGAGGGCGATCAACAGGTAAAAACCCAGCACCGTCGGCGGCAACACGAGCGGCAGGGCGACCACCGCCTCGATCCATACCTTCCAGCGCGACTTGGTTTGCGACAACCACCAGGCCACGGGCGTGCCTACCAGTAACAGCAACAGCACCGTCGTGCCGGCCAGCTGGAGAGTGAGAACGACGGGTTGCCAGTCGAGGGCGCTTTCCATTTTTGAATTCCTTTCAATTCAATCCGTATCGTAACCAAAGGCCCGAATCTGTTTTTTCGTGGCCGGGGATTTCAAAAACTCGAGCAACGCTTTCGCGGCGGCGTTCTGGATTCCTTTTTCCAAAAGAGCCGTATCCTGGTTGATGGGATTGTGGAAGGACTGCGGCACATCCCAGCGGCTTCCCTGTTTTGCGGGGGGAAGCGCCAGCACCTGCGACAAGGCCACGAAACCGAATTCCGCGTTGCCGCTCGCCGCAAACTGAAACGTCTGCGCCACGTTCTCCCCGCGCACGAGGCGTTGCTGCAACGCTGCCCACAGGCCGAGTTTCTGCAGGGTGGATTGCGCCGCCTGGCCGTAGGGTGCGGTCTTCGGGTTGGCAACCGCAAGGTGGCGGAACTTGCCGGTTTTCAGTACCCCGGCTCCATCTTTGCGGATGGAGCCGGGGTCGGCGCTCCACAACACAAGCTTTCCCCGCGCATACGTGAAGCGCGATCCCGGTGAGGCGAGCTGTTCGTCCTCCAGCAGGCGAGGACGTTCGGAGTCCGCAGCCAGAAAAACGTGAAACGGTGCCCCGTTTTTGATCTGGGCATACAGCTTGCCGGTGCTTCCCGATACGATGCGCGCCGTGTGCCCCGTCTCGGCTTCGAACTGGCGGGCAATGTGTTTGAGCGGGCCCAGAAAATTGGATGCCACAGCAACGGTCACCGTTTCCGCGCCGGACAGGGAGGGAAACCCAAACATTGCCATCACGCCCAACACAGTTGTCCACTTCCACATGCGAGCGGTCCCTTTTATGTTGTTGAAGAAAATTCTGTGCGGTCCGGTTCGTTATATATCATAAAACATATCGAAGTGTCAATCGGTGCTTTTCTTTTCTCTTGTTCGCGGGGGGAGGGAGGCGGTGAAGCCTGTCGGAAGAAACTTTTAAAACCGTTGCAATGGCAAATTCGGAACGCTACCATATGAACCATGGAAAAGAATTTCGAACCCCTGAAAGAACGATTGCGGGAAATCAATGGCCGGCTGGATCCTGATGAGCAGGCCTATTTCAGTCCATTGATCGAAAATTTCACCGGCGGTTTGTCCGAGTTTCAACGCATCATGCGTGATCTGGGCAAATTCGGCGAGAAAATCGGCGACGGCTCCAAGTTCGGCATCTACCGGGAAATCCAGCACCTTTATGACCAGGGCAACCGCGGAAGCTGAGCGAACCATGGAGGACGCCGCCGTTCATTTGAAAGTCGAGGGGCGCGTGCAGGGCGTGTTTTTCCGCGCCAACACGGAGAAGGTGGCGAAGGAATTGGGCGTCACCGGGTGGGTTCGCAACCTCGACGACGGTTCGGTTGAAATCCGGGCTGAAGGTGGCCGCGACCGCCTCGAGAGCCTGATCGACTGGTGCCGCAAGGGCCCCGCCATGGCGGACGTCAGGCAAGTTGACGTGAAGTGGATTTCCGCCGAAGGCATGACATCGTTCACCATCCGCTGATTCCTGCCGTGATCGAACTCATAGACCTCGTTAAAACCTACCGCGACGTTCATGCCGTGAAGGGGGTCAACCTCAAGGTACCTCCGGGCGAGTTCTTCGGTTTCCTTGGCCCCAACGGTGCCGGCAAAACCACTACCATTAAAATGCTGGTCGGCCTGTTGAAACCCACCAGCGGTTCGGTGGTCATCGGCGGCTACGACGTGTCCAAAGACCCCCTGCGCGCCAAGTCCATTTTCGGCTACATTCCAGACCGCCCGTTCATTTACGAAAAACTCACCGGCCGCGAGTACCTGATGTTCATTGCGAAGCTGTACGGTGTGGACATGAAGGTCGCTGAGGAACGTGCCGACGAGTTTTTGTCGTTCTTCGATCTCATGGATGCGGAAAACGCGCTCATCGATGGTTATTCCCACGGAATGAAACAGAAACTCATCATCTCCGCCGCGTTGTTGCACGAGCCCAGGGTGCTCATCGTGGACGAACCGATGGTGGGCCTCGATCCCAAGGGCGCCCGCCAGGTGAAGCAGTTGTTCACCGACCTGTGCCAACGGGGAGCGGCGGTGTTCATGTCCACGCACTCGCTGGGCATCGCCCAGGCCATGTGCCACCGCATCGGCATCATTCAGAAGGGGGAGGTCATCGCCCTCGGGTCGATGGAGGAACTCCGCCGCATGGCGAAGAAAGACCAGGAGCACCTGGAACTGGAGGACATTTTCCTGGAGCTCACCGGGGATACCAACCTGGAGCGGCTCGGCGTTTCCATGGAACACCCGGCGGCGTGATCATTCGTGCGGGGACTCCGGCGGTTTTTGCAGGACTCCTTCCACCTCGACTTCCTGTTCGTTGCGCATCAGGTGAACGCGCACGGTTTCACCGAAGTCGTGTTTCTGCAGGCGGGACGACAGCTCCTCCGTATCCACCACACGTGACCCGTTCAGTTTCTGGATGAGGTCGTCCTTGCGGATACCCATACGCTCTGCGTTGGAGTTGGGCATGACGCGGATCACATGCAGGCCATCGTCCCGGTCTTCCAGGTACACCCCGAGGCGAATGCGCATGGGCGACGGCACCACGTAATCCAGCTTCCACGCAAAGTCGCCGCTGTAGAGCGGGATCCCCACCGATTCAAACTTCATTTCGCGGTTCTTGAGGTCGTCCGGAATGTCCGTCACCGTGGGCAACACGATGGAGTAGGCGTGCGGGACGCGGCGAAAGGCCCGCTTGGGAATGCCGTAACCGTACTGAACATGAAAGCCCCCGGCCAGCACCACCAGCTTGTGGTCCGGGTAGCGGTCGTCGCCCAGAAACTCGGCCACCGTCTCTGCCATGCTTTCTTCCCAAAGCAAGAGCATCTGGTAGGGATGGAACCCCTCGGTGGAATGCGAATCGTGACCCCCGAACAGCGCCATGGAAAAGGCGCGGTGGTAGGGGTCGCTCTCATCGATGTCCGGCAGGCCGGGTTGGTGCAGGCCGCCTTCACGCAGGCGTTGTTCCGTAACCTCGCTTGATTTCAAACCGACCAGGGGGATGCGGTTGGCTTCCAGGAAGTCGAAGATCGGCTTGTAGAGTTGAATGCCCATTCCCCAGTTTTCACGGAACAGTTTGCGGAATTGACGTGGGGTGAGTTTTCCTTCATGCCAGAGGTCGAGTTGACCTTGTGCCGAACGGCGGAACATTTCCATGCCGACGGCTACTTTTCCGGGATAACGGCGGTGCAGGTCACGGATGACTTCCAACTGCACGCGGTGGGCTTCCAGGTTGTCGTGGGTTTCCCCTACGTATATGACACGTGAGTTGGAAATGGTGTGCATCATCTGGTCCGGGGTGACCACGATGCCGGTGGGCAGATGCAGGATCTGGCCGGTTTCCAGCTCGCCCAGATTGCGGTAGGGGGACCCGTTGTTTGGAACGGCGAACTCCACGGCGAGTCCCCAGCCGGGAAACCCTAATATCAAAAAAAACAAAGCGATTGTGAGCGTGCGTGAATGGGTCGACATGAGCCTCTCCTGCCTTGTGGGTGGTTTTCCTGGTTCCAGAATTACCAGACCGGGCGCCTCAAAAACAAGTCCAAAAGGTCTTGAAAACGGAAGATTCCAATCAATAGCGCTTGACTTCCCTCCGGCATTTTTTGATAATTACATCTCTAAAAATAAAGACCCCTACGTACAAATTCCACTTATTCTGGGAGGTTGGTTTTTTTGCTGGAAGTCGTTGTCCATCAGAATCAGGTCGATAAAGCATTGAAAGCCTTGAAGCGCCAAATGACCAAGGAAGGTTTGCTGAAAGAACTGAAGCGGCGCCGGTTTTACGAAAAACCCTCAGTCAAGAAAAAGCGCAAACAGAAAGAAGCAAAGAAAAAGCGCAAATCCGCACAGCGAAGGGGTTATTCCTGATCAGTCGATCGGGTTTACGATAGATTTAAAAAGGGTTGATACTTCCGGTATCAGCCCTTTTTCTGTTTGGAAGGGGGTGCGGCACGTCGTTGCCGCAGGATTTCGTAAAACAGGATGGCTCCCGCCGCCGAAGCGTTCAACGATCCCAGCTGACCGTCCATGGGAATGGCGACGATGAAATCGCAGGCCTTGCGCGTGGACAGGCGCAGGCCCTTGCCCTCGCCGCCGATCACCAGTGCAACGGGCATGTCGAATTCGAACCGGTCGCAGGTGCGGTTGCCCTCCATGTCCACCCCGACGATCCAGAACCCCGCCTCCTTGAGTGCCGCGATGCCGTTGTTCAGGTTGGTCACCACGCTCACCGGAAGGTGCTCAATGGCACCGGCGGAGCACCGGGCCACGGTTTCATTCAACGGCACCGCACGGTGTCGTGGCACCACTATTCCCTGCATGCCGAGCACGTAGGCCGAGCGGATCAGCGCGCCCAAATTCTGCGGGTCCTGAATGCCGTCGAGAAGGACCACCACCGGTCGCTCCGTCACCTTGAGCGCCCGTTCCATCAATTCGCGCAGCCCCAGGGTCGGTACCGGTGCGAAAAATCCCACCACCCCCTGCTGCCCCTGCTCCCCAAAGCGTTTGCGGAAGGCGTCTCGCGGCAGAGATTCGATTCGGATTTTGCGGCTTTTGGCGAGAGATTGTATGTCGCGCAGGCGGGCGGGATTTTTGTCCTTTTCAAGGACGATTTTATAGCAGTGCCGGGCACCTGTTTCCAGCGCCTGGCGTACCGGATGCACGCCGTAAACGCATTCCTGACTGGTTTGATCGGACATGGGGGCGATGGCAGGCGGGGCGGCGTCTTCCCTACCCCGGGGATGCACAGGGTTGCAATCTTGGAGGCACACCGTCTTCGAATGCGTTACACTGAGGTTCGGGGACCCGTTCCCACCTGACTGGATAGTCGTTTAAAAACAAGCGGTCGTCCACGTATTCTTACCATGCCCTTTTCCAAAAAGAAACTCTTTCTTCGGTTACTGGTTGCGGTGCTGCTTCTGTGCGTTGGAGTGGGTGCATTGCTTTACCTCCGCCTCAGCGATGAAGAGACGGTGAAGGGCATGGTCATCGCCGAACTGGAGTATCTGGTGGGCCAGCCCGTGACGCTGGAATCGGTGAAAGTGGATATTGAGGAAGACGGGCTGGGCCTGCGTCTCAACCGGCTGAGGCTGCTCAACACCGACGCGCCTGAAATCGGCGGGCAACCGCAGATTGAATTTTCCGCTCAATCGGTGTGGATCGGTTTCCGCATCCTTCCTTTCCTTTCCAAACAGCAGGTGTCCATTCACAGCGTCGAGGTCGAGGGTGCGGACATTCAACTGGTGCGCGACCGGGAAGGCCGCCTGCCGTTTTCGAAATCAGTTTCCTCCGACTCCACCCAGGGACAGAACGCAGCCCCATCCATGTTGTGGATGAGCACGATCCGCAGCATCGAAATGGAACAGAGCACACTGCGCTGGATCGATCATTCGGTTCCGGACAGCGAGGGGTCGCCCTCCAGAGTCACTTTGCATTC
Source organism: Nitrospina sp. P1_D6 (assembly GCF_052156615.1). Lineage (NCBI taxonomy): Bacteria > Pseudomonadati > Nitrospinota > Nitrospinia > Nitrospinales > Nitrospinaceae > Nitrospina > Nitrospina sp. P1_D6. The sequence goes on along the minus strand of NZ_JBQKUN010000002.1, from coordinate 137,373 downwards.
TGTAAACCTGGCGTTGTCCCGGCCTCTTTTGGCGGCGAAGGTGAAGTTGAAAATGGAGGCGGCCTGGTCCCCGCACAAATTGAACGAACCGGATCTCTCTCTGGAAGGGGAAGTCGATTTCGCCGGGGGTTTCGATAATCTGGGGGCATTGCATTATTCCGGCCGTTTGCAGGCCGACCGGTTGCGAAGTGAGCGGCTCAGGCCCTATTGGGAGCAGGCTCTGAAATTCGAAATGCGCCCCGCCATTCTGCGCCTGCGATCCAACTTTTCCGGCACCTGGGGAACGATTCTGGAAGCATCGGGCACGCTGGAACACCAGTTCGACTCGGGGGATGAAACGCCCTCACTGACAACGGCGGATGCACCCCCTGCCGGAGGGTTTGAATACGACGTGGTGTGGACGCCCGGGGCGCTGGAAGTGCGCCAGGCCGGGTACACCATGGGTGATTTCCGGTTTCAGGTGCAGGGAGCCCTCACCCCGTTTCCTGCGGCGGATCCCGGGATGGCCTTTCGGATGCGCGCTTCCCCCTTGTCTCCGGCTCAGCTGGACGAAACGTTTCCGTTTCACCTCATCCCGCAGGAGGTGCGTTCGTCTGCGCTTCGCTACTGGAAATCCGGGCAGATAGAAGTGGAATCGGCGGCGTTTCGCGGGGGATGGAACGAGTTGCAGCAAATCCTGGCCGGCACCCTGTCCGGTAAACTCTCGGTGATCGTGAACCTGGACAACGTGAATGGAGATGGCGAACTTGCCCCTTTCAAGGCGGTGACGGGAAGGCTGGAATACGATGAAGGCCGTGCCATGGTGAAGCTGGAGCGGGCCCGGTGGAAAAAAGTGACACTTACCAACATCGACAGCGTGATCCGCGACTTCACCACCGAACCGCACATGAAAACCCAATTGGAAGCGCATGCGAAAATCGACGACCTGGTCGCGTTGGCCCGTACGCTGGAAGATGCGGGGAGCCTGAAAAAAGCGTTGCAGTCGATCCAGCAGGCCAGCGGGGAAAGCGAAACGCAGTTGACCCTGTCGGGTCCCCTGTTGTCACCGGCTCAATGGGCGGTCCAGGGAGAGAGCCGGGTGCGGGAGGCTTCGTTCCAGGCCGGAAGCATGATGTCTCCCTTTCAGAAAATTGAGGGAACGGTCGCATTCCAGAATGCGTTGGCCGGTGAAAGCCAGGCCACCCGGTGGACATTGCGGTTTGTGGATTTTTCGGCGGAATGCCGCAACCACCGTTTTCATGATGTTTCCGGGATCACGCATCTTTCTGCCGGTGCGGTGAAGACCGAGCTCACGGCGCAGGTGGACCTCGGGGCGTTGCAGTCGAAACAGTTCATTCCTGCGACGGCGGTTTCCGGAAGTTTCGGCCGCCTCCTTAGCAAAATGGAAGTATCGGATGGGACATTGAACATCGAGTATCGCGAGGAGCGGTTTGCCGACCCGAAAAAACAAACCAGGATGAGCGGCACGGTGCGTTTCGACAATGTGTCGTTTCTCTACCGTGACCGGTTTCGTCCCTTACGGAAGGTGACCGGATCGCTTTCCTTTGACGGGCATAAAGTTTCGTTTGAGACCAGCGAAGCACGCTATGGGGATTCCGGTATCCGGCTGCAGGGAACATTTTTTAATCCCGGAGAACCCAAGGCGGAACTGGTGCTCAAGGCGACGGCTTCCGATTTCCAGAAACAGGATTTCATCGATGTTCCCTTTCTGGAAACACTTCCGTACGAAGGGGTGGTTCAGGTGGAGTCCGTTCTGCACTGGACGAAGCGGTCGGTTACATTGAAGAGTTCCATCGATCTCACGGGAGCGTCGTATTCATACCGGGACCTGCTTGCCAAACCTGAAGCGGTTCCCAATACCATCGAAACGGTGATGGTGTTTTCCGACCAGGATGGAATCGACTTCAAAACGCTGGCGGTTGGGTTGAACGGAAACCGGGTTTCCGGCACCGCCACCCTCGTTCTTGAAGACCCCACCCGGTTCGAGTTCAAGCTGGGAGCCAGCGGTTTCGAGGTAGCCTCCCTTTCTCCCTACATCAAACCCCTGCGCGGTGCCCGCGCCGGAGTTCTGGACTTCGACATTTCGGGAAAGGGGTTGCTGGACCAGCCGGAATCGGCAAATTACCAGGGCCGGATCGAATTGCGCGAGGTCCGGTTTGCTCCCGAACAGGTACCCATGCCGGTGTGGGTGAATGGGGAACTGTTCTTTGCCAACCGCGTGGTGAAGGTGACGAAGGGCAGGGTGACTCTCGGCAAAACGCCCCTGACCATCGAAGGTAAACTCGTCGCCACGGAACAGCCTGAATGGGATCTGAATGTCAGTGGAAAGGCGCTGGACATGACCCAGTTCAAAAAAGAAAGCGTTCCGGATTCCTCCGAACCCACCGGAGCGATGACGGCAGGATGGACGGCGTCGCCCTGGTTCCAGCAGGGGTCGGGGTCCTTGAAAATCAACCTGGCCAGGTTGACGATCCCTCGAGCGCACTTTCACGATTTTCAGGGAACGTTCCGGTTTGAAAGAGGAACCGTGTCCACGGACACCCTGAGATGGGGTCGAAAGGGACGCGATCGATTTGATGTCAGCGCGGTTCTGAAGACGGCGCCGGAGCAGTCGCCGGAACTCTCGGCCCATATCGTTTCGACCGGGACACGGGCGGAAGGGTTTTTTAATGTGTTTGGCGGGCTGTTTGAAAACTGCCTGACTGGAACGCTGGAGCGGCTGGAAGCCCGCGTGTCTGCACGCGGCAGCAGTTTACCGGAACTCACCCGCACGCTGAACGGCACGCTGGTGCTTCGTGTCCGAAACGGGCAGATCCAGACCGGGCGCCTGCTGAACGGTACCATTCAGTTGTTCGGGTACTCGCTGGAACCGGAAAAAGCTGCCAAACGCAGAAGCGGTCCGTTCGAAGATTACAAGGTGATCAAAGGGGACTTTGCTCTCAAGGATGGAGTGGCGGTCACCGAGAATTTCATTTTCGAAAACCCAAAACAGTTGATGACCCTCGTCGGTTCCTTTGATCTGAACGCGCGCAACATGGATACTACGGTTGGGGTGGCACCGTGGCGTGCGGTGGATTCGTTCTTCAAAAAAATTCCGCTGGTCGGTAAAATCATCACCGCCGGAGAAGAGGAAAGCGTATTTAAAAGTTATTACCAAATTCGGGGACCGTTTGAAAATCCTGAGGTCAAAACGGTACCCATTACCTCTCTGGGTAAAAAAGTGGTGGGCATGTTCGGCGCCATACTGAGAACGCCGCAGTATATCCTTTCCGGAGACAAGGAACAAACAGGACAGAATTAACAACCCGATCCCGCACCGGCCCCATGATCCGACTCAAATTCTCCGATTCATCCAAACCGGCATTGCCGCTGGTTTTTCTTGCATTGTTTTTTTTCGTTTTGATTGTTTTCTGGGCCGCACTGGACAATGGATTCGTGGACTGGGATGACAACGGTTACATCCTGGGCAACACGATGATCCGGTCGCTGGCTCCGGAAAACATCCTGCATATGCTGTTCAGTCTGCAGCCGTTTTACTGGCAGCCGATGACGTGGTTGTCCCATGCCATCGATTATCGTCTGTTCGGGCTGGAACCGGCGGGCCATCATTTCGTGAGCATCGTCCTGCACGGCATCAATGCGTTCCTGGTTTTTCTTTTGATTTTTCATTTTGCCAACCGGGCGCACCCCGGGCTGAGGGAGCGGAGCGGAGTGCTTCTGGCCTGCGCCTGGGCGGCGCTCGTGTTTGCCGTTCACCCGCTTCGCGTGGAGTCGGTGGTCTGGGCGGCGGAAAGAAAGGACCTGCTGTGCGCGCTGTTCATGTTCAGCGCGCTGCTGGCTTACCTGCGGTATGCCGATGCCACCGAAAAGAGCGAACGTCGCCGCTGGTACCGGTGGGTGCTGTTCCTGTTCCTGCTGGCTTTGATGTCCAAACCCATGGCTGTCACGTTTCCCGTTGTCGTTCTGATATTGGACCTGTATCCCTTGAACCGGATATCCAGCCGGACCGATGCCTGGAAGTGTTTTACTGAAAAGATCCCGCATTTTGTAATGAGTTTCGCCACGGCGGTCATTACGTTCATCGCGCAGAAAATCCAGGGTGCGGTGGTCGCGATCGACGAGTTGAGTTTCACCGTCCGTATCGTGAACGCGTTGAGAAGCACCGTGTTCTACATTGAAAAAACCTTGTGGCCGCAACCCTTGGTGCCGTTGTATCCCTTTCCCGACTGGAATGTGAGAATGTGGCTGGAGGTGGCGACGTTTTTTGTCATCTGCTGGTTCTGTGTCGTCAAGTGGAATGAAGGCCGCCGCTACTGGATGACGGTTTGGTTGATATACCTGGTTACGCTGTCGCCTGTGATCGGAATCATTCAAGTCGGCGGTCAGGCCGCCGCGGACCGGTTCACCTACATTCCCACGCTCGGTTTTTATGTGCTGCTGGCCCTTGGAGTCATCCGATTGTGGAGGTTTTTTGCCGAGAGGCGGCGCGAGGTGCTGGCCAGCGTGATCATCGGGTATTTCGCTATTGTGGTTATAGGAGTGACCAGCGTGTGGACCATCAAGCAGATTCCCGTGTGGAAGAACACCGGTGTGTTCTGGGAGTGGGTGATTGCGCATTTCCCCGACAAGTTGGCACGGGCGCACACCAACCTTGGCATCTATTACAATAAACAGGGCAATGAAGACGGCGCGATGGACATGTTTCGGCAAGCCATCCGCATCAAGGAGGATTATGAACCGCCGTACAACCTGCTGGCGCTGGCATACCAGAAACGGGGGCAATGGGAACAGGCGGAAAAAATGTTCCACAATGCGCTGGCGGTGAAACAGGACGCGATGGTCGAGAACAATCTGGGATTGTTGTACATGCAAAAAGGGGATCATGAACGAGCGGAGAGCTGGTTTCGCAAGGCGGTGGCCACCAAACCCGATTTCGCCCAACCGTATAACAACCTCGGTTTGCTGTTCGAGGAGCTGAAGCAGCCCGAAGAGGCCGAGCGATTCTATAAAAAGGCCATCGAAACCAATTTCGATCTGGCTGAGGGGCACGCCAACCTGGGGAACCTTTATAAAAAAAGGAAGCAGTTTGACGCCGCCATTGTGGAGTTTTCGATCTCGGTTTTTTTAAGCCCGGACAATGCGGATATGCACAACGCGTTCGCGGAGGCACTCATGGCGGCGGGGTACCTGGACAAGGCGGAGCAGCAATTGAAAAAGGCCTTGCAGCTCCGGCCCGGCCATGTTTCGGCCCAGGCCAATCTGGAGAAAATTCACGAACACAAAGGCTCCGCCACCTGATGCGGTGGAGCGGGAAACCCGGTTACCTGGAGGAGATCTGGGTGATTTGCAGGTTCTCCTGTCCGGGCAAATGGTGTGCCATCACTGCCTGAATGGCGGCGATGTGTTCATCTTCCTGCGAAGCGGCCGCGGCAGGAGCGGCGGCGGTGGGTTTGCTTTTGGCCGGAGCCGGGGCGGGCGCCCGGTAGGGTATGAGCGAAGTCATCACCTTGATGGCCCCGATCAGAATCCCCAGTACGAGAAAGATGACGCCCAGCGCCAGCAACGAAACCTTGATGGAAGTAAGAATAATCGGGCTCATGTCAGTTTCCGGCTCCCGTATTGGCTGCGAACAGTTCGATGGTTTGCACCGCCGCGTGAGAGGCGCCTTCGGTGGCGGGCCCGATGTCGCCGAACAACGATAGAAAAACGCCCGCCGCCACGGCACTGCCGATAACCCCGGCAACGTTGGGTCCCATCGCGTGCATGAGCAGGAAGTTGGATTTGTCTTCTTCCTGACCCACCTTCTGGGACACGCGCGCCGCCATGGGTACGGCGGACACGCCCGCCGAGCCGATCAGCGGATTCACCCGCCCTCCGGACACGATGTACATCAGTTTTCCAAACAGCACACCTCCCGCCGTGGCGAATGCAAACGCCAATAGACCCAGCACGATGATCTTGATCGTGTCCAGCGTGAGGAACGATTCCGCTGTCATGGACGATCCCACAGCCAGGGCCAGCAGGATGGTGACGATGTTGATCAGGTGCGTCTGTGCGGTTTCATGCAGGCGCGCGGTGACGCCGGATTCGCGGAACAGGTTGCCCAGCATGAACATGCCCAGAAGGGGCGCGACACCGGGAAGCATCAGAATGCAGACCAGGGTGGAGATGATGGGAAACAGGATCTTCACCGTGGGCGAAATGGGCTGCAACTGCTCCATCTTCACCTTGCGTTCCTTCTCCGTGGTCAGCGCGCGCATGATGGGCGGCTGGATGAGTGGCACCAGCGACATGTACGAATACGCGGCCACGGCGATGGGTCCCAATAAATGGGGAGCCAGCTTGGCCGCCAGGAATATCGATGTGGGGCCGTCCGCGCCGCCGATGATGCCGATGGCGCTGGCTTCCTGCAGGTTGAACCCGAGAGCGACCGCACCGATCAGCGTGGTGTACACGCCCACCTGCGCCGCCGCGCCCAGAAGCAGGGTCACCGGATAGGCCAGCAAGGGACCGAAGTCTGTCAAGGCTCCGACGCCGAGGAAGATCAACGGCGGAAGCACCTCGTGCTTGACCCCGGAGTAGAAAATGTTCAGCAGGCCGCCATCGTTGGTGTTTGCCATGTTGCTGAGCGGCAGGTTGGCCAAGAGGCAACCGAAGCCGATGGGCAACAGCAAAAGCGGCTCAAATTTTTTCCAGATCGCCAGGTACAGCAGGACGAGCGAGACCAGGATCATGATGATCTGGCCTCCTTCGATCACCGCGAACCCGGTGGAATGGAGAATCCGATTTATAGCGTCTTGAAATGTGAAGTCCATTATGAAATCAGAATGAGTTCGTCGCCGGTTTGTACGTTAGCCCCTTCCTGAACCAGGATGCTGTTGATGGTTCCGGAATACGGAGAGTGGACCTCGGTTTCCATTTTCATGGATTCGAGGACCATCACCGTGTCGCCTTCACTGACCTGGTCGCCCACCTTGCATTTCATGGCGAACACAGATCCGGGAAGCGGGGACGTGATGGCCTTGGTTCCGTTGGAGGATGCCGCCGGAGCCGGTGCGGGCGCCGGAGCCGGAGCTGGCGCCGCCGCAGGGGCGCTTGCCACGGGCTGGGGTGCCGGGGCACCACCGGCCTGGGCCGGGCCCACCTCCACCGTGTAGAGTTTGCCGTTGACCTTCACATCGTACACCGCCGGTCCGGCAGGAGCCGCAGAAGCGGCGGGCGCGGGGGCTGCAGCCGGTGCGCCTTTCTTGCCGTTGGCGGAGGCCGCGGCGGGGGCCGCTTCAGCAAGCGGTTTGCCGCGCGTCTCAAAGAACTTCAACGCCACCTTCGGAAACATCGCGTACGTCAACCGGTCTTCGTCCGATTTCGCCTTGTCGCCGACTTCCGCCGAAATCTTTTCCCATTCCGGATCCAGCAGGTCCGCCGGGCGGCAGTCGATGAGTTTTTCTTCCTGCGCGATTTTCTGCACCAGTTCGGGCTCCAGTTCGCCAGGCAGTTTGCCGTACTTGCCGAGCACGCACTCGCGCGTTTCCTTGGTGATGATTTTGTAGCGCTCGCCGGTCAGCACGTTCAATGTGGCCTGCGAACCGACGATCTGGCTGGTCGGCGTGACCAGCGGGGGGTATCCCAGATCCTTGCGCACGCGCGGCACTTCCTTCAACACCTCGTCGAGCTTGTCGTGTGCGTTCTGTTCGCGGAGCTGGTTTTCCATGTTGGAAATCATGCCGCCGGGGATCTGGCTTTGCAGGATATTGATATCCACGCCGACAAAATTGCTTTCGTACTGGGAGTAATGCTTGCGCACTTCCTTGAAATAGGCGGAGATTTCTTCCAGCAGTTCCAGGTCCAGCCCGCTGTCGCGCGGGGTGCCCTGGGTGGCGGCGACGATGCATTCCGTCGGGTAATGCGAGGTGCCCATCGACAGGCTGGATATCGCCGTGTCCACCATGTCCACGCCGGCGTTGATGGCGGCCTGCATGTTCATTCCGGCCAGCCCCGTGGTGGCGTGCGTGTGCAGGTGGATGGGAAGCGGGATTTCCTTTTTCAATTCGCTGATCAGCGGACCCGCCACTTGCGGGGTCAGCAGGCCGGCCATGTCCTTGATGCACAGGATGTCGCACCCCATCTCCACGATCCGCTTGGCCATGTCCTTGTAAAGCGGGATATTGTGAACGGGGCTCACCGTGTAGCTGATGCAGCCTTCGACCGTGCCACCGGCCTTTTTCGCAGTCTTGACGGCCACCTCAATGTTCCGGAGGTCATTCAGGGCGTCAAAAATCCGAAAAATGTCGATGCCAACGTCTGCCGATTTCTGCACGAACCGTTCGACGATGTCGTCGGCGTAATGGCGGTAACCGACGCAGTTCTGCCCCCGCAGGAGCATCTGGAACGGGGTTTTCGGCATTTTCTTTTTGAGCACGCGGACGCGTTCCCACGGGTCTTCGTTGAGGAACCGGATGCAACTGTCGAACGTCGCACCGCCCCACATCTCCAGCGAGAAAAAGCCGACGGCATCCAGCTTTTCCGCGATGGGAAGCATGTCCGCGGTTTTCATGCGGGTGGCGAGCAGGGACTGATGCGCGTCCCGCAGGACCACTTCGGTGATTTTAAGAGGATTGGTGTTGGTATTCATCCCACAGAAATCCTTCGAAAAGGTTGTGTTGGGTAACGGCTACGGGGCAACAGGCCGCCGTTCGCCGGCTGGGGACACAGTTCGACCTTGGCTCATAAACTCTTATGGAATCAAGGAGTGATGGAGGAGGCCCCCAGGATTTGGACAGGAGAATACTAAGGGATTAGCCTGCCAAAATCAATTCAATTTTATGCTTATTTGCGCCAGGTGACGGGCATGAAAAGAAGCAGGATGCCATAGATTTCCAGGCGGCCCAGAAGCATCATCAGGCTCAATACCCACTTCCCGGTATCCGGAATGGAAGAATAATCCCCGGCCGGTCCGACGGAACCCAGGCCGGGACCGATATTGAACAGGCAGGCGATGGTGCCCGTCAGGCTGGAAGCGTTGTCGACGCCCAGGATCGACAGTAAAAGGTAGCCCAATCCGGACAATCCAAAGAAGAGCCCCCACAGGGAAAGCACGTTGGTGACCTGGTCGCTGTCCAGCGCCCTCTGCCCGACCTTGATGCTGATGACCGCGCGGGGGTGAACGAGTTTTTGCAACTCCCGGTAAATGACCTTGAGGATGATGATGACGCGGATGGCCTTGAACGAGCCGCTGGTGGACCCGGCACAGGCCCCCATCATCATGAGTCCCACCAGAAGCACCTGCAGGTATTCCGGCCACAGGGTGAAGTCGTCGGTGGCGAAACCGGTGGTGGTGTTGATGGAGACAACATTGAATGCGGCGCGGCGAAGTGCATCGCCGACACCGTTTTCGGGAGTCTGCGCCCACAGGCCCACGGTGGCCGCGGCCACGCTCACCAACACGACGATGGTGTAAAACCGCAACTCCGGGTTTGTGGTCACCACGTCCCAGTTGCGGTGAACCATGTGGTAATGCAGGGCGAAGTTGACGCCTCCCAGGTACATGAAGGTGATGATGACCATTTCGAAATACAAATTGTCGAAATGGCCGATGCTTTCCTGATGCGGGGAGAAGCCGCCGGTGGCGACGGTGGAAAAGGTGTGGCAGACGGCGTCGAACCAGCCCATGCCGCCGCCCACCAATAGTGCGATCTCCGCCACGGTCAGCACGAGGTAGGTGGTCCACAGGAGCTTGGCGGTTTCGGCCAGTCGCGGCTGCATGCGCTCGACGGTGGCGCCGCCGGGAATTTCCGCCTTGAACAGTTGGAAACTGCCGATGCCGAGCGCCGGGAAGATGGCCAGCGACAGCATGATGATCCCCATGCCGCCCATCCACTGCATCAGGTTCCGCCAGAACAGGATGCCGTGCGGCAGGTCGTCGATGTTGGAAAGCACCGATGCGCCGGTGGTGGTGAAACCGCTCATGGTTTCGAAAAACGCATCGACAAAACTCGGGCAGGCGCCGGTCAAATAGAGCGGCAGACAGGAAACCAGGGTGAGCGACACCCACGAGACGCCGACGATGGCGAAGCCCTCCCGTTCGCGCAGTTTTTCAATGCCGGAAGGCAGGTACTTCCACAGTGCGGAGCCAACGACGACCGACAGGATGGCGACGATGAGAAACGCCGTGTGCGGAGCCATGCCACCGTGAAGTCCCGGCTCCATGTAATAAAGGGAAACCAGCAGGGGCACGATCAGAATCGCCCCCAGAAGAATGAGAAGGACGCCGACGACGTTGAAAATGGCCTGGAGATTCATCAGGAAAAGAAGCCCGTTTTTTCGCTGAAGATTTTTTCCACCTTTTCAAGGCATTGCGGCAGGGTGGCGAGGATCACCGTGTCTTCTGCTTCGATCTCCGTCGCCCCTGCAGGCACGATCATCTCGCCCTTGCGGACAATCGCGCCGATGATGGCCTCCGTCGGCATGCGAAGCTGGTTGATGCGTTTGCCGACGGCGGTGGATTTGGGATGAACCACGATCTCCATGACCTCCGCCTCGCCCTCCGCCAGTTTGTGCACGTTCAGCACCTCCCCCTTGCGCAGGTGCTTGAGAATGGCGGAGACGGTGATGAGGCGCGGGTTGATGTTGATGTCCATGCCGATGGAATCGAGGATCGGCAGGTAATCGGGGTCGTTGGTGAGGACGGCGGCGCGTTTCGCCCCGTGCTTTTTCGCAAGCAGGGCGGAGAGGATGTTCATCTCGTCATTGTCGGACAGTGCGAGATACAGGTCCGCGTCCTTCATGTTGATGTCGTTGAACAGGTCCGGGTCGGTGCCGTTGCCGTGCAGGATGACGGTGTGCTCGAGCGAATCGGCGGCGGTCGTGGCGTGGTCGTGACTCGGTTCGATGATCGACACGTCGTCGACGAACTTGTGCAGTTCCTGCGCCAGGTTTATGGAAATGGGGTTGGCCCCGTACATGATGACCTTGTGGATCTGCTCTACCTTTTTGTTGAACATGGGGAGCGCGAGCGGCAGAAACTCGTTGTCGATCACGATGTAGGCCTTGTCCTTCGGCTGCACCGTGTCCTCGAACTTGGGCACGTGCAGGCTTCCGTCGCGCACCAGGGCCACCACCATGAACGAGTTCATCTCCGACACACTGCGGATTTCCCTGATGGTCTTGCCGACCAGCGGCGCGTCTTCCGACACCTCGAAGCCGCGGAGCAGGATTTGGCCGCCGGCGAATTCGGCAACGTTGATGGAACTGGGTGTCTGGATGATCTTGAGCAGGGAATCGACCACGATCTCGCCGGGGTTGATGGCGTAATCGACGAACAGTTCCTGTGGGCTGAACACCTTGCTCGCGCCGGTCAATTCCACGTTGCGCAGGCGGGCGAACCGTTTTGGGATGCCGAACTTTTGTCCGAGGAAACAGACCATGAGGTTGATCTCGTCCTTGTCGGTGACGGAGATCACCATGTCCGCGCCGCGGATCTGGGCTTTCAACAGGGTGCTGGGAATGCAGCCATTGCCATGAATGGCAAGCACGTCGAGCTTTTCGGAGATGGTTTTGATGCGCTCGGCGTTTTCGTCGATGATGGAGATGTCGTGTCCCTCGTGGGACAGTTCCTGGGCGAGGTTGAACCCAACGATGCCGGCGCCGACGATCAGAATTTTCATGGACGGTGGTCGTTCAAGCGGGGCAGGCCGCGGTGCCGCCCGCCCGGCTAACGGATTTTGTTGAGGTATTCCAGGAAATCGGACTTCTCGTCCATCAATACCGTGGTGTCCGTTTTCAGGGAATTCTTGTAAGCCTCCATGGACCGCATGAAAGCGTAAAAATCCGGGTCCCGGCTGTATGCCTCGGCGTAAATGCGGATCGATTCCTTTTCGCCTTCACCCCGGATTTTCTGTTCTTCTTCATACGCCTCGGCCATCAGGATGGTTTTTTCCTTGTCGGTTTCGGCGCGGATCTTGGTGGCTTCCTCCTTGCCTTCCGAACGGTATTCCTTGGCGATGCGCTCGCGCTCCGTGCGCATGCGGTTGAAAATGGAGTTGGCGATTTCCGGCGGCAGGTCGGCCCGCTTGATGCGCACGTCGGTCACCTGGATGCCGTAGTCGGCCGCCTTTTTATCCACTTCTTCGGTGACCTTGTTCATGATCTGCTCACGGGTGTTGACGATCGCGTCCACCAGGTCGTGCGTACCCAGTTCCACGCGCAACTCGGACTTGATGAGGTCGTCGAGACGCGAGGCGCCGCCTGCCTCCGTACGCACCGTCTGCAGGAACTTCAGCGGATCGACGATGCGCCACATGGAATAGTTGTCGATCAGCAGGGTTTTCTTGTCCTTGGTGATGACTTCGTAGGCTTCATCGTCGTTGACCAGCAGTTGTTTGGAAAAGTACTTCACCGACTGGATGACCGGGATTTTAAAATACAGTCCGGGCTCGGTGATGGTCTTTTTGTATTCCTGGAGCTGAAGGACCACGGCGTTTTCCGTCATCTTGACGGTGAACATCGAGCTGTACAACACGATGAGCAGAACAATGAGTCCAATGACACTGGCCTGTTTCATAATCGATTGATTCCGCTTTCGGTGGATGGCAGCCGCATCATTTGCGGCCGTTCAGGTTCATGTTTTTCTGGAAATCCTTGCCCAGGGGCAGGATCGGCAGAACCCCGCTCCCTTTTCCGCCAATGACGAACTTGTTCATGTTGGGAAAAATTTCTTCCATGGTTTCCAGGTAAATGCGCCGGCGGGTGATTTCCGGCGCTTTCTTGTATTCTTCGAACTGGGACAGGAAACGGGCGGCGTCACCGCGGGATTTCTTGACGATCTGTTCGCGGTAACCTTCCGCATTGCGGACAATCTGGGCCGCCTGTCCGCGCGCTTCCGGGATCACCGCGTTGCGGTACCCCTGCGCTTCGTTGATCATGCGTTCCTTGTCTTCGCGCGCGCTGACGACGTCCTTGAATGCGCTTTCCACCTGTTTGGGCGGGCTGACGTCCTGCAACTGCACGTTGATGATGCGGATTCCCGCTTGATATTCGTCGAGCAGTGCCTGCATCTGTTCCTTGACCAGGATCTGGATCTCCGCCTTGCCGACGGTCAGGGCCTCATCGATCATCTTGTTGCCGATGATGCCGCGGATGACGGTCTCCGCCGCGTCGCGGACCACCTGCGCCGTATCGCGCACCACGAACAGGAAATTCTTGGAGTCGGAAATGTTGTACTGAACGACCAGGTCGATGTCGATGATGTTCTGGTCGCCGGTCACCATCAGCGATTCCGGCGGAAAATCGCGCACCTGGCCCGCGTTGTTGAGGCGGAAACCGATTTCGGTGCGGCGCACCTGGCGGACTTTCGGGGTGTAGACGTGTTCGATGGGTGACGGAAATTTGAAATGCGGGCCGGGCAGGGTGGTGCGTTCGTACCGGCCGAAGCGGGTGACCACGCCTTCCTCATCCTGTTCCACGAAATAAAAAACGCTGGGCAGAATCCAGAGTGCCAGCAGAACAAGGATGGCCGCCAATACGGTGCCGGGTTTGAACGGCGGCATTTTGAATTGAGGCATCTGCATTTGCGGCCCGGGACCGCCGGGTCCCTCGCCACCACCTCCGCCGGAGCGCGGCCGCTGGCGTTCCTGCGGCGGGCCCTGGTCGTGAAGATCATCCCATGACATGTTGTGATTCGACATAATCCACTTGGGTAACGGGCGCCGCGAACAGCACGGAACCCGGCATTTAACAATTACCGAACTAATTTCAGTGTAGCCCAGCGATCAGTGTTTTGAAAGTTTTTCAATATCTTCGAGGACTTTTTCCGCCTCGGTTTCGCTCAATCCCTTGAGCTGGTGACCGAGAAAATAGGAATAGTCGATGAGGGTTTCCCCGTCCATGAACCCATCTTCCGCGTTGGGGTCGTAAAGGTATTCATAGATCGGGTTTTCAGCGGAGGTATAAAACAACTCCAGGTCCTGATGATTGATCTCGTAACCAAGATATATCCGGATCGAAGCTTCGTCCATGTTGAATTCGTCGCCCGCTTCCTTGGCCGCGTCCTCCTTGCTTTTGCCGTCCGCCATCTGCTGGCCGATGAAGGTTTCGATGGCCTGGTTGCGGCGGCGGTTGGCAAAGTGGACGTAATTCATCTGCTGGCCGATCATGAAGTCGAGATCGAGAAAATAAAGTCGGACCCAGTCGTCGAAATCCACTTCGCGGCCTCCTTCGGCGATTCCGAACTCTTCCGCTTTTTCCGGTTCCTCCTTCGCGAGCCGGTTGTACATGGCAAGGAAGCGTTCCAGCGCATCGTAAACCACCCCGCAGAAAAAAGGGTTCATCTGGTACCAGTTGTTGGTGCTGTTATGCGCGTTCACCAGTTTTCGCAACATGATCATCAGCGTTTCCTGGTCAGCGTAGCGCTGCGAAACCGGAAAATTTTCCTTGAGGTAGGTTCCCGACTTGGTCGCCTCTCCCCAGCTGTCCTGAATGATTTGCTGCAGGCCGGTCTTGGCCCGGTCAAGAGCGTGGAACACCAGCCGCTCGTGGTTGAGGGAGCGCTGGTATTCCATGTATTCCTTCAACTTTTCGTTGTTGGATTCTTCGGGATGGCTGGGGTCCGTTTTAGTGATGTCTTTTGCGAACGCTAACATGGCTTCTCACTCATTTTTAATGGCCCCATTGTGACCAAAAAGGATTTTGATTTCAAGATTTATCGGGTTTCCATTGGGCCCGGCGGCCGGGGTGCCGTAAAAAAATGTGATTTTGCTTCTATAATGAAATGCATTGCGTTTACAATTAAAGAGAGAATTGCATTACAAGGGGTTGACCTGTTTTGGGGAGGGGAAATTGCCGTTCATGAAAACCTGTTATAACACATTGATGGCTTTCATCCTGGTGGTGGCCATGGTGCAGACCGGACCCGCTTTCGCTGAAAGTGCGTCCACCGGCAAGGGAAACGAGCCGGAAGTCCAGGGAAATGAAACTGAAAAAACACCGGCCAACACCAACGTCCTGAAAGAGGCGTTCAAAAAACTCGTCGGCAATGACGACGATAAAAAAGAGGGTGAAGAACCTGCCGCGGAAAAAACGCCGCCTCCAAAAACCAAAAAGGCGGAGTCCAAGCCGGAGCCGGAAACCGGAGAGAAAAAGGAATCCACGAACATTCTGAAGGAAACCTTCAAGAAACTGGTCGGCAAGGATGATGAGTCCGGTAAATCCAAGGAAACCGAAAAAGCCGAAACCAAACAGGAAGCCGGGACCTCTGAAGAGGAAAAACCCAAGGAAGGGATCATCAAGAAAGCCTTCAAGACCCTGATCAAAAACAAGGAAGAGTCCGAAGAGGCCAGGGAAGAGGCTAAAGAAAAAGCTGCCAAGCTGAAAGACGCCGCAAAGGAGAAAAAGGCTGAGGCGGAAGCCCAGGCGGAATCCTCGGAGGAAAAAACCAAGGCGAGTGCCAAGAAGTTTCTTTCCCAGACCATCGATAAAATCGTCGAGACCGTGAAAGGCGATGACAAAAAGGAACTGGAGGACGAGCCGAAACAGGCCAAGGCGGAAACCAAATCGAAAACGGACACCACTTCAAAAGCCGAAGCCACCGGGGAAAATAAAGAAAAAGAAAAGGAAGAAGGCGAAAATTCCAGCAATCCACTGAAAGATGCATTCAAGAAACTGGTTGGCAAGGACGACGAGAAAAAAGAGGAAGGCGAGGCGGCCCCCGAAAAGCCGTAACGCATCCAGACCTTCCGTCGATATTCCCGCCCCTGTTCTTCATTCGGTCACCTGCCTATGCAGCGCATGATTTCCAAATCCATTTTCATTTTTGCCCTGGTGTTCGTAATGGCAATGCCTCTCCATGCCGATGGCGGTAAAGGCAAAAAGGGGGAGGCGGGCGCTCTCGAAAAAGCAAAGGACAAGGTGCTCGATTCCCTCAACTGGGAAGAAAACGTTGAGCGCGCGAAAAAGCAGATTCAGAAAACGAAAAACAACTTGGCCGAAAAGAACAAGGAAACCGGCCTGAAAAAATCAATGAAGAACATCGAAAAGAGTATCGAGGAATCTTCCAAAAACGCGAAGAAAGTGTTCAAGAAAAACGCCGAACGGCTGGAAGAAACCTTCGACAACCTGACCGACGGCGAATCTTCCAGCAAGAAATAATAAGGGCCCAGGACCCTTTCTGAAAATTGTTGGACCCATTGGAACGGGAGTCCGAACGGGCTCCCGTTTTTATAATTGGGGAGATTCCAGGTAAGCCGCCACGCCTTCGGTGACGTCGCGCAGGAAAGGGAGATCGAGCGTCTCCAGCGTGTCCGAGGGCAGGTGGTAATGCGGATTGCGGAAGAACGCGGTGTCGGTCACCATCACCGCCTTGTGGCCGCCCTGCCAGAACGGCGCGTGGTCGCTCAACTGCACCTCCGGAAATGCCGCGCCGTCTCCCGGCACCACCAAAAACTCCACCCCCAGCCCCGGCACCACCTGCTTCATCGATCCCACCAGCGATACGGTCATCTCCTGCGACACCTCGTTGCCGACCACGGCGATGAAGTCGCCCCGGTCCGGGTACTTCGCCGGATCGACGTAGTGCGGGTAATTCTGCGAATGCGGCGTGCGGTTCACGAAACCCAGCATCTCAAGCGAGATCATCCCGGCGACCGGCACGTCCTCCTGCATGAGGCGTTTGCACAGGTGCTCGCTGCCGACGAAGGCGTATTCCTCCAGCGTGAACCCGGCGAACAGGATGGACAGCGACGGGGTGGCGCCTTTCAGGCAGGAGGCGATTTCCAGCAACGCCGCCACGGCGCTGGCGTTGTCGTCCGCGCCGGGTGTGCCTTCCACCGTATCGAAATGCGCCCCGACGACCAGCAGTCCACCCTCCGGGTGCGCCCCTTCCAGGCGGCCGAACACGTTGAAATATTCTTTTCCTTCAAAAGGAACCGGGTCGCGCCACACCTCCAGCCCGCAGGCTGAAAAATGCGACTCCACGTACGCCCCTGCCGCTTCCAGAGCCTCGGGGGAGGAATAAGGGTTCCTTTCGCCCACAAGGGCCTTTAAATGGGATTCGAGGGAGGCGGTTTCGGCTGGGCGCATGGGTCGTTTCCCCGCTTTGGAAAGCGGTTTTCAGGGATTTTGGCGGTCAAAAAATGGGTTTACATTTCAGGGAGCAAGTCATACCATGATCGGCATGGTCAAGGTAGAGTGCCACTCCGGCTACAAGGTCAACGAACGCCCCGTGGCGTTCACCCTCGCCGACCGCGATTTTCGGCGATCGTTCCAGGTGCGCGAAGTCATCGACGCCTGGCTGGGGGACGACTGCGACTATTTCAAGGTGAAGGCCGACGACGACAACATCTACCTTCTGAAATACGACCGGTACCAGGACCAGTGGGACCTGATTTTTTACCAGGATCCCCGCCGGATGGACACCATACAACCTCCCGCGCCCGGGGTCAAACACCCGTTTCAGCTTGCGTTCGAGCGGTTCGGGACGGACCGGTCCATTCCCATACACTGATCGCGCGGGCCGCCCGTCCTCGGTGCGCCGCGCGCTGACTTTGTGCCGAACCCGGCACCGTACCACCCTTGCGCAGGGCAGGGTCCCTGCGCGCAACCTCCCGGAAATTGAATGAGCCTGACCGCACCACCGTCCCACGAATACTCCGGCCAGCGACAGAAGATGGTCGAGGAACAGCTCGTCGACCGCGGCATCCGCGACCTCGCGGTGCTGGAAGCGATGAGCCGCCTGCCGCGGCACCTGTTCGTCGAGCCCTCGTTCCAGCACAAGGCCTACGGCGACCACCCGCTTCCCATCGGCGACAACCAGACCATCTCGCAACCGTACATCGTCGCCGCCATGACCGAGGCGCTGGCGCTCAAGGGCGAAGAACGCGTGCTGGAGATCGGCACCGGCTCCGGTTACCAGACGGCCCTGCTGGCGGAACTGGCGGCTCAGGTGTTCACCGTCGAGCGCATCAAGCCGCTCGGCCGCCGCGCGAAGGAACTGCTGGACCGTTTGGGCTATACTAATATCAACTACAAAATTTTCGACGGCACGTATGGATGGCGCGATCAGGGGCCGTATGATGCTATTCTGGTAACAGCGGCGGCGCCGGAGGTGCCCAAAACGCTGGTCGAGCAGTTGAAGGACGGCGGCCGCATGGTGCTGCCCGTCGGCGACTCGGAACGGCAGGAGCTGATCCGCGTGACGGTGAAAAACGGCGCGGTGCAGAAGACCATGCTGAACCACTGCCTGTTCGTGCCGCTGGTCGGCAAGTACGGCTGGCCGGAAGAGGAGTGATCCCGCCGCCGGGCCCGTCCACCGCCGCGATCCACTAACCGGATGGAACTTAGCTCGAGGTGACGACCGTGTTCTCGCGAATCAAGAAGGAAGGCCAATTCGAGTTCGGCCCCGGCATCAAATCCCACTACAACTACGACTACGCATCCCTCTCCGACACCATGAACGAGGCCTACTGCGCCATGCTGTTGCGCAAGCTGGAGGCGTGGCAGAAGGAGCACGGCAACTTCGAGGTGGTGGTGGGCATCGAGACCGAGGGCATCCGCATCGGCTACACGCTGGCGAAGATGATGGACCTCCGATTTTACATCATGCCGCACCGGAGGATCGAGCTGGAACAGCTGGGCGTGCCGAAGTACCCCGCCGACACCCACTGGCTGATCGTGGACGACATCGTGACCACCGGATCGCAGTTCATGCGCACCGTGGATTACCTGGACATCGAGGAGACGCCGGAGACCATCACCTATGCGTGCATGATCAAGCGCAACCCGGCGAACCTGGATTTTTCCGCCGTCAGCGGCAGTCCCGACAAGGAACAGAAATGGGTCCGCACCGAACGCTTCGACTTCGTCGACAAGCGCCTCGTCGCGCTGTACAGCGAGGATTAGTAGGGCCAAACTTGGGATGAATTTGAATTGACTTCTAGAGGTAGGTAATTGGTTGGCATGCTATGCGAATAGGATTTCTTGATCAAAATAAATGGATTCAATTAGCGCAGGCGGCGACCCAACCGCGCAAATATCCTGATCACTATTCACTTCTAAAGACGATTCATAACGAAGTGAATAGTGGTCGTTTGATGTTACCCCTTACTTGGCCAAATATTTATGAGACATACAAGATCAATGACCCCGAACGGAGATATCCGCTTGCATATGTTCAGGCTGGTTTAAGCAAGGGGCTGGTTTTTCGTGGGCGGTACAAGCGCCTGAAAGAAGAGATCACTATATTTTCGCGAGTTGCATATGGTTTGCCCCCATTAAAGATTGAAGAAAAATGGTTTCTGTCGAGCAACTTTTTTGAGGCATTTTTGGAAGCAGATGATGAAAGGTCTGGGTTTTCAAATTTTCCGAACGTGTTAACTGAAATTCTAAATCACCCAAAATATTTTCTTTTTGATTACTTGGTAAATACGCCACACAACGAAAGGGCTATAGCTGTCAAAAGATTTTCCAATGGCTCCGATCAATTGCGACGAGAAATTGAGGATCGTCGTAGTTCTCATAAAAACGAGCCACTTCCATTGCGTAGGCGGTTCTACGGTGCGCTATTGATGGTAAATGACATGAAATTTATATTTCAAACAGTAAAGCAAGCGGGTGTTCCATGGACAACTTTTGGAGATATGGGCGATTCGACTGCTCGGAAATTAATTGATGATGTGCCGACTTATTGTGTGGAGCGGGAGCTTATTTTAAAGCTTGAGGCACAAAGACGGCCAATTAACGAAAATGATTTCCGAGACTTGGAGTCGTTTTGCGCCACCCTTCCATATGCAGATATAGTGATTGCTGAAAAGCAGTTTGTGAATTTGGCATTACAGGCAGGATTAGATAAGAGATACAATACTTTTGTCGCAACAGATATAATGAAGCTTGAAAATGTGTTTAATTAATTTGTGACAGGTAGATTTGTAATAATTTTATAGTGATGGTGTTCGGCTGACAGTGGTCTTTGTTGGGTATTGGATGTTTGGATTAAGCGGCTCGTTGAGCCGCTTTTTTGTTTTTAGCCCCCTCATCCTAACCTTCTCCCGCAAGGGGAGAAGGGACCTTAAACATCCCCTCAGCCCAGCCCTCTCCCTTGACGGCAGAGGGCTGGGCTGAGGGTGACGTCCTCTGATTCTTTTTGGAAAAACAATTTTTTTACCTTCCTCTTTCCGTCATTCCCCATGTGGACCTTCCAAACGGACAAGTCCGTTTTTGGCGAGGGTGGCGTAGGGTTCTTCCGTGCTGGTGGCGGCCTGGCGGTACCAGAAAAGGGCGCGGGCGGGGTCGCGCGGAATGCCGATGCCGGTCTCGCGCATCAGGCCCAGCTGGGTCTGCGCCTTGGGGTCGCCCCCCTCAGCCCCCAGCGTCAGCCACTTCACCGACTCTTTAAAATCCCGCGGGATGCCGAACCCCGTCATGTACAGGATGCCGAGATTCGTCTGCGCGCGGATGTGTCCCGCTTCAGCCGCCTTCCGCGTCCACGCCAGCCCCGCGTCGTAGTCCTGCCGCACACCCTGCCCGGCGGCGTACATCATGCCGAGTTGCGTCTGCGCTTCCACGTGACCCGCCTCCGCCGCCTTGCGGTACCACCCGAACGCTTCCTTGTATTCGGACCGCTCGTACGCGGCGTCGCCTTTCAGGTGCCAGCCGGATTGAATCCGTTTGGGGGTGCAGGCGGAGAACAGCCCAATGGCAAGCAGGGCTGTCAGCAGGGCGGTGATGAGTGTCGTTCGGGTGTGACGGTGAAACATGACAAGTCTCCTGTGTATCACTAACGTTCTGGGTGGCAAGCCGGTATTGCGACGCTTGTTTGAATAAAAGGAAAGAAGCTCCAGAACCTCCCCCTCAATCCCCTCCTTGGTAAGGAGGGGAGGTGATCTGGATTGGGCCCACCGACCATCGTTTCATTCTCCGAGTAGTACCTATTTGCTCGCGCCCGGCGCGGTTACGGCACGCGTTCCACCCGGATGACGTTGGTCCATTTCGGGATGTCGGCCGGTTCGCCGGTAGCGATCACAATGCGGTCGCCTTTTTTTACCATTTTCTTTTGTTTCAGGCATTTCAGTACCGCTTCCATATCGTTCAGGAACGGGCGGTCCGCCTCCACCAGAAATGGCAGGGCACCGCGGAGCAGCGTCAATTGCCGGGCCCGGCGGGGCCTGGAGGTGAAGACCGCCAGCGGAACCATGGGGTGCGGCGACCGCACCATTTTCGCCGTGCCGCCGGTGAGGGTGAACACGACGATCACCCGCGCGCGCAATGCCTCTGCAAGGTGGTTGGCGGAGTATGCGACCCCCAGGCTGATGGGCGGCTCCTCCTCTAAAATCCATTTCCACGGCTGGATTTTTTGTTCCTTTTTCAAGAACGCCTCGGTGTCCTCCACCGTTTTCGCCATGACCCGCACCGCTTCCAGGGGGTGTTGACCCACCGCGGTTTCGGCGGAGAGCATGATGGCATCGGTGTTGAACATCACGGCATGGGAAATGTCGGAGATCTCGGCGCGGGTGGGGCGGGCGTTCCGGATCATGGACTCCAGCACCTGCGTGGCCACGATCGCCGGTTTGCCCTGGCGGGCGCATTCGTGCAGGATCTGCTGTTGGACAGTCGGCACCTGGGTGAGCGGGATTTCAATGCCCAAATCTCCGCGCGCCACCATCACTGCATCGGCGGCGGAGATGATGGACTTCAGGTTCTGCACCGCCTGCTTGCGCTCGATTTTGGCTATGATTTCAACCCCTCCCCCCCGGCGTTGGACCAGACGACGAAGGTGTTCAATGTCTTTCGCCGAACTGACAAACGACAGAGCCACGAAATCGATCTCCTCCTGAAGTCCGAACTGCAGGTCTTTTTTATCCTTTGCCGTCAACGGCCCCGAGGGGATCGTCGAATCCGGCAGATTGACGCCTTTGTGATCGGTCAGGCGACCCCCGGTTCGGACCTTCCCCTGTACCTGTTTTCCGGAAACGGAAAGGACCTGGACGCCGATGTTCCCGTCGTCCAGGTAGACTGTGTTGCCTTTTTTTACAGATTGAGGAAACTGCCTGAACTGCACGGGAATGAGGTTGTCTTTTCCCGTGACCCGTTTTGTGGTGAAGGTGACCGTTTGCCCGGGGTGAAGAGTGGTGTGCCCGTTTTCAAATTCACCGACGCGAATTTTGGGTCCCTGCAAATCAAAAAGAATGCCCAGGTGAATCCGCAGGGTTTTCTCCACCCTGCGGATCCAGCGAATCCATTGTTGCAGGCTCTTGTGGTCCCCGTGGGAAAGGTTGAGGCGAAACACATTGACCCCGGCCTTCGCCAGCGCTTCAATCTGTTTCAGGGTCCCCGTGGCGGGACCCAGGGTGGCTATGATCTTGGTCAATCGCACCCCGGTATTTGTCATCGCCCCTCCGGAGAATGAAAGTGCCTGGCCATCCTGCCTGCCCCCATTTCAACTTTGAGGGAGGCCTGCGGCAGGCCTTTTTGGTCATGCCGATTCCGGTATCCATTGTACTCATCTTTGCCTGCATTTGGGTTTGTCATTTTCTGCTTACCGAGGGCCCGGCGGTGAATGGAAAGGGGTGCGGATGGATCGATTCGACTTCATTGGCAAAGGCCCTCTTGCGGGGGTCGGCAAAATTTGACCAAACAGGGTGCTAGACAAATTTTGCCTCACTCCTTACATTGGAAGTATGGACCTCCGCTACACATATCGTCTGGGATTCGCCCTTTCCGCGGCGTTGTGGTTGAGCGCCTGCGGCGGGAAACTGTTCCAGATTCCCTACAACACGGAGCCGGATGAACCCGAGCCCACCGCCATCAAGGTCGGGCTGGAGCTGGGCGGCGCGAACAAGTTTTTCAAGAAGTGGCTGGACGTCGAGCAGATCGACATCTCCGGCATGGCCCGGCTGGACAACGGTGATTTCTTCCTCATCCACGATTCCAAGGACTCCCCCGCGGAACAGTTTCGTCCCCGGTTCGGCGTGCTGTCCATCGATGAAGCCCGGAAAACCTCCACCTACCAGGAGATCCAGCTGAGCGACCGCACGTGGCGAAAGCTGGGCGGCCCAGCCAACGACCTGGAGGCCATTTGCGGCCTGTCACAGAATCCCGGGGAATTCCTGCTTCTGGAAAGCTCGAATTATAAAGGCCGGGATGGGCGTATTTTTCATGTCCGCCTGAAACAGCGCGGCAAGAAATGGAAAATAAAAATACTGGGCATGGCGTCCCTGCCGAAACAGGATGAGGATGAGGAGACGCCGTACAACTTTGAAGGCATGGGCTGCGTTCAGGAAACCGAGGACCGCGTCGAGGTGGTGCTGGGCGACCGCGGGGAGGGCAAGCACCGCAGCCGCCTGTTCTGGAACACGCTGGATTTGAGGAAGCACCGGTTCCTGCGCGGCGACCGCTTCAAGGTGCTGGAATACGGCATCCGCGCCCCGGTCTGGGAGACGCTGGGGGAAACCGACGTGCGCCACATCTCGGATTTGTACATCGACAAACTGGGCCGCATGTGGATCGCATCGGCTTATGACGAAGGCGATTTCGGCCCGTTCGCCTCGGTCGTGTACATGGCGGGCTACGCCTCGCCGGGCCACATCCTGCCCGTGGACTGGAATCCCGATCCGGTGTTCCAGGTGAAGATCGGCGGCATCAAGATCGAGGCTCTGGGTCCGGCCCTGTCGGACGATTGCCTGTTGAGCGTTGGCACCGACGATGAAGGGTTCGGCGGACAGTTGGGCGAGATTTTCTGCAAGGACCCTGAGGTCAAGGTGTATAACAAGAACCTGCCCACCAACTGACGGCGACCTTCCGCCAGCTTTCCTTTTTTCAGATTATTTTTTGCGAAGCAGGTACACGATTTTTCCGTGCTGGTTGTAGTGTCCCGCCGCCACGCCTGCGGCCTTTCCCACTCCGAAGTAGAGGTCGGCGCGGCCGGGTCCCTTGATGGCGCTTCCTGTATCCTGGTCCAGCACGAAGCGGGAAAAGGGTTTCCAGCCGATGATGCGCCGGTTTTCATCCAGCACCGGTTTGGTGGCGGAGATGAACGCCAGGCCACCGCCGGGGTACAGACTCTTGTCCGTGGCCAGGGCGCGTCCCGGCACCAGTTCGACCCCCACCGATCCCGTCGGGCCCTGGTCCGCCAGCTCAAAGAAAATGTAGCGGCGGTTCTGGAACAGGTAACGCGGGATGTGTTCCGGGTTGCGTTGGAAGTAGGCCTTGATGCCCTGCATGCTTCCCTCGCCTTCGGTGATGACGCCGTCCCGGATCATCTGCCGGCCGACGCTTTTGTATGGAAGCTCGTTGGACCCGTTGAAGCGGACCGCCTGCACCGTGCCGTCCGGAAAGCGCAGGTAGCCGGAACCCTGTATGTGCAGGAAGTAGCGGTCGAGGTCATCCTTCAGCCATGCGATTTCCAGGTTTCGGTTTTGCAGGACAAAGTCCCCGTCGATTTCCTTGCGCGTCAGCAGGAGGTTGCGTTGGCCGCTGCTCAGGTGAAAGCCGTAGTCGCGGTTGCTTTCCGACTGCGTCCAGATCACCCGGCGCGTGGGCGCCTGTTTGGGTTTGCGGTACAGCGGATACGAGTATTCACGACTCGGGTACCGGCTGGCGTCCACGATGGGTGTGTAGTAGCCGGTGAACTGCATGCGCTTGCGACCGCGACGGCCTTTTCCCGCCTCGATGATTTCAAACTGCTCTTCCACCACACGGCTGAACTCCTCCGGTGACAGGCCGCTCACCAGCAGGCGGCGAAAGGCGATGAGCGTTTCTTTCAGGTCGCGCTTCGTCACCTTGCGTGAACCCATTCGCAGGCGTTCGTCCAGGTTGGCGAAACGGAAAGCGTTCAACTGGCGGTCGATGGCCTGCAACAGGGTGCCGCGGCTCATGTCGTCGAAGAAACGCGGCGCGTCTGCGAGCAGGCCTTCGTTCCAGTCATCGGAGTCGGTGATTTCTACTTTCGGCGGCGGCGCGAAAGTTTTGTCGGTAAAGACCCGGATTTTATCGTGGACCGGGGAATCGGGGGCCACCATGGGTTCCGGTTCCGCTTCATCCAGGGTATCCGCTTCGTAATGCACCGCGTAGGGCAGGGCATCCACGCTTTGTTTTTGCGACTCTTCGATTTGATGCAGTGAGTGTTTTGCCTGATCCGGCCTGGTGGGCGGAAGAACGGAGGTGGAACCCGATGAATGGGGCGCGGGTGTTGTCTGGTATCCCACGGACGTTGAATCGCCGACCATATAAGGAGACGGTGTGGCGCACGAACTGAAAAACAAAAAGAAGACGATGGCAAACGTGCCCGGCGGCACCGTCCACCCGTTTTCGTTTCCCTCTCGTTTTGAAGTCGCCCTTCCTTGCATCCGTCCCCCTCAATAGCAGATGGAGTCAATCCATCAACCGCGGGCCATCTCCACGATGGCTTCGTTGGCCAACTGGTCGGCGCGTTCGTTTTGCGGATGGCCCGCGTGCCCGCGCACCCACTTCCAGGTGATGTTGTGAGTGTCGGCCAGGCGCCGCAGTTCCTGCCAGAGTTCCTTGTTCTTCACCGGCTTTTTGGTGCTCGTGGTCCAGTTGCGGCGCACCCAGTTGGGCATCCATTCCGTCATGCCTTTAACCAGGTACTCCGAGTCGGTATAGAGTTCCACTTCGCTTGGCTCCTTGAGTTTTTTGAGAGCCACGATGGCGGCGGTCATTTCCATGATGTTGTTGGTGGTGCTGGGGTCGGAGCCCTTGAATTCCAGCTTTTTCCCGTTTTGGAAGATGAGACCCCCGTATCCCCCGGGGCCGGGGTTGCCCTTGCAGGCACCGTCTGTGTAGATCAAAATTTTCTGCATTCCGGGCCTCCCCCGCAACCTGTCCATAATTGATTGATTTTAAAAACAAAACCGGGGAAATGATAGCATAAATTGGGGAGCCCGGAAAATATTTGAAAACTTTTTAGGCGCCCCCGTCTCTCAAGGTATAAGGTAAGGTGTTTTGATGACATGGGGGGAGAACTCATGACGACCAGCCTGGGAGATGATTTGAGGACCACCCTTCAATGTTCCGACGCCGTACAGATCTGCATGGCGATGGAACGTGAAGGAATTGCTTACTACGAGCGGGCGGCGAGGACCGTGAACGACGACCGCGTACGGCAGGTGCTGGAGCACCTGGCCGATCAGGAAAAGGACCACGCCCGCACCCTGCAGGAGAAATCGCGTTTTCTTCAACCTGCGGTTCAGCGGCGTACACCGGAGAAACCGGAAGTCCAGCGATTCATCCGCCAGCAGATTCTGGGCAAGGTGTTTCCAGAAAGCGGCAAGGATCGACCGCAGTCCTGGACCGATGCGGAAGCGTTGGAAATCGGCATCCAGTCGGAGAAAAACTCCATTCAGATTCTGGAGGGTCTGATTGAGCAGGTGACCAAAATCGACGTCCGCACCGTGTTCTCCCATTTGGTGGTGGAAGAGAAAAAGCATCTTGAACAACTGCAGGCATTGAAGGCGCAACTCCCGTAATTTTAAGCCTTCCAGAGAGAAAGGGCGAAAACTGGCCCCTTTCCTTATCCTCTGATCCACCATAATGATGCAGGGCTGTATGCAGGAATGATGTTTGTAACGGGTTTGTAATAAGGAAAACCCGCAACAGGACTGCACCCCGAACCCCCAAACCGCCCCGCCAAAATTTTTTAATTAGTTGATTTAAAAGGCACTTTCTTGTTTGTGGGGGTCTCCGGCGCCAGATTGCACGCAAAGACTTTTACTTTTGGTCAAGATTGGGGTTGGAATTTGCAATGGCAGGCCAGTTTTTTCCCAGATTTTTTTGGGGCACGGGCCAAATCGGGATACAATCAACCCGAAGTGTTTAAAAGGGAAAAGGTTTGACAACCTCTTCAAATGTGGTTTATATTTGAACCTCCTGAAATGACAGAGTTTATATAACCCTTTAAAATAAAAGGATTACACGGATGGAACCATATCAGGTTTTGCCTGGTCCCGAGGCGTTTTTGCCTCCCGCCGCGGCCAGCAGAGGTATTGTTTTGCCGGACCCGGGGCAGGCGCACATTGAGGGCCGACTGGTTGATGAAGAAGAAGCCGTTGAATACGCGGCTCGAAAAATATTGGGCGCGAAAGTGCCGACGATTTTTCCTGGCCCTCTGGTGTTGTGGAAATGGAATGAAAAAGCTGCGAAAAAGGCCAAGGCGCTTCGCAGACTGGCTGATACGGCTCCGATGCGTTTGATCCCGATGGCGGACTACCGCCCCAAGTATCCAAAGATTGACCCGGAGATCGAGATCAACCCGAACCATCCGAATCTTACGATCTGGCACAACCGGATCGATGTCTGCATATTCGTTGGCGTGCATTGCCATCAGGCGAATCTGGCTCTCAAGATCATTCGCGGGGGTACGGATTGCTATACCATCGCTTACTGCGCACAGGCGGGACACGAGGATGCGTGTCTGTCTTTGCGGGACATCGGCGTGGAAACGATTAACAACCTCACTGATACCATCGAGAGGTTGAAGAAGGAAGGTGTGAAGAGCCAGGCTGAGTCTTTCACCCAGTTCAGAACAAGCGTTAAGGGACGCTTTGTTGAAGGGTCCTGATTAAGAATATAATTTTGAATTTGTAAATCCGCTTTATACAAGCGCTCTTTTTCAAAAAATGAGGGAGTGATTTTATGAATAAAAAGGTTGAAACCCAGGGCAAAAGAATTCTTTTGTCGGAAACAGTGGAGCTTGGTCACAAGAACCAGAAGGGTCAGGTTTTTACGGACCCGAACGAGATGTTCTTTGACGCGGAACGCACCCCATCGTTTCTGACCGGTTCCGAAGTTATTCGCGAAGCCATCAAACGGTCCAGCCTGGATATTTCGGTGGCTTATCCGATCACCCCTCAGAGTGAAGCGGCGGCACTGATTGGCGAATTGTACGCCGAAGGCTACCTGGGGGATTATTTCCGGGGTGAGAGCGAATTCGCGGTTATGGGCGAATGTGCCGGCGCGGCCTTTGGCGGGGCGCGAGTGTTCACCACCACCGCCGGTCCGGGCACCATGCGGGCGATGGAGAACTTCCCCATGTGGGCCGGTTCCCGTTTGCCCATCCAGGTTTGCGTGACCTGTCGTGGCATCAACTCCCCGCTCAGCATTCAGCCCGACACGCTGGAAATTTACTACCTGCTGGAAACCGGCATGCTGGTTTGGCACGCAGAGACGGCGCAGGATCTTTACGACTGGATTCTGGGCGGCTTTCTGGTGTCCGAGCAGCCGGACGTGCATGTGCCTCTGGCTCTTTGCTGTGACGGCTTCTTCGTCACTCACACAAAAGACACCGTCCTGCTGCAGTCCGAAGACATGTGTCTCCCGAAATACGATCCGTATCGCTCTCCGGTCACCTGCATGGACATGGAAGTTCCGCCGGTGCGCATGATGCGCGACCCGTTTGTTATGAAATCGAATTACATCAGTTACATGACCCACGCTTCCTGGCAGCTGGAAATCCACGCCGCCGTGGAACGGTCCCGCAAACACACCAAGGCGCTGATGGGAGGCTCCTTGATCGAAACCGAAAACCTCGATCGCGAAATTCTGATTGTTTCCTCGGGTACGGCGGTTTCGCAGGGCCGTGAAGCCATTCGCCTGCTCGAAGAAGAGCATGGTATCAAGGTGGGTCTGGTCAAGATCAAAACCCTGCGGCCGTTCCCGCATGAGGAAATTCGGGAAGCCACGGCGAATGCCAAGCACATCATCGTGCCGGAATTCAATGTCGTTGGTTGGTTGGCGCGGGAGATCAAAGCGATCGTTCCGAACAACGAGCGTGTCTACGCCGGTCCTCACGTTGCAGGCGGCATGACGATGCCTTCGGAGGTCATTGTCGAAGAGATCATGAAGCATCTGGGTCTCAAGGCCAATAACCTGTCCTCCCGCGGCAGTTAGTCGAAGGGAAACGTGAAGTTAACTTATTTAAACTTTAAAATACATTTTGCACATATATCTGAGGTGAATCATTTATGAGTAAAGAACGAATCCAGTTGAGTGAAGACTTGGCTGACATCATGCCGCAGGAGTACCACGACATGGTGGAAAATGCCACATACGGCAATACCCAGCGGGGCTGGAAGGACATCGGTACCAGCAAGGAACTGATCGAGGAGCACTCGCTGTGCGCGGGTTGTCCGGAATCCATCGCTTTCCGGTTCATCCTGTCCAGTATCCCGAACCCGGAAGACTCCGTGTTCGTCGGTTCCACCGGTTGCACCAGCCTGGTGTTCCCGCACATCGCGGTTCATAACATCCATTCGCTGTTCGGCAACCAGAATGCAATCGCTTCCGGCCTGCAGCGGGCTCTCAAGGTTCGCTACCCGGACCGGATCAAGGATGTTATCGTTCTCGCTGGTGACGGCGCCACGGTTGACATCGGTCTTGATATGACCATGCAGTCCTGGTTCCGTCAGGAAAAATTCACGACCATCTGTTTCGACAACGAACTGTACGCCAACACGGGTGGACAGGAAAGCGGCCTCATGCAGAAGGGCTTCGTTGCCAAAATGGCTCCGGTCGGCAAGGGGTTTGAAAAAGTCCGCCTTCCGGAAATCGCTTTTGAATCCGGTTGTCACTACGTGGCTTGCCTGACAGTATCCAAGCCGAATCGCGTTGAGAAGGCGATCCGCAACGCCATTCATGTTTCCCGTGAGTTCGGTCCGACCTACGTTCAGCTCTACACGCCGTGCATTCTTGAGATCGGCAAACAGAGCATGGAAGGTCTGGATGAAATGAAGGACGCCGAATCCATTGGGGGCCGTTTCGTGATGAAGGAATTCATGACGGATGAGGTTAAGGCTTTCCTGAAGGAGTTGGACGCCAGGGAAAAAGAGGAAAAGAAGGCCGCGAAGGCCCAAGCCGCCGCGAAGTAACGCTGCCAAAGGTGACTAAAAGGAGACGTCATGAGTGAAGAGCAAATAATGAAACGGATGAATATCCGGATCTCCGGCTTGGGTGGTCAGGGGGCGGTTACTGCCGCTCACCTGTTGGCCATGGCCGCGAACAAGATGGGAAAATACTCCATCTCCAACCCGTTCTTCGGCGCGGAAAAGCGGATGGCGCCGGCCGAAAGCTATGTGCGCATCGGTCCGGTTAAAATTTATGACCGGGGGGAACTGGTTTTCCCGGAAGTCATTATGGTGTTCCATCCGCAGGTTATCACCATGCAGAAGAGCTATACGGCTCCGTTTTATTCCGGAATCAAGGAGAATGGCTTGATCATCATCAATACCAACGTGGACCTGCTTACCGATGAAGATCACAAACGCTTGGAGGACCTCAACGTTTCGGTCTTGAACCATGATGCCACGCACATGGCACTGGATGTCGGTGGCACCGAACTTTCCACCAACATGGCGATGATCGGCGCCTGTGCCGGTATCACCAAAGTGGTGGATCTGCCGGCGCTGGAAGCTGCCCTGCAGGACCGGTTCGGCAAACGGTACGTCGCTTCCGGTGGTACCGCTACGCTGGACGAAGCCATTAAAAAGAAGTATGCTAAGAAGGAGCAATTGCTCCAGAAAAACAACGATACGATTAAAAAGTCTTACGAGATTGCGTCGGAGTGGGTGAAAACGTCCAATTATTCGCCCGCGTTTTACGCCCCCGGTGAATTCGAGGCAGTTGGGGCCGCAGCGGCTTCCTAAGGCTTTTTTGGATTTATAATCTTCAAGATACCGGAAGGAGCCATTCAGCGTGTATAACGTAGCTTATGTTCATGATGATAAATGTATCGCGGAAAAAGGGTGCAGGCTGTGCATCATGTACTGCCCCGAAGCGGACTGCATCAAACTCAACACCGAGAAAATGAAAGCTGAGGTCATCACCCATCGCTGTAAAGGGTGTGATCTGTGCAAGGTGGTGTGCAGCACTCATAATGCCATCAGCATGCACCCGGTTGATTCGAAGACCGGTAAGATCATCCTCGAAGCAGAGGAAGGACAAACCGCTGGATTGGGCCAGGCTTACGCCGGGTAACTTCCTTAAAGGTTTCAATAACCCATGGTCGTATCCGGCCATGGGTTATTTTTTTTTCAAAAACGGAAACCCGGCGCACAGCCAAGGATGGAATGCAGGCCCTCCCGCAAACCGTATTCAACCGCCCCACCAGGCGTTATCACTAGGGTGTACCTATGGACGAAAATGTTTCCAAGCAAGTGACCTGCACCTTGTGCAAAGCCACGTATGAGCCTGTTTTTGAACCCGCAGAAAACGAGGGTGCCTACAGAGTCCACTGTTCTTCCTGTGTGAAAGGCATCCAGATCGCACGCAATGATTTCGTGCGTGTGGCCATAAAGGAGGTATTGAAAATCGAAGGCGAGGCCCTGGCGCTTGCTGTGCAGACTTACCTTTCCGACTGTCCCTGCGGCCAGCCGTTCAGCTATGACGCGGGGAAACGGTGCCCCGAATGCCTGAAAAAAATAAAACGCGAAATCCGCGGAGAAGATAACCGGCCCGGCGAGTACTATTACATCTGGAACCTGAAAAAACTGAAGGATATGGAAGGCCGCCTGTTTGAGCACATTCTCAACAGGCTCGACTCGGAGCACCTGTCCATGCAACAGCTGATCGACAGCTTCGAGTCCGGCCAGATTGATCCTGGAACGTATATGGAAGAGTTGGAAAACCTGCAAATCCGGGAATCCAAAGATGTCGCCGTCATCAAAACCTGGGCCATCCTGGTGGGACCGGAAATGGCGTTCCGCGCGGCGGAAGAGCACGCGCTCATGGAAAAATACGGAACCCGCATTCTCGTCAGCATGGCCGCGGGAATGGAGGCTGCGTTCGGAACGAATATCCTGACCACGCTGACACGGGAAGAGAAAAATCTGGACGGTCCCCTGCGAAAAGAAATCCAGACCTTCATCAAAAAGATCGCCGGGGGATTTTAAAGGAATAAGTTTTTTGAATCGATTTCGGTGCGTCTGTAATCTAAATTTTTGAAAGGGCGGTTCCCGTCCTGTTCAGCAGTTTTTCAGAACCACCCCGGGCTCCCCTGACCCGGGGTGGTTTTTTTATGCTCTCGTTTCCTCACTCGTTCCGGTCCACCACGCGCACCCGCACCTCGGATCCGTTGGCACGGATTTCCGGAATGTACATGGCATGCCCCATCACCGGCAATGCGTGAAAATGCCCCGGAATTTCCGCGCGCAGCGTGTAGCGGATTTCCCACACGCCCTGCGGCAGTTTATCCACGAATATGGCCACCTTCCTGTCGCGCAGTTCCTGGTACACCCAACGCGAGCGGCCGGTGTAATCACTGGACGGCAGGTACGGAGGCAGCACGACGTGCTTCAACTGGGGGGTCTTGCCGGCCACAGGTTCGGCCTGACTGCCGAATTTTTTGAGGATGGCGGACCATTTAAGTTCGCGCGCATAAAGGTCGCCGCCACTTTTAACTTCCACTGCTTCGAAGCCCGCCGGTTTGAGATCTTCAAACACCAGGTACTCGTAATGGTTTTTGGCTTCAATGGTGAGTACGGTTTCAATGCGGTCGCCACTTGTAACCTGCTCCCCGTCATTGAGCGGTTGCTTGTCGTAGACGTAGCCTTTCAACAGGCTGGGCCGTCCTACCAGCTTGTAGTACTGTCGTTTGACGAAGATTTCGTTGCCCGCGGGAGTGACAGGTTCTTCCAGGCTGAAAAACTCCGCGTGTGCCGCGAAATACAAAGGACCCTCGCCGCTTCGCTGAATTCGAATTTCGTTGGCCCCGTCGCGGATGAGAGCGGGGTCGATGTCATAACTTCCGGGGGCCTGCAACACGTCCTCCACTTCGGTTTTCGCGATGGATGTGCCGTTAACGATCAATTCATATTCCTGGCCGCCCGCAAGTTCGCCGGAGGTTTTCAGGTAGTCGTTGAGCGCGAGTACGGCGATGGCGGTGTTGCGTGTGTTGCTCCAGTGGGCACCCCGCCGGTTTTTCACCAGCCAGTTCATGGCGGGCTCGATCAACTCGTGCTCGGGAGCGATGGTCAGAAGGGCACGCAGGGCGAACGCTGTGGCCTCCACGCCGCCATCAGACCACCGGTAATAAATGCCGTCTTCGCCCCAGTGAGCTGTCGCCATGACGGTCTCCTTGTTACCCCCTGTCCCATGGTGAAGAATGGATTGATCCGGCCGGTTGTCGACCTGCACGCCGTTCTCCAGGTTCTCAATCAGGGTCCGGGCGTCTTCCCTGCGGTCCAGGTAATGCGCGGAGAGGGCCAGCAGGGCACGGCCGTAAGCGTTCAAACGGTCCTTGTGTTTCCACAGATTGGCGTAGGCCTTCATCTGGAACTTGTTAGCACGGTCCTTTCCTTTATGACCGTGGTGCGTTGCCGCATGGAGCAGGAACGCCTGCATGTCGTATTGCCCTTCGGCTTCCACGAGAGCCCGGTTGAGGTAGCGGTAAGCGCGTTCCAGCACGTCCCGCCGTACCTCCACGCCGGCCTCGCGGGCCAGTCCCAGTCCCCACAGAACGTACGCCGACATGAACGGATCGCTGTCGCCTTTTTTCCACCAGCTCCAGCCGCCGTCGGAATGCTGGAAGTCGTAAAGCCGGTCAAGGCCGGCCTGCACCATGGCTTTCAGCTTTTTCAGGTTCTGTTTGCCCTTGGGGTGCGTCTTCCCGGTGTGCTGGGGATCGATGCCGCCGAAAACGCGGTTCATCACATCCACCTCATCCACACCCAGGTCGCGCAGGGTTTTGCCGACGATCACCGTCGGCAGAAACCGGCTCAGGGTCTGCTCGGTACAACCGTATGGAAAATCGATGAGATAGGGCAGGGAATCGAGCAGGGTCACGGCGATGCTGGGGCTCACCTGCACGGTCAGTTGAGTGGTGTCGAGTTTGCGTTCCGCCGGGATGTCGAGCCGGATCGAAACCGCCTCACCGCGTACTTTTCCGGATTTGGCGAGGAATTTTTCGATGCCGTGTTCGTGCACTACGAACCGTTTTTCCATGGCGTCGCTCAGTTTCGGCGTGCGCGCCAGCACCTGAATTTTAACGTCCCCCGGCTTTTCCACCACCCCCAGCCAGTCCACGCGCACCTCACCGCGTGCGGGAACGGAAACCAGGTTCAACCGGGTTTTATCTGTTGTCGTATGAGTGAGGCGCTTGACCAGGCGCACGCCACCCGCAGCTTGAATGCCGGGTGCGACATCCATCGGCGCATCAGTGTTGTTGTTGATGATGGCGGATAGAACGACCTCATCGCCGGCTACAAAGAAACGCGGTGCCTGCAGGCGAACGATGAGGGGATTCTGCGTGCGGGTGTGCCCTTTGGCGATGCCGAAGCGGTTGCTCCGGTCCACCACGCGTGCCGTGGCGCGCCACTCGGTCAACGAATCCGGAAACGTGACCTTGACCATCGCCTTGCCGTCCTTTCCGGTATGCACGTTGGGTTGCCAGAACACCGTGGTGCGAAAATCCGAACGTACGGTCACCGCCCCTTGTTCATGGCCATCCCCCTCATTCATTTGGAGCCGTTCTTTGCTGCCGACCTTTCCCTCGGACTTCATCTGGTCCATGTCCATGGCCATCGGTGCGGATTCTTCCATAATCTCGCCAGGGTGCACCTGCGAAGAAAGTCCTTTTTTATAAGCCGCGCCGAGCTGGTCGTTGAATCCCTTGTCCTTAAAGCGTCCCGGTTCATACGCGCGCCGTTCCAGTTCGTTCCTCTGCAACTGGTCTTCGCGTTTGCGGTCGCGATAGGCTTTCATCTGGAACGTGCTTGTCATGTTGAGCCGGTTAGGCCGTTTACTGCCGAAGAAGAACTGGCGGGGATCCGGAGCAAGGTCTTCCTGAATGTAGAACACCGACTCGTCCACCAGCGACAGTGCCACTTCGGCGGCCACCGGGCGGCCCTTGTGGTCGAGTGTGGTGACAGTGAGGGTGCCTTCCTCACGCGGCCGGTACTGGTCTCGATCCGGCTTCACCTCCACGTTCAGGAACTGCTTCACCGGCGGCACCACCACCTGTTTTATGTCCCGGTGAATCTGGTTGTCGCTCACCATGAGCCCGTTCAGGAACAGGTTGGGAACGTGTTTTTCTTCGATGTCGAGTTGCACCAGCTTCACATTGCCCGTCAGGTGAACGAGGCGGTAACTGTACAGGTCGTCAGCGGACACGCTGAACAGCACGTAGCGATCGCTCGTGTGGGACACCAGCATGACCGGGGCGGTCTCGCCGGCGTGAAACGTGTCTTTATCGACGATGATTTCCAGCCCGCCGTGGCGGTAACCGAGGTCGGTGGTGTTGTTGTCCGCCACCCATACCGTGGTTTCGGCGGTGATGGGCAGGCTCTGCGGATCTTTCTGCGACGACCATGAGAAGCGGTAATAACCTTCCCGCTCCGGCGTGAAGGTGAACAGCGTTTCCCCTTCGGCGTCGGTGGTGACCGACCGTTTCAGAATTTCGTCGTGCTGGTAACCGCGGAACTTCAACTGCCAGCCGGGCTGACCCGGAACCGGCGGGGGAGGGAAGATGGCGGTTTTTTCACGCACCGATTTCAACTCCGCACCCGCCACCTCATGTCCGTCGGGAGCGATCCAGATTTCGAACCAGTAGTCGCGGGTGACGGTGATGGTGCCCGTAGCGGTGTGCGGCCGCTGGTTGGCGTCCACCGACTTGACGTTAACGCCGATTTTATCCTGCGGCTGGTACAGGTTGTGTTCGCCTTTCAACTGGACGAAATACGGATGGCGCGTCACTTTCACCGTGTCCTTGGCCACCACCTCGCGACGGGAGGCGTCGGTTACCCGCGCCTCGATCTGGAATTCGAGGTCCTGCCCGCCAGGCTGGGTTTCGAACGTGAGTTTCGCTTTGCCTTCCTGGTCGGTCTTGATCACTTCCCGTTTGACCTGCTGACCGGAACCCCAGTAGCGTTGCGGTTTCTGGATCATGTCACCGTAGTACCAGGGATAAGTGCGCTCTTCCCGCCAGACATGGTAGTACGGATTCTGGTACACAACGACTTCCACATTGGCGTTGGCAACAGGACCGCCGAAGTAATACTCGGCGGCGATGTCCACCGTCACCTCATCCCCCAGCGAATACACCTTGGGCTTGCCGTTCTCTTCCGGACTTTTTACGGCAACCTTGAACTCCGGCAGCTTGTATTCCTCCAGACGAAACATCGCCGCCTGCCCGATGCGGCGGCTTTTCCGGCCGGTGGTGTGGAACTCGATCCGGTACTCGCCCAGCGGCAGGGTCTGGGGCAGTTCCAGCTCACCCCACGCGCTTCCGAATGCATTCAGCTTCACGGAATCTTCTTTCATTTTGGTGCCGCGCGGATCGTAAACCGTATATTTGAGTTTTTCCTTGTAGGGGGTGTGGTACACCTCCCCGTCGTAGGTACGGGCGGTCAGTTTCCATTTCACGGTTTCTTCCGGGCGGTACGCCGGGCGGTCGGTATGGACATAAATTTTCCAGGGCCGCTGGTCGCTCCGGTAATGGTGGTTGTAGCCCATTGCCAGCGCCTGCCGGCCTTTCAGGGTCGCCGCCATGAAGAACTGGGAATTGTAGCGGCCTTCTTCCAGTTCGAACACCGCGAGTCCGTCTTCATTGGTTTTTCCTTCCGCGTCCCGCCACCGCCATTTCCGGCCGTCGTAGTAATGTTCGAAAAACCGCACTTCGGCTCCAACGATGGGTGCGCCGCTCATGCTGTCACAGAAATAGCCCAGGGCCTGCCGGCTCGCGTTTTGCGTCACCAGCGCCGTGTCGGTGACGAGGATGAGTTCCCGCGCTTCCTCTCCGCCCCCCGTGGCGCGGAGCAGGTAGGCGCCCATGGGCAGTTTTTCTTTCAGTTCGATGCGCCGCGCGCCGGGCATGTGGTCGCCCTGATCTTCCGTATCCTCGCGCCACGATTGTGTCGCGGTTTTGAGGAGCAGGTTGACGCTGTTCATCCAGTGCGCAGGGTTGCTTTCATCCGTCAGGTCCACGTCGCGGGTGAGGTCGATGGCGTACAGATCCAGTTTGATATCGGACACGTTGCGCCAGTTGAGCGTGAATTCCGGGGTGGTGCCGGGAAGGAAAATGCTGGGCACCCCGATGTTCAGGACGGGCCGGGTGATGGCCTCGATCTGCCGCTTTGCGTCGTCGTAGTAACGCGTCTCGCCTTTGTCAAACTCGCGAAGCAGTTGCGAATAGTAATCCAGGGCTTTTTTATAATTCTGCTTGCGCACGGTCTGGCCGTTGGCGAGGATGATGACCTCGCCGGACCCCGCCAGCCACTGGGCGTAATGATAAAGCGCATCGTCGTGCCACTCGGAAGCGCGCCCGGCTTTCAACGCTTCTTCAAACGCTTCAGGAATTTTCTGCTGTTGCCAGTGGTTGCCGCGGTTGCGCAACGCCATGGCATAGAGGTATTGCGTCTGGTGCCGGTCCGCGTCTTTCTTTGCGATCTTGCGCGCGTTGTCCAGGAACTGGATCGGTACGTTCATGCCGTAGTAACCGTAGTAGTAATTTTGGGGGACCCACGACGGTTGTGTGATTTTCCAGATCATGTTGAGGTAGCGATCACGGGCCAGTTCCACATCGCGCGCCCCCGCCCACCAGTCGAGCGCGTTCTGGTAATACCGCCATCCACCGCCCCAGTTGCGGGCCTGCGTGCGCGACCACCAGAAATCGCCGAGCGACTCGTGCACCTCCGCCCAGATACGGTCGCGGAACTCCGGGTGTTTGACGTCGCGCACCATTTTCTCCAGTTGAAACCGGGCCTTGTCCACCGTGGTGGTGTCCGGGTTGCTGGAGGCCGACTGCGCCCGCCACAACGTGTCCGCGAGACGGAACTGCACCCAGCGCGTGTCATCCTCATTCAAAACCAGGCCGGCCGCATCAAGATACACCTTGTGCGCACGGGAATACGAGCCGCGCTCGTACAGCCGTTCCGCTTCCGCCTTGAGTTGTTCGAATACGTCCTGCGAGGAATCGGAATAGGAAGGGGTGGAAGGAATCAGCAGGACCAGCAGGGCAAGCGCGCACCAGAAAACATTTTTGATGGACCGGGATGGGGTTGGCATACCGTCTCTCCTTATATGAAGCCGTCCTCTTGCAGAGGCCGCAGATGGAACCGGTCACACAAACCGGTTCACCACGGCTTTCACCGAGGACAGATAGGAACTTCCAAAAAGGTTGAGGTGATTGAGCAGATGGTACAGATTGAAAATCTGTTTCCGGTTTTCGTATCCCGGATTCAGGGGAAACACTTCGTGATAGGCGTCGTAGAACCGTTGCGGCAGACGGCCGAACAGTTCCGTCATCGCAAGGTCCGCTTCGCGCAGACCGAAATAGCTGGCCGGGTCAAAAATGCACGGCGTGCCGTAGCGGTCGGCGAAATAATTGCCCGACCACAGGTCTCCGTGGAGCAATGCAGGTTTTTCGCCTTCCAGGTCCATCAAGAGGTGGAGTTTGTTGAGAAGCAGGTCGATACGCTGGTCCACGTTGGTGGGAAGCAGGCCACGTTTGCGTGCCAGTTCCTGCTGAAACCGCAGGCGGTGTTCGCGAAAAAAAACGAGCGGATCGGTCTCCGGCTGGTTGATCTGCACCGTGGAACCGATGTAGTTGTCCCGGTCGAAACCGTAAAACTGGTGCGACATGTGGTGGAGTCCCGCCAGTCCGCGTGCGAAGCGCTCGTGGAAATCACTATTGGGCGTGCCCGGTTCGATGTATTCAAGAAGCAGGTAGCGGGGATTGATTTCTTCGGGAAGGCCTATGACCTGCGGAACGCGCGGGCCGTTCTTGGCGCGTCCCATGAGGCGGAGCGCATCCGCTTCCCGCGCGAAGAAGTCGGGCGGCGGCTGGCCGTTGTGCTTGACGAACACGCGGTCGCCGTTGGATAGGGTCAGGAGGAGCGTTTCATTGATGCACCCTCCGCCGATGGATTGCGTGTTCCGGATTTCCACCGGTTGGCCGTAAACCGTTTTCAGAACGCCGTGCAGTTCGTTTTTCATAAAGACCGATTTCAGAATCGGGTTTTTATGTATTCCAGGATCTGCGGACAGGTCCTGTTCACGATCTCGAACACGTCTTCAAATCCGGACTGTCCCCCATAGTACGGATCGGGCACGTCCAGGTCGCCGTTGGCCTGAGGGTCGAAAGAGCGGAACAGCTTGAGTTTTTGCCCGGCTACCTCCGGGGGGCACATGTATTCCAGACTTTGCAGGTTGGAGCGGTCCATGGCGATCACCAGGTCGAAACGGCGGAAATCCCCGGGCTGGAACTGCTGCGCGATGGAGGTCAGCCGGACTCCCTTTTTGCGGGCGGTCGATTCCATCCGCCGGTCCGGGGGCGAGCCCACATGCCAGTTTCCGGTGCCTGCCGAGTCGATGATGATTTTTTCCTGCAATTTCTGTGAGTTGACGAGGTGCTGAAACACCCCTTCAGCGAGTGGGGAGCGGCAGATGTTGCCGAGGCAAACAAAGCAGATTTCAATGGTTTTGGAGGGGCCCATTGTATATTTGATTTGGCGGCGGAATCCGTTTAAGATGACGCGTGTTTTCCTTACCGGAAAAGCACCTCACGCCCTTTGCACTTTCAAAGTCAAACCGATTCATTCATTGTAAGGTCCGCATCGGGCGGCTTCAACTGCCTTTTGATTAAAAATTATTAATATATCGCAAGAAGGATTCCGTTTTGATCGAACGTTATACACTGCCCGAAATGGCTTTCATCTGGAAGCCGGAAAACCGTTTTCGCATCTGGCTCGCCATTGAAATCCATGCCTGCGAGGCGCTCGCCGATCTCAAACAAATTCCGCAGGAGGCGGTGGACACGATCAAGCAGAAAGCCGGGTTCGACGTTTCCCGCATCGATGAAATCGAAAAGGAAGTGAAGCACGACGTCATTGCGTTTTTGACGTCGGTTGCGGAATACGTGGGGCCGGAAGCGCGATTCATGCACGTGGGCATGACGTCATCCGACGTTCTGGACACGGCGCTGGCGGTCCAGTTGAAGGATGCTTCCAACCTGATTCTGCGTGAACTTGAGCGCTTTGCCGAGGTGTTGAAGCAACGCGCTTTGGAGCACAAGCACACACCGGTCATCGGTCGCACGCATGGCATTCACGCGGAGCCGACTTCGTTCGGCCTCAAGCTGGCGAACTGGTACGAAGAGGTCAACCGCAACCGGGAACGCCTGGAACAGGCGCGCGACCAGATCGCCGTCGGGCAGATCTCCGGCGCGGTGGGCGTGTTTGCGGGGATCGACGTGGATGTGGAGGAATACGTCTGCGACCAGCTGGAATTGAAACCGGCGCGCATTTCCAGCCAGGTCATCCAGCGTGACCGGCACGCGCAGTTTTTCACGACGCTGGCGATCGTCGCCACCACTTTGGAGAAGATCGCCACCGAAATCCGTCACCTGCAGAAAACCGAAGTGCTGGAAGCGGAAGAGTACTTTTCAAAGGGACAGAAGGGATCGTCGGCGATGCCGCACAAGCGCAACCCCGTGGTCTCCGAACAGATTTGCGGACTGGCGCGCGTGGTGCGCGCCAACGCCATGGCGGCGATGGAGAACATGCCGCTGTGGCACGAGCGCGATATCAGCCATTCGTCGGTGGAACGTATCATCGGCCCGGACAGCACCATCCTCGTTCATTACATGCTGAACAAGATGATCCGCCTGATCGAGCAGTTGGTGGTGTATCCGGACAACATGATGCGCAACCTGGAACTGACGAAGGGGCTGGTTTTTTCCGAACACGTTTTGCTCGCGCTCACGCGCAAGGGCGTGACGCGGGACGAGGCGTACCGCATGGTGCAACGCAACGCCATGCAGGTGTGGGAGCAGGGGGGCGATTTCGTTTCCCTGTTGAAGCAGGATGAGGACATCAAGGAAAAGTTGAGCGCCGAGGAGATCGATCAGGCGTTCGACCTGAAAAAACATTTGCGGAATGTGGACCGCATTTTTGAGAGAGTGTTCAATAAAACAGGATGAGAACATGAAACATAGGATGAAAACATGAAACGATTGGAAAAAATATACGAAGGCAAGTCTAAAAGCATTCACACCACGGACGATCCGGATCTGGTGATCCAGTATTTCAAGGACGATGCGTCTGCGTTCAACGGCATCAAGAAGGGCGAGATCGTGGACAAGGGGATCGTCAACAACCACGTATCGGCGGCGATTTTCAAGTTTCTCGAAGGCAAGGGCATCAAAACCCACATGGTGGAAGAGTTGAATGACCGCGAGATGCTGGTGAAGAAACTGGACATCATTCTGGTCGAGGTGGTTCTGCGCAACGTGGTGGCGGGCAGTCTGGCCAAGCGCATGGGCCGGCCGGAAGGCGAAATCCTGAAGAATCCCATTCTCGAGTTCTATTACAAGGATGACGATCTGGGCGATCCGATGATCAATGAGTACCACATCCGCGAATTCGGTCTGGCGACGGATGCGGAGATTGAAGTGCTCCGGGAGCAGGGTCTCAAGATCAACCAGCTGTTGTGGGACTACTTCAAGGAGCGCAAGATCCGCCTTGTGGATTTCAAACTGGAGTTTGGGCGCCACAAGGGAGAGATTTTGCTGGGCGACGAGATCAGCCCGGACGGATGCCGGCTGTGGCACTGGGATACGAACGAGAAGATGGACAAGGACCGCTTCCGTTTCAACCTGGGGCAGGTGAAGGAAAAGTACGAGGAAGTGTACCACATGATCTGTGGTTGACCGGACGGGGGCCGCTTGCGGCCCCCGGTCTTTACAGTTCCTTGCAGGTGACCTTGGTGGGCGGCGTCATGCCGCACTCCATCGACTCCGTCCGGCCACTGGCGGCCCCGGCGCACGCAGTACTGATGCCGGTCTGCACGGTGGTTTCATAGTCCATGCCTTCCACCTGCTGGCAGATGTCGTAACCGTTGTACGAGATGCACACTTCGCACTCGTACTTGCTTCCCGACCAGATCATCATGAAGGTCATGCCTCCAAAAATTCCCAGGAACAAAATGGTGGCCACGGCGGCCTTGTTCAGTTTCATGGCAGTTACAGATTTCCTTCCTCGGACATGTAGTTCGACACGTCGACGAAAAAATTGTTGCGGTAAAAAATAAGTTCTTCAATGGACTCCCGAACATCGGTGAGTGCCATGTGCGCGTCGCTTTTTTTAGGCAGGCGGGTGCCGTTCGGATACCAGCGGCGGATCACTTCCTTGATGGACGTCACATCGATGTTGCGGTAGTGCAGGTAGTCCGTGAGGTCTTTCATGTAGCGGTCGAGAAACCGCCGGTCCTGCTGGATCGAATTGCCGCAGAGTGGCGAGGTTTTATAGGGGACGTACTGCTTGATGAAGTCCAGCGTTCGCTGTTCGGCTTCTTCCACGGTCAGGGTCGATTCCTTCACTTTCTGAATGAGGCCGGAAGCGGAGTGGGTTTTCTGGTTCCAATCATCCATCCGTTCCAGGATGGCGTCGTCCTGATGGATCACAAGACAGGGCCCCTCCGCCAGGATATTGAGCTGGCTGTCGGTGACGATGGTTGCGATTTCAATGATTTCTTCCTTGTCCGGATCCAACCCGGTCATTTCCAGGTCCATCCACACCAGATTGCTGGAATCCACAAGACTCATAAGTCGACTTTCATGACGGCCGGTTTGCACGCAGGTGTGCGGGTGTTCCGGCCTGTTTTCTTCATAACGGGTTGAGAAACCGATTCTAACCCAATTCTGTTGATATTAAAACCACCCTCCGGGGCCGAAAACGGGCCTCCGGCGGGGGTCATTTAACCAGTCCATACAGGATGGCTTTCTGCAGGTGCAGACGGTTTTCCGCCTGGTCGAAGACGATCGAGGCGGGGCCGTCGATCACTGAAGCGCCGACCTCCTCTCCCCTGTGCGCGGGCAGACAGTGCATGAACACGGCATTCGTGCTGGCGAAGGACATCACCATGTCGTCCACCGTGTAATCAGCGAGATCGTGCAGGCGTTTCTTGCGTTCCTCTTCCTGCCCCATACTGGCCCACACGTCGGTGTACACCACGTCCGCGTCTTTGGCCGCTTCTTCGATGTTGTCCGTCAGGCAGATGTCGAGTTCGTCCCGTTCCGCGTCGTCGAGAATCCA
This sequence comes from Nitrospina sp. P1_D6, assembly GCF_052156615.1. Classification (NCBI taxonomy): domain Bacteria; kingdom Pseudomonadati; phylum Nitrospinota; class Nitrospinia; order Nitrospinales; family Nitrospinaceae; genus Nitrospina; species Nitrospina sp. P1_D6. Next base: position 94,354 of record NZ_JBQKUN010000002.1, on the reverse strand, counting down.
TTCCATGGCTTTGGGGGTGATGGTGTAATTCGGCGGGCTGGCGATGGAGATGTGCATGCCCATGCGGATGCAGGCGAACAGAAGGGACACCGCCATGTTGTTGCCATCGCCGATGTAGGCGAGCTTCAATCCCTCCAGTTTGCCGAAGTGTGCCCGGATGGTCATCATGTCCGACAACGCCTGGCAGGGATGGTTGAAATCGGTGAGCCCGTTGATGATGGGAATGGTCGCGTGCTTTGCCAGTTCCACGATGTCGTCGTATGCGAAGGTGCGGATCATGACCGCATCCAGGTACCGGGACAAAACCCTTGCCGTATCTTCAATGGTCTCCCCGCGAGAGAGTTGCATGTCGCCGGGACTGAAAAAGAGCGCCTGCCCGCCCATCTGGAACATGCCCACCTCGAACGAAATGCGGGTACGGGTCGATTGCTTGTGGAATATCATGCCCAGCGATTTTCCGGCAAGCGCATTGCGGTAGGCCTCCGGCTGGCGCTTCATGTCCTCTGCGAGGTCAAGCAGGGCGGACAACTGCTCGCGGGTGAAATCCGTGAGCACCAGAAAATCTTTTTGCGGCAAAGAGATGTCCATACGGGCTTTCGTGGGGTGCGTCGAAAAGGGGTTATTTTACACGATCCCGGCCCGCAGGAATACCCCCTATTGTGCCGGTTTTCAGCGGGAGGATTCCGCCTGTTCCGGGCTTTGGGGAAGGGTTTCGGCCGGGTCGCCTGCATCCAGCACCAGGGTCAGGCACTTGTTCGCACCGCCGGCTTTCATGAACTCGTCCACCGGGCAGAGCACCACGGCAAAGCCCAGGGATTCCAGCCGCTCCCGCAAGGCCGGGGTGGCGTGATTCATGAAAAGGGTCTTGTGTACGCGGGCGGTGTTGCAGGCAAAGTGTTCGGCATCCTCCTGCGAGACGACGATGCGGTTTTCCGGAGCGATGCGTGCCTCGATCTGCCGCAGGCTGTCGGCGTCGAACGCTTCCGGGAAATACATCGCCCGGTCGTCGGGCAGGGGGCAAAAGCAGGTGTCGAGGTGGTAAAAGCGCGGATCGACGAGATGGAGCGACACCACAGGCCGTGCCAGTTTCTGCTCCAGAAAACGGTGTGCCGCGAGATCCGTGCGGAACCCCCAGCCCGCCCAGATCCAGTCCTGGCCCGGTTGTGGAAGAGCATCGCCTTCGCCTTCGAACGCGATACCATCCGCCAGTTTCACGATCTCGCTGTCATTCTGCCGGAACCATTCCAGATAATGCGGTTCTTCCCCCTGGCGTTCCTTGTGACGGAAACGGCTCAGCACAAACACCCCGTCCACCAGAAGCCCCGCGTTGGCGGTGAACACCATATCGGGAGATTCGCGCCGCGGCTCGATGAGGTGCACCTCCGCCTTTTCGGTCAACGCATGGTAAAAGGCCTCCCACTGGGCGCGGGCGCGGTCGGTGTCGATGTGGTCGATCTGGTCTTCCATCCACGGATTGATCACGTAACGGACGCCGAAATGGTCCGGCGCACACATCAGCATTTTGGGCTTCATGGCAGACCTCCTGAGAAACAGGGTTCTTATATTTAGATGAGGCCCGCCATGCAGAGGATTCGCCTTAAATTTTAAATAAATATTTGAATTTTCGTATGTTATGGAGAATTGAGGGGGTGGGGTTGACCCTTTTTACAGGTTCAGGGTTTCCTCGTACTGGCGGAACACGCCGGTCTCGTACGTTTCACGGATGGTGCGTATGTTGTTGGTGAGCCACAGGTTGGAGAAATCTGGCGGGTAGGGGGCGAAACTTTTCATCTGGCCGATCATGATGCGCACGTTCTGGTACCAGGAAATGTTTTTCTGTTCCTTGAAGAGAGCGCGCGCCTGGCGCAGCCTCTTCACAGCCTCATCGGTCTTGCCATTGCCGAACAGGGCCAGCCCGAGGCCCACGTGCCCCAATCCTTCCTGCGGGCGCATCTTGACGACTTCCTGAAACGCGGCCACGGCCTGGTCAAACCGTTGGACGGCACTCATCATGTTGGCGAGGTTGAACTGAACATCGTAGTGGTCAGGATACTTGTCCGCCAGGGCCTGCGCCGCTTTCATGGCCTCCAGGAAACGCCCGGTTTTTGCGTATGCAATGCACATTTTCACCCCGGCATAAATGTGCATGTTTTTCGGTGGACTGGTTTCAATGTACTTCTGCCACGCGGCGATGGATTCCGCAACAAACTCATCACGATCGAGGGTCAGGGCCTCTTGGAGTTCCGGGCTCTGGGGCGCGGCCACCGCACCGGGAACCGCGGCTGTCAGCCACAGCATCAGGAATGTCATCGGGAAAAAAAGGTAACCGCGTGTCATAGGCGTCTCGCTGTCAGTCAGGCCACTTCTGCCGGTTCGTTGGGAAAGATCGGCTTGATCTCGATCAGCGGCCGAAGGGCGTTTTTGAGTTGGGTTTTGAACTTGTCCTCTTCCTGGATGATCTTGCGCACGTCTTCCGGCCGAACGTAAAACACGTTGGACGCGTTTTCAAGCGTGGTGTGGATCACCGCCCGTTCGATTTTCATGTTCAGGTCGGAGAAGACCCTGGTTTCCATCATCATCGTGCCCAGGATATCGTGCGTCTCCACCTTGACCGTGCGCCCGATGATGGACACCTTCAGCTTGATGTCGTTGTACTTGCTCACCTGGTGGCTGGAGCTCAGGGCACGGCCGCGGTAAAGCGAGGCGATGTCCAGGTTGCCGACAAACACACGCCGGAGGTCGTCGATCACCTGCTTCTGGATGAAAAAGAAATTGGAGAAATCGACCGGGTCGCCCGTGGCGCTGACCACCTTGAAGATGTCGAACACGTTGTCGTCCAGCGTGTGGACGTTGGCCTCAATGATGCTGAGATGGTTGAACGCCAGCACCGCCGCGATTTTGTACAACAGGCCCTGCTGGTCGCGTGTGCACACCACCAGTTCTGCCGGATGTTCCGGTTTGTAAAACAACTCCGTGGCGAAACCTTCGCGCGATTTTTTGAACTGGTCGTAGATCTGCAACTGCGACTGAAGATCGCGAGGCAGGCGGATCATTTTCAGAAATTCCTGCTTCACGGGAATCGGCACGCTTTCACGTTTCTTGAACTGGAGCGTGAACTGGTAGAAATACTTGAGCTGGTCGATCTGCGTCTGGGTCATCTTCATCTTGGTACCCGCGCGGTCTGCGTAGGTGAGGAGGATCAGCATCTTGAGCCGCTCGACGTTTTTCTCCACCAGGTCCCAGATCATCTCGTACGTTGTGTCGTCGTCCGGATCGAGCATCATGAGGTCCCGCATCATGAGGTGTTTCTCGACGAGGAACGCGATGTCGCGGATCATTTTCTGGTTTTTGCCGAAGCCCAGGTTTTCCAGGATGCGCGGCACCGCGCGCGAGCCCACCAGCTCCTCGTTTTCCCCCTCGGTTTTGAGTCCCTTGCCGATATCGTGCAGCAGCACCGACAGGCGCATGGTGGATTTGTCCTTGAGCGAATGGTACAGGCCGGTGAGAAAAGGGTCGGCTTCCGGATCGATGTCCAGCCGGTTGAGCGCGTCGAGCGCTGCCAGTACGTGGATGTCCGTCGGGAACAGGTGCACGTAGATGTCCTGCAGCAGCCCGCTCAGGTTTTTGAATTCCGGGATGAAAAAGCTTTCCAGCAGGCGGAACTCGTGCAGGTAGCGTAGAGCCCGGGCGAAGTGTTTGCCACGCAGAATGGCATGGAACAATTGCTGAACCTGTACCTGATCCGCTCCGCTCTGGAACATGGGCAGCATCTGATCGGCATGGCGTTCGATGGCGCGAACGACCGGGTACGAAAGAAAGTAATTCTTTCGCGACACCCACACGAACAACTCGAGGATGGGCAGGGGCGAATCCCACGTCACGTCTTCCCTGTCATCCTGGAGTACGATCTGCGATTCCGAGTTGAGTGCGAAATCCGGCGACAGCCGGCGTGTTTTCTCGGTTGAGGGCGTGATGCCGTCCCAGAACAGGTTGCGGCTGAAACGCTTCATCGGCAGGACCGCGTTGAAAAAGTATTCCTGGAAAAATTCCCGAACCTTTCCGGTGTAGCCCATCGACTCCGCGATCACTTCCCGCACCTCGTAGCTGAGTACGTCGCGGTGCGAACCTTTCTGGTGACAATGCAGGAACAGGCGCATACGCGAGACGAAATTCAGCGCTTTTTTCATGTTTTTGAAAGCCGTCGTGCTCAGCTTTCCGGTGTTGTACAGTTCCACCAGCAGTTCAAATTGATTGATCTCGTGATACCCCCCCTGGATGCGGACGAGGCTGAGTGCCCAGTACAGGCGGCGCAGTTCTTCCTTCAGGTTCGGTTCCTGGCGAAACACCGTATTCGGCACTTCAAAATAATGTTTGTACTGAAGGCAGTGCCGGATGATCTTATCCTTGTGAATGAGGCTCGCGGTTTTTATGGAGCTGGTGAACTCGCGGTACACCAGCGGATTGCCCGCCACCAGGCGGTGTTCGAGCAGGGAGTGAAATGACGCGACCTCGTTTTCCTTCAGGTCCAGGCTTTCCGTATCGATTTCTGAATGGCCCGTGCTGGCGGCGGTGGGAAAGATGTCCTGGTACACCAGCAGGTAATCGAAGAAATTGATCAACTGGTAACCTCGCTCCTTTTCCTCTTCTGCCGCCCCGGTGCGGACCACGATCTGCATGTCCACGTCGGAGTGGAAGTACATTTCTTCGCGGCCGTACCCGCCACGGGCGATCACCGCCACCGGGAAATCATGATTCCCCCACGGTTCGGTTCTGCCGCGGTTGCACATCCACACCGCACGCGCAAACCCCGTCTGCACCACCGCATCGACCAGCGCCGTGCGTTTCAGCAGCAGCAGATGGCTGTTCTCGGACTGCTGGAGCTCCTTTTGCAGCAGATCGGTTTCCTTTTGCACGAACAGGGCGAGCTTCTTTTTGAATTCCAGGTAAAACGGCTGGGGGTTGTTGTCCTGGATGGAGGGCAGGTCCTGCGGGTCGGTGAGCTGGTCCAGTTGGGAGACGAGACTCTCCCTGTATTCCTGAGCTTGCTTTCGGTTGGTCTGATACAGTTCAAGCATCTGGACTCGCCACCTGCCTGCCGGACACGAAAAGCGACGGCAGGACCGTACAAGGTTCAAATTAAATGGATTGTATCACCCAGCAGGATAAACCAAACGCCTGTGTGTTTCAAGCGGAGAGCCTCAGAATTGCCTGAAAAATCAGTAGTTTATGTCGAGGCTACAGGGTCCGGCCCATGAGTTGCACAAACGGACGGATGTTTTCCACCAGCCTGACGAACTTCGATGGTTTGAGCGACTGCGGTCCGTCGGAGAAGGCATTGACCGGATCCGGGTGCACCTCGATCATCAACCCGTCCGCTCCGGCGGCCACGGCGGCCCGTGCCATCGGCTCCACCAGGTCCCAGTGGCCGGTGGCGTGGCTGGGATCGATCACGACCGGAAGGTGGGTTTCGCGTTTGAGCACCGGCACGCAGGCGATGTCCAGCGTGTTGCGGGTGGCGGTTTCGAAGGTGCGAATGCCGCGCTCGCACAGGATGACGTCCTTGTTGCCCTCGGACAGAATGTATTCCGCCGACATGAGGAATTCCTTGATGGTGGTCATCATGCCGCGTTTCAGGAGCACGGGTTTGTTCACCTTGCCCAGTTCCTTGAGGAGCGAGAAGTTCTGCACGTTGCGCGCACCCACCTGCAGCACGTCGGCGTAACGCGCGACCAGTTCCACGTCGCCGGGGTTCATGACTTCGGTGACGATGGGCAGGCCCGTCGCTTCCTTCGCCTCCTTCAGGAGCTTGAGGCCTTCTTCTTCCAGGCCCTGGAAGCTGTATGGGGAGGTGCGCGGCTTGAATGCGCCGCCTCTCAGCATGTTGGCTCCGGCGTGTTTCACGGAGCTGGCGGTGGCCATCATCTGGTCGTGGCTTTCCACCGAGCAGGGACCGGCGATCAGCGCCAGGCGGTCGCCGCCGATGGCGAACCCGTCGCATTCGATCACTGAATTCGCGTTTTTGATTTCGCGTCCGGCCAGTTTGTACGGTTTGAGGATGGGGATCACGTCCTCGACACCCGGCATGGAGTCGAGAACTTCCATGAGGTGATCCTTGAAATGTTCGTCACCGACCGCGCCGATGACCTTGCGTTCCACTCCCTGGATCTCGTGGGGAGTGAATCCGTTTTCCTTGATTTTATCCTTCACGGCCTGGACCTCCTCCGGGGAGGTGTCCGCCTTGAGCACTACGATCATTGCCAACTCCTTTTATGAGGTTGGTATCAAATTAGCATGCTTTTAAAAATCCAGTCAAGACAGCACTTTACAAAGAAATCAACCGTTTTCCACACCCGGCTGCAACGCCGGGTTCCGGCTTTGTGTTTTTCGGTTTTCAGCAGGGGGGGACGGGGCGGGAGATGAAATTTTTGACAGCTTTCATGGAAGTGTGATAATTAACAAACTCTTGAGGATTCTCTCCTTTTTTCGACGCACCACTCACTCCCGGAGGCCGGATGGAAATCAAAATCGGACGCGACGCCTTTCTCAACGGGGTGCACAAGGTTCAGGGCATCGTGGAAAGCAAAGGCGCCATGCCCATCCTGTCCCACACGCTGATCTCCACTGAAAAAAAAGGCGTATACCTGCAGGCGACCGACCTCGAAATCGGCATGAAGCGGTTCTGCCCGGCAAATGTGGTCACCCAGGGCTCGGTCACCGTCAACGCGCGCAAGCTGTTCGATATATTGAAGGAGCTTCCGGACCTGGAGGTGACGCTGAAAAAGGAGGACAACGACTGGGTGACGATCACCTGCGGCAAGTCGAAGTTCCGCCTGCCCGGTCTGGCGGCGGCGGACTACCCGAAGCTTCCGGAGTACAGCGAAGAGCCTCTCATGGAGTTCAGCGGACCGCAACTGCGGGAGATGATCCGTAAAACCTATTTCGCCATCTCACCGGACGAAACCAGGCAGGCCCTGAACGGTCTGCTCCTGGAAAAGGAAGACAACCACGTGAACCTGGTCGGCACCGACGGCCATCGCATGACGTTCATCAAACGTCCCCTGCTCAAGGCAAACGCCGACAAGGTGGACAAGTCAGGTTACCTGTTGCCGAAGAAATTGCTGACGGAATTGTTGAAGCTGATGGAAAGCGACGACGCCACCTGCTCGTTTTCCGTGAAGGACAACCAGCTCGCGTTCATTCAGGAACAGCAGGTCATCGTGTCGCGCAAGATCGACGGAAAGTTTCCCAACTACCGGCAGGTGATCCCCGGCGACAACAACCTCAAGGTGACGGTCAACACCGAATCGCTGGTGCACGCGCTCAAACGCGTGGCCCTGCTGGCGGATGAAAAATCGAAGATGGTGCGGTTCGACATCACTCCGGGGCTGATGACGCTGGTGTCCGAGGGAACCGAAATCGGCAACGCCACCGAGGAACTGGAAATCAATTATGACGGAGAACCGGTATCCATTGGCCTCAACGCGCGTTACATCCTGGATGTGCTGGCGGTGGTGGAGGAACCTGAGGTGGTGATGAACCTGAAAGACGAAAACCACTCCTGCCTGTTGACCATCAACGACGACAAGGACTACCTCTCCATCGTCATGCCCATGCGGCTGTGATCCGGCGCGTTCCCACCCCAATCTGATTTCTTTTTAAAAATCGAAAAAGCGGTCGAGGGATTCGTCCGCGCGGGGCAGGTGACCGGTGACGCCCTCCCACACTTCCTTCGTCTCCATGCACAGATAGACGTCCACCTCCGGCGCGCGCCGTTTGATGGTGGTTCGCAGGGTGTCGTAAGCGTGATTGCGCAAAGGCCGCAGGTAACGAAACTTGCCGTCGGCGCCGGCGACGTGCTCCTGCGTGAGCAGGCGGGTATGGGGATGCCGTTCCTTAATGACGCGTTTCAGGTTCGGACGGTAGCGGAAACTGCCGAGGCTGATCCATTCCAACTGGTGGGCGGGCAGGGTGTCGAAAACCTGTTCGATCAACCGCCCGTACGCTCTTTCCCAGCCGTCGAACAGGATCACCGGGTCGAGATGGATCCCCACCTGGAAGCCGTGTTCCGCGCAACGCCGCGCCGCGTCCAGCCGTTGGGCCAGTGACGGCGTGCCGATCTCTTCCCGCTCGACAATTTCTTCGGGGTTCAGCGACCACGACACGATGACATTGGTCGGGTCAGGTTGTTTGAGCAGGTTGTCCACGCAGTCGGACTTGGTTTTGAGTTCCAGCACCGCGTTGTTCTGCCGGTTGAAAAAAGGCACCAGGTAATCCGTGTAAGGCAGAAGGTCATCGAGCGCAAGGCTGTCCGTGACTTCGCCGGTGCCGACGCGGAACGACCGGTCCGGGTGTTCGCAAAACTCCTCTTCCAGTTCCGCCAGCAGGTCGTCGATGTTGACGAAAGCGGTGAGCAGGGGATTGTTTTCCAGAAAATCCTGCAGGAAGCAGTACGAGCAATCGTACACGCAGTTTTTGATCAGGTTGACGACATAGTAGTTGCAGCACACCATGCCGGGACTCAACCCCGGGCACTTTTTAAGAAACGATCCCTTGAAGGTGGTGAGGGCGAGCTGCCGCTTGGCCGCGCCAAACACATCGACCGCCTCCTCGCGCAGGGTTTCGACTGCATTTTCCGGAGTGTGGTCCCGCCGCACGGGCACGCCGGGCAGGGTTTCCAGCACCCTCTGGGTGAAGGGGTGGTCCTCCGCCGGGGTGTCCAGCACGATGAGGTCGGGTTCGAACGGCATGGTCTATTTTATTGAAAAAATTAACTTTATTCGATTTTTCGCTATTGTCTGAATGGGGGCTATCTGCGATAATATACAGGTTTTTAGAGGAGGAGGGAACGTGAAATCAAGCACTTTCCCGCCTGTCCTCATTATTGCCGGATTTTTCCTTTGGGTCTCCGGGCCGGACTTTTGAGTGGCTGAAATGGATTTGGAACCAACGCAGGAATCTTCGTTATTAAAAGACCAGGACTGGCCGCAGAAGAAAAAAGGTCCCAGTCCGTTCTGGGTGGTGCTGTATACGCTGATGGGTTTCGGCACGTTCCTTTTCTTCAATAAAGACACCGATCTGGTTCGGGATCTCCTTGGCCTCGTTCCCCAGAAACCGGTGCAGGAGATGGTGAGTGCCACGCCTCTGGGCCCTGCGGTGGACTGGGTGGAGGAGAAAACCCAGGACCTGCCGAATGAAGGCGGCTGGATCGCCGGCAATGCGGAAGCTTTCATGGCCGAGCTGGAATCGTCCGTTCTGCCGGAGGTAAAAAAGACGGCGTACGACCCTTCCGCGCTCGAACAAAGCCGACTGCACACGCTCGATCTGGAGGTGAAGCTGTCGCTCACGCATTCGTTGTGTGCGCGCCTGCCCGCCGACGACTGCAAACGCCTGTCCGCCTATGCCGCGCGCATTCTGTCGTGGTACCTCGATGTCAGCCAATCGGTGCGCAAGGGCGATCGCTTGTCCCTCGTCTACGAGGAGATCGAAAGCGAGGAACGCTTTCGTATTCTTAAGCTGGTATACGACAGCCGGTTTCTGAAACAGGTGATTGAGGCCAACTACTACCGTGCACCCAACATGAAATACGGCAGTTATTTCGATAAATCCGGGCGCGAACTGTTTCCCCGCCTGCGCAACCACAGCGCTCCCATCCGGGAATATGAAGCCATCACCTCGCTGCCCGGCGACTATCGAAGGGGCAAGGTGGACGGCCATCACGGTACCGACTTCAAGGCCGAAGTGGGCACGCCGGTTTACGCGAGTTTCCACGGACGCGTCACCCGCACGAACTGGAACCGCAGCCACAACGGCTATTGCATCGAGATTGTGCATCCGCGCGAAGGCGTGCGCACACTCTACCTGCACCTCGACCGCGTGATGGTGCGGCGGGGAGAATACGTGAAACGCGGCCAGCAGATCGGCACCTCCGGCAACACAGGACGCAGCTTCGCGCCGCACCTGCACTACGAGGTGCGCCGCCTGGGCAAGGGCGGCCGCATTCACAACCCGTTCGAGTTCAGGCACCACAAAACGCATGTCCGCCGCATCCCCTCGCAGGCGATGGATGAATTCACATCCCGGGTGCGGCATTACGACGCGGTGCTCGAAGGCAAACCCTTCCTGCAGGTCAGGGCCGAGACGCAAAAGAAAGCGAACTCCTGACCGGGTCCCACGATCGCACCGCGTTTCGGCAACCCCTCTCCCAACCTGTATAATTGAAACCATTCACCCTGCGTGAATTGCAGGGTTTTTTTGTCTTACGAAAGGAAAGCGGATTCCGTGCGTTCCGGAAAAATCAAAATCAAGGTCTCGAAAACAGTGCAGAAGCGTATCCTGAACGGCGACCCGTGGGTGCGGTTCTACCAGATGAAAGACCGCAGGGTGTCGGGTGCCGCAGGTGACCTGGGCGTGGTGTACGATTCCGCCAACAAGTTCCTCGCCATCGGTCTGTTCGATCCTTATTCCGACATACGCCTGCGTATCCTGCAAACCCGCAAACCGGTGATCATCGACCGTGATTTTTTCATGGAGCGATTGCGTGCGGCGGCGGCGTTGCGTGAGGGACTGGAAGCGGAAGACACGACAGGATACCGTCTCGTCAACGGGGAAAACGACGCCCTGCCGGGGCTGGTGGTGGACCGCTACGCGGGAACGCAGATTGTGAAGGTGTACACCTCTGCATGGTTGCCGCATCTGCCGATCCTCGTGGCGTTGTTGACGGAAGAGTTTGGTGCGGAGCGACTGATTCTGCGATTGAGCCGCCACGTGCAGAAAGTCGATGCGGGAGGGTACCACGACGGCCAGGTGCTGGCGGGTGTCCCGGTTGAGGGCCCGGTTGAGTTTCTGGAAAATGGATTGCGTTTTACAGCCGACGTGGTGGCGGGACAAAAGACAGGATTCTTTCTCGATCAGCGCGACAACCGGCAGGAGGTGCGTCGCCGTGCTTCGGGAAAAACAGTGCTCAATGTGTTCAGCTACACGGGCGGGTTTTCCGTTTACGCGCTGGCGGGAGAATGCGAATCGGTCACGGAACTCGAAATCAGCCGGCCCGCGCTCGATGCCGCTCGTGCCAATACGGTTTTGAATTTCGGTGAAGAGGTGGCGAGTTCGGGGCGGTTTTCACAGATTCAGGGTGATGCCTTTGAAGCACTGGAGCGCCTGAATGCGGAAGGCACAACATTCGACCTGGTGATTCTGGATCCGCCGGCGTTCGCCAAGAGCAAAAAGGACAAACCGAACGCGATTCGGGCCTACCAGCGGCTGGTCCGGCTCGGGGCACGCGTGACCTCAAAGGGGGGAACGTTATTTTCTGCGTCCTGTTCCGGGCCGGTGGCAGCGGATGAGTTTTACCGGGCGGTCGAGCAGGGACTGAAAGCCGCGAACCGGACCCCCGCAAAAATGCTCAAAACGGGGCATGCTTTGGATCACCCGGTGACCTTCAGGGAAGGGGCGTATCTCAAGGGGGTGTTTCTGGAGTTTTCTGGCTAAGTTAAGGAATATAAGGAGTTACTGGAGTCCGAAGGGCGGGAAAAGAACGCAAAAAGTAATGATGAATCAAAGGAGGGGGAAATTTTGGGCGCTGAAACGATACCAGTTGCAAATGAATGCTTTGAGATTTCCCTGAATACAACCTTCGAACTTGTAAAAGAGAAACAATCCCAAATCAATACCAAGTAAGCGGGAGCAACCTCAGCTCTTTTTCCGTTTCGTAGCTTTTCTCTTGGTCGCTTTCTTTTTGGTTGCCTTCTTCTTGGTCGCTTTTTTCTTAGTAGCCTTTTTCTTGGTAGCCTTTTTCTTCGTGGCTTTTTTCTTTGTTGCTTTCTTCCGTGTTACTTTCTTTTTCGTTTTCGCCTTGGCTTTGGTTTTGGTTTTCGCCTTAGCCTTGGTCTTGGTTTTTGCTTTGGATTTTTTCTTGGTTGCCATCAAGAACTCCTTTCGTTTAAAAATATCTGGTATGTCTCAGCGCCCAAATATTTTAATGTATTTTATTCCATACACTTACTTTGTCAAGAAAATATTGTCAAAAAATGAGGCAGTTGTGGTTTGATGGGTGAAGTGTTTATGGTTTTGTCTGCATGTTCCGCAGTGCGTGTGCTTCATTTGTTTTTTAGCATGCATGTCGGAAGCATGCATAAAATGGCCTTAAAATAGAGTACTGCTTTTTTTGCATCGAATAAAAGTTTTGAGCAATGAACGTTTTGCATACTGAATCAGAACCGGAAAAAAACTGAAAAAATTTATGAGTGTTCGTATCCCCAATCAACCCATTCCCGGTTTGGATGTGTGTTCGCGGCTTGTTCACGGGGTCAGCCCGCGTTGCGCGGTTCATGAAGATGGAACCGTCGAACCGTTGCATCTGGGAAGAGACGAAATGGAAAGCGCGTCGGTGGAGCACCGCCGATGGTTTTTGCAATCACTGGGTATCGAACACGATCGCCTGTTCCTCGCAAAGCAGGTTCACAGCGACCGTGTTGTGGTGATCGACCGCGAATCGATGACTCCGGCGCAGGTGGGCGGCCAGGAAGCGGACGCGCTGGTGACCCACCTGAAGGACACCCCCATCGGTGTGATGACCGCCGACTGCGTTCCCGTTATCCTCTACGACGAAAAGGCGCATGCCGTGGGCGTGGCGCATGCCGGGCGGCGTGGCACCCAGCAGGGAATCCTCACTCGAACACTCGATGCGATGAAAGTGATCTTCGGAAGCCGTCCGGAACAGGTGGTGATGGGACTCGGGCCGGCCATCGGCCCCTGCTGTTACGAGGTGGACGAGGATTGCGTCACTCCGTTCAAAAACCGGGATGGGGGCTGGCAGGCTTTCAGCACACCGGGCAAACCGGGAAAATACATGCTCGATTTGTGGATGGCGAATCGCATGGAAGCCGAGCGGTCGGGCATCCTTCCAGATCGCATCCATCTCCACGGCGATTGCACCGCCTGCCATCCTGACCGCTGGTTCTCCTACCGCAGGGAAGGGCAAACCGGACGCATGATCACCCTCGCCATGCTGAAAGACTGAATTACCCCATTGCCAGGCGGGATTGAGCGCGTGTTCGTGCTACAATATTTTCCATCACGATCCGATTTTGAATCAGAAGGCGGCACCGGTTGAAAGGAAATCGACCGATCGGCGCCGCTATTCATATAAGTTAGAAACCAACGATGCCATCCGAAAAGTATCCCGTGTCCCAGACTCCCGCACCCAAACTGCCGTTTCCCGTCGAATGGATCAAAACCCAGCCGCAGAAGGTTGAGGAATTGCTCAACAAACTGTCGGTAGCGGACCAGGCCCGCTGTGTCCTGCAACTGCACGGCGTGCAACAGCAGGCCCTCATCCTGTTGTCGAAACAGGCGGTCTCCGTGGTGCGCGCTCTGCCGGACGAGGAGCTGTACCAGACGGTGAAGGAGATCGGGCAGGAAGACGCCCTGCCGCTCATCGCCATCTGTTCGCAGAAGCAACTCCAGTTCATGTTTGACATGGAGTGGTGGCAGGCGGATAAATTTTCTCCCCAGCGCGCTGTCGAATGGCTGGGGCTGGTCGCCGACGCCAACGACCAGCAACTCCTGCACTGGCTTTATACCGAGGACTTCGACCAGAAGGTCATGGTCCTTCAGTCCCTCATCAAGGTGTACAAACGTGACGAGATGACGGACCAGTATGAGAATGTGGAGAACCTGCCGCATTACTCGCCGGACGGGGTGTACGACATTTACTTCAAGGACGTCGAGGCGGAGAAACCCCTCACGCGCATCTTCAAAATGCTGTACAGCGAAAACCAGAAGCTGTTGCATTCGCTGATGGAGGGAGTCATCTGGTACGGCGTGACCCCGACGGTGGAGACGTCCTACCGCTGGTACCTGGCGCGCAACGAGGAGCGGGGGGTACTTGCTTTCGAGGAAGCGTTCCAGGTGTACAGCCTGCTCGACGCGCAGACGCTGAAGGAGTCGTTGCCGTCCGCCGACGATTTCCGCACCGAGGACATCCGCCACACCCTCGCGCCGGCGTTTCCGCTGGAAGACCTCGATCCGGGAACGTTCTTCGGCCAGTGCCTGGCCATCGTGAAATCGGCCGAACGGTTCCATGCCATCAGCTGGGAGCTGGCGTGGCTGTTTCATAAAGTGATGGTGGCAGACCGGGGTGACTTTGCCGACATCCACCAGCGTCACGAGGCGATGCGCAAACTGCTGGGCTACATCAACATCGGCCTCGAACTCGGTGCAGGGGGGGACATCCAGAAGGGCGAGACCCTGCTCACCAAAACTTACATGCAGTCGCTGTTCCAGGTGGGGTACGCGGCGCTCATGCGGCTCAAGTGGGAAGGCGAGAAGCTGCTCAAGGAAAACGGACGGCTGGTGGAGTACGTGTTGCCTGCGGGCCTGGTCGACCACTTCGCCGCGATCGTGGACCGCTTCCCGAAAATCGGGGTGCTGGTGCAGGAGGGCGACGAGATCGCCGAAACCAACGTCCAGTGGGCTCACCCGCGCGCGCTGGAAGACCTTGCTCTGATGGAAGATTTCCTGATAAAAACCCGGTTTTACGTGCGGCTGGCCAAGCAGGGATTCAATCTGGATGAAAAACGCATCGAAGAATTGAAGGACCAGTGCACGCATCCCGCGTCCATCGACGATTTCAACATTGTGGTGCTGACCACCACCGCACTCGCGCAGTCCACCCTGTTTGGTCATCTGGCGTGTGATCCTCTGCCGGAGGTAGCCGCGAAAACGTTTTTGCAAACCGTGTTCGTCCACAACATCCATCCTGACGACCCGCACACCGTGGACGAAGACAAGGTGGCGGCCTTCCGGGATACGCTTTTGGGCGCCTCGATGGCGTGGAGCGACGAGGACCGGGCGTCCCTCGAGCAGCTGCTGAAAGATGCGGTCGCCAACCTGGAACACCATTTCGGCAGGCTGAACCTCAAGGAGAAGATCGATTGGAAATTCACCCGCGGCCTGCTTTTGCAGTGAATGCGGTGTGGTTTCAGGAGGTTAGGAGAGCGGTCCCGCCCGGACCGTTTTTTTGATTTTCAAACGTGAAAAAAGAGTGTACCATCACTCTCCACCCTGAAGCCGGAAGGTCTCCCGCAAGGCCCCTCCGGCGGGTACTGAGTCACGAGGTTGTTATGGCAGAAGAAAACAAAGGCAGCAAAATCATCATCGACACACCGCCGCCCAAACCCGAAAGAATCCTCCCCAAACCCGAGTTTGTGGAAGAGGAATCCGGTCAACTGGACCCGCGCAAGGAAGATCCGGGCATGATGGAATCGTATGGCACGTTTCCCGTCTGGATGCTCAAGGGAATCCAGATGCTGACCCCGGACGCGCTGGTGCAGAAAAACCCCTCAAAGAAAAAATACCGAGTCTGACCCAACCCATGCGAGCCATCAAACGGGCGCTGATCAGCGTCTCTGACAAGACGGATGTCGTCGAATTCGCCAAGCAGTTGAGCGAACGCGGTGTGCAGATCCTTTCCACCGGCGGTACGGCGCGGATGCTGGAAGAAAACGGCATCAAGGTCATTCCCATTTCCGATTACACGGGATTCCCGGAAATGATGGGCGGCCGGATCAAAACCCTGCACCCGAAGGTGCACGGGGCCATCCTGGGACGCCGCGACGACCCCGAACACATGCAGGCGATGAAGGACCACGGCATCGAACCCATCGACCTCGTCGTCATCAACCTGTACCCGTTTGAGGCAACCATCGCACGCGACGACTGCACGCTTGCCGACGCGATCGAGAATATCGACATTGGCGGGCCGACGATGGTGCGCTCCTCCGCGAAAAATTACAAGGACGTCGCCATTGTGGTCAATCCGGACGACTACAAGGTGGTCATCGCGGAGATGGACGCAAATAATGGAGAAGTGACGGAGGTCACGCGCCAGCGGCTGAGCCGCGACGCGTTTGCGCTGACCGCGCGATACGACGCGGCCATAAACCGTTACCTGTCCCTGCAGATCGAGGGCCCGGACAGCTTTCCGCCCACCTACCAGCAGACCTTTCTCAAGGTTCAGGACCTGCGTTACGGGGAAAACCCGCATCAGGCGGCGGCGCTCTACCGCGAGTACCAGACGCTGGAGACGGATGTCGTGCAGGCGCGGCAGCTGCAGGGCAAGGAGTTGTCGTTCAACAACTTCATCGACATGAACGCGGCGTGGGAATGCGCCATCGAGTTTGAAGACCCGGCGGCAGTGGTCATCAAACACACCAACCCGTGCGGCGTCGCCATCGGAAAGGACCAGCTGGATGTGTTCATCCGGGCGCGGGAGACGGACCCCGTCTCCGCATTCGGCGGGGTGTTGGGATTCAACCAGGTGGTCACGGCACAGACGGCGGAAGAGATCCTGAAAAACTTCGTGGAGGTGGTCATCGCTCCGGGTTACGAACCGGAAGCCCTGTCCCTGTTCGCCGCGAAAAAGAATGTGCGTGTGATGGAGATGCCGACCGCGCAAACCAACCCGGATAAAAAACGCCTCGACCTGAAACGTATCGGCGGCGGTCTGCTGGTGCAGAATGCGGACGACGTCACGCTCAACCGCACCACGCTCAAAACGGTGACCAAACTGCAACCGGACGATGCCACTCTGCGCACGCTGGAGTTCGCGTGGATCGTTGCCAAGCACGTCAAATCCAACGCCATCATTTACGCACGCGATACCGAGACCGTCGGTGTCGGTGCGGGTCAGATGAGCCGCGTGGACTCCGCTCGCCTCGCCATCGACAAGGCCAACAAGCCGGTGGATGGATGCGTGATGGCCTCCGACGCCTTCTTCCCGTTCCGCGATTCCATCGACGCCGCGGCGAAAAGCGGCATCCGGGCCATCATCCAGCCCGGTGGCTCCATCCGCGACAAGGAAGTGATCGAAGCGGCGGACGAGCACGGCATCGCCATGGTGTTCACCGGCATCCGCCACTTCCGGCACTGATCCCGGCCCCTTTCTCCCTCTCCTCCCGGTCCCGTGTTCCCCACGGCACTCAACTTTACGGGAATTCTTCCGTAAAGAGTTGAAAGGTTTCTCCAAAACAATATCTCCAGAAATTCTTCCCACGCACTTGAGGGGCCTGTTTATTCTAGAAACAAGAAACGGGTCTTTACGGAGGGCCGTCATGGACTGGACCCAAATCACATCCAGATTCAAATTCAAACTGCCGAGAATCCGGTTTTCGGTGCTCCTGCTCGAAAAACTCATCATCGCTGGTTTTTACGCGTCGCTGATGTTCATCGTTTTTGGAGTGATGGCCTATTATTACTTCCAGCCTTACTTTCAGAGCCTGAAAAATAAAGACGCCTTCCGTTACCAGCAGGCGGTGGGAGAAATTAAAGAATTGCACTTCCTGGAGGCGTTTCGGCAGTTTTCCGCGTTGGAAGATATCGAAATGAAAAAGCTGTATCTTGAACGCTATGAACGCTGGCAGAAACAGTTCAAACAGGACCCGAAGTTTCGTCTGGAACAGCGGCGGGAACGCAAGGAAACAATGGAAAAGGCGCGGGAAGCGCGGCTGGAAGATCATGCCAAAGCGGTTTCCAACATCCGCTATACCAACCGCCTGTCCAGCATGCTGGCCGAGCGCCTTCGCTGGGGCCAGGCAGGCCCCTGGGAAAAAGGCCTTATCCTGCGCGAAAAGTGCGTTCACTACCTGAAACAGGAACAATCGGAACGCGTTTCAATTCCACAAGGCGAGTACCAGTCCAGCCTGGTGGAGACGTTTCAGGACACGCGGCTGGGTGGAATGACGCCGGAGTTGTTCTGCACCGACCTCATTCCGCTTGAGGACAACCCCCGTGCCATCGGTCGTGCGTTTGAGAAGTTGAAAGAGAAACTGGATTATTTCAAGTATCTTCAGCTACTTGGGGAGATCGGGATGAAGGAAAGCGAAGTGTTTACCTTCACCGAAAAGCTGGAGGGAATGACCGAAGACCTGGCCGGCACCTGATTTCTTCCTATTTCATTAACGTCCGCCGGAAGATTTTGCGGATTGTCTGGAACCCGCCCCGTTCTGTGGCCCGGATCCCTCTTTTTCCAGGATGGCCGTCATCAGTTGCTTGATCTCGTTGTTGTTCTTGATTTCAGGAAGCTCACCTTTGCCGGTTTCCGTGTAAACGATCAACTGGCGCAACGGACGGATGACCAGGTTATAAGTGTATCCTGCCGCTATCAGCGAAAACAACCCGCCAACCACCGCGATCCAGATCGACTCGTTGCCGAGGCGGTCCGCGGTGCGCATGAGGGATTGCTTGAGCAGGCCGAACTGTTCCCCGCTCAGGGTGACCGGGTCGATGCCCGTCAGCAGGCGCTCCACCTGGGCCATTTGGATGTTCAGGTAAAACGCCATGTAGCCGAGTATGGCGATCACCACCATGTAACCCGCCATGATGAGGTTGATGATGCTTTTTCGTTCGCCGGGAAGTTCGTCCCGGAATATTCCAAGTTTCATGGGTATTGAATCCTTATGGTATGAAGCGGTGTTTCACCGCAGGGTTCCGTGCAGGAACAGGCGGTCCCGGACCGAAGAGGGGACGGGAATCGGGCAACGGGATTATTAAACCCTAACCTCAAAGGCGGGGAGAGGTCAAATATTTTACCGGGAAGGGTTGCGAAGCCGTGTTGTTTATTCCTGCGTTTCCAGTGCGCGCCGGACCCGTCCCCAGTCGAAGGCGGATCCGGGGTCGTATTTGCATTTGACGCCGGGGGTGGTGCCCGCCTGAACGTGAAAATGGCCGAGAATTCCGCGAAAGGTGGCGAAATTGCGCAGGCGGGAGAGCGGTGTTCTGCCTGTATTTTTGTCGAAGGGTACCTTCAAGCCAATACCCGGTAACAGCGCGTGGACGCCGAAACACAACCGAATGAGCGCCTGGTACTGCTGTTCCGTGAAATCCCACATGCGAACCATCTTGCCGTTGACCCTGCGGCTGAAATAACCCCTTTGGCCATACGTTCGCGCCGGCCTGGCCACAAAACCGGGGGTGCGAAGCGTCTTCCGGTAAGCCTGCGGCAATTGCAACCGCCAGCAATTCCCCTGTTTCACGTATAAATCCTTCTCAGCGCGGTAGAGGTCGGACTCCTCCGCCCGTGCCTGCCACGAGAGGTTCGCCATTTCCACATGGATGGCGCGTTCGTTGCCTTTGCGGTCATCGGCGGGTGCGGTGTTGGTTTTCCAGTACAGGTCGCAGGTCTGGTAGAGAGTGCCGTCGAGGTCCAGGTAAAAATGACTTCCCATGAACGCGCTTTTCTGGAGCACTTCATGGCAGTGGCGGGAGGTGTAACACACGTCGTAATGCAGGACCAACTGGTGAACCGTTTGCGTGAGTTCCTCGTAAGCACGTTCAGGATCGGCGATCCGGTAGGCGTCGAAAGGCCGGGTCGGTGCGTCATTCAGTTCCGGCGGATGCTGATGACACGCAGCGCGTCCGCGCGGATGCGGACAGCGAAACCCGCCCGCCTGGTTCCACAACACGACCGGCGAGCCGATATCCATGGTTCGGCCGCAGGCGACGATGGCTTCGTGGGGGGTGGTGTCGTTCATGATGTGCGATGCCGGGGGACCGGGCGGCGCCGTGTTATTGTTTGCGATCTTCCGCGGGACGCCCCCAATGCAGTTTCTGGCGCAGGATCTGGTAATAGTTTTTTCCGGGCGCCTGGATGAGGTGAACCGGCTTGGGGCCGCGTTGCACTTCCAGGGTTTCCTCGCTGGTCATTTCGTAACCGTGTTGACCGTCGAGCGTGATCTGCACTTTCTCCTGCGTGGTCAGATTTACCTGGATCACCGCCCGGTCGGGAATGACGATGGGCCGGTTGGTCAGCGTGAACGGGCAGATGGGGCAGAGCAGCAGGGCGTTCATGCTGGGGTGAATGATGGGGCCGCCTGCAGAAAGCGAATACGCCGTGGAACCCGTCGGCGTGGCGATGATCAGGCCGTCCGCGCGGTACGACGTCATGTACTGATCGTTCACGTGCACTTCCAGGTTGACGATGCGGGCGTCGCGTTTGTTGATGACCACGTCGTTGAGCGCGGCGTCACTACGTAGAACCTTGCCGTGCCGTTTGAGGCAGGAGCGCAGCAGCATGCGGTCTTCCACCGCAGACTGCCCTTTCAGCACGTTTTCCAGCGTCGAGTACAGCTCCGGAAGAGCGACTTCGGTGAGGAACCCAAGACTGCCGAGGTTGACGGCGAGGATCGGCACCTCGTGGTTTTCGGTCAGGCGCGCGACGCTCAGCAACGTGCCGTCGCCGCCAAGGACGATGATCAGATCGCTTTTTCCCGGAATATCGTCACTGCCGTCGGAGGAGGGTTCCTGCACGATGGCGGCGGTATCGGGTGGCATTAAAACCTGGTAATTGCGCTGGCGGAGCCAGTCCACCAGTTCCTGGAGGACTTCCTGGCTGATATGGGGTTTCTGTTTGCAGAAAATGCCGATGGATTTGATGGTGTCCACGAAAATTCCTTTCGGGAAGCTGCGTCTCCCGGCGGACGCAGGCGTACTCCTTACGGCATCATATAGAACTTTCCCGTTTCGGCGCAAGTTTTCCTTGCTTCTCAGGAGGCGATGGGAATGGGTGGAAAAAACTCAGAGGTTGCCGAAGTCCTGCGGCTTGATGTTGTCCAGCCACTTCTTCCACTGGTCCTTGTCTTCCGGGGAGGCTTTGCTGGTGTCGGGAAGGTCCAGGCTTTTGGCCGCTTCGATGACTTCTTCGTTTACGAAGATAGGGGATTTGGTCCGAAGCGCCAGGGCGATGGCGTCGCTTGGCCGCGAATCAATGTTCAATGTGCTTCCACCGTGAACCATGGAAATGACGGCGTAGAAAGTATTGTCCTTGAGTTCGCTCACGAGGATGTGGTTGATCTCTGCTTTCATGTTGCCGATGAGGTTTTTCATCAGGTCGTGGGTCATGGGACGGGGCGTGGAGATTTTTTCAATCTCAAGGGCGATGGCGTTCGCTTCGAAAAACCCGACCCAGATCGGCAGGGCGCGGTTGCCTTCCAGATCCTTGAGAATGATGATGGGCATATTCGTCAGGGGATCCAGCGTGAGCCCATCTACTTTCATTTCAACCATTGAGAACAGCCTCGTCAATCAATTGGTAAGGAGAAAACCGTTTGGCGCAGTCGTTTTGGAGATCACATTTAAATACTAAATCAATCCCCACCCTTTTTCAATCATCGTTTTATCAAGGCAGGAGCCTCCAAAACGGCCCTTCTGGAGGAGAGTGGGGAGTCAGGCTTTGGAGGTGTTTTCCTTTATGAAATCCCGCAGCTTGGCCTGGACCACTTCCGGGATTTCAATCTTTCCCATGGTCTCCCGGCACAGGTCACTGGTGGATTTGTACGTGTTCAGGAAAGAGATGCAGGGAGGGCAGTCCTGAAAGTGTTCTTCCAGTGCGCTTGCAGTCTCTTCACTCAGCGCCCCTTCCAGGTAGTCGTACAGCAAATCGATGCATTCCTTACAGCAGATCATTTCTTCTTTTCCCCCTGCGCTTGGTATTCTTCAAAATAGTGAGACAATTTCTTACGCAAAAAGAGCCGCGCCCGATGCAGTCGCGATTTGACCGCTGCAATGGTCAGGTCCAGAATCTCGCTCACCTTTTCGGTGGAGAGTCCTTCCACATCCCGCAGAATGAACACCACCTTCTCTTTTTCCGGCAATTGATCGACAGCCTTGCCGATGATCTCCCGCGTTTCGTTGGAGAACAGCAGGGATTCGGTCGAATCCGACCAGTCCATCAATTTTTCGGTCTGAAACCCCGTTCCATTGAAAGCGGGCAGGATGTCATCCAGAGGAACATACTGCTCTTTTTTCTTGTTGCGGAGCTTCATGTATGTCGCGTTCAGGGTGATCCGGTAAACCCAGCTGGAAAATGCGGACTTGCCCTGAAACGTATCGATCTTTTTGTATATGCTGAGAAGCACTTCCTGCGTGATGTCCTGGGCATCCATCTGGTTGCGCGTCATGTTGAATGCGAGGGCGTAGATTTTTCGCTGATACGACTCAACGATTTTTTCAAACGCCTCGTGACTGCCCGCCTTCAGGTCCCGGACCAGCAGATCGTCCTGCTCTTTTTCTTCCTGCGTCGGCATGCGTTGACACCCTGGGATGTGCGCGTTGGGGGATTCCTTACGGATTCAGCAGCAGCTCGTGATCCATCCCAAAGGGGTCTCACCCTTTGAAATTTAAGATGCCGGGGAAACGGAAAACGGTTCATTAATTCCCGTCCCGGAGTCCACTGCAACCCGGATTTTCAAGTCATATCCGGGTACCGGAATCGATCGATCCACGCCGATGGTGCGAAAACCAGCGTGGAATTTCCGATTCTATCACCCTTGCCCGGGAATGGGAACCACGCGGGGCCGGTTTTACGGCAATTGCCGGGGTCAACGGGGGAGGGGTGCCGGTTGGGAACGGTTTCCGGGAACGGGTTTCAATTCATCTGTAAGGAATGGCTTGTTTTGCGACTAAAAAAAGGTTTAAAAACCAACGGTTAGCGCGGCACTGTGGTAAAATCGCATCTTTTTCAACTTTTTCTTCGACGAGTGGTATGAAACAGGGTCTCAGGTTTTCAGGGTTGTTTGTGTTTGTGCTTTGGATGGGGCTGCCTGCTCCGGTGGGTGCTGAGGGTTCCTACTTTTCAACGGACTTTTCCTCGACCAGCGTGGAATCGGAAACCCCTTTTGCCCAGAGTTCGCCCGTCAAATACTTTTCCAAGGTGGTACTGGGTCAGTCCCCGGACCCGGTCATCCCGGGGTTCATGGCACAGTTTCACCAGGGGCAGACCCTGTGGGGATTTGAAATCGGGTACGGCTTCACTTTCGACCTGCCCCCCCCACCTCCTTCTTTGGGTGATCGCACGGATATCGAGTTCGTTTATTTTTTCCCAAAATGGAAATACAACCTGACCGGAGTGGTGGGGGAAGGGGCTTACCAGGGTGCCCTGTACTGGGTCGTCGAAGGTGGCGTGGTGGCGAACGTCACCGATCCCGAAATCAACAGCGTGAAAACCGACGACGCCCCCAATTTCGTCGTGGCGCTGGTGCCGATTCAGGTGGAATACAAATTCCTCAATCCTCACCGCCGCTGGGTTCCCTTCGTCTTTGGCGGGGCGGGGGTCTCCGTCGGCGACTTCCAGCACGGGGCCAATGAGATCAGCACGCCTTTCGAATTTGTGCTGAATACGGGTGGCGGTATCGAATACTTTTTCGAAAACGGCAGGGCAGTGAGTTTCAACTACCATTTCTGGCACCTGTCCAACTCCGACATCAAGGAACCGAACGTCGGCCTGAACGCCCACGTCTTCACCATCGGGTTCACGTTCTAGAGCGGGTTCCGGCCCGGCAAACCTTTTTCTTCCGGCCGGGATCGCTTATAATCTTGCCTTCTCACCCGTGCAGGGTGGGGCGCCGCGCGCGCCCGGTTCCCTCAACCCCTGGTGACCATGAGCGACCGCCATCCCGGCCACAACCCGATCCCTTCCAAAACCAGCCCGATCGATCGTGCCTTCAATGCACTGGAGGTGCTGGCCTATCGCCATTCGCTTTGGGTGCTTGCGGCATCGCTGCTCCTCGCATGCCTCAGTTTCTGGTACACGGCGCACCACCTCACCTTCAACACCAGCCGGCAGGACCTGATCTCCCCGTCGCAGAAATTCCACCAGCTCTTCCAGGATTACCGCAAAGCGTTTGAAGATTTCGACGGCATGATCGTGGTGGTCGAGGGCAACCGGCCTGAACCGATGCGCCGCTTCGCCGAAGCTCTGGTGTCCCGCCTGCAAACCCGGCAGGAACTGTTCTCGGAAATTTATTACAGGATCGACACCGGTTATTTTCGCGACAAGGCCCTGCTTTACCTGGAACCGGACGAAATCCGCGAACTGGGCGGCAAGCTGGAGTCGCACCATGATTTCCTTTCCAGTGTCAACCGGTCGCCGGGGCTCAACACCCTGCTCGAAAGCATCAACCGCGAAATCAGCGCCGGCATGGTGGGGTCGCTCATGACGGATTTCCTTGGCACCGGCGGCGGAGAGGAAAAAGACGACACCGCCGATCTCAATATGCTCATTGCGCTGGTCAAGCAGATGAGGGCGCATCTCAAAGACCCGAATGCGGAATACCGCTCTCCGTGGAGTTCGTTTTTGCAGGACGACGAGAATCCGCTGGAGAAGGACGGGTACCTCGTCAGTGACGACGGCGGGCTGCTGTTTGTGCTCCTCAACCCGGTGGAAACGGAAGGCGACTTTGCCGGATCGAAAAATTCCATCGAGCTCATCCGCAGCATGATCCGGGAGGTGAAACCGGATTTCCCGGAGGTGCAGGTGGGGTTGACGGGAGGTGAGGTGATCGCATCGGACGAAATGCACACCACCATGACCGATGCGCAGGAGGCATCGGAAATCGCCCTGGCAGGGGTCGCCATCCTGTTCATCCTCTGTTACCGCGAAGTGCGGAAACCCATCCTCGCCGTGTTCAGCCTCGTTCTGGGGCTGGCGTGGTCGATGGGCTACACCACCCTTTCGGTCGGCCACCTCAACATCATGTCGGTGGTGTTCACCACCATCCTCATCGGGCTCGGCATCGACTTCGGCATCCACATCCTCGGACGCTACCGCGAAGAGCGGCGGAATGGACTCGATTCGTTTTCCGCCATGCGCGAGACCTTGCAGAAGACGGGACGAGGGAATCTTGCAGGCGCCATCACCACGGCAATCGCCTTTGGCGCCATGGCGTTCACCGATTTCATCGGCATCGCGGAGCTGGGCGTCATCGCCGCCGGGGGTATCCTGCTCTGTTTCCTGGCCATGGTGCTCACGTTTCCGGCGTGCATCTCACTGGAGGAACGCTGGCTGAAACCGAAATACGTCAAGCGCCGTTACGTGGACCTGCGCGAAAATCTCATGGAACGTTTTTACGCGCACTATTACCTGATCATCTTCGGGTCGCTTGCGGTCCTGCTGGTTTCGGCGTGGGCGTCTCAGTCCCTGCGTTTCGATTACAACCTGCTCAACATGCAGGCGGAAGGCATCGAGGCCGTGCGCTATGAAATGAAAATCCTCGATAACGCCCAGCGCGCGTCGTGGAATGCGGCGTTCATCTCCAAAACCCGCGAGGAAGCCCAGGCGAAATACGAGCGGCTGAAAACCATGACCAGCGTCGGCAAGGTCGAGGGTCTGTTTGAAGCGGTACCGGAGAGCCAGCAGGAAAAAATGGAACTCATCGCCGACTACGCAACCGAGATCGATGGATACCGTGTGGCGGTTTCCGACGAGTCGTTTTCGCTCGATGCACTTGTGGCAACGATGAAAAAGATCCGGTTCAAACTGCGCAAGAAGGAAAAGAAAGGGCCGACGGACGAGGTGGCGGAGGCGTCGGAATGGGTGGCGCGGTTTCAACAGGACCTCGACAGTACGGACGCAACGACTGCGACCGAACGCCTTTCCGCGTTTTCGGAAACACTGTTCGTGGATTACCGGGAACGCATTGCCGATCTCAAGGCCGCGGCGCATCCGTCGGAGGTGAAGATCGACGACCTGCCGCGCGACCTCAAAAACCGTTTCATCAGTGACGACGGACGCTACCTGACGCTGGTGTATCCCTCGATCAATATCTGGGAGCGGGAGGAGATGGAAACGTTTCTCGCCGAGATGCGGCGGATCGATCCCGACGTCACCGGCAACGCCGTGCACATGTACGAGTCGAGCCGCTTGATGATCGACGGTTATGTGCGCGGCGGCATCTACGCGCTGGGGGCGATTTTCCTCTACCTGCTCCTTTCCCTGCGCAACCTCAATACCACAATGCTGGTTCTGGTGCCGACCCTGGCGGGGGCGGTGCTGACCCTGGGCTTGATGGTGCTCTACAACGTCAACTTCAACATGGCCAACCTCGTCATCCTGCCGCTCATCTTGGGTATCGGCGTGGTGGACGGCGTGCACATCGTGCACCGCTACCGGGAGACGCCGGACCAGGGCGGCAACGTCATCTCCAAAAGCACCGGCATGTCGGTGGTGCTGACATCCCTCACCACCATCATCGGCTTCGGCAGCCTCATGGTGGCGGAGCACCAGGGCGTGTACAGCGTCGGGCAGGTATTGAGCCTCGGCGTCGGCAGTTGCATGATCACGTCGATCACGCTGCTGCCCGCACTCATGAAGCTCTTCCACGCGCACGGCTGGCGCATTTGAATCGAAGAAAATAGAAAAGGTAAGAGAAACGTCAGCGCGGGGAGGCGGCGATGTTGCCGCCGTCGACGGTGACGATGCTGCCGGTGGTCTTTTCGGCCAGTGCAAGATCGAGGAACGCCTCGGCCACGTCGCGTCCGGTCACTTCGCGCTTGAGCAGGTTGTCCTGAAAATATTCGTCGGCGCTCAAACCGCGCGCGGCGGCGCGTTCTTTCACGAACTCCGGTGGGAAAATGCCGGTGCGGATGCGGTCGGCGTTGACCGCGTTGGAGCGGATGCCGTCGGCGCCGTAATCGAGGGCGTACTGCTTGGTGAGCGCCACGACCCCGGCTTTCGGCAGGGCGTAGGGTCCGAAATTTTTGCCTGGGTTGAACGCCGCTTTCGACGCGTTGAACAGCAACACCCCGCCGGTGCGTTGCGTCTTGAACAGGCGCACCGTCTGTGACGCCAGCGACTGGTGTGCGAAGAAGTTGAGCTCGAAACTCTGCCTCAACGTCGCGCTGTCCACCTCGCCGATGGGACCCTGCACCGCGTTGCCGGCGTTGGAGATCAGGATGTCGAGGCCGCCGAAGTGCTGCACCACCTGCTCGAACGATTCGCGCACGGCTTTTTCATCCGTTACGTCCACCACCCGCGCCAGCAGGTTCGCCTTCGTTGTTTTCTTGATTTCCTCGGCGGCTTCGGCCAATTGGTTGGGATTGATGTCGGTCATGAACACGTTCGCGCCCTGCTCGGCGAACAACTCTGCCGTGGCGCGTCCGATTCCCGACGCCGCCCCCGTCACATACACCACCCTGCCGTTCAACAAAGGTGGCTTGGCCTTGCCCAGCTTGGCCTGCTCCAGCGACCAGTATTCCATGTCGAACAGGTCGAAGTCGGAGAGCGGCTGGTAGGTCCCGACGTTGAACGCCTGGTGGATGATGTCGATCGTGTGTTCGTAGATGTCGGCGGCGATGCGTGTCTCTTTTGCGTTCTTGCCGATGGTGACCAGCCCCAGCCCCGCCACCAGGATCACCCGCGGCAGGCGGTCGAGTTCTTTTCTCTCGATACCTTTGGCTTCGCAGTTTTTCTTGAAGTAGGCGTGATAGGCGTCTTTATACGTTTGGATCGCCCCGGTGAGTTCCTTCCACAACGCATCCGTGTCGTCCAGGTTTTTCAGGTTCAGCAACAGCGGTTTCTGTTTGGTGCGGATGACGTGGTCCGGCGTGGCGGTGCCGATCTGCGACCAGGTCAGGCTTTCCTCGCTCGTGGCGAAGTGGTAGGCCGTCTCACTTTGCCGGTGGTGCACCAGCCACGGCACGCCCGATTCCTTTTCATAAATGCCGCGCAGCGCGGGGGCGATGCGGCGGAAGATCTCGTCCGGGCTCCTGGAGCCGATCGAAACCGTCTGCGGCGTGAGTTTTTTGGCCGGGTGTCTGGCGATGTATTCTTCCGCCTTCGTCACGGCGTCGATGTGGTAGTCGTAGCTTTCCTTCGCCGTCTCGGCGAAGGTGAACAGTCCGTGGTTGATGAGCACCAGCCCCTTCACACTCGGGTTTTTCTCGTAGGCCTCCGCCGCGGCCCTGGCCAGATCGAATCCCGGCATGATGTAATCCACCACGCCCAGTTCGTCGCCGTAAATCTCCTTGCAGATTTCGACCGAGTCCGGCTGGTTGGCGATGACGAGGATGGCGTCGGCGTGGGAATGATCGACGAACTTGTGCGGCAAAAAAGCGTGGAGGAGGGTTTCGACCGACGGGTTCGGCGCCGAGGCGTCGAGCAGATTCGTCCTCTGGTCGTTGACCATCGCCTCGTCCGACAAACCGTCCAACTGCCGCAGTTTCTGGATGGGGCCCAGCTTCACCCCCGGCAGACCCGGCGGTTCCAGCGAGTCCAGGTCCCAGCCGCTGCCCTTGACGAACAGCACGTCGATGTCCTCGCCGAAGCGGTCTTTGACGCGCGATTTGACCGAGGTGTTGCCGCCGCCGTGCAGGACCAGTTCCGTGTCCGCGCCGATCAGCCGCGAGGTGTACACGCGGAGGGCGATGTCCTCATTCACGTCGGACCAGCGCTCGATGGCCGCCTGCGCCTCTTTATCGTTCCAGCGATTCTTCATGGCAAGCAAAATAACAAATCCCGCGAACTAAATAAAGTTGCAAAATCAACGGCGGAAAATTTATGAAATACAGAGGATTAACCGGAACGCGCGCAGGGGCAAGAAAAGTCGGATGAATTCGGCGGGGTTCTGTGCTAATCTTGCCGCGAATCCAAGGCGGAGGGCGTTGGTTTTCGCCCTGTTGGACGGTGCCTTCCCGGTTCGCCCGAATCGACTCTCAACCCGGACCCGGCTCGCGGCTCAGGCCACGCTGCGCGGTCCCGAACACCCATACATGCTCGCAAAAATCCACGTCACCCTGAAGCAAGGCGTCCTCGATCCGCAGGGCAAGGCCGTGCACCACGCCCTCAACGATCTCGGCTACAACGAGGTGCGGGATGTGCATCTGGGCCGTTACATGGAAATCGAGCTCGAGGGCGTCGAGGCGGCGGAGGCCGAAGCGCGCGTGCGTGACATGTGCGAAAAACTGCTGGCCAACACCGTCATCGAATCCTACCGCTTCACCCTCGAACCTCAGAACTGACCGTCCGGTGATCGAATCATGAAGTGCGGCGTCGTCACATTTCCCGGCTCCAACTGCGACCGCGACTGCGTCCACATCCTGAAAAACGTCTATGGCGCGGACACAAGGATGGTCTGGCACAAGGACACGTCGCTCGACGGGTTCGACCTGGTGGTCCTGCCCGGCGGGTTTTCCTACGGCGACTACCTGCGCGCCGGATCGATCGCGCGCTTCTCGCCGATCATGAAAGCCGTGGTCGCACACGCCAACAGGGGCGGCTTGCTGTGGGGCATCTGCAACGGCTTCCAGATCCTGGTGGAAGCGGGACTGCTCCCCGGCGCGCTTCTCGACAACAGAACACAGAATTACATATGCCGCTACGTATACCTGAAGGTGGAAAACGTCGACACCCCCTTCACCCGCTCCTGCGAATCCGGTGAAGTGTTGAACATCCCCATCGCCCACGCGCAGGGCAGTTATTTTGCCGATGCCGACACGATGAAACGGCTGGAAGAAACCGGACGCGTCGTTTTCCGTTACTGCGACCCAAAGGGCAACGTCACCGGGGACGCCAATCCCAACGGCTCGCTCGCCAACATCGCGGGCATCGTCAACGACGCGGGCAATGTGCTGGGCATGATGCCGCATCCGGAGCGCTGTGCCGATCCGGTATGGCCACAGATCGACGGTCAGAAGCTGTTCGATTCGCTGTTCCACAAAACCGGGGTGCGGGCATGAGTGCGCCGTCGCTCATCACCGCCGAACAGGCCGCCCAGCACGGGCTCACCCGCGTGGAATACGACCGCATCTGCGACCTGCTCGGACGCAAGCCGAATCTCGTCGAACTCGGCATCTTCTCCGCCATGTGGAGCGAGCATTGCAGTTACAAAAGCTCCAAGCCACACCTGAAAACCCTGCCCACCGAAGGCCCCCGCGTATTGCAGGGACCGGGCGAGAACGCGGGCGTGGTGGACATCGGTGACGGGCTGGCGGCGGTGTTCAAGATCGAAAGCCACAACCACCCGTCGTTCATCGAGCCGTACCAGGGTGCGGCGACGGGCGTCGGCGGCATTTTGCGCGACATCTTCACCATGGGCGCGCGTCCCATCGCGCTTCTCGACTCATTGCGCTTCGGCAACCCGGACAATCCCAAAATGCGCTACCTGTTTCACGGGGTGGTGAAAGGCATCGCCGGTTACGGCAACTGCATCGGCGTGCCCACCGTTGGCGGCGACATCTACTTCGACGACTGCTACGACGGCAACATCCTGGTGAACGTGTTCTGCCTGGGGCTGGTGAAGGCCGACAAGATATTCCTCGGCCGCGCCTCGGGCGTCGGCAACGCCATTGTGTACGTCGGCTCGAAAACCGGGCGCGACGGCATTCACGGCGCGGTGATGTCGTCGGCGGAGTTCGACGACTCGACGGAAGAAAAACGCCCGACCGTGCAGGTGGGCGATCCGTTCATGGAAAAGCTTCTGCTCGAAGCCTGTCTTGAGATCATGCAGAAGGACTGGGTGGTGGGCGTGCAGGACATGGGCGCGGCGGGGCTCACGTCGTCGTCGTTCGAGATGGCCGAGCGTGCCGACAGCGGCGTGGAGCTGGACCTCGACGCGGTGCCGATGCGCGAGGAGGGCATGAACGCCTACGAGATCATGCTGTCCGAATCGCAGGAACGCATGGTGTTCGTCATCAAAAGCGGCCACGAGGAAGAAGCGCTGGAGATTTTCCGCAAGTGGGACCTCGACGCCGCCGTCATCGGGCGTGTCACCGACGACCGCCACATGCGTATCCGCTTCGGCGGCGAGGTGGTGGTGGACCTCCCCATCGAGGTCGTGGTGCACGGCGCCACGGAGACGCACCGCCCCACCCGCAAACCCAAATACATCGACGCCGTCCAGCACCTGGACCTGAACGAGATCGAGGTGGTTGCCCCCGGCGGCGACGCACTCAAAAAACTGCTGGCCAGCCCGACCATTGCGAGCAAGGAAATCGTGTTCGACCAGTACGACCACATGGTGGGTTTGAACACGCTGGTTCTGCCGGGGTCGGACGCCGCCGTTCTGCGTGTGCCGGACTCCGACAAGGCATTGGCCATCTCTGTGGACTGCAACAGCCGTTACTGTTACCTCGACCCCTTTCAAGGAGCGCAGATCGCTGTGGCCGAGGGTTGCCGCAACCTGGCCTGCTCCGGGGCGGAGCCCATTGGCGTCACCAACTGCCTCAACTTCGGCAACCCGGAGAACCCCGAAATCATGTGGCAGTTCCAGCAGGCAGTACAGGGTCTTGGGGATTTCTGCCGGTTTTTCAACATTCCTGTGGTCAGTGGGAATGTCAGTCTCTATAATGAAACTAAAGGCGAAGCGATATTTCCGACACCCACCGTGGCGGTGGTGGGGTTGCTGGAGGACCGGTCCCGGCACATGACCCAGTGGTTCAAACGGCCAGGGCACAAGATCGGCCTGTTGGGCCTGACGCTGGAAGAACTGGGCGGCAGCGAATACCTGAAACGTATTTTCAACCGGTGCCAGGGCAAACCTCCTGTATTGAATCCCAGGGAAGAAATGGACGTCCAGCAGGTGTGCCGCGACTGGATCCAGAACGACCTCATCGCCTCGGCGCACGACTGCTCCGAAGGCGGGCTGGCGGTGGCGCTGGCGGAGTCGTGCTTCTCCGGACCGGAACCGCTGGGTGCGGTGGTGGAAATGGAATCTACGTTGAGACCGGACGCAGTGGCCTTCGCCGAGTCGCAGTCGCGCATTCTGGTTTCCTTTAAAGAGGAAAGTCTGGAGCGCCTGCAATCCGACGCGGAGAAGGCGGGCGTGGCCTTTCAAATGCTGGGCACGGTCGGCGGGTCGGCGTTCCGGTTCAGCATCAATAACGAGCCCTACATCCAGGAAGATGTGGAGACGCTCGCGGATATCTGGAAACATTCTTTGAGCGGTTATGCCAGTCGAGTTTCCCGCTAACGACAAATTTCACGAGGAATGCGGCGTGGTGGCTGTGTACGGTCACCCCGAAGCGGCCAACCTCGTTTACCTCGGCCTCTATGCCCTTCAGCACCGGGGGCAGGAGAGCGCGGGCATTGCCACCAGCGACCGCGGCAAGATGTACGTCGAACTGGGCATGGGCCTGGTGGCGGACATCTTCACCTCCCAGCGCATAAAAAAACTTCCCGGTAACATCGCTATCGGCCACAACCGTTATTCCACCGCGGGCGTGAGCCAGATCGTCAACGCCCAGCCCTGTCTCATCAACTACGCCAAAGGATCGATGGCGCTCGCCCACAACGGCAACCTGGTGAACGCCGACCAGATCCGCGAAGCGCTGGTCGATGAAGGAGCGATCTTCCAGTCCAGCAACGACAGCGAGGTGATCGTCCACCTCATCGCGCACAGCCACCAGGAACTTTTCGTCAACCGTGTGATCGAGGCGCTGGCGGGAGTGCAGGGGGCGTATTCGCTGGCGCTGATGACAGAACACGAAGTTGTCGTGGCCCGCGACCCGCACGGCTTCCGCCCGCTGTGCCTGGGCATGCTCGATGGCGCGTACATCGTGGCATCGGAATCCTGTGTCATGGACCTCATAGAAGCGGAATACCTGCGGGAGGTCCAGCCGGGTGAAGTCATCCTCCTCAACGAAGACGGGTTGCAGTCCTTTTTCCCGTTCCAGCGGAAGGAGACGCGGCGGTGTATTTTCGAACACATCTATTTTGCCCGGCCGGACAGTCTGATTTTCGGCGAGTACACCTATTCGGTGCGCAAGCGCATGGGGAAAGCTCTGGCGAACCAGTCTCCGGTGGATGCGGACATCGTGGTGCCGGTGCCGGACTCGGGGAATCTCTCCGCGCTCGGCTACTCGGAAGAATCCGGCATTCCGTTCGAAATGGCGCTCATTCGCAATCACTACGTCGGGCGCACGTTCATCGAACCGCAGTCTCCCATACGTCACTTCGGCGTGAAGGTGAAACTGAACGCGGTGAAGAAGCTGATATCGGGCAAACGGGTGATCATCATCGACGATTCCATCGTGCGCGGCACCACCAGCCGCAAGATCGTGAAGATGGTACGCGATGCCGGAGCGAAGGAGGTGCACGTACGCATCAGTTCACCGCCGACCCTGTTCCCCTGTTTTTATGGCATCGATACGCCCAACCGGGACGAACTGATCGCTTCCCGCCATACGCTGGAGGAAACGCGTAACTTCATCACGGCGGATTCACTGGAATACCTGCACCTGGAAAACATGCTGAAGGTGATGGACGAGGACAGTGGCAAGTTCTGCTCGGCGTGTTTCGATGGGCAGTACCCGGTGGACATCGACGGCCGCGGCCATCAACCGGTGCAACTGCAACTCTTCGGGAGCGAAACGCCGGACGTGTGACCCCTCCGGGGCAGGCCCCGCAGGCAGGCGCCCGTCAGGGAGAGGGCGTTTCAGTCGGCGGAGCGGTGGCTTCCTTCTTTTTCTTCTCCACGGATGGCTCCATCACCTCTGCGTTTTCAAGCAGAGTCCCCAAATCCTTCAGGTCTTCCTTGTAGCCCGAAAACGCATTGTCGAGAAGGTTCTGCGAGCGCAGGGCGCGCTGGTAGTGTTCCTTGATCTTCAGGTAGTCCGACTTCTTGAGCACGATACTGCCCGTGGGCGCCGCCAGGGTCTGTTCGGTTTCGGTTTTGGCCTCGACCTTGGCGCGGGCCATCACACCTTTTTTCTCACCGCTTTCGTCGATGATCGTATCCGGCAGATCCTGGGTGCTGAGGCCCGGAAAAATTTTCGCCAGGGCCTGCTGGAGAGTGGGTTCCATGGCGACCTGGTCCAGATAGCTCACGATCACGCGTTTCAGTTCCGGAATCTTGCCCCCTTCCGCCTTCAGGTACAGCGGGCGCACGTAGATTAACGATTCATCCACGGGAATGACCAGCAGGTTGCCCTGGATGACGTTGGACCCACGCTGATCCCACAATGAAATCTGGCGGGAGATCACCGCGTCCTGGTTGATGCGCGCCACGACCTGCGACGGCCCGTACACCAGCTTCTGCTTTGGAAACGTGTACGCTGCCATCTTACCGTAGTGCGCGCCGTCACTGCGCGCCACCATCCACGCCGACAGGTTTTCCTTGTTGCGCGGGGTGAAGGGCAGCATCAGGATGTACTCCTCCTTGTCCTTTTTCGGCAGTTTCATGATGGTGTAGTAGGGCTGCATCAGCGTGCCGTCGATCACGGGAATCTGCCACTGGTCTTCCTTGTTGTAGAACACCTGCGGCGTTTCCATGTGATAGGTGCCGTACACGAACGCCTGGATGGCGAACAGGTCCGCCGGGTAGCGGATGTGCTTGCGCAGGTCGTCCGGCATTTTCTCCAGCGGCTCGAACATGGCCGGGAACAGTTTTGCGTAGGTGGCGATGATGGGGTCGTCCGGTTCCGTGATGTAAAAGGTCATGTCGCCGTCGTAGGCGTCGATGACGATCTTGACGGAATTGCGGATGTAATTGGCGACGCCGCGGATGACTTCCGGATCGCGGATCGACTGCGAGTAGGGAAACTTGTCGCTCGTGGTGTAGGCGTCGTAGATCCACTTCAGCCGGCCGGCGTCGGTGATCACCAGGTACGGGTCCCGGTCCAGCTTGAGAAACGGCGCGACCGTTTGCACGCGCTCGGTGATGTTGCGGTACATCAGCACATGGCTTTCGTTGGAGATGTCGTTCGAGAACAGGATCTTGGTGGTTTTGAAACGGGTCGCCAGCATCACTTTGCGCAGGAAGGAGTTGACCGCAATGCCGCCCTTGCCTTCATAGTTTTTGTAAACGTTCTTTTCGCCTTTGGGGTAGTCGAACTCCTCGGTTCCGGTGTTGACGAACACGTAGTCATTCGTCATCTCTCCGTAATAGATTTCCGGCTGTGTGACCTGCAGGTTGATCGAAGACTGCGGCGGAATGTCCTTGATATGAAGAACAGGCAGTCCTTCGGGCGTCATCTGGTTGACGGGGCTTAATGACAGGCCGTAGCCGTGGGTGAAGGTCAGGTGCTCGTTGATCCATGTGCGGTTGGGCAGGCTGGTGGAATCCAGTTCGCGCGGCGACAGCAGGGTCTGCTGGTATTTGCCGTCTAGGATGTAACGGTCGTTATCCACCGATTTAAACTGGTAGTAGGTGCGGATCTCTTGAATCTGGCCCAGCGTGTCCAGCAGGGGGGCCTGGTCCCACAACCGGATGTTCTCGATGGTCAGATCGTTTTTGCGGACGGCTTCGGCGTCCAGCGTGTTGGCGCCGGTGAGCACGTTTTCTTCCACGCCTTTCAAATCGAAACCGCGATTGGTGCCGGCGATGGTGTGCTCGATATACGGCGTTTCTTTTTCCAGTTCGTTGGGTGCGACGACGAACCGCGTCAACAGGCCGGGATACACGTTGCCGACGGCATAGATCACCACCACCGCGCCGGCCCAGATGAAGATGCGGCGCAGGTTTTCCCGGTTGATGTTGAAGATGCTGAGCGCCGTGCCGACGAAAGACAGAACGATGAGCAGGTTGTACGCCGGGAGGCGGCCCCAGTCATCGACATAACTGATGCCCGCCACCACCTGCGAATTGGACTGGATCAGCAATCCGTAGCGACGCAGGTACATGTCGAAGGCCAGGTTCAGGAACGCAAAGGCGGCCAGCAACGACAGAGTCCGGCGCGCTTCCGGCAGGGTGGCGAAGCCTTTCGGCGACAGGAAAATATATTGTTTGAAAAAGTAAATGAGCGAGACGCCGAAACCGATCAACGCCAGCCCCGCCCACAGCCAGCCTTTCACCATCTCCAGAAAGGGCAGCGTAAAAAGATAAAAGGAATAGTCTTTATGGAAAATGGGATCGGCTTCGCCGAATTTGACGTGATTGAGGAATTTCAGGGTCACGTCCCAGCGTTCCGCCGCAATGAGGCCGATGAACACGCTGAACACCAACGGCAGCAGCAGCACCAGCGGTTTCAGGTTGTCGGCCACCATTTCCAGAAACGGCATGTCGCGCCGGGTCTGATCGGCCAGGATCACCGGCAGGTGCGAGGTCTTCTGGTACACGCGCCGGAGAATGCCGAAGGTCACGGCCAGAAACAGGCCGCCGAACAGAAACCCGAAGCCGAACTGCGAGCCGAGGATGGTCCAGATAACGGACAACAGTCCATATTTTTCGAACCAGACGAGGTCGATATAAAAGGAAACCAGCTTTTCGGTGAACAGCAGGAAAAACAGGACCACTGCGACGAGGGCCACGAACCATTTGCGGGACAGTCTCATAAGTTTATTTCGTTATCTGTTCATTTCCATTTGATGGAGCATCCCATCGAAGGAATCTGTTCCTCCAGCATGGGCTGACCATCGAGGATGGCGTTGATGGCGTCTTCCAGGTCGCGTCGTGTGACCTGTTCCGGATGCTCCCAGTTGTCGTCGATGCGGCCGCGGTACAGGAGTTTCCGTTCCGGACCGAAAACGTAAATGTCCGGTGTGCACACGGCGTCGTACGTTTTCGCCACGGCCTGGGTCTCGTCGAACAGGTATGGAAACGGGATGTTCTTTTCCTTCGCGATTTTTTTCATGTTTTCCATGGAGTCGTCCGGGTACTTCACGGCATCGTTCGAATTGATGCCGATGATCTGCACGCTTTTGTCTTCAAATTTGTTCTGCAGGTCGATGAGGCGCGGCAGAACCGCTTTCACGTAAGGACAGTGGTTGCACATGAAAATGATCACCAGCACTTCGGTGTCTTTAAAACTGTCCAGCGAGTACGTTTTGCCGTCGGTGCCGGGCAGGGAAAAGTCCGGAGCCTGGGTTCCCAGCGGAACCATCGTAGAGTGGGCCAATGCCATGATGCTTTCCTTATTATGGATGAAAGTCCGGTATGCATGCGAGCCGGACGCCTGTTGGGGCGTGGCAATCTGGAATGAATCCATGCTAGCACGCGGTCCGGGGGGACTCAACCGGAAATGGGAACGCGAAACAGGCTGTATGCTGTATAAGGAAGGGTCAGCTTTTGCAGGTCATGCCGGAAATCCGGCAGGTGTAGCACGCGGGATGATCCAGGGGAAACGGGCGCATCGTTTCTTCCAGCGTGTCGCCCATTTTCGCAGAGGGTTCTTCAACGAGGATCGGGCATACGTACACGCCCTGGGAAGTGGCCATGCGCGACGACGAACATTGCAGGCTGGTGATGGGATAGTTCTCGAAACATTTTTCGGTGACGCGTTCGTTTTCGTGATAACCGCGTTCCGTTCGCGCCAGTTCGCCCATCAGGAAGCCGGGAAGAAACTTCACCTGCGGGTCGGGAACGTGGTGCTCTTTCATGAAAGCGAGCGCTTTTTCCTCCCAGACGGGGTCTTCCTCGTCGTCCCAGCTTCGGACCATCGTCAGATGAGTCGAAAAACCCGCTTTCGACAGGTTGGCCATGCCCTGAAGCGCGAGGCGGAAACAGTTTTCGCCGCGGATGGCGTCGTTTTCCTTTTCATCGAGGCTGTCGAGGCTGACGCGAAAATGCATTGCGTGCGCGGCCTTGTCCTGAATGGCTGCCAGCCGCTCGACGCGTTTGGGCGTCAACAGCAGGCCGTTGGTGAGGATGGTGCACGGCCCGTATTCGAGGATGGCTTCCAGGATTTCGAAGATCTCCGGGTTCAGAAACACCTCGCCGCCGGTGATGTAGTAATCCTGCACGTTGAGCCGTTTCGATTCCTCCAGCCGCAGTCGCGTCTGTTCCAGCGTCATGAACGGGATGGTGTCGTTTTTGGGGTGACAGCTGATGAAACAGTGCGTGCAGGCGAGGTTGCACAGGGTGCCGCCGATCTGGAGCCACAGGGTTTCGAGCCCCGTCATCGGCACTTCCGGGACTTTTTCGATCACCGGCGCCTGCTCTGGAATGGGGACCTTCGGTGCGAGTTCCATAATGCAATCCTAACAGAAAGGGATTTTGCGGATCAACTCCATTAGGGCCGGGTCGGGGCCGCGTGAGGATGAGTCGAAGCGGGGGAGGAAACCTTACAGGAACTTACAGTCCGGCGGACTCGTACGAATCGCTGATGTTCTTGACGCGCAATTTACGGCGCAGGGCGGCGAAGCCTTCCAGCGCGGTGCGTCCGAGGCGCGATTTGTACACGGGACGCAGGGCCAGCCGCGCGGTCTCCGGCGGTTCCATGAAAAACGGCGCGTCGAGCGGCGTCACCATCCGCCCGGACGGGTATAGCCATTTGAGGTTGAGGCGATCCTTCTGCGCGCTCTTTGCGAGATGTTCGACCAGCGTGTGGATGCGCTCGAACTCGGCTTTATCGCGCACGCCGTCTTCCGGCAGTTTGAGCAGAGGGATCACGCCCATTTTTGTCAACAGGGAGATCTGGTCCTGCACCGCCGACAGGTCGCCGTGACCGAACCCAACCTCGATGAACACCGATCCCGGCGTGAACACGCCCGTCGAGTATTCCAGCGCGCGTTGTTCTTTTCCCTGCGACGCACCCGCCCCGGTGAACGCGAACACCATGATGTCCACCCCGGCGGCGTACATGTGGTCGATGGTCGCCAGGTCGTCCGGAAGGAACCCGCGCAGGGCGACGAAGGTGCGGAAGTTTTTCTTGATGCTTTTCATCACCGGCGTCATGGCGTGCAGACAGCGGTCTTCCTTTTCGCAGAACTCGAGGTTCAACTGCACGAGGTCGGCCACGCCTTCCTCGAACGCCGAGCGGATGAGGGCGATGATGTCGCGTTCCGGCATGTTCAGCTTTTCGGTCTTGGGGTCGGCGCGCAGGAACAGGTTCAGGCAGTAGCCGTCCATCTGGATGTTCGCCGCCACCGGTTTTTTCGCCGGATCGGCCACCTGCAAAAACTGCGGCGGCGGGATGAGGCGCACGCCGGTTTCGTTCGGGCCGTGGCTGAGCACGAAGCGGTCTTTCTCGATATGAAGCGTCGGGCTGTCCGCGCCCTCCGTTTGCACCGCCGCGCGCACGAAGAAATCCTCCGACAGCAGGAATGCCAGCTCGTCGCGGCCGCGGTCTTTGTACATCGAGGCGGCGACGAGTTCGTCCCTGCGCACCGCCTCAGGCAACACGACGCCGCGTCCCATCAGATCGAGTTTCAGTTTTCCAAGCGTGTTCATTATGCTCCCAGCCGGTCGAGCAGTTTCTGATGGATGCCGTCGAAGCCGCCGGACGACATCACCAGCACGACGTCGTTCGACGTGTGGTGTTGCGCGATATGGTCTACGATATCCGCCACCGTTTCAATATGCCAGGCCTCTTTGCCGCGCGCCTGCAGGGCCTCGGCGACCGCGGCGGGGTCCAGCCGTTCATCGTCCTTGATTTTTTCCGGTGCAGGCACGGCCGCGATCACCGTCCTGTCCGCTTTCAGGAAGCTGTCGGGAAAGCGCGACTGAAACACGTTGCGCTTGGACGTGGCTGAGCGCGGCTCGAACACCGCCCACAGCGTGCGCCCTGGCCACGCTTCCTTCACCGCGTCGAGAGTGAGGTCGATCGCCGTCGGGTGGTGCGCGAAATCGTCGATCACCACCACGCCGTTCGTCTCTCCCACCACCTCCTGCCGCCGCTTGATGCCTTTGAAGAAAGGCAGGGCCGAGGCGATCTCTTCCACCGAAATTCCGGAGTTGTGCGCCACCGCCACCACCGCCGCGCAGTTGAGCACGTTGTGCCGGCCGATCATCGGCAGGGAAAACCGCGCGATGTAACGTCCCTGATGGTGCAGGTCGAACTCGCTGGTGCCGTCATTGCAGGCGAACGAAGCGATGTGCCAGTCCGCGTCCCTGGAAAACCCGTAGGTCTCCACCCGGCAACATGCGCCCTCCAGCACGTCCTTGATATTGCCATCGGAACATTCCACCAGAAGGAAGCCCTCCGGGTCAACGGTTTCCACGAAACGGCGGAAGGCGTCCTTGATGTGGTCGAGGTCGCGGTAGATGTCCGCGTGGTCGAACTCGATGCCGGTCAGTATCGCGCCGTGCGGGCGGTAGTGCAGGAACTTCGGTCCCTTGTCGAAGAACGCCGTGTCGTATTCGTCGCCCTCGGTGATGAAAAAGTCGCCCTCCGGCACCTGGTGGTTGCTGTCGAAATTCTTGTGCCAGCCGCCGACCATGAAGCCCGGCTTGCGTCCCGCCGCCTCGAACACCCACGCGAGGAGCGCGGTGGTCGTCGTTTTGCCGTGCGTGCCGGTGACCACGAGCGACGTTCGTCCTTCGAGAAAAAACCGCGCCAAGGCCTGCGGGAAGGAGATGTACGGAATGCCCGCCTGCTGGACGGCGACCACTTCCGCGTTGTCCTTCGACACCGCGTTGCCGATGACGACGAGGTCGATGTCGCCAGTGATGTTGTCCGCCTTGTAGCCGGGGCGGACCTCGATGCCCATCTGTTCCAGGAGCGTGCTCATCGGCGGGTAGATGTTGGTGTCGGAGCCTAAAACGCGGTGGCCGGATTTTTTGAGCAGGCCGGCGAGCGAAGCCATCCCGGTGCCGCAGACGGCGATGAGGTAGATGGATTGAGGGGCGTTGGATTCGGATTTCATGGAAGCAGAAATTCTA
The DNA here is from genome assembly GCF_052156615.1 of Nitrospina sp. P1_D6. Taxonomy (NCBI): domain Bacteria; kingdom Pseudomonadati; phylum Nitrospinota; class Nitrospinia; order Nitrospinales; family Nitrospinaceae; genus Nitrospina; species Nitrospina sp. P1_D6. Next base: position 54,050 of record NZ_JBQKUN010000002.1, on the reverse strand, counting down.
GGCCCAACCTATGGGAAAGTCAAGGGATAGAGTGGGGAAAGTAGCTTTAAAACAATGAGTTGAATGTGAAGGGATCATGGGGGGCTTTTCAGGAACCTCTCGAATTTGTATGCACCTTTGTCCTAGGGGCGGAACGATCTGGTATTGGGGATTTGTAACCTTATACTGGAAGAGAGCAAATCTGGGCCATTTCCAGAGTATTGCAAGGTCTAAAGCAGTCGGTTTAGGGGAGATAAAATGTACCGAGAACGAGGATAAAAAATATGAGGCAGGTATTAAAGCCTTTTTTTCAAATTTCCAAACGAGAAAAATGGATATGCTCCATTTTCATATTATTTATCATCATGTTCCATTTTTACGGTTACCAATTCATTTCGTATATTCGTTATTGGTCGTTAAACGCTTCAACCCCATCCTCGTTTGTTTGGAGAGAAAAATACGAAATATGGATTCCTGACGAATATTATTTATCAAAAAATAATCCCAATGAACGCTCTTTAATGATTTGCAATGGAGTTACTGGTTGTGGAGATTCCATTTACGTTTGGGACTCGTTCGCCAAACCGGATCCGGATACCATCAAAATGTTGGCTGATCTTGACCCGAATCAAAGCGTGGTTGAACTTGATTCCTGCAAAGGAAATGGCGCGCCTTGTCTTTGGGAAGAGTACTTAATTAAGGATTTGGGTGGGAAATTGATCAAAGTTGAAGTTCACTTTTTAAATCGCAAATTAAAAGCTGAATACATTGGGACGAAGAAGTATATAGATGTTTTTGAGCGGTTCATTGGTGATATAAAATTCAAGCAATCGAGCAATGCTTATTAAATGGATTATCCTTAATCACCCAAACAACCCTTTCATCTCACTGATGTCGTCGATGAGCCAGTCGGGGTGGTAGGAGGCCATTTCCTCCCGCGTGGCGTGGCCGTAGGTGACGCCGCACACTTTCACGCCTGCTGCCCGTGCGGTGGCGACATCCACCTCGCTGTCACCCACCATCAACACGTCCTCCGGATTCAATCCCGCCACCTCAATCACGTGGCGCAGGCCCATCGGGTCCGGTTTCTTGTTCTCGAACGAGTCGCCGCCGACAACGCTCTGAAACACGTCCCGGCTGTTCAGCTCCACCAGGATCCGCTCGACAAATTTCTCCGGTTTGTTGGACACCACGGCGAGCTGTTTGTCCGCATAGTGTTGAAGGATGTCGCGGCAGTGCGGAAAGTAGTCGGTCTGGTCCATCAGGTGTTGTTCGTAATGCTTCATGAACAGCGAGACGGCGCGTTCGAGATCGCCGTCGCCGGCGCCGTTCAGCGCCTGCGTCATGAGGTGGCGCACGCCGCGGCCGACGTAGCCGAAGGTGACTTCTTTCGGCAACGGTTCGCGTCCCATTTCCTGCAGGGCGAGGTTGACCGAATAGGCGATGTCGAGCTTGGTGTCGACGAGCGTGCCGTCGAAGTCAAACACGTAAAGCGAAAATGGGGTCATGAGGGAAGGTGCGTTCCGCCCCGCCGGAAGGCGGGGGGAGGGGGCGTCATTCTTTCTTGTCTTCTTCGATGTTGGTGCTGTAGCGATAAGCTTTCACTTTTTCGTTCGCATCGAACAGCACGACCAGTTCCTTCGAGCAGTCCTTGCCGAACGTGCTGTAGCGGTCGTATTGATACGTCCACATCATCAGCCCATTCTGCAGGCCGGTGGAATGGGGTTCACCGAACCATTCCTCGATCATGGATTTGGTGGTGACGTTGTTGTGGATGTTTTCGACGTTCGAGTTGTCGAAGTCGCGGCCCACGGTGCCGCAGGCGGTCAGTCCAATAAGCATCACAAGTGCAGCAAAAAGGGAAATGCGTCGTCGATCCATCGGGGCCTCCTCAAATTAGGTTGCCAGGCGGCGGAATGCCTGCAATACTTTGTATACAGTCGCCTCGTATTTGGAGAAAGTCACGAGCAGTGTATCAAATTCCCGCGAAAATGTATAATCCCCGCCGAATGGATCTCGCCGGACGTGCGATCGTTCTTTTGTTTCTGTTCCTTACGGGTTTGGGGTGGGGCTGTGCATCCAAACCCGCCGTTAAAAAAAGCGCTATAGAGGAAAACCATCCCCTGCACGCGTTGATCCCTTCCGTTTCCGCGTTTTCGCAACAAGAGGGCGCACCGGTCACGCTTCCGGAAAAAGGCTACCTGCTGAAACCACTGGCCAAGGACGTGTATTTTTTTTCGAACGGCACCGATTGCACCCTGTTTGCCGTGACGGCGGACGGCGTGGTGCTGGCCGACCCCCTTTTCGGCGCGGCGGAACTCATCAAGAAAGCCATGCGTGAGGTGACGGAACTTCCGGTGACGGTGATCGTGTATTCCACCGACAGCCCGCGGCACATCGGTGACGCCTCGCGCTTCGGCGACAAGGTGACGGTCATCGCGCAGGAGATCATCGCCGCCAGACTGAAGGCGCACAACCCGGCACAGGTCCCCCTGCCGCATATGAGCTTCAGCACCGATTACCGGCTGGCAACCGAGTTTATGACGCTGGAATTGCACCACATCGGCGGCGAAGACAACGGCGACACGCTGGTGCTCGTGCCCGACCTCAAGGTGGGGTTGCTGCCGGACCGGGCCATTCCCAACTGGGTGCCGCACCTGGAGAAAGGCGAAGGCATCGAGCGCCGGGTGCTGGTGCTCGAACGGCTGAACCAGATGGAGTTCACCGCCTACGTGCCGGGGCACGGCGACCGGCCCGGTTCGCCTGACGACCTGAAGCGCACCCTCAAGTTTTATGAAGACGGCTACCGTGCGTTCCGGTTTGCCGCCATGCGCGTGTTCGGCGAGGACGCGTGGCTCGGCACTTCAATCCGGGTCGAGGCCGACCGGCTTCGTGAAAAGGAGGACCTGCTGGCGCGCGAATGTTACCGTCTGCTGGCCATGCACTGGGGAGGCCGGTTGAAAGGATTCCGCGAACTGGCTCCGCAGCACTGCCGGGCCTGGGTGGCCAAATACATTCCGCAACCCCCCCCCGAGGATACGGCCGGCGGACCGAAAATCGGTCCGCAACCCTGATATCCTTTCCGGTCTCACTCCGAATAACTTTTCAGGATTTTGTCGATGTCCGTGTGCGAGTGCGCAGGCATGCGCGCTCCGAAATGGGTCACCACCTGGGCCGCGCAGTAGGAACCGATGATGGCCGACTCCTTCAGGCTGAGGCCCTGGTTGAGTCCGTACAGCGCGCCTGCAGCGTAGAGGTCGCCCGCGCCGGTGGTGTCCACCGCCTTCACCGTAAACGCGTTGACGGCAATGGTGTCATCGCCGTCCTTGCCCACCCAGGAGCCGTCCTTGCCGCGCGTCATGAAGACGGTTCCCGCAAGGTGCTTCAATTTGTCGAACGCTTTTTCGGCATCATCCGAATCGGCCATGGCCTTGGCCTCGACGTCGTTGCAGAACAGGATGTCGGTTTTCCACCGGATGAAATCGAGCAGGTCTTCCTTGAAGGAATTGGCGACGAACGCGTCGCTCAGGGTGAACGCGACGGGGATGCGGTTCTTGCGCGCGATGTCGGCCATCTTGACCGCCGCCGCACGGGTTTCCTCGCCGGTCCACAGGTAACCTTCGATGTAAACGGTTTTGGCGGTCTTGACGATGGTCTCGTCCACGTTGTCCGGATGCAGTTCGCAGGAGATGCCCAGGTTGGTGAGCATGGTGCGTTCGCTGTCGGGCGTGACGAGGATGAGGCAGGTGCCGGTGCCCGTGTCCGCCGCGTCCGGACCCGGAAAGCCCACGCCGCAGGACTGCATGTCCTCCGTGTAGTGTTTGCCGTAGCGGTCGTCGGCCACGCGGCCGAGGTAATACGTGTTGGCGCCGAGCACGCGCATGCCGTGCACGGTGTTGGCGGCCGATCCGCCGGAAGAGATTTTGTGCGCCGCGCCGTCGAATTCCTGCAGCAGTTTGTTCTGGTCCTCCAGCGAGGTCAGGGTCATTCCCCCTTTGGTGAACTTGTGCTGTTGTATGAAATCGTCCTTGACGCGCACTTCAATGTCCACCAGCGCATTGCCGATGCCAACCAAATCGTAGCTCATGTTCCTCCTAACCTTGTTATGGGATGCATTGTATTCCGGGTGAGGGTTTAAAACTACCGCAAGCGGCGGCGGAGGTCAACCGGGCGGCGAAAAACGCGTTGTTCCCGGGCGTTGCCCCGGGTGGAAACCAATGAAAGATTGCAATGCCCGCGGGTCCTTTGTAAAATCTGAAGGCCATGCTGAATAAAATGATTAAAATCAATCAATTGTTGGTAATCCTCGCGGCGCTGGCGTGGACGGTTTCCGTGTCCGCGCAACCTTTGGATGACGATCCCGCGGCCGTTCAGTTGTGGTCGGACATCGAATCGGTATTGGACCGCGACTGCAACGGCACCACGCGCATCGGCATGAAGGTGTATTCACTCGAACGCAAAACGACGCTGCTTGCCAAAAACAGCAACGTGCTGTTCACCCCCGCTTCCAACATGAAGATGATCACTTCCGCCATGGCGCTGAAACGCGTTGGCCCGGATTACCGGTTCTTCACGCGGCTGTACACCAACGGCAGGATCGAAGGCGATACGCTGAAAGGCGATCTGTTCATCAAGGGCTTCGGCGATCCGTGGCTGGTGACGGAACAGATGTGGGTGCTGGTGAACGGGCTGCGCAACCTGCCGATCACGAAAATTGAAGGCAACCTCATCGCCGACAATCACTTTTTTGAGGACCAGGACCGCGTGGCGACGTGGGCGAATTATCGCGGACCGGAGGCGTACCTTGCGCCGATGGGAGCGTTGTCGTTCAACTTCAATACGGTCACCGTGTACGTGGAACCGGCACCTGTGGCGGGTGAACCGCCGGTCGTGGTGGTGGACCCGACGACCGAATACATCCGCATCCACAACACGGCCCGGACAGTAGAGAGCCGCCGTGATCACGAACGGTTGATCGTCAACCGGCTGCCGCGGCGTGGGTACGATGAGATCATTGTCACCGGCACCCTGCCGAAAACCATGGCGCGCAAAAAATATTTCCTGAATGTCACCGACCCCCAATGGTACACCCTGCATGTGTTCCGCAAATACCTCGAGCAGGCCGGGGTGACGGTAGAAGGCGGTCTGGAACGCGGCCGCGTGGTGAATGGGGCGCGGCTTCTCTACGAACACGAGTCGCCGCCTCTGGCCGACATCCTGCGCGGACTCAACAAATACAGCAACAACTTCATCGCCGAGCAGATTCTTCGCACGATGGCGGCGGATGTGTACGGCGCACCGGGGACAACGGAAAACGGTGTGAAACTGTTGCAGGCGTACATGCGAAGCCTGGGATTCGATGACGACCGTTACAATGTGGTGGACGGATCGGGCCTGTCGCGCCAGAACATGGTGTCGCCGGATCAGATCGTGGCGGTGCTGGAGGACGCGTACCGCGACCTTGCCATCTTTCCGGAGTTCATTGCCGCCCTGGGGGTGATGGGCATCGACGGCAGCGTGATCGACCGCATGAACGGCATCCGGGACGCGCAGAAAATCCGGGCGAAGACGGGCACACTGAATCACGTCAGTGCGTTGTCCGGGTATTTTCAGTCGATGGATGGAGAGCGCTTTGCGTTTTCGATTTTATTGAACGATTTGAATTGTTCGAACGGAAAGGCCATGAAGCTGGAGGACGATATTCTGGACCTGGCCCTGCGTTTCAAACGGAGTGGTGGTGCGGACGCAGGGGCACCGTCGAACCAAAAGGTGGAAACCTTCCCAATCAATCCTTGAAAATCTTCTGGTTTTCCTTCCTGTCCTCTTCCAGCAGCTTTTTCCAGTCCCGCTTGGCGCGCGGCGCGTTCTGAAAATCCTCGTAAATGTTTTTGGCGAGTTCCTTCCGGTCCACTCCCTCCGGAGCCACCTGGATGTCCAACTGCGCCAGCGCCATGTCGAAATCGCGATCGAGCAGAGAACCCGGGTCCATGTCGTATTCCTGCAGGGCCTGCTTGACCGATGCCGGTTCCGTGTTGAAGCGCCGTGCGACCTCGTTGATGTTGGACGGCTTGTAACCCTTTTCACGGGTGATGCCCAGGTGGTACGCGCAGAACAGCTCGAACGGTTCGATGCCCGCAACCAGTTTTCCGGACGGAGCGGACGAAGCGGTATCGCCGTTGCTCGGCGCGGTTTTGGCGCGCGGCTCGGTCTGCTGTGCCGGACGGGATTGATTGCGGTCGTTGCGCGGCCGGTTCTGATTGTCCTGTCTCGGGTTCGCCGCGCGATTTTTCTGCGGACCGTTCTGGTTGCGGTTTTTATTACGGCCGTTGCCGTTGTTCTGGGAATCGTTGCGGCGTCCGTTGGATTGCTGGTTGGACCGGTTTGCCTGAGGTATGTGCGAGGTCAGGGTCTTCGAGTCCATCCACATTTCCGTGGCCTGCCGGTTGCGGGCGGGGCCTTGAGAACGCTGACGGTTGCCCTGGTCGTTGTTTTTCCCGGACCGGGGACGGTTTTTGTTCTGCCGGTTGGGTTGGTTCGTGGAATTGGAATTTCGCAAGATCTGAGTTCCTTTACGAAAGGTTTTTAATCGGCACGACGGGTCTCTGTTGTATAGGGATTGTCGAACCGGGACTGTTTGACCGTCCGCGTTTTTGGCCGGGGGCGAAGCTTCAACCCATCAGCGCTTCAAGCTGATCCACCAGGTCGGCGAACTTGCCGAGCGCGGTTTCGACGGGTTTTGACGAACCCATGTCCACCCCGGCGTTGCGGAGGAGGTCGATCGGGTAAGCGGAGCCGCCCGACTTCAAAAAGCCCAGGTAGTCCGCCAGTTCGGCGTCGCCGCCGTGGGTCACCCGTTCGGCCAGTGCGTACGCGGCGGAAATGCCGGTCGCGTACTTGTACACGTAAAAGCCGAAATAAAAATGCGGGATGCGGAAGCATTCCAGGTCGAGGTACGGGTCCAGTGTGACCCCCTCGCCGAAGTAAACCGTCAGCAGTTCGTGGTACAGCTCCTTGAAGGTGTCCACGGTGAGCGGTTTTCCGGCTTCCGCCGCCGCGTAAATGCGGTGTTCGAACTCGGCAAACATGGTCTGCCGGTACAGGGTGCCGCGAAAATTGTCGATTTCCCGGCAGAGCAGGTAGATCTTCATCTCCCGGCTCAATTCGCGGCCGAGGTAATAGCGGGTCAACAACGCTTCATTGAAGGTGGATGCCACCTCCGCCACAAAGATCGTGTAGTCCGCGTACAGAAACGGCTGGTTTTTCTTCGACAGGTACGTGTGCATCGAGTGACCGGCCTCGTGCGCCAGCGTATAGACGCTGTTGATGTGGTCGCTGTGGTAATTCATCAGGATGAACGGGTTCGAGTCGTAACATCCGGATGAATACGCGCCACTGCGCTTGCCCTTGTTTTCGTAACGGTCCACCCAGCGCTCGTCGAGCAGGCCGCGCTTGAGGATGTTGACGTATTCTTCCCCCAGGGGCGCGAGAGCCTGGGCGATGTCCTCCACCGCCTCTTCGTAGGGCATCTCCCACTTGAAGTCGCGCACCAGCGGCACGCTTCCGTCGTACACGTGCAGTTCATCGAGTTCCAGAACGCGCTTGCGCAGGTCGAAATACTTGTACAGCGGTTTCAGGTTGTTGTGGACGCTGTCGATCAGGTTGTCGTAAACCTCTACCGGAATGTTTTCCGAAAACAGCGCCTTCTCGCGAACCGATGGAAACTTCCGCGCCTGCGCGAAAAAGATGTCCTTCTTGATGCTTCCTGCCAGTAAAGCCGCATACGTGTGCTGGTGTCCCTCGTAGGCCTTGTAAAACGTCTCAAACGTGTTTTTGCGCAGGTTGCGGTCGTAATTCTGCAGAAGGCTTTGCAGATTGCCGTGCGTGATCGTGATCCGGCGCCCCTCGGCGTCTTCCACCGACCCCAGTTGCAGGTCGGCGTTGTCCAGCATGGTGAACGCTTTTTGCGGCGACTGTGCCACCTCCGACGCCGAGGCCAACAGCTCTTCTTCGGATTTCGGCAACGTGTGCGGACGGTACCGCAGTTCCTTTTCGAGATGAAAACGGAAGAACTCCAGTTCCGGGTCTTCCAGGAACTGCTTCATGGTCTCTTCCGGAATCGCCATCAACTCCGGACTGATGAAACTGCGTGCCTGCTGGTATTGCGTGAGCAGCCGCGACACCCGTTCGTGATTCGCCTGGTTGCCGGGATGCGTCTTGTCCTCGTCGCTTCGAAGGTGCGCATAGGTGTAAACCGCATCCAGCGTCTGCGAGAACTGCATGTCGAATTTGAGGCACTGCTTCAGCCGTGCGGGGGACTCCCCAAGCGTGCCCTGATAGGTCGCGTAGGTTTCCAGTTGAGATTCCAACGAGAGGAAATCCGCTTCCCACGTTTCATTCGAGGAGTAGAGGCCCTGCAGGTCCCACTTTGCGTTCTCGGGAACCTGGTCACGGGTCAACAGTTCACTGGTGGCATCCATGCGTGAGTCCGGCCACGAAACAAAATCAAGACGTCAATACGATACAGGGGATTGAATCAGGACGTCGCTTCAACAATCGTTTTTAAATGAACCTGCAATTTGGCCTGCTTTTCGGACAACTCTTCAAGCCTTTGCTGATCCTTTGCGATGACTTCGGGAGGCGCCTTGTCAACGAAGTTTGGGTTGGATAGTTTCTGCTTCAAGAATACCATGTCTTTGTCGATTTTTTTCAACTCTTTTTCGACCCGCTTTTTTTCCTCGTCGAAATCCATCAACCCTTTCAGGGGAACATACAGTTCCAGACCCGTTAAAACGGCAGACGCGGCCGCTTTCGGTTTTTCGATATTGGGACCGAGAATCATTTCCGAAACCCGGGCCAAATCCCTGATATAACCTTTATTACTTTCGAGCAAGCTCTCCTGGTCTTTATCGAATGTCCTGATGTGGACATCCAGCATCTGACCGGGATTGAAATTCATTTCGCCGCGGATGTTGCGCACCCGGGTGATGACGTCCATCACCACCTGCAATGCCTTTTCCGCATTTTCGTCGTTCAGCGTGGAATCGGGCGACGGGTAACGCGCGACCATGATGCTCACACCCTCGCGGGGCAGTTTCTGCCAGATCTCTTCGGTGATGAACGGCATGATGGGGTGCAGGAGTTTCAGCGACGACTCCAGCACGTAAAGCATGACGTTCTGCGTGGTGGTGCGTTCCGGCCCGGAGCCATTGAGGCGCGATTTCGACAGCTCGATGTACCAGTCGCAGTATTCGTTCCACAGGAATTTGTAGATCGCGTTGGCCGCGTCGTTGAAGCGGAACGCCTCCAGCGCCGCGTTGACCTCGGTGCAGGTTTTGTTCAGGCGGCTCAGGATCCAGCGGTCGGCGAGACTGCGGTCGGTGTGCTCCTGAAGGTCGCAGGTGCCGGTGTAATCCTCCAGGTTCATGAACACAAAGCGCGATGCGTTCCACAGCTTGTTGCAGAAATTGCGGTAGCCGTCGATACGGTCCTCGGCGAGCTTGATGTCGCGTCCCTGCGCGGCGAACGCCGTCAGGGTGAAGCGAAGCGCATCGGTGCCGTACTTGTCCATCATGACCAAAGGATCGATGACGTTGCCCTTGGTCTTGCTCATCTTCTGTCCCTCGGCATCACGAATGAGGGCGTGGATGTACACGTACTCGAACGGGATGTCCTTCCGGAATCGGAGGCCCATCATGATCATGCGTGCCACCCAGAAGAACAGGATGTCGAAGCCGGTGCAGAGCACCGTGGTCGGGTAGAATTTCTTCAGCGTTTCGGTCTGCTCCGGCCAGCCCAGGGTCGAAAACGGCCACAGGGCGGAACTGAACCAGGTGTCGAGAACGTCGGTTTCCTGCGTGAGCTGCTTGCCACCGCAGTGTTTGCAGGCGTCCGGGGTTTCCCGCGCGACGGTGAACTCGCCGCAGTCGCCGCAGGTCCACGCGGGGATCTGGTGACCCCACCAGATCTGGCGGCTGATGCACCAGTCGCGGATGTTTTCCATCCACTCGAAGTACGTGTTTTCCCAGAATTTGGGGACGATTTTGATCTGTTCGCTGCGCACTGCCTCGATGGCCGGTTTGGCCAGCGGCTCGGTCTTCACGAACCACTGTTTGGAGAGGTACGGCTCGACCACCGTCTTGCAACGGTAACAGTGGCCGACGGAATGGGTGTGGTCTTCGATCTTCTCCAGCAGGTCGCGGTCCTTGAGGGCCTCGACGACGTTCTTCCTTGCCTCGAAGCGGTCCTGGCCTTCAAACGGTCCTGCTTCGCTGTTCATGGTGCCGTCGGGATGCAGGACGTTGATTGATTGCAGATTGTGCCGGCGACCGAGTTCGAAGTCGTTCGGGTCGTGTGCCGGAGTGACTTTCAACGCCCCGGTGCCGAATTCGGTATCGACGTAGCTGTCCTCGATGATCGGCAGTTCGCGATTGAGGATGGGGAGCAGAAGAACCTTGCCGCCCCGCCCGGTGTGGCGTTCGTCTTCCGGGTTGATGGCCACCGCGGTGTCGCCCAGCATGGTCTCCGGACGCGTGGTGGCGACGGTGACATGATCCCCTCCATTCTGGAACGGATAGCGGATGTGGTACAGGTGCCCCTGTTTTTCCTGGTACTCGACTTCGAGATCGGACAGCGCGGTCTGGCAACGCGGGCACCAGTTGATGATGTAGTCGCCCTTGTAGATGAGCCCGTCTTCATAGAGCGTGACGAACACTTCGCGCACCGCCCTGGACAGGCCCTCGTCCATGGTGAAGCGGTCGCGTTCCCAGTCCAGCGAACAGCCCAGCCGCACCAGCTGCTTGTTGATGTTGCCGCCGGATTCGCCCTTCCATTTCCACACGCGTTCGATGAAGGCTTTCCTGCCGATGTCGTGGCGCGTCGTGCCTTCGGCGGCGAGCTGGCGTTCGACCACGTTCTGCGTGGCGATGCCGGCATGGTCGGTGCCCGGCTGCCACAGGGTGTTTTTCCCCTGCATGCGTTTCCAGCGGGCGAGGATGTCCTGCAGGGTGTTGTTGAAGGCGTGGCCGATGTGCAGGGAGCCGGTGATGTTGGGCGGCGGGATGACCATGCAGAAGGTCTCGCTGTCCCGGGTTTCATCGGCATGCGCCAGGCGGTGTTCCGCCCAGTGGCGGAGCCACTTGTCCTCCACTTCCTGCGGCTGGTATTTCTTGTCGAGTTGAATCATAAACTGAAAAAAGGGTGTTTCGTGTGTCCCAGGGTCATGACGGGGAATGAAAGTGTGCCACCGGCCCTTTAAATCTCAAAGCGATTTTTTTTAAGGGCGGTGCGCCCGGGCCGACCGGCGGCTGGTTTGGAACCGAGCGTCAGGGCTTCCAGGATCGGGATCAGAGGGTTTCCGACTTCTTGAGACGTGCGATTTCTTCCTGGATCACCTCGCGGATGATGTCGGGCGCCACTTCCTCCACCACCTGCCGCACGGTCTCGCGGATGGTGCCGGAAAGGCCGGCCATCTCAGTTCTCAGGGTCGAACGAATGTGCTGGTGCACAACCTCCTGCAGGGGGTCGCCGTTGAGTCCGGGTGCGGGTACCGGCTCCACCTTGGTGGCGTTGGATGTACTGCCGCCGTTGGAGGAAGGCGACTCCTCGCCCATCATCGCCAGCGCTTCCTGGATCAGGTCCGGGTGGTGCGGGGATTCGATCCGGGTTTCGGCGGCATCCTCTTCCTCGGCGGGTGCCTGGCTTGCGGTGGATTCCGTCAACTGATGGAAAAACCGGTCCAGTTCATCCAGGGATTCCTGAAAAGCAGCCTGCCGTTGCCGCCTGTCGGGCACAGCAGGGGGCATCGAGTCGCCGGATTCATCAGATTCCGAAACGGCATCTACCGCGGTTTCGGCCTGGGGTTCCTCTTTTTGGGAAGTGTCCGGAGGAACCAGGTCTTCGGGCGAGAGCTCAATCCATTTCGGTCCATCCCCCTCGTTCTCTTCATCCACCGCTTCCACTTCAATTTCGTCCCCGGCATCCACCACTTCCACTTCGACCTCAGAATCGGGATCGAATCCCTCGATTTCGTATTCTTCGTCCGCTTCCACTCCGGAGGGTTCCGGCGCCGCGCTGCCGTCCAGAAGCCGTTTCACGGTGCGGATGATTTCGTCGGTCTTGAACGGTTTTGAGATGTGGCCGTCGGCTTCCGAATCGGCGTACATGATCTCGTCCAGTTCCTCGAAATCGCTGGTCAAAAGCAGGACGTGGATATTCTGGAATTCGTCGGAATTCTTGATTTTCTTGGACAGCTCGAAGCCGTTCATGCCGGGGAGATAGATGTCGGCCATGACGAGATCGGGCTTGTAATCGGAAAGGTAATTGAACGCCTTGACGCCGTCGCTGATGCCCTCGACTTCCATGTCTTCGTTGTAGAAGGCCATGGCCACCAGTTTCTGGATGCTGATGCTGTCGTCGGCGACGAGGATTTTGAGTTTCATGTCTGCAACCTTGGAATCACGGGATCACCGATAACCAACGGACCTCCGGCACCGGGGCTCCCACTCAAAAACACTTGGTCTGGATACCCGGATTATAGCATAAGGAGTTGGAAACTATTACCATATCGGCGGTTTACGCGAAAACTGTAGTTTCGCCGCAGGCCCAATTTCCGGGAATCAGCGGTATCCGTCCACGTTCTGTCCTTTCCGTCCAGTATAAAGGAAGAGCGTGCCACCGCAATCGGTTTTGTCCGGGCGCAGGCCCGGCAGGCAGAAGCTCCGGGTCACCACCCGGGCACCGGGTTTGAGCGATGCAAACAGCGCCGGAAACAGGCGGTCCACTGCCTGGTGGGTGAGGTAGAGGTACACGATATCGGCTTCTTTGCAGGGGTGGTCCACCATGTTGCCCCGGTGGACCACAACGCGATCGCTCACACCCGACAGTTTCGCCCATAGGCGGGAGATCCAGACCTTGACGGGATCGATCTCGATCCCCACCCCTTTCAGACCGTAATCGCGGGCGGCGGTGATGAGCACGCGTCCGTCGCCGGATCCGAGATCGACCAGCGTCTCGCCGGGTTGGGCGTCGGCCAGGTCCAGTGCGCGGCGCAGGGTGGCCTTCCCGGTCCAGTGCCACGGGGCGCCGTAGATCAGTGGCACCAGCACCACCCCCGCGAGAACAAGCGCCAGTGCGAGGAGCAGGAAGGAGGCGACGTCGGCGATCATGGGGTGGAGGCGTTGTCGGAGAGGGCTTCGATCTCGTAGTGGACCCGATCCCATTCGGTGAGCAGGGCGTTTTCCTCGGCAGTCAACTCTTTTTGCCGGGTGAGGGCCTGCATGAGCGTGTCCTTGTTGCGGTCCTGGTAGATGTCGGCGTCGGCGAGCCGTTCTTCCAGTTCGGCCTTTTCGCCCATCACGTCCTCCAGTTTTTTCTCCAGCGCCTCGGCGCGTTCCTTGAGCGGCTTCAACTGCCGGTAGCGCCGGTTGCGTTCCTCCGCTTCCTTGCGTTTCTGTTCCTTGTCCCGGCGGGCGGGCGTGGCAATCTCAGATGAAGGCGATTTCGATTCCGCCTCCGCCGCGCGTTCTTCCTCTTTTCGTTTCATCCATTCGTAATGGCTGAAGTTGCCGAGGTATTCCTTCACCTGCCCGCCCTCGACTTCCCATACGCGGTTGATGAGGCCGTCGAGGAAATAGCGGTCATGCGAGATGGTCACCACCGTGCCGTCGAAATCAGAAAGCGCCGCCGCGAGGATTTCGCACGAGCGGATGTCGAGGTGGTTGGTCGGTTCGTCGAGCAGCAGAAACGGCGCGGGCGCGGCCAGCATGCGCGCCAGCGACAGGCGCGAGCGCTCGCCGCCTGAGAGCACGCCGACTTTCTTGTCCACGTCGTCGCCGGAAAACAGGAACGCGCCCAGGATGTTCCTCTGCCCGGTCAGGGTCAATTGCGGTGCGGTTTCGTCCAAAGACTGCAACACGGTGTGCTTCGGGTTCAGCGTCTCGACGTGGTGCTGGGCGTAGTAGGCGCGCGTCACGTTGTGGCCGAGCTCGAGGGTCCCGGCGTCGGCGGGCACCTGGCCCGCCAGCAGTTTGAGGAGCGTCGATTTCCCGGCCCCGTTGGGTCCGACCAGGGCGATCTTCATGCCGCGCTCGATCTGGATGGAAAAATCGCGGTAGACGGTGACGGGTCCGTATGCCTTGTCCACGTTTTCCAGGCGCGCGACAATGCGGCCCGTCCTGCCCGGTTGCGGAAAACGGAAGTGGATGGTCTTGGTGCCGCGGTGGGTCTCCACCCGTTCCATCTTCTCCAACTGCTTGATGCGGCTTTGCACCTGCGTCGCCTTCGTGTTTTTGGCGCGGAAGCGTTCGACGAACCGCTCGATCTCGGCGACGCGTCGCTGCTGGTTGGCGGCTTCGGCCTCCAGTTGCGCGATGCGCTCGGCCTTCTGCCGTTCGTAGTCGTCGTAGTTGCCCGTGTACACCGTGAGTTTGCCGCGGTCGAGTTCCGCAATGCGTCCCGCCAGCGCGTTCAGGAACCGGCGATCGTGCGAGATCAAAAGCAGACTGCCTTCATACGATTTTAGGAACGATTCCAGCCACACCACCGATTGCAGGTCGAGGTGGTTGGTCGGTTCGTCGAGCAGGAGCACGTCCGGGCTTTGCAACAGCAGGCGCGCCAGCTCGGCGCGCATGCGCCAGCCGCCGGAAAATGTCTCCAGCGGTTTGTACACCTGGTCGGCGCGGAAACCGAGTCCGGACAAAATCGACTGTGCCCGTGACTCGCGTTCGTAGCCGCCGTGGCGTTCGAACTCGTGTTGCAGGTCGCCGTAGCGCCGGCTCCATTCCTCCGGTCTGCTGTCGTGGAACGCCGTGTCGTTTTGCAGGTGTTCCATTTCCCTCTGCACTTCGGCGAAACGCGCATCGCCCTCCACCACGCGTTCAAGCACGGTTTGATTCACCGTCTCCAGCTCCTGCGAAAGCATGGCCACGCGCGCGCCCTTGCGGATATGGACGATTCCGGCATCGACCTCCTCCTGCCCGACGATGACGCGGAACAGGGTCGTCTTGCCCATGCCGTTTTCGCCGACGAGGCCGACGCGCTCGCCGGGTTTCAGGTGGAACCCGACGCCGTCGAACAGCACCTTCGGCCCGTATTGTTTTTTGAGGTTCTGAAGTTGGATCATGAATTGAAAGAAATCATCGCTGGCGGAGTTTGGGGTTGTAGGCTTCGCGCAGGCCTTCGCCGAACAGGTTGAACGCCAGCACCACGAACAGGATGGTGAAGCCGGGGATGAAGGTCAGCCACGGTGCGTCAAAGATGAAGGCCTTGCCGTCGGACAGGATATTTCCCCATGTCGCGTCCGGCGGTTGCACCCCGAAACCCAGGAAGCTCAACGCCGACTCGGTGAGGATGGCCGTGGCGACGCCGATGGTGGCGGACACCAGCACCGGGGCGATGGCGTTCGGCACGATGTGTTGAAAGATGATGCGCATCTCCGGAATGGCCTGGCTCTTGGCGGCCAGGACGTAGTCCTGCTCGCGGAGTGAAAGGAACTCCGCACGCACCAGGCGCGCCGTGCCCATCCAGCTGGTCAAGCCGATGACGATCATGATGTTGTAAATGCTGGGCGGCAACAGCGCCACCACGGTGAGGATGAGAAAGAATGTCGGGAAACACAGCATGATGTCCACGAAGCGCATGATGAGCGTGTCCACGGTGATGAATCCCAGCCGCACCCGGCCGTAATACCCGGCCAGCCCGCCGAAGAATATACCGACGGTGACGGAGATGCCGACGGCGACGAAGCCGACGGTGAGTGACACGAAGGTCCCCTCCAGCATGCGCGCGAACACGTCACGCCCCAGCTCGTCCGTACCCAGCAGATAGATGCCCATGAAAGGCCGTTCGTCGGGCTTCACCAGTTCCGTGTTGTAGGGAGTCATGGGCGGCTTGAATTTTTCCGCCAGCCGCACGGTGGTGGGATCGAACCGGTCGTGGTGCATGGTCAGCAGTTTCCCGCCGACCGCAACGACGAACAGGAACGCGAGGAACCACATCGATGCCAGCGCCATCTTGTCTCGACTTAAGATGCGCCAGCGTTCCTGGAACGGAGTCTCCTCCGGCACCATGCCTTCGGCGGCGAGGGATTCGGCTGTCGGCGATGCGGCTTCGTTCATAACGTCCTCAGAATTTGATGCGCGGGTCGGCCACCGCATACAGGATGTCCGACACCAGCGTGCCGATGAGCGTCAGCACCGCGGCGATGAAGTTGAGTGTCAGGATCACCGGGAAATCCCGGGCCAGGATCGCTTCGTAACCCAGCCGTCCCATGCCCGGCCAGGCGAAGATGGTCTCGAAGATCACCGACCCCCCGATCAGACCGGGGATCATCAGGCCGAACATGGTGATGAACGGCAACAGGGCGTTGCGCAGTCCGTGGCGGTAAATGACCGTGTCTTCATCCAGGCCCTTGGCGCGGGCGGTGCGGATGTAGTCCTGGTTGATCACTTCCAGCATCTGCGACCGCACGTAACGCGACAGCACCGCGAGCCCGGTGATGGCCGTCATCAAAGAGGGCAGGGTGA
The DNA here is from genome assembly GCF_052156615.1 of Nitrospina sp. P1_D6. Classification (NCBI taxonomy): domain Bacteria; kingdom Pseudomonadati; phylum Nitrospinota; class Nitrospinia; order Nitrospinales; family Nitrospinaceae; genus Nitrospina; species Nitrospina sp. P1_D6. The sequence continues at coordinate 37,551 of NZ_JBQKUN010000002.1, read as the reverse complement.
GGTGCCAGACGTAGTCCATCGACTGGAACAGCAGGCCCGCGTCTTCGAAGCCGAACGTCTGCCTGCCGATCACCGACACGTTGAGGTTCTGCACCACGAAGATGATGAGGATGTACGCGAGGAAGAAGCCGGGGATCGAAATCAATGCGTACGAGAGAAACGTGGTGGAACGGTCGAACGCCGAGTTGCGGTGGATCGCGGCCTTGATCCCCATGGGGAACGCGATGCTCCACGTGATGAGCGTGGCCACGAGGAACAGCGGCAGGGAGTTCAGGAAACGGTCCCAGATTTTCGCCAGCACCGGCTGGTTGTCCTTGAACGATTTCAGATCCCCGGTGAACAGGTCGCGCATCCAGTAGAAGTACTGCACGTGCATGGGGTCGTCGAGGTGGAATGCGTCGCGGATACGCTGGATGTCCTCCGCCTTCATGCGCGGGTTCGCAGGATCGACCAGGCTCGGCTCACCGGGCGCCAGGTGCACGATGGTGTGGGCGATGATGGAGATGAACACCAGCAGGATGATGCGCTGGCCGATATTGCGGATGATGAATGCGGTCATCGGACGGTCCAAAAGGTACGGCGTTGGGGCCGGTTGCCCCTGCGGGGCTTTTTGTTATACTTCGGGCATGGACATTATACAGATCAGCCACTACCTCGACCAACTGCTCGACATCCATAATATCAAGGATGCCTCCCGCGCGGTCAACGGATTGCAGGTTGAAAGCACCGGCGACATCAAAAAAGTGGGGCTGGCCGTCGATGCCTGCCAGGCCACCATCGACATGGCCATCGAACAGGACTGCCACATGATGTTCGTGCACCACGGCTTGTTCTGGGGCGGGCTGCAACCGGTGCGCGGCGCGCATTACAAAAAACTCGCGCGCATGATGGAAGCCAACATCGGCCTCTACTCGGCGCATATTCCTCTGGATGTCCATCCCGTACTGGGCAACAACCGTCAATTGGCGGATGTCATCGGCCTCGGCAATTTGCAGGAGTTCGCCCTGCACGACGGGCAGAACATCGGTCTGCGCGGCACCATCGCGCCGAAGACGGGGCACGAACTGGGCGGCCTGCTATCCGAGGCGCTCAGCACCAACGTGCGCGTCATTGGCGACGGCGTGATCCGTTCCGTGGGGCTCGTCACCGGCGGCGCGGGGAAGCTTTTGGGCGAGGCCATCCGCGAAGGGCTCGACTGCTTCATCACCGGCGAGGGCGACGCCTACCAGTTTCACGATGCGATGGAGAACGGGTGCATCCTGATGTTCGCCGGTCACTACGCCACCGAGACCGGCGGCGTGAAGGCCGTGGGCAAACACCTCGAAGACCAGTTCGGCCTGGAAACCACCTTCCTCGACTACCCGACGGGTTTGTGATTTCAGTTTGTCCTAAAATATATTGTGTGCATTTTTTTAACCCTCTTCGATGACCCCATTTTTAAATAGGTTTTAAGATGAGCTTTGAACCTCCTCCTGGTTGGTCAAAAGACTTCTTGACCAAGTTTTTAGGCGATACCCACAACAATTCCTATTATGTTTTTCATCACCATAAGGAAATATTTCAATTATTTTCAGAAAGTTGTGAGATTTTTGAGGTGGTGGAAGGCTGTATAAGTAAACCAAGTAGTTACGAGGAACTGGTTCCTGCGTTATTTTTCAACATGGCAAGATCCTCATATTATTCTTCTATTAAAATTTTGGTTGGAGGGCAATTGCCAGAAACGTATGCTTTATTAAGGCAGTGTATTGAAAACTCGTTAGTGGGTTTTTATTTCTTTGTTGAAATTCAAAATAATGAAGAAGATGGGATTGAAAAGTTTAAATTTTGGCTAAGTAGACATGAAAGTGAAGAAAACAGAAAAAAGATTCGTAATACTTTCACTTTAGGTTCCTTAAAAAACAGATTAAAGGAGCAGGATGGTGAATTGGGAGAGATAGTGAGTCGTCTTTATGAGATTACCATTGATTCTGGTGCCCATCCCAATGAATTGGCTTTGTTAAGCGGACTGAGGTTTAGTGTTAATGAGCAAATAGGGATGATTCACCAAACTTTTGTTATAGATTTTGAGAAACAGTGGGTCCATTTTTTGAATTGCGCGAAAATTCTGCTGGAGGTAGGGATTGCCAGTCTTAATATTTTTCAGTTAACGTCTGAACATAATTTTGAGATTTCTGGGATTGCGAATCGAATTAAAGGCTTTAAAGGGAAATATGGCAAGATTTTAAAAAGGCACCAAAATTAAATTTTGGGCAAAAAAAAACCGGAACCCTCTCAAATGAGGATTCCGGTTTTGTATTATTCGGTATCGCGTGATGCGGTCAGCGCCTGCGGGAGAGCCGGTCGTCGTTGCGCCGGATGCGTTGCGGCGTGGGCGCGCCTTTCGAGAGCAACCACAGGCTGAAGCCGAACACCACCATTCCCAGCACCAGCAATCCATCCACGTTTGCGAACGTCATGACGCGCTCCTTTCAAAGTGCGGGAGGGGTGGGGCGATGATGCCCTGCTTCCGGCCCCTCCGGGATCTGCCGCCGGCCCGTGATTAAAACGAGAAGCGGTACTTCTCGAACAGGTCCATGGTGACGCACTCGGCGCCTTCCTTGGAAACTTCCTGCTCGATGCGCTGGATCGCCATTTCGCGGATGAACGGGATGGGGATGCGCATGACCTTGGCCTTCGCCGCGTCCTCCCACTGCATGCCGAAATCCGGCTCGTCGTCCTGCTGGTTGGCGTAGTCGACGTCGCGCTGTTTGTCTTCTTCGGTCACTTCCATGCCCATCGCTTCCTTGGCGGAGGCGGGCATGACGTTGGTGAACACTTCGTCGATGATGTCCGGTGTCACCATCTTGTCGCCGCGCTGGCGGGCGCGGGCCTCGATGGTCTGCTTCGCCATGCCCAGCACAAAGGGAGGCACCTTTTCCATTTTCTCCATGGCGTCCTGCGTCCACGGCATGCCGCTGGTCGGCGCGGACTCCATGTAGTTCTTGAACTTGTCGACGATGTCCTCTTTCTTTTCGGTGCGGAGCGCGAGGAAGTCCTGGATCTCCTCGATCACTTCCACCTTGCGCGGACTCTCGGCCATTTTCTGCTTGGCGACGTCGAACGCGCCCATCGACAGTTCCTCAAAACCGAACTGCCGGACTCGCTTGGAAACCAGCATCATCGATTCGTTGCGGATTTCGGTGAGGAAGTCGGACGTGATATATTTGTAGTTTCTCTTGACGGCCCGCTGGACCATCAGCTTGCGGATGCCGGGACGCACGAACTCCGGTGCGTGCTTGACCCGCTCCCAGGCTTCGACCGTCCACTCCACGCCGTTTTCGTCGGCGTACGGGTGGTCGATGCGGTCGGAGGCCTCGATTTCTTTTTCGTGGGCTGTGTAATCTTCTTGCATAGCGGTATTTTCCCAAAATGCGGGCTTGAAATAAAGCGCATTTTTGATTTAAGGTCACATCGGAAACGGACTGATTTTACACTACTTCACCCCCATTTCAATGTCAACAACCAGGAAGGCCCCGCGCGCATGAGTTCAATTCACCGTTCCCCAATGGTTTACGGCTTTTTCTTCGTTTCGGGGATCACCGCCCTGGTTTACGAAATCATCTGGACACGGATGCTGACGCTCGTGTTCGGCCACACGGTGTACTCCGTTTCGGTGGTGCTGGCGGCGTTCATGGCCGGGCTGGGCTTCGGCAGTTACGTGTGGGGCCACGTCATCGACCGCGCGGTGGAGGAGGAAAAGCATCCGCCGCTGGTCGTTTATGCTTTCATCGAGATCCTGATCTTCGCCTCGGCGGCGCTCCTCAGCCTCATTTTCTACAAGTTCCACGTGTTCTATGCGTGGTTCCACCAGTTCGTGCCGGATTCGCCCGCCCTGTTCGCGGCCATCAAGGCGGTGCTTGCGTTTCTGTTGATGTTCGTGCCGACGACGTTCATGGGCGCGACGCTGCCCATCATCAGCAAGTATTACGTCACCGACGACGCCCGCCTCGGCACGCAGGTGGGGTACCTGTATGCGCTGAACACGCTGGGTGCGTCGGTGGGATGCCTGCTCACCGGCTTCATATTCATCTCGCTGTTCGGCGTTCTGCAGACGGCATTGTTTGCTGCGGCGGCGAACCTCATCATCGGCATCGGCTGCATCCGCATCCACCAGGAAGACAACCCCGGCGTGAAGATCCTGCCGCGTCTTCCGAAACCGACGTGGCCGCGCTTCGAAGCGGATGCGTCGCAGAAACTGTGGATGATCGTCGCTTTCCTGAGCGGCCTGACGGCGCTCGCCTATGAAGTGTTGTGGACCCGGCTGCTGGTGTTCAGCATTGCCAGCACGGTGTACTCCTTCAGCATCATGCTCGCCGTGTTCCTGCTCGGCATCTGCCTGGGCAGTCTGCTGGCCGTCCCCGTCATCGCCAGGTGCCGCGACCTCAGGAACGTTTTGATGGTCCTGCAGGCGGGCATCGCGGGTTACGTGACGTTCACCCTGTTCAACATGGAGGCGTTGTTGTCCGCGCCGTGGAACAGCTACAACCTCGACCGGCCGATGACGACCTTCTGGCGGTACCTGAAAGACTCGTCGGCGCTCATGCTGGTGCCGACGACGCTCCTCGGCATGAGCCTGCCCATCCTGATCAAGCTTGCCTCCGGCGACCACGCCCACGTGGGCGGGGGTACCGGACGCATCTACGCCGCCAATACCGTGGGCGCGATTTTTGGCTCGCTGGTTGCAGGGTTCGTGCTGTTGCCGCTCATCGGCACGGAGCAGAGCCTGGTGGCGGTGGTGACGTTGAACCTGCTCGCGGTGGCACTGTTGTTCCGTACGGGGAACGCACCACTCAAAGTGCGCAAGGTGGGGACGCCTGCGATTGTGGCGGTGATCCTCGCCTTCACCCTCGTTATGCCCGGCAACCTGCTCAACCCCTTTTTCATGCGCGACAGCGTCGGCCAGCGCGACATGAAAAGCCTGTTGTATTTTGAAGAGGGGCTCACCGATACCGTCGCTGTGTTCGAGGACAACTACGGCATTCTCGATCCCGATGCCAAGCGCCTCATCACCAACGGCATCTCCATGTCCGCGTCGAACGTGATCGCCACGCGTTACATGAAACTGTTTGCGCACGTGCCCATTCTTTTGTCCGACACTCCGGACAACGTGCTGGTCATCTGTTTCGGCACCGGGCAAACCACGGGCGCGGCGGGCATTCATCCCAGAGTCAAGTCGGTGGACAGCATCGAGTTGTCGCCCAGTGTCATCAACGCCGCTCCGGCGTTCGCCAAAGAGAACCACGACGTGGTGAACAACGACAAGGTGAACATCGTCATCCAGGACGGACGCAACTTCCTGCTCACCACCGACAAGAAATACGACGTCATCACCGGCGAGCCGCCGCCGCCGCGCACGGCGTTCACGGTGAACCTGTACACGCAGGATTTTTACGAGCAGGCGTTGCGGGTTCTCCGGCCCGGTGGCATCGTGGCGCAGTGGGTGCCGCTCCACAGCCAGAGCGCGCGCGAAGTGGACATGCACTTCAAGACGTTCCTCTCCGTGTTTCCGCATGCGCAGGCGTGGATGTCGGTGGCCAATGAAATTCTTCTGATCGGCTCCGACCAGCCCATCGACATCGACCTGGCCAAACTCAAAACACGCTTTGCCGAGCCGCGCATCAAGGAGGCGATGGACGCCATCCACATTCCGGACGTGCACTCCTTCCTCGCCAACATCTGGTTTCTGGAAGATCAAATGCACGCCCTCGGCGAAGGCCAACCGCTCATCACCGACAACCGTCCGCGTATCGAATTCTATCTCGACTACGGCAACGTCGTCGGCACGCCGGGGCTGGAGCGGATCGTGTTCAACCGTGTGGAAGCGGGCCGCTTTTGGGAGCGGGTGCAAAACGCGTCTGCGGACGATGAAGCCGAGTTCCGCCGTCAGTTCCGGGTGATGGATCTCTACCAGCGTGGTGTCATGTACGCCAACCGGGAAATGCTGTTGGAAGCCCTGCGCCTGTCGAATGACGACGGCCTCCTGCGCTACCACCTGCAGGCGGGGGAGCCGCAGATCCAGGAGCTGCTGGAGCAGGTGGAGGCCGATCCCGGAAACCTCGAAGCCCTGCTCAACCTCGGTCATTCGTTTTATCAAATTGGGCAATATGAAAAGAGCCTCGAGTTTCTGACGATGGTGAGAAAACGCCAGCCGAAAAACCCTTTCGCGTTGCTGTACACGGGGTACGACCTGATGGAGCTGGGACAACTGGAGCAGGCGGAAACCGCGCTCAAGGATGCGGTGCGGAACAACCCGGGTGAGATGCGGAACGTCATGCAGCAGGTCGGGTTGATCGACCTCCTGCAAAAGCTGGAGGAGACCCCCAATGATCTCCTGCTCCTCAACGCCGCCGCCAAGTTTTACAACGTGCGCGGCGAGCATCTGAAGTCACTCGAATTTTCGTCGCGCGTGCTGGCAAAGAACACACTCGACCGGGAGGCCCTGCGCAGTCAGATGTTCAGCTACCGGGGGTTGGGTCAGCCGCGGGAGGTCATCGCCACCGGTTTCCAGTACGGGAACGTGGACCCGGATGATTTGCAGTACATGTACCTGATGGCGGAGATGTATATCAAGATTCTGAACTGCGACAAGGCCGCACCCTTCCTCGAAAAAATCCTCGCCGTGGACGACACTTACCAGAGTGCACAGAAGTGGCTGGACCGGTGCAAAAAGAAATCGGGAGAAGCCGTCCCCGCCGCGTGAACGTTGCGGGCTGAATTATAAGGTAAGTGCTTTCAGCGGGAGGAGAGGCCGCGAAGGCGGTTGCGCACGCTCAGCCAGGCGACTTCCAGCCAGTTGGTGATGCGGCCTTTCCAGATGCGCCACGGACTGTACAGCCGCGCGTGGGTTTCAAACAACAGTTTGGGGATGTTCAGTTCCTCGGGGCAGCGTGGTAGGCAGTCGCCGCACTCGGTGCATCGGTTGGCGAATTCGCCGGGGAACCAGTGTCCCTTGCTCTGCAACATGTTGTAACGGTACTTGCCGAACGAACGCATGCCGTACCCCTTCAGCATGTTGCGGAAACGCAGGACCTCGGGAATGTTGATGTTCTCCGGGCACGGCAGGCATTCATTGCACACGGTGCAGTAATCCGGAATGCGCTTCGTCTGTCCGTCCATTTTCTCTTTCACCGGCGTGTCTTCCGGCGTGAAGTAATCGCCGCCATTCAAAATCGCCAGGTTCTGCACAAAGTGCTCCGGCGCGTGGAATCCCATGGTCAGCGTGGTGATCTCCGGGTGGCTCAGGCAGAAGCGTCCGTTGAACTGCACCGGGGTGAGCGGCGCGCACAGCGATTCCAGTTTGGGCGGCGGGTTCCACAACTGCCCGCCCTTGTCGTTGGGGGAGATGATGAGGATCCCCATGTCGAGTTCCCCTGCCAGTTGGATGGCTTCCCGGTGCCTCTGGAAAAAATAGTAGTAGTGCAGGTTGACGAAATCGAACAGGCCGGTGCGCATGGCGGCGAGGATGATCTCCAGTGGCGCATGGGTTGAAAAGCCGATGTGCCGGACGAGTCCTTCCTCACGCAGGCGGTGCAGGGTTTCCACCGGGCCGCCGGGTTTCACCGCCGCATCGAGCCGTTCCTGGTTGTTGATGCCGTGCCAGCCGTAGAAATCGACAAAATCGAGTTGCAACGCCCGCAGCTGTTCGTCCACCAGCCGCCGGGTGTCGTCAGCGGTCATCGGCGCGCCCTTGGTCATCATTTTGTATGCCGAGCGCGGGGTACCGAGTTCCTTCAGTGCTGCGCCATACAGGTGTTCGCTTTTGACGTAGCCGTGGGCGGTTTCAATGTGGTTGATGCCGCAGGTTAGGGCGCGGCGGGTGGTGTCGATGCAGTTGTCGAGCGCCTCTTTCGGCAGGTAGTCCCGGGGCGCGTCCCATCCCTGCTCGAAACGCATGCCGCCCAGCGTGAGAACGGAAATCGATTCGTTGGTCCTGCCGAAACGGCGGTACTCCATCGGCGGCAGGGCCGGGGGGTCCATCGTGTCGGTCGGGGTGATGGCGGTGTCAGGCATGGTCCGGTTCCGGAGATTTGGGGGTTCAGCATGGAGCCGGTTTCATGCTAAAAAAGAACGGGCCGGGAGTCAATGCCGTGGCGGCGTTTCTTTTCGGCTGTGAAAAATCTTTACATTAATAAATATGGGGTATGCGTCCCCGCAGACAGAATGAGCCCATGTTCGACAAGCTGTTCGACTGGATGAAAAAAAACGAGCCGCCGGAGGAGGCGCCACCGGCAACCGGGGACCTCACTCCCGAAGCCAAACAGGCGCAGGCCCGGGAATGGTACGCAATGCTGGGGGTGCCGGAGGGCTCGGATCTTGCGGTCTGCCGCCGCGCGTGGAAACAGCTGCTGGCGAAGTACCACAAGGACCTGATCTCCGACGACGACACCGCCCAGCAGGAAGCTGCGCGCATGACGCAACGCATCAACGAGGCTTACCGCGGCCTGCAGGACGAACTGTTCTGATTCCGGTTGGGTCCTCCAACCGTTGAGGTCTATAATAAATCCGGCTCATCCAGTGGCCGCACTTTCCACAATGCTCAACTCAACCAGGCGGTGCCGTGTCTGCCTTCCGTTTCATCCATTGCTCGGATCTCCACATCGACAGCCCGTTCAAGAAGCTGGACGGCGTCGATGACGCCATGCGTGACCGCCTGCGCGTCGCGACCTCCGAAGCCTTCGCCAACATCGTCACCCTCGCGTTGAATGAAAAAGTGGATGCCGTCGTCATTGCGGGGGACGTGTTCGATGGTGAGGACAAGAGTCTGCAGGCGCAGTTCCGTTTCAGGAAGGAACTCGACCGCCTGAGCGCGGCGGGCATTCCCGCGTTCATCGCGCACGGCAATCACGATCCTTTGAGCTCCTGGTCGCACACCTTGCAATGGCCGGAAGGGGTGCACGTGTTCCCCGGCAATGAGGTGGTGTCGATTCCCGTCGAACGCGATGGGCGGGTTGTCGCTGAAATTTCCGGCACCAGCTACCCGAAAAAAGAAGTCCGCGACACCCTGGTGCCGTTGTTTACGGGCATCGACACAACCGTGCCGACCGTCGCCGTACTGCATGCCAACGTCGGCGGCAACAGCAATCACGACAACTACGCGCCGTGCAAGATTGAGGACCTGTGCGGAGTGGCGGTCGATTACTGGGCGCTGGGCCACATCCATGCCTGGCAAGTGTTGCGTGACGCACACCCGGCGGTGGTGTACAGCGGCAACCCGCAGGCACGGCATTTCAGGGAAGGCGGCGAAAAGGGATGCTTTCTGGTAGCGCTTGAGAAAGGCAAAGCGCCCGACATCGTGTTTCATGCAGTGGACACCGTGCGCTTTATAAGGGAGCAACTCGATGTGACCGGATACGACACGGCGGATGCGGTGGCCGCCCGCATCGCCGATGCCTGCCGCAATCGGTTGACTGCCATCGACGGACGCGACCTGGTTGCCGAGTGGACCCTCACCGGCCGCACCCGGGTGCACGCCTTGTTGCAGAATACGGAAGACCTCGCGGCCCTTCGGGAACACGTGTTGACGGAATTTGAAGGAGGCACGCAACGGGTATGGGTGGAATTGGAATCGCGCACCACGGGTCATTACGACCTCGATGCCCTGAGGCAGGGCAGGGACTTCATCGCCGATGTCATTGCCCGTTACGACGCGGTACTGGCGAAGGACGACCTGGAAGATTTACTCAGGGATTTGGAGCCGGTGTTCGCCGAGCGCGGTGGACGCCTGCCGCCGCCGGATGCGGACACGCTCAGGGAGTGGGTTGCACAGGCTCGTGACCTGACGCTGGACCACCTGCTGGCGGATGAGGATTGACGGAGACCGGGAATAAACCATGCAACTGCGCGCATTGCACATCAAACGATTCGGGGCGTTCAAAGACACGTCCGTCACCGGACTGCGTCCCGGCCTCAACCTCCTTTATGGAGAAAATGAAGCGGGCAAGACGACCCTCCTCCAGTTCGTCCGCTGGGCGCTGTTCGGCGAAGACTCCATGTATGCGGATCAATATGCTCCGGAGGACGGGGGGAAGCAGGAGGGATCGCTGGAGTGCGAATCGGCGAACGGCGAGGCGGTGGCAATTCTGCGCAGTGTTCAAAGCAAACAGAAAACGCAAGTCAGTATCACCACGCCATCGCGCACCGTGGGTGAGCAGCCGAACCTCAACCCGTTTCTGGGATACATTCCCGCCGGATTGTTCAAGAACACGTATGCCTTCACCATTGAGGAATTGCAGCAACTGGATTTTGTGAAGGACGAGGAAGTGAAACAACGCATCGTCGGTGCGGGACTGGGCCTGGGGGCGGTGTCGCTCGCCGGGGTGAAGGGGGCTCTGGCCGAACATCGCGACAGATTGTTCAGGCAACGGGGAAAAACACAAACCATCAATGCCCTCACCGCCGAAATCAAAAAGCGCGAAAAGGAAATTCAGGAAATGCAGAAAGACCTCGTGCAGTACGATGCCCTGCACGCGGAAATCGAGTCGCTCACGCAGAAACGCGCAGCGCTCAGGGAACCGCTGGCCGAAGCCCAGCACCGGGTGCAGAGATTGAAGGCGTTGAGTGAGGTGTATCCCCGGTTCGTGGACTGGGTGGACTCTGAAAACGCTCTTGAAGCGATGCACGGTGTGCCGGATCTCAGCGAACCGGTGGTGGAGCAGTTTCACGCACTTCGGAGGGAATGGGCGTCGCTCAAAAAACAGCACGATGAAACTCAGCAGGAAGTCGAACGTCTGCAAAAGGCGCGGGATGCTATCGAGATCAACGACGCGCTGTTGCAACTGGAGGCGGAGGTGAAACAGCTCACCCAGTCACACCAGTCGGTGAGCAATATTCTGAAGGACATCGACGGCCTCCGTCGCCAGCGCAGTGAAAAAAAAAGAGTGATTGAACAGAACCTCAATCGCATCGGCGAGGGCTGGAACGCAGTGCGGTTGAAATCGTTCCAGAAGATCGACGAATTGCAGGCCCGCGCCCGCAGGCACCGCTCTGAACTGGAATCCGCCGCGGAATCAATATCGAAAGCTCAGGCTCTTCTGGACTCGCACTTCGAGCACCGGGCACGCGAAAGCGCCCGCCCTTCCGTGCCTGCGGGGGTGAGCGTGTTCCTGTTTCTGTTTGCGGGGTTGAGCATTGCGGGGGGTGTGGCTGCGTGGTTCGCGGGGTTTTTGTGGGGTGTCGGGATTGCCGTGCTGGGTACCGTGCTTGCGGCGGCGGCCGCTGTATGGGTTCGCAGGCAATCGCACTCCGTGCAGGCCGAAGATCCCCTGGAACGGCATTATCGTGACGATGTGGAGCAGGCGCAGGCCGAGCGGGCGCGTTACATCAAGGACTGGCAGGGATGGCTTGCGGAACGCGGTTTTCACACCGGGCTGGATGCGAACCAGCTGGAAGACGTGATGCGGCGAATCGAGCGCACCCAGGATTTGCTTCGCGAGAGGGACGAACTGGATGCGCGGATCGAATCCATGGAAGCCGATTTGCAAAAGGGACGGTCTTTGGTGGAACGTGCGGCATCGGCCTTGCCCGGAACGAAATTGAAAGACAACCTGCTGGTGAACATGGAATGGGTGGCGGACCGTTATGAAGCCCAGCGTGCGCGGCAGGAGGAGCGCAGGCAGATCAATGCATCTCTTGAGGAGCACGTAGAGAGGCTTGAGCGTTTGAAAGCGGTAAAGGAGACACCGCGACGCAATCTGGACAGGCTCATCCTCGAAGCGGGAGCGAAGGACGAGGCCGGGTTTGAAGAACTGGTGTCCTCCTGGAAACGGGCCTGTGGACTGAAGCAGAAAGCCGATCGCGCGCGGCAGGATGTCCAGTCGCGCATGGGCGTGGGCGAGGCGTTCGACGCGGTTGTGAAGGAGTTGCGGGATGCCGAGCCGACCCGGCTGGACTCCGAACGCATTGCATCCGAGGAACAGGTGGATGAGCTGGTAAAACAGATTCAGGAGGTCGATCAGAAACTCGGCGGTTGTAAAAAGGAGCAGGAGCGTCTGGCCAGCAACGATGCCTTGTTCGAGGCGCAGTCGCGGGTGGGGATGCTGAAGCAGAGACTGGACCGGGCCGGCCGCGACTGGGCGGTGGCGACGCTCACGCTTTCCATGCTCGACCGGTCCCTCAAAACATATCAGGAAACGCATCAGCCCGCTGTTTACCGCGCCGCGTCGGACTGGTTCGGCCGCATCACCGGGGGAGCGTATGAGGCGGTGCGGTATCAAATGGAATCGGACGTGGTGGACGTACGGACCGCTTCCGGCGACTTCAAACCGGTGGAACACCTGAGCCGCGGCACGCGCGAGCAGTTGTACCTGGCGCTGCGCCTCGCGCTCATCCAGGAATACGAAAAGGAATCCGAGCCGCTGCCGGTGCTGATGGACGACGTGTGGGTGAACTTCGACGACGCCCGCCGGGACCGCTTCGTGGAAGTGCTGGTGGAGTTTGCGAAAGACCGGCAGGTGATCGTGCTGTCCTGCCACAGCGCCTCGCGGGAGTTGTGCCTGCGTCACGGCGCTTATGAGGTGCCTCTGCCTTCCGCCTGAACGTGTTTCATTTCCCGTTTCTGAACCGGGTTCCCTTGAAGTGGTTTTGCCAAGGCCGGGGGTGGTACAATCGGGGGGTATCTTCCCCTTTTCCTGTAATGGAGGCGTCGGCATGAAGGCAATCCGAATCCCACGCGCAACGCAGACCCCAAGCCTTCTGGCGGCGGCCCTGCTGGGTATTTTTTTCCTCACGGCCGCATTTCCGGCCCAGGCCGAAGAAAGCGCCTTCAACCGGTTGGTCCTCCAGAAACAGTTTCTTGAAAAAACCTATGGCATCGCCCGCCTGGAATGTTTTCCCTTCATGGAAAAGTTCGGCGACCGGGAAGGGGAAACCCGGCGCATTCTCGAATGCCTGAAGGGAGTTCTCACCCTCACCGCCGCGTTGAAGGAAGTGCCTGACGCAGACCTCAATCGCGTGGCCATCAGCACGCGGTTTTTGCGTACCGGTGGATTCCACACCGTACTGATTCCGTGGGATGCGGAGGTGGCGGATCTGGCACGTATTCTTCGCGAACGGTTGTCACCTGCGGACCAGCAGGCGTTTCTGGAAAAGATCGCCGCCGTCAAAACCACCATTCACGGCAAGCTCTTCATCCGCGAGTTGTACTGCTCGCTCACCATCACCAACGATCAGTGTTTGCGGGGATACGAAACGCTGGCCAAAGTGGAACCCGATCCGGCGCTTCGCCGCAAGATGTGGGCGGAGGTGACAATCACCGATTCCGAAACGGCGAAGGAGAACCCGGAAATCCTGCCCCTCCGCTACGATGCGGATGTGGAGAGGATGACACAGCAGCTGCGCGCAGACACGACCTGGAACGAGTGGGAGATTCAGAAGAAAGCGTACGAAACCATTCAGGAACGGTTCGGCGACACGTTCAAGAAACTGCAACTGCCCACATTTTACTGCGATGTATCCCTTTCTCCGCAGGAATGCATCCAGGGTGCGGAAAACTTTCATAAAGCCGCACAAACCGAGGTGCTGCAATCAAAAACCTGGGGCCGGGTGCGGGTGACCCGGTACAATACCCGCATCCAGAGCGATTACAATGTGGCGTTCCGTTACGACATGGCGCCGGAAGAAATCGTAAAGGTGTTTGCCGCCAAGCCGGAGAAAAGGGAGATCGAAAAAGCCGTGACCCGTGCCGAGAAACTGGAGGGGCTCACCAAAAACAATGCCACCGGCCTGCGCGCGGTGTGCGACCTGGTGGACCTCGCATCTGCCTTGTGCGTTCAGGGTTTTGAGTACTTCATCGATTTCGTGCGGGCCCATCCGGATTTCCGTCCGGCGGGAACCGCCACAGACGTCATGTTTGTGGACGGCACGCAGGTGTCCCGCCTCAACTTCGCGTTGAACTCCAACTCGCGGGCGCATTATATTTACGTCGATGTGCGCAGTCCCTACCCGGAGTTTGAAGCCCACCTTTTGAAATTCGGTAAGGATTCCCCCGCCCCTGTGCGTTGACGTCTTTTTCAGTTTTTGCGGACGGATTCCGGCAGCAGGTAATGCCGGGTGTCGTAATCCGGATGGGTGAGGACCACCTGCTTGCACAGGCGCCGCGCTTCATTGATGACCACCGGCGCAATCAGGTTGGCCGTCATTTGCCGGTAATCCTCCGGAACGCGGACGATCACCAGAACCGCCAGCGTGTCGTTGACGCCGATGCCCAGCTCCGCCTTGTCGGCGGCGGTGAGGTCCACTTTATAATCGGGAACGAAGAGGAAGGGATTGGTCACCACGAACGCGAGGCCCGGGTTGGTCAGCGAGTGCAACCAGTGGAGAGGGCTTTCGGTCCTGGCGTCGAAAGGGAGCACCGCGTACTCCGTCTCCAGCTCGAAGCCGGACAGCCCCTGCGTGAAGGTGAGGACGGAGGCGGGCGGAACCTCGAATTCCCCAAGGCGTGTGGAGGCATACTTCATAGCTTGATATTGTCCTGCAGAATCTGATGGAGGGCGGCGGGATCGAACTGCGGCGAGGCGGCGGACTGGTTTTCTTCCTTGATGCGGGCGAACACCTCCTCGCGGTAAATCTTGGTGTCGGGGGCCGCCTCGATGCCCAGCCGGATGGTCTTGCCCTTGATTTCGATCACCGTCACCTTGATGTCGTCGTTGATTCGAATGCTTTCCCCGACTTTTCGCGTCAAAACCAGCATGCCGACTCCTCTTGTTGGTGACCGGGACCCGCTTGCGTGATTATAACAGATGAACCCGGGGCGGTCCGGGAAAAGATGGACGGGCGATTCAATTGACAGGGTAGGGGGATTGTGCTAATTTCCCTGATTCTTGATCCAGCGGCAACAGTGGGCCGAGGTAGCTCAGTCGGTAGAGCAGAGGACTGAAAATCCTCGTGTCGGCGGTTCGATTCCGTCCCTCGGCACCATCCTTTCCTTGCACGCTTTCTCCAGCATCGCAATCCTCTTTTTTGCACCCCATTGCAATCGTGATAAGCTTTTGAGCATGATTGGCTGGACCCGCACAAAGATTGCTGCCGCGTTTCGAAGTGGAGCGGGACGCTGGTTTTTTCTTTTTTCTTTTTCCTTCCTCCTTTTCACTCCCACGAAAGCGTTGGCCGCACCTGCCGTCACCGCGCAGGAAATCGAACAGGCCGTCGATGGCATGACACTCATTCCTGCCGGACCTTTCACCGCCGGCCCCCCGGACAAAGCACGCGCGGTGGAGCTCAAGGCGTTCTATATCGACACCCACGAAGTGACGCAAAAAGAATACGAACGCGTGATCGGGCGCAATCCGTCTTTCTTTAAAGACCCCGACCGTCCGGTGGAGAAGGTGGACTGGTTCGAGGCGCGGGACTATTGTCTGAAAACCGGGCGCCGCCTGCCGACGGAATGGGAATGGGAAAAGGCGGCGAAGGCGGGCACGGCCACTCCCTATTACTGGGGCGACGCGCCCGCGGTCGATCACGCCTGGTACAAGGAAAACGCGGACAAGCAGACGCACCCCGTCGGGCAGAAACCGCCGAACGCATTCGGTCTTTACGACATGGCGGGCAATGTGTGGGAGTGGACGGCGAGCGATCACGAAAACGGCGGCAAGGTTCAGCGCGGTGGTTCCTGGCGGAACGGCAAAGAAACCTTGCAGACCGCTTACCGTATCTTAAGCCTGCCGCATTACCAGTACCACTACGTCGGCTTCCGCTGTGCCCTCACCCCTTAGTTACTTGCTCCAGTAATTTCTTTTTGCAATACACTTCAGTGTGGGATGAGGTCCGGATTGCGACCCGGGTCTTGATTCCGTTTCCGTTTGGGTTCAACTCCCTTTACTCAGGTAGGTGGGGAGTTTTGTGGTGGCGGTGTCCACGATGGCGGTATTGAGTTGCGCCCGGGTCAGGTTGCGGACGCGGCTCAGGTCCACATTCCTCAGGTACGTTCCGGAGAGATCGGTTTTGGTGAAATCGGCCCCGGTCAGAACGGCGCGGTCGAGTTTCACGTTTTGCAGGTTGGCTCCAGTCAGGTTGGCGGCGGCCAGGTTGCATTCACTCAAATTGGCGGCGGACAGGTTGGCGTGTGAAAGGTTGGCGCCGCGCAAATTCCCCCCTGTCAGGTTGGCTCCGCCTAGACTCTGCCAGGAAAGGTCGGCGCGAATCAGATTGCGTTTGCCTTTTTCAGCCCGCTGCCGGTCCGATAAGAATTGTGCCTTGGCCATGGAGGGAAACGTCCTCAAATCCTGAGTTGCTGTCCGGTGAAATCCTGTTTTACCGTGTTTGGACTGTGGGACTTATATTATTCAGTTTTAAACGACGGGGGAGCTTTTGCAAGTCTTTTCGGGAAACCCATACGAACTGCCTTGCTTTGATTTTGACCCGATTGCATGAACCGGCGTTCTTAATAGTTTGACAACTGTCGGAAGTCCCCTTATTTTTTGTTTGTTTTATCGGCGTAAGGGCGCGTGGCCCGGGCGGTCCATTCTTTCACACCAGACAATCCGTCGCAAAAGGAGGGGAGCATGAAACAACCAGGGGGGAATTCGGTTAGGAGAATATCGTGGGTGGCGGTGTCGGTGGTGGCCGCATTTCTGGCTTTCGCCTCACCTGGACAATCGGCGGTTCTGGGTGTCGGGATCACAGGCAAGGCGGGGACCACGGGCCTGGGTGCGGACCTGACGGTTCCGCTCATCACCAACTGGGTCAACCTGCGTCTCGGCTACAACAACCTCACCTATTTTTCCACATCGATTGATGACCTGGGTGGGGTCGATTACGAAGCCGACCTGGAATTCCAGGACGTTCCGCTGTTCATTGACGTCCATCCGTTTCACGGCAATTTCCGTGTAACGGGCGGGGTGTTCTGGCTGGATCACGATGCCATTCTGACCGCCTCCGGCAACCTCCGGGTGGGCAACAATACATATAACAATGCCTCCGTGCGTGCGGACATCCAGCATGGGCAGGACTTTGGACCTTATCTCGGCATCGGCTGGGGCAACGCGGCGGACGACAATTTTCTCGATCTGCCGGTTGCGGTGGGGCTTTCGATGGACCTGGGTGTGATTTATGTCGGCGATTCGGAAGTCAACCTCCGGCAACTCAGTGGACCCGCCATTTCCCAGGCGGATCTCAACCGCGAGGCGCGGCAGTTGGAGGACGATCTCAGCGACGTGCCGTTCTATCCCGTCTTCACCATCGGCCTGCACGTCCGCTTCTAGCTCCACTGCGTTAACAGGCCGAGGCCTGCGGCCTTGCTTCGGTGAGGATCATTGGCGTGCGGACGGTGTCCGGTGCAGATGAAAAAAGCCCTCTTCTTTAAGAAGAGGGCTTTTGTCTTTGGCGGTTGTTCCCCCTGCTTCTGGATGGGGGACGTTCACCCCGGACAGGGTCCGATCAATAAATCGCGAGGTAGCGCAGGTTTGGAAGCGCGTGCGATTCCCTCAGCCGGTTGGAGCTGTCGACGTCAATGGAGTTTGCCGTCAGCTCCAGGTGCTCAAGGTTCTTGAGATAGGGTGAATTGAGCAGGGCCTCGGCTCCTTTGGGGCTGATCTGGTTGCGGTACAGGTCCAGCCGCTTCAGGTTCACCAGCTTGGGTGAGTTGGCAATGGCGATCGCACCTTCATCGGTGATTTTATTCTTGCTGAGGTCCAGCAGGGTCAATGAATCCACGATGGCCGAATTCACCAGCACCTTCACCCCTTCGTCGTTCAACTGGTTTTTCATCAGGTTGAGTTCCGTCAGGCCCTGAAAATTGGCGGAGTCCACCAGCATTTGCGCCCCGGTGGGAGTGATCTTGTTGTCCCACAACGAAAGTTTTTCCAGGTTTTTGAAGGTCCCTGAATCGGCGAGGATCTTCACGCCCTCATCACCCAGGTCGTTGGATTTGAGGGCCAGCGTGCGTACATTCTGGGCTTTGGGCGTCTGGGCAAGAATGCGCATGCCTTTCACGCCGATGTGCGAATTGTTGAGGTTGATGCCGCTGCCATCGGCGTTGGTGTGCTCCAGGATGTGCTGGGGGATGTCTTCCGGCGGGCCGGTGCGCTTTCCGTAACCGTGGTAACTGCCCTTCGTCGCGCCTTTTTTGCCGTAACCGTAGGCGCCGTACCCATGCGGGGACTTGCCGGAGGAACACCCAGCAAGCACGAAGAGAGTGATCAATGCCATCAATGCCGGATAGGTATGGAATCGTTTCATTGTGGTCCTTCCTTGTTGTGAGTCCTGTTTGGGGTCCCTTCCTCTACGGATGCCTCACCGCGCACACCGAAACCCGATATAGTTCTGCCGCTGATCCGGGGTCAGTTTACCGCGAACCGTCGAACGAGCCAAATCCATATTCGAAAACCAGGAGCCGCCGCGCATGACCCGGAACGTGTTGCCGTAAAGGTCGTTTTTGACTAGATTTTCAGGGTAGGGCAGGTACCAGTCGGAGGTCCACTCCCACACATTGCCCGCCATGTCGAGTGCCCCATAGGGACTGGCTCCCATTGGAAAGGTGCCGACCGGGGCCGGGTAACGGTGCCCGTCCTTCATGCCGCGGGCGTTGGCACGCGTGGGGTCGGGATCGTTGCCCCACGGATAGAAACGGCCGTCGGAGCCGCGCGCGGCTTTTTCCCATTCCACCTCTGTCGGCAGCCGCTTGCCGGCCCATTCGCAGTAATCGTGTGCCTCCTGCCAGGTCACCCCGACCACAGGCTGGGTGGGCTGGTTGAACTTTTCATTGTCCATGTATTTGGGTGCGGGGCGTCCGGTGGCTTTCAGATACGTTCGGTATTCGGCGTTGGTGACCTCGTGTTTGTCGATCTCAAACGGCTTCACCTGAACTTTGTGGGCGGGAGTTTCGTCGCGGTAGTATTCCAGCGACTCGGAAAAAAACGTCCTGGCGGCCCACTGGATGTCGTCCTCGGAACTGCCCATGACAAAGGGGTCGGCAGGAACGAAAACCATGCCGGGACTGGGATTGTGGGAAGGATTGGAAGCGCAGGCCGAAAGCCCGCCGCCGAGCAGAAGGGCGATGAGGATGGGTACCCAGGCACGCGGCCCAGACCCAAAGCACCCTCCCGGAGAGTGCGGTTCCTGCACCTCAGGGTTCATGGAGCGGTTCCCGATGAATGGGGTTGGTAACCGGTCAGTTGCTTTGAATCAGCCCGGACTTGCGGGCGTATTCAAAAATGTTGCCCGCCTCGATGATGTCGATGACATCGCCCAGCGGCTGCAACGGGTACGTCGTGTTCTGCGTCTTGTTGGTCAGCGTGTTCGATTCCAGATCGATCTCGAGATCGTCCCCGGTCTGGATCTTGTCAGTCAGCGGGTCCTTCGTTTCCAGCGGAATGAAGAAGCCGCCGTCCACCGAGTTGCGGTAGAAGATGCGGGCGTAGGATTCCGCCACCACCGCCTGCACGCCGGCGATCTCCATGCATGCCGGGGCGTGTTCGCGCGACGAACCGCAACCGAAGTTCTTGCCGCCGATGACAATGGTGTAGGGCGACTCGTAGCCCTCTTCCACGAACGGTTTGTTGCCCTGCGGCAGGCCCGCGGCCTCATTCGGCACGCCGGAGAGGGCGAACTTGCCGTAGTTCTTGCGTTCTTCCGGATCGCTCAGGCTGTACACCAAGTGTTGAGCGGGGATGATCTGGTCGGTATCGATATTGTTGCCGAGGACGTACGCACGCCCCGAAATTTTCTTTTTCATGTGTATGAAACTCCAAAGGCCGAACGGCGGTTATACCGCCGCGGCCATGAATTCACGAGGATCGGTCACCCGTCCGGTGAGGGCCGAAGCCGCCGCCGTGTACGGGGACGCCAGGAAAACCGAGGACTGCTTCGACCCCATGCGTCCGGGGAAGTTGCGGTTGGTGGTGGAGATCACCACTTCCTCGCCCTGCGTCCGGCCGAAGGTGTCCGCCGGACCGCCCAGGCAGGCGGCGCAGGAGGGCTCGCCGATCTGGCATCCCGCTTCCTCGAAAATCTGCATGACCGTCTTGCCGTCGATCTTGTGGGTGTTCAATTCTTTTTCCACTTCCATGGTGGCAGGCACGATGAAGGTCCCGATCTTGACCTTCTCGCCTTTCAGGATTTCCGCCGCGGCGATGAAATCCGTCAGCTTGCCGCCGGTACACGACCCGATGTAGGCGCGGTCGAGCTTGACGTCGCTGCACTCGCGTGCCAGTGCCCGGTTGTCCGGCGAATGCGGCTTGGCCACCACCGGCTCCATGGCATCGGCATCGTACACCTTGGAGAAGAAGTAGCTCGCGTCCTTGTCGCCGTGCACCACGTTATACGGTTTCTTGTTGCGCGTCTCCAGGTAATCGAAGGTGGTCTGGTCGGCTTCGATGACGGCGTTCTTGCCGCCCGCCTCGATGGCCATGTTGCAGAGCGTCATGCGCTCTTCCATGGACAGGCTCATCACCGCGTCTCCCGCCCATTCCATGGTACGGTACGTCGCGCCGTCGCAGCCGATGTCGCCGATCACCTGGAGAAGGATGTCCTTCGCCATGATGTAGGGCGGGAACTGGCCGCGGAACTCGAAGCGCATGGTTTCGGGCACTTTCACCCACAGCTTGCCGGTGCCCAGGATGAACGCGGCGTCGGTGTTGCCGATGCCGGTCGAGAACATGCCGAACGCGCCGGAGGTGCAGGTGTGCGAATCGGTGCCGAACAGCACCTCGCCCGGCCGGTTGTGGCCTTCCTGCGCCAGCGCCACGTGGCAGACGCCCTTGTAGTTGTCGGTGCCGACGTCGTAATAATAAGGAAGGTCCTGCTCCTTGGCGAACGCGCGGATGATGTCGACATTGCGGTTGGCGTGCGGATCGGACGTGAATATATAGTGGTCCGGAATGATGACCACTTTCTCGCGGTCCCAGACCCTGGCGTTTTCGCCGAATTGTTTTTTGAAGATGCCAATGGTGCCCGGGCCGCACACGTCGTGCGTCATCAGGACATCCACATCCACCCAGACATTGTCGCCCGGTTTGACCGAGGCTTTGCCCGAATGAGCGGCTATGATTTTTTCAGTGATGGTCATTCCCATTAGTGCGTTCTCCGACGGGAGCGGTTGATTCGTTCAATTGTATGGATTTGTTACCTGAACAGGTGTTCTACCTTACCATTTATACCCGCTTTTCAGGAACAAAAAAAGAGCCGACGCCCAAGGGATAAAGAAATGTGGCGGGCAGGAACAGTCTGAGGCTTTTCCTGAGCGGGAGATTGCATCCTGCATGCACCCACCGTTTCACCCCGTTCCCCGGAGGTCTCTCGCAACCCCGCAAGCCGTTATAGTTATTGAATCACCCCCGCATTTCTTGTAGTTTAGGTCAATTGGCCTTTTATCGTTGAATTTCAAAATCTTATCCGCCTCGTGAACGAATCGCCCAAAATCGTCATCGACCGCCGCCCGCTGTGGATCGTGGCTTTCGACCGCCTGCGCCGCGGCATTGTGGTGGCGATCCTGTTCGCGCTGTTCGTGGTGTTCCTCAACCAGGACGCTCCCGAGGGGCTGACCCCGCAGGCGTACAAAGTGTTGTGCCTGTTCGGGCTCTCCGTCGCGTTGTGGTCCACCAACGTCATTCCGCTGTCGGCAACGAGCCTGTTCGTCATCGGCGCGGTGCCCCTCTTGGGCATCATGGAAGACTCGCAGGTGTACGAGTTTTTCGGCAACAAGGCGGTGTTCTTCATCCTGGGCGCGTTCATTTTATCCGGCGCGATGATCTCCTGCGGGCTCAGCGTGCGTCTGTCCCTGTGGACGATCGAGAACTGGGGCCACGACCCGCGCAAGCTGCTGGCCTCCATCTACCTGTTTGGGGCGGCGGGTTCCACCATCATGTCCGAGCACGCCGTGGCGGCGATGCTGTTTCCCATCGTGGCGGAGATCGCCTCCGCCCTGCAGCTCGCTCCGGGGCGTTCGCAGTACGGCAAGCAGTTGTACTTTGCGCTCGGCTGGGGGTGCATCATCGGCGGCGCCACCACCGTGCTGGGCGGCGGACGCGTGCCCCTGGCCGTCGAGATGCTGGAGAAGGGCACCGAAAACGAACACACGCTGGGCATCCTGCAATACTCGGTGCTGACCTTCCCGATGATTCCCATCCTTCTGGTCTGCGGGTGGGTGGTCCTGCGCACGCTGTTCAAGCCGGAGGCCGTCGATGTGACCCCGGCTCTGGAGACGCTGGAGCGCAAATCGCTGAGCCTCGGTAAGATTTCGTACCAGGAGATGGGCGTCGGTGCGGTGATGGCCGTCACCCTGGTGCTGTGGTTCGGGTTCGGCGACACCCTGGGCATCGCCAACATCGCCCTGATGGCGGTGTTCGCGCTGTTCGTGCTGAACCTCATCACCTGGCGCGCGGTGGAGCCGCACGTCAACTGGGCCATCATCCTGATGTACGGAGGCGCCATCTGCCTGGGGGAAGTGATGGCGGAATCGGGGGCCGCCCTGTGGCTGGCGGAGAAAGTGTTCCATGGATGGATCGCGTCGCCGACGGCCTTCCTGCTGACGCTGGCGGTGCTCTCGGTCCTGTTCACCACCTTCATGAGCAACAGCGCCGTCATCGCCATCCTGCTGCCGCCGGCGCTCACCCTGTGCCCGGCGTACGGCATCAGCCCGGTGGTGGCGACGATGACCGTCATCCTGCCCAGCAACTTCGCGTTCATCCTGCCCATCGCCACACCGGCGTCGGCGCTGGCGTACTCCTCGCGCTACATTCCGTTGACCGACATGGTGAAGGCGGGGCTTTTGCTCAGCGCGCTTGGGATGTTGTCCTACCTGGTTCTGCTTTGGGGATACTGGCCCCTCATCGGGTTCGAATGAGGGAAAAAGAAAGAAGGCAGGCCAAGGAGACCGGGAGGGGTGGCCAACCTTGGAAGACACAGAGTGCCTCACTTCCTGCCTTCAACTTTAATTTCAGTTTTGGCTGACAAGAAAAGATCGTTTTGGCACACAACCTAAAAAAAGGTGCCCACCCACATATTTAGGATGCGCAGTATATTCAAATTGTGAATAGTTGTCATTAAAATTAGCAAAAAGTCGTGACCTACCCTTTTGGGTAATGCTAGATTATATAAGGGTCAAGGTTGTTATGACCGCTCGCTTGGAACATTGCGGGTGGAATCCTTTACAGGGAGGCACGTAAGTATGGATGCCGAGTCGCTGGAGATCCTGCCCATGTCGCCGTCGGAGTTGAAGAAGCGGCTGGACAAGGGTGAAATCGAGTGTCTGCTGGACGTGCGGGAAGACTGGGAACATTCCCTCTCCGCGCTGCCGGATTCCATCCACATTCCGCTCAACCAGCTCGTGGACCGGTTCCAGGAACTGGCGTTCGAAGACGAGATCGTGGTCTATTGCCACTTCGGCGAGCGGTCCCTCCGCGCCGGGAAGATTCTGAAAGAATCCGGTGTCGACACCGTGTACAACCTCATCGGCGGCATCGATGCCTACTCGCAGATCGCCGATCCCTCCATCCCCCGCTACCGCTCTCAAATGTAGCTCCCTTGCAGGGAGAGGAAACGGGGTCGTTCCTTTCTGGCAGACGAGGGTCCGTGGGCCCGGTTCCAGGAACTGGCGTTCGAAGACGAGATCGTGGTCTATTGCCACTTCGGCGAGCGGTCCCTCCGCGCCGGGAAAATCCTGAAAGAATCCGGTGTCGACACCGTGTACAACCTCATCGGCGGCATCGATGCCTACTCGCAGATCGCCGATCCCTCCATCCCCCGCTACCGCTCTCAAATGTAGCTCCCTTGCAGGGAGAAGAAACGGGGTCATTCCTTTCTGGCAGACGAGGATCGGTTGGGCCCGGTTCTGCATCTTCTACCATTTCGATTTCATCCCATTGCTGCAAACGTTATCATGGGTTCCACCCGTGGAGGCACTCACAGAGTGACGGGCTGGGAGGGGGGTTTTTAGGCTCCCCCTTCTCCGAAGCCGGGTCACACCCGGAGGAAACAGATTGTATTTGAAATTGGGCCCTCAGACCATCGTTCGCTGGGAGAGCAGTACCCGGCTTCCTCCCCACGCAGTGGGGCTGGGTGGCTTTTACATCAAGTTGTCTTATGAGGAGCCGCAGGCGACGAAATTGAAATGAGTATGAGGGTTGCTTCCCGGCTCCGCCGGGTCAGTGTTTATCTGTGTTCATCTGTGGTTTAAAAATTCAGGCAGGAGACGATGATCAACAAAGACGGAATGAAAGTGATCGACAACCCCAAGGAAGTGCGCGAGGAACTGTTGCGCGGCACGGGCGCGGTGATGGCCGACGGCGTCGCCATTTACATGGAGAACAGCAACGTGCGCGACAAGCAGATCGTCGTCGCCCGCTCGCCGGAAGGCGACCAACCCCTCACCAAAAAACACTACGACCCCGCCGTCTTCGACCAGGCCTGGCTCCAGTTCAAGGAGTGGAAGCGGGGGTAGCCATAGCCCCCCCCCCAGATACCCGTATCCTAGAAGATAGCCATCCGCAATCCTCTCTCTAACTCTCCAAAAGTCACAAAAGTAAAAACCCAATTTGGGATAATCCTGATTTGGGTTTTAAGATTCTATTGTAATTTTGGGGAATGAATCTTGAGATCCGTTTTTACAAAAGAATATGAAGAACTTCTTACTTTTCTAATTAATGCCAGAAAAAATAAGAGGTTAACGCAAGTGCAGATTGCTAAGAAGTTAAAAAAACCGCAATCGTTTGTTTCAAAGTATGAACGAGGGGAGCGTCGTTTAGATGTGATTGAGTTTTTAGAGGTTGCTGAAGCAATCGGAATTGAAGCCAATAAATTGTTTTCCTCGATTCAAAAAAAAATGGCTCGGGTAAAGAAAAATAATATATGAAGATCGTTGCCACTCATACTTTAATCCAAAAGGGGCCCTTCCCCCAATCAAGAAAATGGAAACAGGTTCGCAATTTAGTTCATAAAGCAATCCGATCCGTAGTTTGGCCGCCCGGTTCCAAAGATTTTATAATTCATCCCCAATCAGGAAAAAAACGGGGTGAGGGAAATGGAGTAAAGCCGATAAAAGATGCCGCAATCATATTTTTAGAAAAATGTGGTTGGATTGCTGAGTTCCCATGGCCTATTGAGGGGAAAAAGAACCCAGGGAAAATGGATGCAATTTTAGAAACTAAAAAAGGGTTTATAGGTTTTGAGTGGGAAACTGGGAATATTTCTTCAAGTCATCGAGCCTTAAATAAGTTATGTCTTGGTATATTGCAGAAAAAGGCAATTGGAGGGATTTTGGTAGTTCCTTCAAGAAAACTCTATAGATATCTTACAGACAGAATTGGGAATATTGACGAGCTTGAGCCATATTTCGACCTTTGGGCATCGGTTTCTTGCAAGGAAGGGGTTCTTGAAATAGTGGTCATTGAGCAGGATGGGGAAAGCCTAGATGTTCCTAAAATTCCCAAAGGTACGGATGGGAGGAATCTTATTTAATCTTCTACATAATCATCGTTTTTATGATGATGAATCGAGTTGTCCTCTAATCGTTCTACAATGACATCCGCGAAATCCAATTCGATACCAATCCAGTGACGGTGTTTCGATTCACAGACAGAAAATGTTGTTCCACTACCTCCAAATGGATCAAGAACTATTTCCCCAGGGAAAGTACTAATCTCTACAACTCGGTCAAGGATCTTTGTTGAAAGGGAATTGGCTCTGCGAGCCTTTGACTTGAACTTCCAATGTCGAACTGGCGGAATATCTGTCCAAACATCTTTTAAGTTTACCCCTTTGGGGTTCATTGCATTGCGATGCCCACCATAGTCTCTAATCTCTCCCCCACAATGTCGGCAAAGTTCAATTGGTGTCCTGATTTTTCTAAATGTTTTAGGCTTACCTTTGGAATAGTACAGCAGACTATAGTGAGCCGGATAAAGGCGCCCTGAAATAGGAAGGCTATTCCCAACCGATATAGCAATCCAGTGTCGAAAACTTAGGCCTTGCTTGGCTAAATATGCGCCTAATATTATATTCCACTTAGGAAGGTTATAAAGAAATAACGATCCACCCGGCTTTAAAGTTCGAATACATTGATCTATCCATTTGTAACACCAATCTAAATATTCTTCATCGGACAAATCATCATTTGAATTTGCGCCATATTTTTTATTTAAATTAAATGGAGGATCAGCAAAGATAGTGTCAACTACTTGATCCTTTAGAAGTGGCAAAATATCCAAACAGTTATTTGAAAAAAGAACTCCTAAATCAGTTAAGTAATAAGGGCTAGGGTCTTTTTTAAATAAATCAAGATATTTAAATTTTGACTGATGGAATATCAGTCCCTTTTGTTTTGAAGTGCCCATCAGATCCATTTCAAATTCAAAAGAATAATTAGAGGGTAGTTTGCATAATAACCCAAAACGGGATATTTTCAAGGTATTTTTTTAGTAAGCTAATGGGAATTTTCTTTATAAAGGTCGGATGAATTGAGTTGTCCAAAGTAAATTGAAATAAATAGAGATTTGAGTATCTAAAGATTTTGAAGTTTTACTCCAGCACATACCTCTGCATTAAATAGCCCAGGCAGTCGTCGAGGGCGGCGTAGGGACTGGTGGTCAGCATGGAGGGGACCACCGCCCGCTTCAGTCGAATCTCGTTCCCCTTGTACACGAAAAACTCGTCGCCCACTTCCTTCCCCGTCTCGTCATACACAATCAGCCGCTTGCTTTCATCGTGCCGCCAGCCGATGCGCGTGTTCTCCGGCAGTTCCTTGAAGTTCAGGCTGTCCAGGTCCTCCACGAACACGAAGTCTTCCGATCCCCCTGAGTGATCGAACCCCACCGTGCACCCGTCGGGAAACTCGATGCGCCCGATGCTGTGGAACACGGACTCGTCCGCCGTGCGGTACCCCGTCGGCACGATCGCGGTGAGGTTCAGGCACTGATCGACGAAGCCGTGCACGCGCTCAAGGCCTTTGGGGTCGCCCGGCTGCCCGCACTCCACCGTCACCGCCGGGCAGATCTCTGCGAAGGCTTTGGTCAGCACCGTGTCGGGCCGGGTGAAGTACACCAGCTTGTCGCTGAATAGTTTGCCGAGGAACACCCACGCCGGGTCGAGCTTGTTGATGGCGGAGTAGGGCGGGTTCTTGCCCGACGTGTTGTGGATGTCGATGCACGCGAACAGCCCGTTCTCCCGCACCATCGCCACCACGCGCGCCGCAAGGCGGTGCTCCGGCCGGTCGCCGCCGTTCCAGATGCGGTTGAAGTCGGGTTGCTGGTCGAGATGACGCAGGTTGCCCTTCGCCGCGTGCACGTTGCCGAGGAACAGCCACACACTGCGCGGCAGTCCCTCCGGCGCGGCGAGGTAATGCGCCAGCAGTTTCTGCATTGCCTGGAATCCCGTCGGCTCGTCGCCGTGCAGGAGCGTCGAGATGAACAGCGGCGGATCGGTGTGGCCGGGAAGGCGCAGCAGCGTCGGGCCCGGCAGGACGGTATCCAGTTCTTCGACGGGAGTGGTGAGCAGGTCCGGCGGCACGGCATCGAGCAGGTGCAGGTCCATCGTCACACGCTCCACGTGTGCACCGGCCGGTGCGAGTGTTGTTTGTGGTAGTAGGCGGCGGTCAGTGCGGCCATGTCGGTTCCGTGCTTGGCGACGAAGTCCCTCTGCCAGCGCGCGCCGTTCTGCCCCGACCGCACCCGCTCGGCGATGATGCCGTGAATGTAATGCTCGATGTCCGCCTTGTCCACCCCCGCGCGTTCGAGTCCTTTCCGTGCGGCGGGCACGAGGTGTTCCAGGATCAACTCCTGCATGCGCACGGTGCGGTTGCCCGGCCACTTGATCTCCGCGCACAGGCCGTTTTTGGCGGCGCGGTAAAAATTGTCGCGCGCCTGCATGAACGGGATCCCGTCTTCCAGTTTTTCATCGTCGTTGACGAAGTGCACCATGAGGCCAAGCAGGAAGGCGACGTGGGCGATGATGTCCGGCCGGCTCGGTCCGGCGGCGGGCACGCGGTGTTCGATGCGCAGGTGCGGCACGCCGTGTGCGTTCACCCCGACAAGCGGACGCGTCCAGCGCCAGATGGTGCCGTTGTGCAGGCGCAGGTGGCTCAGGTCTTCCTCGCGGTCGTCGAAGTGGATGGGGAGCAGGATGGGGTACGCATACAGGTTTTCGAGAAACGGTTCGAGGATGGAGCTTTGCGCGTAACCGGTGCCGAAGGTGGCACGGCCGATGGTGCGTCCGTCCGCCGCGCGGAAACTGGCGACGGCGATCGACTGCTCGAACGCCGGGATGCGCGTCTCATCCCACAGGTCTTTGCCGAACAGGTACGGCGAGTTGGCCGTGACGGCGGCCATCGGCGCCGCCAGTATCTGTGACAGGTTGTAATGCCTGGCCGCGTTTTTGGGCGGGCACTGGATGTGGATCTGCAGGGACGTCGTCACCGATTCCAGCATCACGTCATCGTGTTCCACGCGCAGGCGGTCGTTGCCGTCGATTTCGAGAATGAGGCTGCGTCCGTTGCGCAGGCGCAGGACCTGTTCGTTGAGCGCCTGGTAGCGGCTGTTTACCGACATGTTGGCGACGGTCAGCGCGTCGTCGGTGATGGTGGGCAGGATGCCGATGGTCATCACGCCGCAGTCGTGGTCCCGCGCGCGGTGTTCGCACAACTCCCAGATGGCGGCGAGTTCGGTGTCCATGTCGTGGAACATGTGCGGGGAAAGGGTTTGCGGCGTGCTGTTGATTTCGAAATTGAAGCGGGCCAGTTCCGGCACCACGAGGCCGTGGTTGATGGTGGGCAGGATGACGTCGTTCATCGGCGCGGGCTGGAACTGCGAGTTCACCAGCCACGCTTCCAGCTCGAACCCGCAGGCCCCCGGCTGGTTGTCGAACGCGCCGTCCCGGAACCAGGCGGAGAGGTGGTCTGTCTCCCGGTGGAGGCGTCGTTTGAACTCTTCAAAGTCCGCGTCGCAAAACTGGGAATGCGGAATGTCCAGGCCCATGGGCGGCGCCTCCGGAAAACGGCTTCACTTTAGAAAGTATAACGCATCCGGTGGCGAATCAAACGCCTTTTGCCGCCAGCTCGCGCAGGCGGGTTTCCACAACTTCATGCAGGGGATCGCGCGGCGGCGTTTGTCCCGTCCACAGCTTCAACTGCTCGATGGCCTGGTTGACGAACAGCTCGATACCGGGAATCACCGTGCATCCTTTTTCCCTGGCTTCCCTGATGAGGCGCGTCTCCATCGGGTTGTACACCGAATCGAACACCACCATGCCCGGCTTGAGCAGGCGCGCCGGGAAGGGGGTGTCCTTGGTGTTGGGCGTCATGCCGGCAGGCGAGCAGTTGATGACGATGTCGGCTTCGTGCGAATCGATGTCACGGATGCTGATGAGATTTGCGTTCAGCTCCTGTGCCAGCGCCTCGGCTTTCTCTTTATTGCGGTTGTAGGTGAGGGTGAGCGCCGCGCCCTGTTCGGTGACGCCGTGACCGATGGCCTTCGCCGTGCCGCCCGCGCCGATGATGAGCACCCGCTTGCCTTTGAGTTCCGTCACCGCAGTGAGCGCCGACAGCGCGCCGGTGACGTCCGTGTTGTAGCCCACCCAGTCGTTGTCCTCGCGCACCACCGTGTTGACCGCGCCGATCTTCTGCGCCAGCGGGTCGACGCGGTCCATGTGCTTCATGATGTCTTCCTTGAACGGCATGGTGACGCTGAGCCCGGTGAAGTACGCCTGGTAGGTGTTGAAGAAGCGCGTCAGGCTTTTCACCCAGAAGGGCACGTACACGTTCGGCAGGTTCAGTTCCGAAAAGGCGCGGTTGTGGATGAGGTAACCCATGCTCTTGTTCACCGGGTCGCCGATGACGCCGAAGATCTTGCTGTCCAGGTTGAGCTCGTTGACGCGGTAGATGTGTTTCAGCGTGGTGGCGGGGATCTGTCCCGGCGCGCTTTCCTTGCCGCGGTCGAGCGAACCGAACGTCAGCCAGCCGCCGTACATGGGAGAGAGGATGCGGCTGACCTCGCCTTTCTCGCCCATGCAGAACGCGATCAGGTTCACCTCGTCGCGGCGCGCCCGGCTGAGCAGTTGCAGAAGCCGCAGGTTGTCGCTCAGGTCCTGCGCGTAGGTGATGATCTTGAGCACGTCGGCGGGCATCTGCGTCATCAACTCGTAGAGCGCATCGACCTTGTCGTCGGTGCGCGTGAAATCGTGGTGCGACAGGATGGCTTTGGAATTGCCCTTGTTCTCCAGCACCGAGCGCAGGAGTTCCGGCGGCGTGGAGGTTTCGATGTCGATGTACATCGCGCCCAGTTCGATGGCCTGTTTGATGACGGCGACGCGTTCTTCCTCGGTGCCGGGAAACTGGCCGCCGTCCATCTTGGCGCGGTTGGTGACGATGTACGGCGTGTCGCCCGCGGCCTCAATCAGGCGCGGCAGGTCGTGATCGGGGATCAGGTCGAGACGGAATTCGATGAAGTCGGCGACCTTCCTGCAGGCGTCGATATCTTCAAGCGCGCGGTCCATGCTGGGACCGACGATGGGAACGCAAATCATGAAACCTCGTTGGATGATGGGCGGAAAAATTCGGTGCGCGTCAGCGGCGAGCCCCGATTATGCCCGATGCCGTGGGGAAAATCCAGCGAAGGGAGTTTGGCTGGGAGTGTGTTGGATCAGGGAACGGGTCCGCCGGCGTGCCGGGCATCAGCCCAGTCGGCTGCCCCGGCGGAAAGAAAACGGAATCTCCAATTCTTCTTCCTCCTGAGAATTGGCGATGTTCAGGAAGTCGAGGAGTTCCTCATCGGACGGGTTCTCTTTCGGGGGTTCTCCACCACGGACCGAAGCCGTCTGCGGCCGTGAAGTGGCGGGCGGGGTGATCGGTATCGCCGCCTGTGGGCCGGCGGCGGAAGCCGCCTGAGCCGTGGGCGTGGATGCGGCCTGGGCGGAAATGGTCGAAGCCGCCTGGCTTGCGGAAGGGGTGGTGTTTTGCTGTGCGGCCTGCCTGGATTCGAACGTGGATTCGGACGGGTTCGACGCGCGCACCTGGTTCTGCTCGAACAGGCGCAGAGCTTCCGTGGACAGGCTGACGCGGTCGGCCTGTCCCTGCACGGTTCTCAGGTTGCTCTGCTTGTTCAGATCCGCAATGCGGGTCTGGCTCTGGTAAACCTGGAACGCACGGGATACTCTGGTTACGCTGAAATCCATGAGTCCACGATCTCCTTATTCAGGCATCGCCGGAAAATTCCGTTCCCTTGGCGCCAAACATGCCGTACTGCTTGATGTTGTTTTTGCGGGTTTTCAGGTCCGACAACTCCTCCCGCGTGTTCAGGGCTTTCGCCTTCAGGGTTTCCGTACACGTGTTTTCCAGCTCGATCAGTTTTTCCATCAGGCCGAGCACCTCATTCTGTAAGGGCCGGGCCCGTTCCTGAAGATCCTGCCGGTCCCCGTCGGTCAGCGTGTCGGCGCTTTCCTTCAGGGCCCGCTCCAGTTCCTGCATCGAGCGAAGATGTTGTTCCTTGTTCTGGATCACCCGCACCAACGTCTCGTCGTCTCCGGCATCGATGGCCTCTTTCTGCTGACCGGCCAGTTCCAGAAGCTTGTTGTAACCCGTTTTCTGGGACTCGAGGCCGTCCATGATCTGTTGTGCCAGTTTGGAGGTCATAGTCATACCACCGCGATCAGGTTGCGCAACAGGTCATTGCCGGCATTTTCCTGGAACAGCTCGGCCACCTTGGAAGGCACTTGCGAAAGCTCCCGGATCTGCTCCTGTTTGAAATTCAGGATACCCAGGTTGTCGCTGAGTGCCAGTTCCAGTATCG
This sequence comes from Nitrospina sp. P1_D6, assembly GCF_052156615.1. NCBI lineage: Bacteria > Pseudomonadati > Nitrospinota > Nitrospinia > Nitrospinales > Nitrospinaceae > Nitrospina > Nitrospina sp. P1_D6. Next base: position 5,809 of record NZ_JBQKUN010000002.1, on the reverse strand, counting down.
GTTCGATTCTGGAAAGGATACCACCTTCTTCGCGGGTCAGGATATTAAAAACCTTTCCCGGGTTCTGGTTCAACGCCCGTTCCAGCTGGGGGCGATTGATTTTCAGGGTATCGTCCGACTCCGTCTGGATACCGATGGCCGACAGTTCCCGGAACAGTTTGCTGCCAACATGTTTGAACAATTCTGTGGAATTGTCTTTCAGGTTGCGCACCGCATTGGAGAGGCCGATTTCCTGGAACGCGGTCTTTTCGGTGTTGACGCTGTTGATGCCGAGGGACCGGGTGTTTTTCTGGAACCGGGCCTGTTCCTGCGTGCGTGCATCCCTTTCATTGATCTGTTCAAGCACGCCCTGCGAATTTTTGATCAGGTTGTTGCGCAGGGTTTGAATGTCGAGGTCGCGGGCAAACACGTTGTCGCCGCCCAGGATTTTGTTGAATGCCTGGATTGCGTCGTTGAACCGGTCCACGAGCGTTTCAATCTGTTCCGCCGCTCCTTTGGCATCGACCCGCACGCCCACCTCAACAGCCTGGCTGGAGGTACCCCTGAGTCTGATCGTGACCCCGTTCAGGATGTCGTCAAACGTGTTGGTCGCGCTTTGAAACTCTTTTCCGCCAATTTCGATCACCGCATCCTGCGCCAGCCGGTTCAGGTCCGTCACCTGGTTGTTGACGGTGACCAGCTGCTTGTCCTTGAGCACGGAAACGTTCTGGCTGTTGAGCGTGAAGAATCCGAGTTGGAGAAGGAGCCCGTCGGGATCGTCCAGGTTGATGCGTTCTCCTTCCGCCGCGGTCAGCTCCAGGCGGTTGTCCGATGACAAGGTGGCGGTGACACCGGTCTGGGCCGTGCCGCCGTCCAGGATGCCGTTGCCGTTGGCATCTTCCGCCGGGTCCAGCACGCCGTTGTTGTTGGCGTCCTCGATGATGAACAGGCCTTCAAAAAACGGGGTGGCCGGGATTTCTATGATATCGATCAGGCCGTTGCCGTTGAAGTCTTCCGGACCGTCCAGCACGCCGTTTCCGTTCACGTCTTCGCCGCGGTTGATCTTGTTGGCGATGTCGAGAAGCGTGTCGCCGGCGGCGACGGTCACTTCCACGCCGTTGATGGAAAAACTGCCACTCAAGCCCAGTGCACCGAGAGACTGGGCGTCGGACACCCGCAACTCGCGGGTGGCCTGTTGCACCACATTCACTTGAAAGCGGGATATCGGGGCTGTCTCGTTTGCCGTTACCTGGACGACGTTGCGGTCGGAAGAAAATCCGGTCAGCAGGTTGAGCGCTCCGGTCTGGCGCAGGGTCTCCACCGAGCGCTGCAGTTTCTCCAACCGCGAGCGAAGGTCGCCCAGGGCATCGTTCTGCAACTGCACCACCGAGTCGCGTTTGGTGAACTCATCGAGTAGGGGAAGGCCCGTATCCCGGAAATTCTCAGTCAAAAAGCGGCCGCTCTGGGCAACCCGCAATGCCGACAGGGGCCCGCGCAGATCGCTGATCACCGGGAACCCCCGCTCGACAAAACTGAAGGAACCCGCCAGCAAGGCACCGCGATTGGGAAGAGGCGATCCGATGGTGCGTCCCAGTCCGAGAATGCCCTCGGTGGCTTCCGGGGACAGGTCCACCTGGTCGACGATGCTGTCCGTGATCCCGGAAAGCACCTGGCCCAATCCACCCAGGGTCCCGCCCAGATTCAGAGGCGACAGGAGCGAACGCAGATTCAACGTTCCCGTCAGGGAAAGGTTGAAGTTGCTGAGAATGTTATTGCTCAAAAGTGCCATGGTCGATGCTCGACAGGGTCCTGCTTAAATGAACCGGTTGATGTTGAGCCCGCGCTGGGCCACCCGGGATTCCGGATCCAGATCCAAAGGCCGTGGGCGTTGTTCTTCCTCTTCTTGCCGGCGGATGCGCCGGGCTTCGGCCTGTTCTTCCACCCGCTCAATGCGGGCCTGCTCTGCCCGTTCCGCGACGATGGACTGGGCCACCGGGGCGGCGCCCGGTTCCTCCACCGCTCCCGGAGGCACGAATGCTTCTCGCTCGTTCAACAGCAGGTTGTTGCTGCCCCGTTCAATGGGGGTGTCCTCGTTGTCATCCCTTTCACGGATGAGGTTGCGCAGTTCACGGTTGGCGCGCAGGGCCGGGTCCGTTTCCAGGAAATTCGAGCGCAGGGCGCCGCGGTTTTCCGTCAATTGCTGAATATTGGTCTCCGGTTCCTCCTGCTCCAGAATCCGGGGCTGTGCGTTGGCGGAAGGCGGTGTTTCCCGATCCAGAGGCTGCGGTGCTTCGAGTTCATCTTCCAGTGCCCGTTGCTGTTGAAAACGGGCCGGGTCCAGCACCAGGGGCTCGGGGGCCAGCTCAAGCCTTGCCGCAGGGCCCTCTCCGCCCGGCTCCGTGGCCAGGCCCCCACCCGTCTGAGGCCTGAGCTCCAGATTGCCGGGGCGGCGGATGACAGCCGCGATCGCCTGTTCGATGGGACTGAACGGCTGGGGATCGTCCGGATTGTTCCGGTCCAGAACCAGCCCGGGTTCGTCGTTTTCCTGGCCGATGATCCGGCGGTTCACACCGAGGTCCCGCAAGGGAATCGGCGTCGTTTCCGCCTCGCGCCGGACCACGTCCTCGACCGGGCGGACCTCTCCCTGCGGACGGGGTGCGAGATTCACCCGGTCTGTCGGCTGGCCGGTACGGAGGGCTTGTTCTCTCCTCTCCTCGCGCTCCTCTTGCGCGCGGCGCAACCGACTGACCGGGCCCTCATCGTTGTTGTTCTCCCCCAGACGGGGAAGACCAATGCGATTGAATGGGAAATTGCTGTCTATTTCTGCCATGGTGTCCTGCTTTCCGGCTTTTTGGGGTGCCGGTGATCCCAATTGCTCAAGTCTTATCTTTTTAATCCGTTAAGAAGTACAGGCGAACTGAACTTTCCCGACCCGGATGCCTTCAAAAAAATAATAAGGAAATCAATCCCCAGGGCTCACCCCGTCAATCCTTATGTACCGTCCCATGATGCGTCAATTCACACAACTTATTGTTTTTTAATGAAATTGACCGGGTATGCCATCGGGCAACCAAGCCCGGGCAAAACAAACCCTATTTCCTTAACGGCGTTCGCACATGAGACTTTAGGGAAAAATAAATAAAGTTTGAATATTTTTTAACTTATTGAAAACAGGAAGGTTGAATAGGAGAGTCAGGGAGTTGGGAGGGGGAGAGCCAGAAAATGTCAATTTTTGAGTTGGGGCAGGACCTCAAGCCAGTCTTCGTAATAAGGCAGAAATTCGTATTCCAGCAGGTCGGCGAGGCGAATCCAGTCCTGGTTCTTATGGACTTCCAGTACAGCCTGGGTCATTTGCAGTAACTTTTCTTTGCGGTCGGACAGGGTTTTGCCGCTGTACTGGGTGTTGTTCACGTCCAGTTGGCGAGCCTGCACCACCAGCTCCACTAGCTGGGAAAACCAGTCGATCCCGTCGACCACGTCCATGAACAACTGGTTGGCCTGCTGCTGTTTGCCCTCGCGGAACATCTGGGCCACCTGTTGCAGACCGGGTATCAAGCGCTCCAAGTACCCGATGGCGTTATGGATGTTTTCGTTGACCATGTCGTTCATGGTCGAGGTTTCGATCTCCAGCTTTTGTATTTCGGTCAGGAGCATTTCCTTGGATTCATTGGAGCCGAACTCCATACTCTGGTCGTTGATTCGGATTTTAAAAAGAAACTGATCGTCATTCAGTGTTTCTTTCTGGATATGTTCCAGCAGGTCGCCCAGCCTGGTTTGAGTGTAGGAGGTGTTGTCTTCGCTGCCGTTGATAAAGATTTTCATAGGGAGACCTGGTGAGAGTGTTGGAAGTGGAAGAAGACCGCCGCCACCGGAGATGGCGGTGTTGGATGACCCGGGGGGCGGAAGGCGCCGCATTCGGGCGACCGATTTGACATCCTGTCCCAATATTATTAACTTTGATTATAAAGTCAAAAATTTTTGAGGGGTCTGACCCCAGGCTCCCGAAGGAGAATGAGCATGGCCAGCTCCATCGATCCGAATACCACCAGTCGTTTGTTGACCCTGATTCAACGCAACCAGTCCGGGCTGCGCACCACACTGGCGCAGGTGGCCTCGGGAAACCGCATCGTCAACCCGGGTATCGACCCGGCGGGACTGGGCCTGTCCGAGCAGCTGAATGCGGAGATCCGTGCGCTCTCCCAGGCCAGCCGGAACATCGAGACCGGGTCCAACTTCATCAACGTGGCCGAAGGCGGACTCGCCACCATCAACGACCTGGCCGCGCGGGGACGGGAGCTGGCGGTACAGGCCAGCAACGGCACGCTGGGGGACACCGAGCGCGGCATTCTCAATACGGAGTTTCAACAGGTGCTGGGGGAAATCGACCGCATCTCGCAGTCCCTCGAATTCAACGGGCAGAATATCCTGAATGGGGATCTCGCCCCGGGTTCTCCCAACCAGGTCAATATTCAGGTCGGTTCCGGGAGTGGAGCGGAAAACCAGATCAACCTGAACGTGGTCGAGGCCACGGACACCACGACGCTGGGCCTTGCGGGGTTGGACATCACCACCGTGAACAACGCGCTCACGGCAATCGACAGCATCGACACCGCATTGGGAACCATCAACCAGACCCGGGCCAACGTGGGGTCGGTTTCGAACCGGCTGGCTGCCACCGCGGCCACGACGCGTGACACCATCGTCAACCTGGCTGCTGCGGAAGAGGAAATTGCGGGCACGGACCTCGCCCGGTCCATTTCTCAATTGACTGAGGAACTCACCCGGGTGGAGACGTCCATCCGTGCCCTTGGCATCCAGAACCGGTCCAACGAGAACCGGGTTGGACGCCTGCTCAACATCAACACCTGACCCGGCCCCACGACGTGGGGCGGGACGGGGTGATGCCCGGAAAGCGAACGAGGGCCGGAGGGCCCGTTCCGAGGGGTTCCACTTTTCCTGCAAGTGCGTGTTTTACGGGGAATGTTGATTTGCGAGGCCATTTCCATCCCCTGCCGCATCACCCCGGGCATTGCCCGGAATTTGCGCTTGATTCCTTCCCTCTGAAATGGTACTTAAATCCCTTGATTCCAAAGAAACTCAGTTCATTTCCGGAGACCAGCAATGGAAGTCAACACCATCAAGATTGAAATCCGCAAACACCACGTCACCCCCGGCGTCAACGTGCTCGACCTGGTGATCGACGCCAACGGCGAGAAGATCGTCAAGCAGACCCAGCACAAGGACACCGACCGGGCCTACAAGCAATTCGTGGAAGAGGCCATCCGCATCGCCAAGGAACTGGCCTACGCCCGCATCGAAGGCTGACGCGGTTTTTCCCTCCTGCGGCGAGCCCGCAATCGGGCGCACCGCCGCGCACTTTCATCTTTTCTGCTTCACTCGATTTTCTGTTCGGGGCATGCCGGGAATCCCGGCGTGACGGCAGGCTGCATTGCCCGTTGGGTTTTACGGTGTGAGTCTTTTCGTGGGAAGGGGTTCGTTTGGAACGGGCCCTCCGGCCCTCGTTCGCTTGCCGGGCATTACCCCGTTGCCTCCCGGCTCAGCCGGGCTGGTCTTCGCGTTGGATAAATACGTTTTGGAACGGGTCCTCCGGCCATCGTTCGCCCACCGGGCATTACCCCATTGCTTCCCGGCTCAGCCGGGCTGGTCTTCGCGTTGGATGAATACATTTTGGAACGGACCCTTCGGCCATCGTTCGCCCACCGGGCATTACCCCATTGCTTCCCGGCTCAGCCGGGCTGGTCTTCGCGTTGGATGAATACATTTTGGAACGGACCCTTCGGCCATCGTTCGCCCACCGGGCATTACCCCA